>JBFWOZ010000005.1:0-105853 GCA_050250255.1 Bdellovibrionales bacterium | reverse complement strand
TTATTAAAATTGGCCGGTCTGTATTCTCACCATAGCAAACATGCAGATCTACAAATTGTACTTAATGAATACATCCAGAAGTTACCCGACTCAAAAGAGCGCCCTAAGGCCCATCACGAGTTGATTAACAACTACGAGCTGACTCGTAATCGTGTAGCCGCAGTGGAAGAAATGAAGCGTTTGAGCAAAGTGTGCGAAAGATTCCAAAAAACCACCGTTGAAAACGACGTGGATTGTGGAAAGCTTCTTTCCGGGATTACGGCTCTCCTGGCAACGAAGTGGCATAAAATGTGGATGAAAGATCGTAGTCAGGTCGTGTTGGCTGATTCGGCAGAACAAACTTACGATTTATTTTTAGAACAGCATAAAGATCAAGTCTCCGACGAAGAGAAGTATATTAAAGGGCTTTACGCTTTGGCAGATCTTCTCTATCAAAGAAAAAAGTTTCGCCAGGCGAGCTCTAAATATTCACTTGTTGCTGAATTGACGAAGGTGAAAAAAGCTCAGCATGATAGCCTCTATTCTGCAATCGTAAGTATTGAAAAAGCCGTTGAGGGAGAATCCAAGAAAGAATGGAGCGATGCCGACGAGAAAACATTTGTCAGTTATGCCAAAAAATATGTCAGTGAGCAGACTAAGGGACCTTACGTTCAGGAAATTCGTTTTAAACGCGCCTTTATCGCTTATGAAAAGGGTCGTTATGACGAAGCAGGCACTCAATTTAAAGAAATCGCTCTTCACAACTCAACGGATGAAAAGACATTAAAAGCCCAGGATCTTTACCTCGACATTTTGAACGTCAAAAAATCCTTCGGTGAGATCAAAAAGTACTCCTACGAATGGATGAAAAAGACGACGGTTGCTGCTCGTAAAGCTAAACTTCAAAAGATTTATCACGAATCTTACTTTGCAAGCATTCAACAAATGGAAGAAAAGGGTGACCTCGCCGAAGCTTCTCAGTCTTATAAAGAGTTTGCTAAAGAAAACGTAGGTTCCAATCTTTCTGACAAAGCTATGTGGAACGCCGTTCAACTAGATTACAAAACAAATCGTTTAGCGCAGGCAGCAACCGATGGGCATCGCTTCTATAAAATGTTCCCACGTTCTGAAAAAGCAAAAGAAGCTCTTATTAAATCCGCTCAAACATTTGAATTCTTAGGCATGATTAAGTCCGCAGCAGATGTGCTAGAAGATTTAGCTCAAGTCGATAGCGCTTCTTCTGAAAAATGGACCGCATTATCTTCTGATTTCCGCTATCTTGAGGGAGATTATGCTCGTGCTCGCATTGGCTACCAAAAATTGATTAACTCGAAAGACCAAAATTTTTCTTTCAATGCGGTCACGAAGCTCCTGGCTATAGAAAAAGCGACAAAGAATCATAAGGCCATTGAATCCATGGAGCGAAAAGTGATGGAGCGACGTTATGAGCCTTTCTATGGAGAGGTGATAACGGGCCGTCTTCAGAACGCTTTTCAGGCTGGCCAATATAGACAAGTCTTTCAAGAGGCCGCCGAAGTTCTCAGCGATAAACGAAATACTCCAAAGACATTGGCAACGGCTCGCTACTTACAAGCCCAAATTCTAGAAATGGAATTTAAAAATCAGAGCATTGTAACCACTCCAGAAAAGCTTTCATTTTTATTAAAAATTAAAACCGAAAAGCTAGAAAAGGTGCTCAGTGCTTATCAAGAAGTGATTCGCTACGGCGATCCTCAAAAGTCGGTTTTAGCAATGCGCGAATTAGGCCTCTGCTACGATCACTATGTAAAACAAATTCGTAACTTACGTTTTACGAAAGCGCTTCCAAAGCATGAGATGGCGGCTCTCCAGGAAGAATTAGAAAAAGTCATCGTACCTATGGAAGATAAAGCCGTAGAAACTCTTGCTCAAGCGGTCCAACAGGCGAAAAGATTTAATCTTCGCGACGGGACCATTGCTAAAATTCAAATTGATTTAAATGCGATTAATCTTGGAACTTCTGTCATTGCGCCTACAGATATTAAGGCGCCTGATGCGGTTGCTCCATACATCTTGGGTGGTGAGTCGTGATACAAAGACGAACGATCAAAAAACAAACTCTATTTGCCACACTTGCATTACTCTCTCTTGGTTGTTCAACAGGAACAAAGATGGCTTATACACCAGGTAAAGCCGTGAAAATTCCTGCGATCTCTGTAGATCTGGATCATGTGAGCGCCTCGCTTTGCCCAAGATCTTCAACGGACTTCTCACGTAAAGGCTGGAAGGACCTCGTACAAATTTCTAGTTCTTGCGTAAAAAATCAAAGTTGGGATCGTCTCGAAGAGACAGCGCAGACGCTTTCGCAGAAAGAACCTTTCCAACCTTGGGGTAGCTACTTTCTCAGTCTTGCAGCTGAGGGTAAAAAAGAATTTCCTAAGGCTCTTTGGTATATCGATTTAGCGATTAAGAAGAATCCCTCATACGGTATTCTTTTTTATCAAAAAGGTCGCCTTCTCTGGGCAGAAAAGAATTATGGAGAGGCTGTAACACTCGTCACAAAGTCTCTCGAAATGGATTTCAGCATTGTTGATGCGATTCTGTTTTTAGGACAAGTACATTTTCGTGATCAGGAATATGACAAAGCTTCAGAGTACTTTTACTCAGTACTGAAGGCGAAGCCTACTCACATCTTAGCGCTATCGGGGTTAGCTGAGAGCCGTCTCCAAAGAAAAGATTATGTGGGAGCGCTCGAAACTCTTCAGAGAGCAGTGTCTTATTATCCTGAGAAAATCGACTTCAAGCTTCGTCAGGCTTACATTTATGAGACTCTCCTCAATGATAAAGTCAACGCACTCAATATTTATATACAAATACGTCGTAAAGTTTCTCGTGAAAATATAAAGACACCATCGGTGAGTGAAATTGATCAGAAAATTCAGTTTTTAGAGAATAAAGGTCGTTTACCGGCGGTTTCTTCGGCTCAAGTTCCTATGAAAGAGAAGGAGATGAAGCGATGAAAAGCATTTTCTCGGTTTTAACTCTGTTAGCGTTTTCACTGACTCTCTCTACTGCCAGCGCAGAACAAGAGAAGAAAAAGAAAGTGAAATACCGAAAGACTCAAGAAGTCTCTTTTGATGGAGATGATGTGGATGGCGTGCGCAGAAATCCCTACGGCGCGTATCTCGTACAGAAAAGGGGGGTGGACTTCGCTCCTCTCTATAATGTGAGACAGAAGTTTGAAAACAACATTAAAGGCTCCGCGGATTACATAAGGTAAAATATGGGTTGTAGAGAATTGTTCATTGAACATAAATATAAGGGCCGGTTTTTAAAAGGCATTCGTTTACATACGAATCGCAAGAAACTACTTATAGGCTCGGGTCGTGGATCTCAGCTCCGCCTTCACGGAACAGAGATTAGCGGTATACATGCGCTGATTGAGCATACAAGTGAAGGTTGGAAGATTTACGATCTTGGCAGCGCTCATGGCACCAAAATCAATGGCGAGAACATCACCGATTTTTCCTGCAATAAAGAAGTGCAAGTGCAACTTGGCGAGCACATTTTACGCCTAGTGCCGCGTGAAGAAGTGGTAAAATTATATTCTCATGCTCCGATGACTCGTGGTGCAACAAACAGCCAAGAGGTGGTGCTCATTTATCACGGGCGAGTCACACAGACTTTCTCATTAGCTCCACATGAAAAATTTCAACACACTCTAAATGGAGAGGTGATTGAACTTCAACCGGCAAAAAACAGTGAGTGGACTATTACTAAGTATGGTGCTTTTGAAGTTCATCAGCGTTTGATGCAACTGCCTGAGCCTATTCAAAAAGATAAAGTAGAATTCGATCGAGAATTAGGTCGAGCCTTTATCCCCGTAGCTGGTTTTATGTTTTTCCTTTTTGCCCTTGGTTTTTTAATAACGCCAAAAGAAAAGGACAAACCTGTACCGTCAAAAATGACCCAAATGATTTATGACGCCAAAGTGATGCAAAAGAAGCGTGAAAACGCTCAAATGGTGAAAACTCGTATGGCAGGTACAAACTCCACGGTGAGTGAAGCGATGAAACCGACAGCGGGTGCCCGAGTTGGTAAAGTGACCGTCGCAACGAAAGCCATTTCCAACATCAAAGCTTCGGGACTTTCAAGTTTGATCGGAAAAATTGCTCTTCGCGCAGGAAATACTTCCGCGCTTGTGGCTTCTTCAGGAAGCACAAATAGCGATGCTCCTGCAAGGGGAGTCGTCACCGGTTCGACAATGAAAGGCCAATTTGAGAACAGTCAAGGAACCGGTTTTAAAATTTCTAACGTAGCGACCGGTGGTAAGGCTGGAGGCGCGAAGGGCTACGCAACGGGTGCAGAGTTGGCAGTCGGAAGCGTGGGCTCTGGCGAAGTGGGAATGCTGGAAGAAGAGAGCATCGTTGATGGAGGACTTGATCGTGAAGTGATCGCGGCGGTGATCAAAGAATCCCTCGGTGAAATTCGCTACTGCTACGAAAGACACCTCAGTGCGAACCCGAATCTCATGGGTAAAGTACAAGTGAAGTTTACAATTGGCTCTATCGGTTCAGTGACAGAACAATCGATCGGGACAACGACATTAAATAACGCCATGGTTGAAGGATGTATTTTGAGGCGTGTTGCTCGATGGAAGTTTCCTACTCCAAAGGGAGGAACATCCGTCATGGTTACCTATCCGTTTTTGTTTAAAAGCCTGAACTAGGAGTTCTGGGCAGTTGGAGGATACGTTATGAGAACACTCTCGCAGTACGTTTTGTTGGCGACTCTCTGTTACGCACAGAGTGCGCAGGCTCAGTCGAAGCAATATCAAAGACCTAAGTCTTCAACCCCTAAGGTTGATGCGGGGGCTTTGACGGCACCGGTAGCAAAAGATAGTGCCGATAAAGAAGCTGCCACAGATAAAAAAGTGGATATCACCGATCTGGAAAAAAAATACTGGATTCCTAAAGATACGGAATTCCAAGTGGTACAAAACAGAACCTATACGAAAGCGAATAAAATAGCGATCACGCCTTCGCTCGGCTCACTCTTAAGCGACCCTTACAGCAAAGCGGTGACCTACAGTTTAGCGGTGAACTACTACTTTAGTGAAAGACATGGTTTGGAGCTGAACTATATTAACTTAGACTCCAAGAACACAGCGCTGACGGATGAATTCGTGAACACCTACACGGCAGTTCCGGATCACAATAAAATAAAATCCTACTATGGACTCGCTTATACGTGGATTCCTATCTATGCAAAGCTCAGCCTTTTAGAAAAGCAGATCATTTATTTTGATATGTCTTTTACAATAGGTGCGGGTTTAACTCGTTATGAGCAACAATATTTGTATGAAACGGCAACTTCGAAGACCGCACCTACTCTCGCTCTCGATGTAGCTCAACACTATTTTTTAAGTCAGCACTTCGCACTACGGGTAGATTTAAAAAACAGACTTTTCAACGAAGAAATAAAGAATGCCCGAGTTGCGAGCGAAGTTCGTCGTACAAAATTTAATCATACGGCGATTTTCATGATTGGGCTTTCTTACTACTTTAATTGATCAGAGAATTCTTTAGGAGACGTTTTATGGTGGCACGTATATTCCTGATTTTAACTTTGAGTTTGGTGATGATGTCACCCGCTCAAGCCGGCATGTTAGAAGGGGTGGCTCCTGGTCGTTCGCAGTCACGCTTCGAACAGATGCAGTCTCTTTGGAGCAGCATGAAGGCCAAGGTCACAAACGTGTGGAGTCAGTGGACAAAGTCCAGCGAAGTGTCGCGTGAGCCCGCTCAGGCAGAAGCTTCACGCAATGTCGAAGCTGAAAAGGTTTTACAAGAAGTAAAGGAGGCCCGAGTTTATTCGATCACTCCGTCTTCTCAAGCTCCAGATGCCTCTTTGCCACGAGCGGCTTCGGGTGTGCCTGTCTTTTCTTTGACAGAAAAGCGTGCAAAAAAGTTAGCCGATGGCAAAACGAAATATGTCTCTATAAAGATCTCAAAAATTCCTGATCTCAGCATTGGTGTTGAAGGTACAGTAACTGCGCACCAATGGGATTTAAGTCAAATGAATCTTCCTTCAGCAAAACACGAAGGGATGAAAGAACTCCCTTCTCCGCAAGTGGTTGCCCAAAAAGACATTCAACAATGGCTTGGCCCCGTGCCGATGAAGGTGGCACCTCCTGAAAAACTTCTGATTGAAAGCTTTGATTCTGGCCTAGGAGTGGTGACTCTTAAGAAAGTGGAAGAAATTGCTTACAAAATGGCCATGGAGTCGAGCGTGGCGATGCTTCCCGTGAAAGAAATGAATGAAGAGGATTTAAAATTCATTCGTGGTCTTATGATGTATGTGGCCGGTGACAAATGTCACTTTGCTTCTGGTTTATTCTATGATCTGAAAAATTCTTCGAACACTAATATCAAAACCGCTTCGACTTTTTATTTAGGTGAGTGCCTCTATAAGATGGGCCTTTACACTGAAGCTCAAAAATATTTGTTTGAAACTTTGAACTATGATTCAGTGGTTTTCAAAAATAAAGTTTTAGCAGCTCTCGTAGATTTTCCAGAAGAATTCAATGTGAGTTTTGGTGCACGTCTTGAAAAATACGTTGAGAACTCACAGTTAACCACCGATCAAAAAGCAAAAATTGATTACATGGTTGCGGTTGGTTCTTTAAAAAAAGAATCTTACAGCACGGCTAAGAAGTATGCGGAGCTTGTACCTGAAAAACACTCTCTTTATATTAAGAGCCAATTTATTGCGGGTCTTGCCGATTACCACCTGGGTCGTGCCAAGACAGGCCTAGATCGTTTAGTAAAACTCCAAACTCTTTTACCAAAAGAGAATGTTCATAGAGATTTACACGCACTTATTTCGATCAACCTCGCACGCATGGCGTTTCAGGATAAACAATACGCCGAAGCCTCGAAGTACTATCTCTCTATTGAAAAAAATCATCCGCTTTGGATTCAAGGCCTTGTGGAACATGCCTGGACTCAATTAATGGCAGAGGACCACTCGGGCGCGATTGGAAATATGTTCTCTCTTCAATCGACTTATTTAAAGTCCGTGTATAAGCCTGAAAGTTTCATTGTACGTACGATTGGTTACTTGAATCTTTGCCAATATGCGGATGCCTATAAGAGCTTAACTCTTTTAGAAAGAGAGTATCGACCCTGGATCGAGCGTATCCAAGCTTACCAAAAAAACCATAAGTCGAAGGACTACTACAGCACAATGGTTCGTTATTTAACATCTCCAAGTGCCACAGAAGTTGCGGGATTACCATTCCAAGCCCTTCGTGAGATGGGACGCCACAGGGATTTCTTAAACTTACAGGAGTTGATCAACAACCGAATCGATGAAGGCGAGCAGTATAAGTTTATCGACCAGTATGCAAATAAGGACCAGGAAAAAGCCAAGTGGATGCGTGCTCAGGCTTCACAACGTGTAAAGCAGATCGAAGCTGATTTGTTAAAAATTAAAAACGGTGTGAAATTAGCAAAAGATGAAAACCAACTTCGCCAAGAGCGCGCCAACGAGAAAAACACGGTCGAGTTTTACGACTTCCAGCTCTCGGTTTTTAAGGAAGCCTCGGGTTCCTATAAAAAATTAAAGTCTGTGGCCCAAGCAAACCTTGCGAACGAAAAAAGAAAGCTCGCGTCGCAAGCCGGAGAAGTATTAAAAGGTCATTTAAACAGAATCGCAAAAGATTTAAATCAGTACTTTCAGAACAACGAATTTTTGCGCTACGAAGTTTTCGCCGGAAGCGGTGAAAACATTCGTTTCCACATGGCAGGTGGAGAAGCGGGTGAAAAACGCATTCCTGCCAACGTTCGCCCAGCTCAAAAAGATCTCAACTGGGATTTTGAAGGTGAGTTCTGGGAAGATGAAATCGGTCATTACAAATCGTCTTTAAAAAATAACTGCCCTAAAGATCAGGCAAAAAGGTAGGAGAGTTTTATGAAACCAATGAATTTAAAACGTGGACTTGTCGTTACAAGCCTTCCATTTATGACGGTGGTGTTTTCACCGATGGCGCTCGCGAACGAAAAAGAGCAAATCCAGCAGGGCATTGAGCAGTTGAAGATGAATGCAGACAACAGCACTCATAATTTAGAGCAATATTCGAAGAATCTGGACATCGTGAAGGGAAACGTCATCGAGCTCAACAAAGCGCTGACGAATTTAAAATCCATGCGTAAGCAAGTTTTGGAAAACGCTCAAAAGGCCGACCAGAATAAGCTCGATCTCGACGCTAAAAAAGTCACGATCGAAGCCATGATCAAAAAGGAGGAAGAGAAAAAGCAGGCTGAACAAAAAAATATCGATCAATTAGAGCAGCGTTTAGCTGAGCTTCAAAAGAATCAAGAAAAACGTGAGCAAAACGTAACGGTTTATAAGGCGAAGGTTTTTGAGATCGAAAAAGAGAAGGCCGAGTGGGACGATCAAAAGAAACACGCTCAAGAGATCGTGAGCCAAATCGGCGTAAAAGAGAAGGCTGCAATAGACGAAAAACAAAAATGGGATGCGAAAGAAGCGACTTACAAAACCGAAGTGGCGAAATGGAGTAAAGAGGCCAACTTTGCGGACTCTTCTTACAAGAAGTATAAAAAACTCAGCCCTTAATTTGAGTGACAGCAGCTTTGGGACAAAAATCATTGTCACCCGAGAAAAGGCGGCTCATCTTAGCCGCCTTTTTCTTTGTGTATGAGCATTCGTTTTAGTCGTATCGTTCTTCGTGCTGCCATGCTCGTAGGAACGTTTTAGTAACACAATTGTATCGAAAACCAGTGTTATTCGACTGGCATGGGCTCAAAAGCCAGCTCTGAAAACTCCTCTGAAGGAAAGGTGTAACCGTAATCAGATGGATCAACGGTCTGAGAGTAGGTTTTATTGGGACCCTTGCGACAATTTCGTTCTTGAGCGGAATAAACCACTCCAACTGCAACCACCTGATCACCGCTATCATCATTGGTCATCACGATGCCGACGGCATCTCCAATGATGCAAGGAAGAGTATAAGTCACCTTCAGTTTTGTTTTATCCACTACCTTCACAGAGTCAGGTTGAATGAGCTTGTTTTGGTGTGGTACCGCGTAGGCATTTGAGAAACTTGAACAGATCAAAAGCAAAGCAGAAATAAATTGTTTCATAAAGAAACCTCCCATTAGAAGAATGCTTTTATATTTTTCAGTGCATTGAGTCAAGTTCCTATTCCACTACAAGGAGTAGATCTTTATTCTCATAGGCGGTTACATGAACCTCAGCGGCCGCTTTGTAACGTTCCGAAACGAGTTCTACTCTATAAAATCCGTTGGGAATTTCCCCAGTGAACTCAAAGATCCCCTCACTATTGGTCGATGTTTTTAGCACGACATTGTCTTTATTTTTTAGAGCCATCTTTTGAAAGCGCAGGGGCGTATTGAAGGGTTGTCCCTTTACAATGACCTGCCCTTTTATTTTCGTTTGCTTCTCCACACGCTCCAAAACAGGCACTCCAAGAATATTGGCCGTCTGTTGATAATGTTCCCCGTTCGCGTAATTAAGCGGAGATTTTTTCTCAGTTTTAGGTCCACGGGCACAAGCGGAAAGCGCTAAAAGAAAAATCACAAAAAGTTTTAAATCCATTTTCATATTACAGTCCAAAGTTAAGGTTCGTTCCAACATCCCATCCATAACTGTCGGGAGCGTCGGTAAAAGTAAATTTCGAGTAGCCAACGCCGAGATTGAAAAATGCGAGAGCCTTTGTACCGAGTCGCAATTCGACGTTTCCATTCACGCCGGTTCGCGTTCCTTGTCTTTCGAAGCGATAGCTCATTGCGGGTGAGAGGCCATCATCAGATCTTTCGTGATAGACATCGCCCACGGCTCGGTAGTCGGCATAAAAAGGTCCACCGTAAAATAAAGTTGTGTCAGACCCGCGGTAACCATAGATCAGTTGTCCCTCTCGTGAATGGGTGAGGAGTTTTCCGTTCCATTTGTAACCACCACGACCAAAAACTCCATTTTGGTCTCCATCTTTAATAGAATAGTAAGTTCCTCCGCCGACCATTACTGTGAGAGACTGATTTCCCTCTTTTGCTTCGCGAAGTGGCGCACCTAAAAATTGGTACTTCATAAAAAGAACGTTCGGGGAGTGAAGAAGTCCCGCTTTCAGCCCGATATCGAGCCGCTCGATGACACCCATGGAGCCTGAAAGATAATACTCCACTCTTTGTGTGGTTGGCGTGGGCGAATGGAAGGTGAGGGGGCGATAGGAGGCGTCATCGACAACGGTGATGTCTGCCGTCGACGCGGCGGCAAAGTGAAGCCGTGCTTTCAGCCACTTGCCGTTTGTTTCGGGAGACTCCATTTGCATGGCTGGAATGTAAGAGTGAAGGCTCACGCAGCCGGTAAGACCCAAAAAAAGAATCGTCAAACTTCTATTGAACACTGTTCTCATTTACACATCCCCTCATGAAAATCCTATTTCGAAGAGGCTTCAGAAAACAATCAAAATTCCTGTTGATGAGAGGCGCTCTCACTTCGCAAAAGCGAAGTTTTTGCGAGGCATTACAAATAGGAAATCCCTCGAGATTTTGCTGGAATCAGCGAATTGGTCATGTGAAAATCTGGACTCTATTTAAGCGCAATAGTCGGGGGACTACCAATGAATGTATCTGCGACGTCGAATACTGATGCGGCGACACCAGCTTCCCACGAAGTGGATGAGTTTTTAAAAAGCTCGGTGTTCACAACACGACTTCAAGATTTAGTAGCTTGGGGACAAAAAAATTCTCTGTGGCCGCTTCCTTACGGGACTGCTTGTTGCGGAATCGAGCTTATGTCGGTGATGGGTCCAAAATATGACTTAGCTCGATTCGGAGCAGAGGTGGTGCGATTCTCTCCAAGACAAGCAGATCTTCTTCTTGTAGCTGGTACGATTACTGAAAAAATGGCGCCGGTTCTTGTGCATATTTACCGACAGATGTTGGAACCAAAATTTGTTCTTTCTATGGGAGCTTGTGCAAGTTCTGGTGGATTTTACCGCGCCTATCACGTGCTTCAAGGAATCGACAAAGTGATTCCTGTGGATGTGTATGTTCCGGGTTGCCCTCCCTCACCTGAAGCTGTGCTTGATGGAGTGATGGCGATTCAGAAAATGATTGAGACCTATGCTCCGCGACCTTGGAAAGACAACTGGAAACCACCTGAGTGGATGAAATAACATGAGCAATATCGAAAATTTAAAATCAGATTTAAGTCATCTTGTTCCGGCTTCAGAAATGAAATTTTCTACGGCTTTCGGCAACGATATTTTAGAACTCAAAAAAGAACAGGTCATTCCGGTTCTTCGCCACTTAAAACAAACAGGTCAGTTTGATTTTTTGATGGACGTCACGGCGGTGGATTACCCGATACGCGAAAAGCGTTTCGAAGTGATCTATCAGCTGTTCTCCTCGAAAACGGTAAAACGTCTTCGTATTAAAGCTCAAGTAGGGGAAAACGAAAGTATCGATACGGCGACCACCGTTTGGAAAGGTGCCGATTGGTTTGAGCGCGAAGCCTTTGACATGTTCGGTGTGAAGTTTCGTGGTCACCACAATCTTAAAAAAATTCTCACTCACCATCACTTTAAGGGACACCCGCTTCGTAAAGATTATCCAGCGGATTACCAGCAACATTGTCCTGATGTGATGCCTCTTCACTTTGAAGACGATGATACTTATAAACCAGATCCCGATAAAAAATTAATGCCTCTCAATATCGGTCCTTCTCACCCAGCGACTCACGGAACTCTTCGGGTGATGGCGCAACTTGATGGTGAGACCGTAGCGCGCGCGGGAGTGGAGTTAGGATTTCTTCATCGCTGTTTTGAAAAGATGGGCGAAACTCACTTTTATAATCAAGTCATTCCGTACACAGATCGTCTCAATTATTGTTCGGCGCCTATGAATAATGTGGGTTACTGTAAGGCGATTGAAAAAATGTACGGCATTGATATTCCGCCAAAAGCAAAAGCCATGCGGATTATTTTGGCAGAGCTCTCTCGCGTGATTGATCATATCGTCTGTATCGGCGCGAACGCGGTGGATTTAGGAGCCCTTACAGGTTTCTTTTATCTCTTCACGCATCGTGAACGTGTTTACTCTCTTTTTGAAAAACTTTGTGGTGCACGTTTGACCGTTTCTCTCACTCGTATTGGTGGAATGTCTTACGATGCTCCTCCAGGTTGGTTCAACGATGTGCTTGAGGCCGTGAAAGACATTCGTAAAGGTGTCGACGAAATCGATGCTCTTCTTACCAATAACAAAATCTGGATCTCGCGAACCCGCGGTGTGGGTGGTATCTCAGTGGAAGAAGCGATTCAGTATGGATTTACTGGTCCTTGCTTAAGAGCTACGGGCATGAGTCTAGATCTTCGTAAAGCAGATCCTTATTACGGATACGAAACGCTTGATTTTGATGTTCCAGTAGGAACAACGGGCGATGTTTACGATCGTTACCTCGTGCGTTTGGCAGAGATGAAAGAATCTCTTTCGATTGTTGAACAAGTGGCCAAGAACGCTCCGGGTGGGGATTACACCATTCGCGACAAAAACATCGTTCTTCCAGAGAAAAAAGAAGTTTACGGAAACATTGAAGGCCTCATGAACCACTTCATGCTTGTGATTAAGGGTCTCAGACCTCCGGCTGGCGAGATCTATGATGCAACCGAAGCTGCAAACGGGGAGCTTGGATTTTTTGTGGTGAGTGACGGTGGCCCTGCACCTTACCGATTAAGAGCACGACCACCTTGTTTTGCGATTTATCAGTCATTTCCAAAAATGATTACGGGCGGTCCTGTGGCGGATGTGATTTCGATTTTGGGAAGCCTCAATTTAATTGCTGGCGAATTGGATCGATAGGAGTTGATGATGGCACAACAAGAAAAACTACATTCTGCTCCCTTTAAGCTTTCAAAAGAAGGCCAAGACTTAGTGAAAAAAGAATTGGATCGCTATGAAGATAAAATGTCGGCGATCATTCCTTGCCTCTATCAAGCGCAAAAGGAAAATGGCTGGATCAGCCCTGAGGTCATCGACACTCTTTCAAAAGAGATGGATATTCCACCGGCTCGTATTCAAGAAGTGGCGATGTTCTACACGATGTTTAACAAAAAACCCGTGGGCAAATATCATATTCAAGTTTGCTGTAACATCTCTTGCTGTATGGCTGGAGGGCGTGAAATCACGCAGAAGCTTCTCAATAAATTTCAAGTGGGCCTTGATGAGATGACAAAAGATGGAAAATTCACGGTCACGAAAGTGGAGTGCTTGGGTTCTTGCGGAACTGCTCCCATGATGCAAGTGAACGACGAATACTATGAAAATCTCACTCAAGAAAAAATCGATAAACTGATTGCGGAATTCAAGTAGGTAGAAGATGGAATCAAAACTCCTCACATTACATTACGATAAAGACGAGTACCGAGGCATTAAGGGCTACATCAAGCACGATGGATACAGCATTCTCAAAAAGGCTTTGAAAATGAAGCCTGAAGAGCTCATCGGCACCGTGAAAGAATCAGGTCTTCGTGGTCGTGGAGGCGCAGGCTTTCCTACGGGAACCAAGTGGAGCTTTCTGCCCAAGAACAATGAAGAACGTTACCTTCTCTGCAATGCGGATGAAGGGGAGCCCGGAACCTTCAAGGATCGTTTGATGATGGAGCGTGCTCCTCACCAATTGATTGAGGGCATGATCATTTCCAGTTTCGCGATTCAATCGAAGAAAAGTTACATCTACATTCGTGGTGAATATAATTACGCTTACAAAGTCCTCGAAAAAGCGATTCAAGAAGCTTACGACGAAGGCATGCTCGGGAAAAACATCTTAGGTTCTGGTTTTGACCATGACATGGATGTCTATCGCGGGGCAGGTGCTTATATCTGTGGAGAAGAGACAGGAATGATATCTTCTCTTGAGGGATTGAAAGGTCAGCCGAAGCTGAAGCCGCCTTTTCCAGCGGTTAAAGGTTACTTAAGAAAACCAACCGTCGTGAACAATGTAGAAACTTTAGCGGCAGTGATCCCGATCATTCGCGATGGTGCGGCCGCTTACCGAAAATTTGGAACTGAAAAATCTGCGGGCACTAAGCTTTTCTCCGTGAGTGGAGATGTGCTCAAGCCTGGAACTTACGAAGTGGCTCTCGGATATCCATTAATGGATCTCATAAATAATGAGTGTGGGGGCCTTCGACCGGGTCGTAAACTCAAAGCGGTGATTCCAGGTGGATCTTCCGCTCCGGTGTTAACGGCTGAAGAATGTAAAATGGCGACGATGGATTATGAATGTCTTGCGCAAATGGGTTCCATGCTTGGTTCAGGGGCTGTGATTATCATCGATGATTCGCGCGATATGGTGGATCTTCTCTCGGTCATCATGAATTTCTATCATCATGAATCCTGCGGTCAGTGCACTCCTTGTCGTGAAGGAACTGGATGGCTTGATAAAATGCTTCGTAAAATTGTTGCAGGCCAAGGAAAACCTCAAGATTTAGATCTCGTACTTAATGTTTCTAAAAACATGATGGGCCGAACGATCTGCGCGCTTTCTGATGCCGCTGCATTACCAGCTATTAGTTTTGTATCAAAATTTCGTGACGAATTTGAAACGTTCATCAGAGAAGGAAAGAGCTATGCCCAAATGCACCATTAACGGCAAAGAAGTTGTTGTTAAAGATGGCGCCACCATTATGGAAGCTTTCAGTCAGCTGAAAGAGGATATTGCCTATTACTGTTGGCATCCTGGACTTTCCGTCGCGGGCGTTTGTCGTATGTGTATGGTGGAAGTTGAGGGGAATCCCAAACTTCAAATCGCCTGTAACACTCCCGTTGTCGAGGGAATGAAGGTCACCAACAAAACAGAAAAAGTAAAAGAGAGTGTAAAGTGGACTCTCGATTTCCATTTGATCAATCACCCTCTTGATTGTCCTATCTGTGATCAAGCGGGTGAATGTGGGCTTCAAGAGTTCTACATGACCTACGGAAAATACGATCCTGAAATGGGCGAGAAAAAAGAGAAAAAACACAAGGTGGTCGATCTTGGCCCAACGGTAGTTCTTGATAGCGAACGCTGTATTCTTTGTTCTCGTTGCGTTCGTTTTACAGAAGAAGTGACAAAGACAAACGAACTTGGAATTTTTAATCGTGGTGATCACAGCGAAATCGGTACGTTTGAGAATCGTCCTCTCGATAACAAATATTCCGTGAACACGGTGGATATTTGCCCGGTGGGAGCTCTCACTTCAAAAGATTTCCGTTTTCGTCAGCGCGTTTGGTATCTCAAAGACTTTGAAACGACCTGTAATGGCTGTGCTACCGGTTGTGCGGTAAAAATCTCTCACAACCAGAATGGTCTTTTCCGCGTGAAGCCCGTTTACGACGAAAAGGTAAACGGTCACTGGATGTGCGATGAAGGTCGCGATGTTTATAAGTTTGTGAACCTAGAAGCTCGATTAAGACATGCTCAAGGCAAAAATGGTCAATTGAGCACTCGTGAAGCTCTTGAGCAAGCCGCGCAAACTTTGAAAAAACATGGACCACAAGCTATCGCACTTCTTTTAACGGCTCAGTACACCAATGAGGAATTGAGCGATATTACGAAGTATTTTACGACAGAACTGAAATCGAAGAATATTTTCCATTGGAAAAACAACGAAGCGACTTTCGATACTTTTGACGGCTTATTGATCCGAGGAGATAAAAATCCAAATACGGCGGGTCTACAAAAAGTCATGAAAGACTCTGGAGCTCAAGGATCTTTAAAAGATTTAATGAAGCTTGTAGAGGCGGGAACGATTAAAGCTGTTGTTGTAGCAGGTCCTGAAAACCTCGCGGTTTATCCAGAGCTTGATTCAGTCGCAAAATCGCTCACAAAAGTTTCCGATGTAATTTGGCTGAGCTCTTGTAAATCTCCTGGGTTTGCAGGCTTCTCTTACCAAATTCCAATGAAGTCTTTCGCGGAAAAAGATGGAACTTTTACGAATTATGCGGGCGAAATTCGCAAAGTAAAGCGTGGAGTGAATTTTGTTCCTGAGGCTGTCAGCTTGTCGGAAGCCGTTCACTACATGAAGGGTGTTCCAGCAACAACTATCGCGGAGGTGAACGCATGAGTGTCGTACAGCGACCTAGTCCCTTAGCGAAATGGTATATTCCCGGTATTCTCGTTGGGCTTGTGATTACTTTTAAAAATTTGATCGTGAACCTTTTCTACAAAAAAGGAATGCCGACTTTGAATTATCCAGAGGAAAAGTATGAATACTCTCCTCGTTTTAAGGGCACGCATGTTTTGACAGTGAAAAAAGACGGATCGATTCGTTGTACCGCTTGTATGTTATGTGCGACGAACTGTCCCGCTCAATGTATTACGATCATCGCGAGCGAGCACAATGACCCGAGCGTTGAAAAATTTCCGATCGCTTACGAAATCGACATGCTCCGCTGTGTGTTTTGTGGTTTCTGCGAAGAAGCATGCCCAGTGGATGCAGTTCGTATGGGGCCTGAATGGCAAGTACCAGGATTATCAGGAACAAACTTTGTAAAAGGCATTGATTATTTAGCTCACAGACCAGCTCTTCAAGGTGGAATTGTTTCAGTTCTTGATGAAGACGAACGCCATCGTGCGGGGATCTAATGGCAACTTTTTCTTCTCTCAAAAATCTTGTTGATGCGGTTGAGAGAAAAGTCCATGTGCCATGGGTCATGGTAAAGGGTTGCTGTAACCTTGAAGTTGAAAACGCTTCGACGGCGACCTATGATTGGACTCGATTAGGCGTAGAGAATGTCGCTCAACATCCATCAGAAGCCGACGTCATGATTGTCGGTGGGTGGGTGGATGCTCAATTCGTAGAAGAACTCAAAAGTGCTTACTTTCAACTCTCAGGGATTCGTGCGGTGATTGCCGTTGGGGCTTGCGCTCTTTCGGGCGCTCCGTATGCTGCGTCGGGTGAAAAGATTTTAAAAATTTCTGACGTTTTGCCCGTCGATGTTTTTGTACCTGGATGCCCACCAAGGCCGGAAGCAGTTTTAGAAGCCATTCAAGCCTTAAGAAATAAACAGAAGCCACAAATGGATCAAAAGAAAGTCATTTATGAAGCCCTCAAAGGACCTAACAGAAATTAACAAGGTTCTTTCTCCCAATCCGGCGCTCACCGTGCAAAAGGAAAGAGGGAACGAGGCCTATGAAATTAAAGAAGAGCGTCTTTTTTCTCAGCTCGACAAACTCAAAGAGCAGGGCTTAAGTCTTCCGCTTTCTTATTTCTTCTCGCAAAAAGGACTCTATGTTCGCTTTTATTTTGCAAGCGTAGATGAAGAGTTTTCTTTTTTTATCTCCACAAATAATCAGCGCCATATTTTAAAGAGACTTCAGGAGAACTTGCTCACATGTTAAACGAACGTTCAGAAATCACCTACAATGGTGATCGTATTAAGAGCGTAGAAATTTCCTGGGGATCAGAGAACAGACCGCTATGGAAAACATTGGACCGCATGCCTATTGCGATGTCTGTCAAGTGGGCGGATCGGTTTTCACCTTTTGAAGCGATTTCCTCTGAGTGGGTGCTTGCGGCGGCCCTTGAAAAAGCTCACAAAATCCAAGTCCCTGAACGAGCAGAGTATCTCCGAACGATTTATGCGGAAGTTCAAAGACTCGCATGGTGTTTTCAATATCTGATCCGTATCTTTAAAGCGATTGATGACCCTATTCGTACGCAGCAACTTTATCGACTGCGTGAGCAAATTTTTGAAGGACAAGAGTTTCTCACTGGCTCACGCATTCTTCCCCAAACTTTTTGTATTGGCGGAATTGATCGTGATCTTTCTATTGGAGAAAGAAAAAAGATGAAGAGCCTAATTCGTAACCTAGAATACGAATTGAGACTTTATTTTAAAGATCTCTCCAGAGACCAGCTTGTTTTACAAAGACTTGTAGGTCTACTTCCTTTAACGCAAGAACAAGCGGTTGCTTACGCCTTTTTAGGTCCACTGGGGCAAGCTTCAGGATTGAAGCATGATTTGCGTATTCATGCTCCCTACGGCGTTTATGATAAATGTGATCTTCATTATTTTGATTATCAAAGTACGACCGATTGGTTTGAAGCTAAAATGTTTCGTGAAGTTCAAGGGGACGGTGTGACTCGGGTACGTTCCGTCTTTTTTCAAATTCGCCAATCTCTGGAAATTCTAGAATTCTGCTTAGATAAAATTGTTGAGGGCCCTGTACGCGTAGATGTAGATCCAAAGCTTGTTGCTCCCGCAGGTTATTGGAATGTGGGTGTGGAGTCAGGATCTGGACCTCTGTATGGGACTTCTTGCGAAAATCAATTGCGGCTCACAAGCCATTCGATGAGAATGGTAGGAATCGTTGAAAAACTGTGTGTAGACCTTTACGTCGATGATTATGAGCTTGCCGTTGCAAGCCTTGGCATCGAGTTTGGACAGTCGGACCTATGTGGAAGTTATTAATTAACCATCTCAGATTTTTGTTCGGCCATATTTACCGAACTTTTTTAATTCCGCCATTTACGGTGGAGTACCCTTTTGTGGTGAAGTCTCTTCCTGGCGCGGCCCGTGCGAGTATCAAAAATAATTTCAAAGAATGTACGGGATGTCTTAAGTGCGAAGCGATCTGCCCAATGAATGCGATCCAAATTCAAGGTTTTGAGTATTCTTCGAGCATTCGTCGTCCGAGCACATCGAAGGGTGTTCCGTTTGAGCGAGAGATTGAAAGCTTTAAAGTGGATTACAATAGCTGTGTGATGTGTGGAATTTGCGTGACCAATTGTCCTACGGAATCTTTAGGTTTTGCTAAAAACTTTGTGTACCCCGAATTCCAAACAAAAAATCTCGTTATAGATCTCGTGCATGTACCAAGATCTATGCGAGCGGGAGTGACTCATGAAGTTCCCCTTTCCCCCTGAGGAGCGTCTTCAGGAGTTTGAAAAAAAACTCGTATCCTCTTTAGGGATTCAGCCGGGCACCTCGGTCGAAACCCTCCGCGCCTACCCTGATCTTTCCACCGGTTTGAACGAGATCGCACGCGGACTCATACGCATGTATCCCCACAAAAGAAAATTCGCTTATTTAAGAGGTGCAGGATTGAACTTTGATCCCATCGTGCAGAGTCTTTCGATTGAAGGCGTGCAGGGTGAGCCACTCGACGTAAAAGATATTGGGAATATGGATGATTGGCTCTCAAAGTTGAGCAAAGATTGTCTTCTATTTCTGGATGTGATTGACGATCCGATGACGGGAGAAATTTTTGGGCTTGAGAAGTTAAGAGCCGAACTTGCGAATAAGAAGATTTTTACTCTCTCCGTATTTCATGGAATTCATTTGTGCAGAGAGGTTCCGCCGATTCATCAGTTTGCAGCTTACTTTATGAATGTATCGGATCGTATTTCGGTGGCAAGACTTGGAGCTAAGTGCTCTAGGCTCCCGCCCATGATTGCAGGCCTGTCAGAGTGGGTTCGCGCTCTCGATCTAGAGAAGCTGGAGCTATATTCAAAAGTGACAGAGAACAAAAAATTAGTGGAAGATTTCGAATCTAAAAAACTTGCTGGTTCTAAGCCCTTTTTTACCTCGGGGAAATCGCGATTGTTTGATCGGGCGGCGATTGTATTTGAAGACGTCGACGGCGAAGCGTTCATACAAGAACTCGCTCAACACTTAAAAATAAAACTCTTACCTCCCGGCCAAGAAAAACGATTAGAAACTACCAGTGGATGCCGATGGGGCGGATTTGAATTCTTCAAATACTACGAATCCCAAGGCCTTCCTCCAGAAACCCTTCGAGGACTCGTGCTGATCTCGCTCGAGCTTCTCAATCCAGATCTCGAAAAACATTTACTGACGGCCCATGCTCAGCTTCTTAAGCTGCAAAACGGGGAGTAAAAGGTACGCCGCTCCTTTAGAGCAGGCCTTACGTGATAACTTTTTAGGATTCTTCAGGGATTTGCGTTAAACTAGAATGAGTAAAAGGGGTGAATGATGACCAAATTTTTTATTTTCACGATGATTTTTCTGGGGTCTCTCGTAGTGAGCGCACGTTCTAGTGAGACATTGGTTTTAGAGTTGCCATCCGCGACGACCACGAAACAAGCACAGCAGAAACAGGCGGAGGCTACTAAAACGTTAGAAAAAATAGGATGCAAAGGCTTGAAAAATGTTTCTGAAGCCAAGAAGGTTGCTATCAATACGGAGAACTGCACATTCATTCACCCGAAATTAGAATGCCCTTTGGGTACAGTTTCCAGATGGTTTGATGCTGAGAAAAAAGATCTTATCGTTTGTGTCCAAAGCGCAGACCACGATGTCACTCCTCCAGGGCCAAGCACCCGATAGTTTCACCCCAGTTTGAGCTTTCGTTAGGCTCTCTGTGGATACGAAAGATTCTTACGAGGTTCTTTCAACTATCTTAAATTTTTAAAATGATTCTTTTCAAAGCTGCGTAGTGAATCAGTTACTTTCTGACGAAAACGTTCTGGGGCAAATTTCTGACATTGTTTCCACATTTTCTCACGATCAAACCGGTTTGCTTCTTTTTCAAATTTCAAAATGGCATCCGCTAAAGCATCGACGGTCTGTTCTGCGTAAAACACGCAAGTTTCATCACTTTGGCTATCGAGGAGTCCACCTTGAGCGAGTCCTATGATGGGAAGGCCCGCCGCCGTAGCTTCCACGGGCGCAATTCCAAAATCTTCAATTGCGGGAAAGAGAAACGCCTTTGCTCGACTCATCAAATCTTCGATGACTTGGTCGGAGCTCGCATCCATGAACTCGACCTGAGCTCCCGCCGCTAATTTCTGAAGTTTTTCTTTCTCGGGTCCATCGCCAAGAATCACAAGTTTTCTCCCAAGTTTTTGGCAGGCAAGAATCGCGTGATCTGCTTTTTTGTAGGGGACAAGGGCCGAGAAGAACAGATAAAAATCTTCAGGCTTCCTTTCTAAAGAACGATAGCGTTCGACATTCACTGGTGGATGAATGACTTCAGAATCTCTGGAATAGTAATCTCGCACACGTGTGGCGACAAACCGTGAATTGGCGACGAATTGATCTACACGATTGGCCGTTTTACGATCGTAAAAGCTAAGAGCATGGGCGATAGGTTTAAAAAATAATTTCGAGGGGAGCGCGCCTACAATATCCGCTCCAAAATAATCATCAAAGCGATCCCAAACATATCTCATGGGCGAGTGAATATAGCACCAGTGAGCGGCTCCTCGAGTATTGATAGATTTTGCAACCGCGTGTGAGGTAGAAATCACCACGTCAAATCCTCGAGGTAAAAGAGTTTCGGCGGCGAGTGGGAAGAACGGCAAATAGTGGCGATAGTATTTTTGACCAAAAGGAAGTTTGTTAATGAGGCCCGTACGGATGTTTCGGGCTTCGAGATCACGACTTGTGGAGTTTTTTTTGTGCACGAGGGTATAAATAGGGGCATCGGGGAACAGGGCGGCGATTTCGGAGAGCACTTTTTCTCCTCCGCGATAGCCCGTCATCCAGTCGTGGACAATGGCCACTTTTTTACCTTTTAACAGCGTTTCCATACCTTTACATACCTTAAAGGTCTGTTGCTCTCAATAAAGGAAAGAGGTAAAACAAGACCTCAAGCATACACAGGAGATTCATGCTCAGAACCCATCACCGATTTTTTCGGCTTTTATTTCAGTTGAGCGATGCCCTTGTGGTGGGTCTCTGCTGGCTTTTGGCCTACTATGTGCGCTTTTACCAACCTATCGACGGAATCCCGCAAGTTGAGATTGCACCTTTTGATAGCTATCTCAATGCCACTTTACTCATCATGTTTGTCTGGTATTTGGGTTTACAACTTTCTGGCGCCTATAAAAGTTGGCGTATGGAGACCTTCGGAGCCGAGCTTTTTACCCTGATCAAGGCTTCGGCTATTGGATTTCTCGTATTTGTCACTTACTCCCACTTTACTGCCCGTGAGGAACTCTCCCGCTGGGTCATGTTTCTCTTTTTCGTCTTTGCGATTTTTGGTCTTTGTGCGAGCCGCTCTTTGCTTCGTGGAGGGCTAAAGTTTCTTCGTCGGCGTGGGTTGAATCAACGCTATTTATTGTTAGTGGGTGATCCGCAGCTGGCGCTCGCGATGAAAAAACGCATGATCGAGAACCATGAACTTGGCATTCAAGTATTGGGAATTGTTCCGGTAGGTTCTAACTCCAATTTAGCTGGTTGGCAAAAAAATGAAGTGCTGGGAACGACCGAGGAATTAGAGTCTATCGCTCAAAAGTTGGGAGCGAATTACGTTTCCATTTGTTTGAGAAACGAAGATGCCAGTCGAATGGATTCCATCCTTAATTCTCTCATGAACCTCAATATCGATATCAAAATTGTTCCCGATATCAGTCAGTATTCCATCCTTGGCTTTGAAGTCGAGGAGTTTGACGGTCTTCCGCTTTTAAGTTTGAATCAAAGTCCTATCTTAGGTTGGAATGCTGTTTTAAAACGTATTAGTGATATTGTTTTTGGATCTCTCGCACTGACTCTCTTTTCGCCGGTCATGCTTTTTATCACTCTGGCAATTAAATTAAGTTCTCGTGGACCGATTTTTTATTATCAAGAACGCATGGGGCTTGATGGACAAACTTTCTTCATGATCAAGTTTCGTAGTATGCGAATCGATGCGGAATCTAAAAGTGGAGCCGTATGGGCCGCGCAAAATGATGATCGAGTGACCTGGATTGGAAAGCTCACTCGTAAAACATCACTTGATGAACTTCCGCAGCTTTTCAACGTTTTAAAAGGCGAAATGAGTTGCGTGGGGCCGCGGCCAGAACGTCCTGTTTTCGTCGAAAAATTTAAAAAAGAAATTCCAGGCTACATGCTTCGTCACAAGGTGAAGGCAGGTATGACCGGATGGGCTCAGATCAATGGCCTTCGCGGGAATACGAGTCTCCAAGCACGCATCGAACACGATCTTTACTACATCACACATTGGTCATTGTGGCTTGATATCAAAATCTTATTCTTGACGATCTTTAAAGGTTTCGTGTCGCCTCACGCTTACTGACGTCGTCCGCAAATAGGCTATCTGCGTCGTTGCTCAGTCATTCGCTTGTGCGACATACAGGAAGTATGTCTCCGCGCTCACTCCCTCGCGCCTAGCATCTAACCTATTTTCGAACGACTCAGCGACTTTAGATTGTTTTGAAAAATGCGAGGGTCTTTTCGAGGCCTTCGGCTAAATCCACACGCGGCTCCCATTTCAAAAGTTTTTTTGCTTTATCGATTTGGGGCCAACGTCTTCGTGGATCATCCTCTGGTAATGGCAAGAAAATATGTTCTTGAGTGTTGCCGGTGAGTCGATTGATCTCATCTGCAATCTCCGCAACACTTTTCTCCGAAGGATTACCAATGTTGACGGGCGTGGTGACCATGCTCTGCATGAGTGCGTACATGCCTTCCACCATATCCGAAACGTAGCAGAAACTTCTCGTTTGCGTCCCATCTCCGTAAATAGTGAGTGGTTGCTTTTTCAAAGCTTGCATGAAGAAGTTCGGGATAATGCGGCCATCATCAGGACGCATACGTGGCCCGTAGGTGTTGAAGATACGGATAATACGTATTTGCGTTTTTTCTGTACGGAAGTGGGCCATGCTCAAAGCTTCAGCAAAACGTTTCGCCTCATCATAGCAGCTACGTGGACCAATGGGATTCACATTTCCCCAGTATTCCTCAGTTTGCGGATGTTCGATGGGATCGCCATAAACTTCGCTCGTGCTGGCGATCAAAATCCGTGCATTCATTTTTTTTGCAAGATCAAGTAGACGCAAATGACCTACACTAGAAGTCTGCAAAATAAAGAGAGGCATTTTTGCAAAATCCACGGGGCTTGCGGGGGAGGCTAAATTATAAATTTCGTCAAAGGTGACATTTAAATCAAAAGGCTCAATCAAATTCAGCTGATGAAATTGCAATCCCTTTACAATTAAATGCTGAATGTTCTCTTTTCGGCCGGTGACCAAATTATCGAGTGCATGTACGTCATAATTTTTTGAAAGAAGGTATTCACAGAGATGGCTGCCGATGAATCCGGCACCGCCGGCAACGAGAGCTTTTTTTTTCGACATAGTTAACTCAAACTTTCTCGACCAAAACAGTAATATTTAAAACCCGCTTGTTTCATGCGCGCAGGTTCAAAAATGTTGCGACCATCAAATATGACCGCTTGTTTCAGCTTCTTTTTCAAATCTTCTAAATTAGGATTACGGAATTCATTCCATTCAGTCACAACCACAAGTGCATCGGCATTTTCCACAGCTTCCATCGCGGAAGAAGCGACCTGAAATTTCACGTCAGAAGCTTTTTGCGCATTCTCCGACGCTACGGGATCGAAGGCGCAAATCTGTGCGCCCGCTTGAGAGAGTTTGCTGATGAGATCCAGAGCCGGGGCTTCGCGAACATCATCGGTACGTGGTTTAAAGCTTAAACCCCAGAGGGCGATTTGTTTGCCTTTGAGATCACCAAAATGTTTTTTAATTTTTTGAAACAATACTTCACGCTGTTCAAAATTGACTTCGTCGGCGGAAGCAACAATTTTCATTGCCACATCATTTTTTTGGCCTGTACGTACGAGAGCTTTTACATCTTTCGGAAAGCAACTTCCGCCGTAACCGATACCTGGGTAAAAGAAAGCAGGGTTGATACGAGAATCAGAGGTGAAACCTTTGCGAACTTGATTGATATCGGCTCCTACTTTGTCTGCCAGTTGTGCGAGTTCATTAATGAAGCTAATTTTGACCGACAAAAATGCATTTGCCGCATATTTTGTGAGTTCTGCAGAAGCGTTATCCATAAAGAAGATGGGGTTTCCATTTTTTAAAAACGGGTCGTAGAGCTCCTGCATAATTTGCTTAGCTTCTTCTGTACGACAGCCGATGACAACGCGATCAGGTTTTAAGAAGTCATCGATGGCGGCGCCTTCTTTTAAAAACTCGGGATTATTGATCACTTCCACAGAAAACTTTGATTTTTGGTCGAAAAGAGTTTGAACTAATTTAGCGGTGCCTACCGGAACGGTGCTCTTTAAAACAACATACTTTTTATCTCGTGCAGATTGGCTGATTTGCTCAACCACACCCATGAGGGGACCCATTTCGGCATCTCCATTAGGTCCTTCGGGAGTTCCTACAGCAATAAAAATAACGGAACTCTCACTCACTCCTTGCGCTAAATCGGTAGTGAATTGAATGCGTTTTCGTTTAATCGCACCTTCCATAATCTCTTCAAGTCCCGGTTCATAAATAGGAATCTGGCCCTCACGAAGGGAGGAAACTTTGGAAGGATCCTTATCAACGCAAATGACGCTATGCCCAGCATCTGCAAAGCAGACTCCCGCAACAAGTCCTACATAGCCAGTGCCAATGACTGTAATTTTCATTTTACTTCCCTCATGCGAAAGACTTAAATCGTATGTCCAAAGAAGTCGACATTTTAGGTGTTTTTAGAGCGAAACGTCAATGAGGTCTATGGATTCTAAGAAGATGAAAAACAACATAATCACCCTCGTAAAAGTCCTCGTTGCCGCTGGCTTGATCGCCTGGCTTGTGAAGAGTGGACATTTAGATTTTAACCAACTGATGACCATATTCACTCCGACTTTTTTACTCTTGGGATATCTAGTTACTTTGGTCAATATCTGCATCAATAACTTTCGCTGGTACATCCTTTTACGATGTCAGGGTTTTGCGGTCACATACTGGTCCACGTTGAAACTGAGTTTTATCGGTCTTTTCTTTAACCTTGCGATGCCAGGTGGAGTTGGGGGCGATCTAGTAAAAGGTTATTATACCACTCAAGATTATCCCGAGAGAAAACTCGCTTCAGCGGCAAGTATTTTTATCGATCGTCTTATTGGTTTTTTCTCTATGGTGGTGGTTTCCCTTGTGGCACTCGCGGCAAATTACCATTTGATGGATGGGAAAGAGGATTTACGCACTCTCGCGATAGGAGCTTTCGCATTATTTCTTATTTTTGGTCTCATCTTAGCTCTCTCCTTTTCAGGCCGTTCGAAAAACGCGTTTCAAAGTATTTTTGCACGTCTCCCTGGCGGAAAAATTCTCCAGCGTCTTCACGAAGTTTTTTATGAATACCGGAGCCACACGGGCACTCTTTTTCTAGCCCTTATTTTGAGTGTTATTTCGCAATCGATTGCCGTGATATTTTTTATTCTCGTCGGTGAGGCTATGGGTGCCGCGATTCCTTGGCAGGCTTATTTTTTCATCGTTCCCGTGGGGCTTATTGCGATGGCAGCGCCTATTGCTCCGGCAGGAATTGGAGTTGGGCAAGCGGCTTTCTTAGCTCTCTTCACGATGTATTTAGGATATCAAAGCACTATCGGGCCAACTGCCATTACGGCGAATCAAATCGTGATGCTGTCTTGGGGTGTTTTTGGTTCTATTTTTTATTTTAGACGCAAACGTCCTGACTTTGATAAGCTGGCTTCATGATCGATCGCCGCGCTTCCATCCTCATTTCGAGCATTCGAAAGCTCTCCAGACGGGGAGCTTTACAGAACGTCCAGAAAATTCTGAAAAAAGCGCATACACCCGATATCGCAACTCTCATTGAGGAACTAGAAGCCGACGAACGTCTCACGATTTTCAAAATGATTGCTTCGATGGATAAACGATCCGATGTGATCAGTTATCTCAAGCCCAATACGCAGGTAGAGCTTCTTCAGAGTCTTGAACCTAAAGAAGCGAATCAGATTGTTCAGCGAATGGATTCTGACGATGCGGCCGATCTGTTAGGTCGACTTCCTGAAAACATGTCAGAAGACATTCTCGCTAGCATGGTGAAAGAGGAATCCGAAGACGTTGCTGATCTCATGAGCTACCCTGAGGATTCAGCGGGTGCAATCATGAGCTCCGATTACCTTGCGCTCAATTGTAACTTGAGTGTCTCTGATGCCATTAAAGAAATTCAAAGCCGAGAAGAAGACTCCTATACGGCAATTTATATTTACGTCATTGATGAAACAAATAATCTTGTCGGCGTATTAAGCGTGAAGGACTTGATTCTTTCTCGCCCGAACGTGGCTTTAAAAGATATTATGGATCCCGATATCATCAGTGTGGCGATTGATCTTCCTCCGCAAGATGTAGCCAAGGTTGTCGAGCGCTATGACTTCCTTGCGCTTCCGGTGGTAGACAGCGGAAAACTTGTGGGAATTATCACGGTAGATGACGTCATCGATATTATTCGTGAGGAAGCTCATGAAGATCTCCTCGCCATGGGGCGTGCCGGCTGGGGTGGAGAGGAGACGATTGCTGGGCACTTTAAGGCACGTTTTCCGTGGCTTCTTCTCACTTTTGGTGGCGGTATCTTGTGCTTTTTTATTTTTGAATTGATTGTTCCTGACGATAAACGTGAAACCTGGTGGGCCTTAGCTGGATTTATTCCCCTATTTCTTTCTTTGGGCTCTACAGCAGGAAACCAATCCGCAACGGTGGCGGTCGGTGCGGCCAAACACGGAGAATTCTCTTTTAGTGGAGTTACGGCTCATCTTCTCAAAGAAGTGCAACTCGGTTCGATCTTTAGCGTGCTCTTCGGGGGATTTTTATTTATTTGGTGCCGTTGGCTCGTTGGACAGGCGAACCTCTCAGTCCTCTTGGGTTGTAGTTTAGGCCTCCAAATTATTCTTACCGTCATCACCGGAAGTCTTATTCCCGTGCTCTTACAAAAATTAAAACTTGATCCTGCGTTTGTATCGGTTCCTTTGTTTACTATTCTTGCGGATATCAGCGCGATCTCGGTGCTTTTTGGTCTTTATTATTATAGTTCGCTTGCGACTTAATAGGACGCCATGAAAGAAGAAGAAAAGATTATTATTTTGCGCACCATCCGTCATGGAGAGGGCGACCTCATTGTGCATGGGCTCACTCGTCAAGGCGCCAAAATGAGTTTTTTCGCAAAGTCCGCGGTCCAAAGCCGCAAACGTTTTGGTGGTGGGACACTTGAGCCTACACATTACGTTCATATTCAATTTCAAAGATCTACGCGTGAAGGGGGCCTTCACCGACTGACGGAAGCTCAGCTCATAAAAACATTTGATGGTCTTCGCGAAAATTATGAACGTATTGAGACGGCGCTCTACTTTGTAGCGGTTGTTGAACGATTAAGTCATGAGGGTATTATTGATTTCTCGCCGCTCTTTGATTTGTTAGGGCATTCTTTAGAGGCGGCTCAAAAAAGCCGCCAGCTAGAAATTTTGAAGTTACAATTTCAAACGAAGCTCCTCTCTCTCCAAGGCGTTCTGCCTCAAATAGAAGGAATTGAAACCCTTTTGGTTTCCTCTGTTCGAGACCATGAAGCTTTGTATGCATCCTTACCTTCCAAGACTTCTCGCATCCAGGTCGAGAAGTCGTTGGAAAAACTTTTATCTTAAATCATGCGACTCACGATGAATTTTGCCCCACCGGTGATCGTAGAATTGACACTTTCTTTACCCCATGAGATCGAACAGAGATGGGTCTATTAAACAACGAATCCTTCAAGCGACAAGTCATGCTTATCACGTATGCCGTTTTTCTTGTGTGCTTTGTAGCCCTTCTTTATTTTGCACGCACCGTTGTCTTAACGTGTTTGATTGGCGTAGGAATTGGCGTATTGATTTCTCCGATTTTAAGGCTGCTGCGAGTTCGTTATAATATTCCGCGCGCCTTAAGTGCTTTTTTTCTTTTCATTCTCTTTACTTTATTCTTAGTGGGACTTGGGTATGGCATTTATTTGGTTGCTGCGGATCAAGCCATCGCACTTGCAGAACAAGCACCAGAGATTGGGAAAAGACTTTCTGAGCTCGCGACTCGAGCCCTTCGACGTTTTCCTTGGCTTGGTTCTCAAATCGAAGAAATCCAGTTGGGGGCTATCGTTCAAACAACTCTCAGCCAAATTTCTGTAGGTTTATATTCTGGAATTGGAGCCGTGTCTGGAGCCCTATTTGCTATTTTTATCGGCCTTTACACAGCGGTAGGTGCAAAGTCTTACTACGCTTCGATGGTCGAAGTTTTTCCGATCCGTCATAGGCATAAGGCCCAAAAGTTTTTTGAAGAAAGTGCAAGTGTTCTTCGTATTTGGTTTCGTGCTCAACTCATTGACATGGTTATTGTTGGAAGCATTACGGCCCTTGGATTGTGGGCCGTGGGCGCTCCGTACTGGGTTCTCTTTGGAATTTTAACCGCCATTTTTGGAATCATTCCTTATATTGGTGTCTTGGTGATGGTGGTTGTGGCGGTGCTTATCATGCTCGCTTCTGACCCGAGTCGTATTCCTTGGGTGGTCGGTGTCTTTTTTCTTACTCAGCAGATCGAAGGAAACCTTGTGCTTCCACTCGTAATGAGAGGGCAAGCGGATCTTCCAGAAGTTCCGCTTTTGATTTTTATGCTTATTTTTGGAAGCTGGATGGGTTTGCTCGGAATTTTTATTGCACCACCCATCTTCGCCGTTATGCGGGTGGCTTATCATCAATTTTACTACACTTATATAAACCAGCCACAGTCTGACGTCTAAAACGAATAGTTCGCCGAGAGCGTCGTTGTGATCGTATACTTGTTGTAAGTGTTTGCGGTCAGCGTGGATTGATTGTTGATATAGTTCCCGCCAAACGAGAGCGATAACCATTCCAAAAGCGGTTTTGAAAAATTTAAGAGCATCGTCGTGTTCGTATCTGTGCGTCCGCCACTTTTATCTGGATAATTTGACTGGTACATCGCTAACTGAAAAATACCCTGTATATCGTAGAAGAGCGGATGCATGTAGGTCGCGGCTAAATCATACTTGTTGTAGGTCAGGTTTTTTCCTAACGATCGGTTGTCGGTAAAACCAATATCTGCCAACACGGCTTGATTCTTTTTTGTATTGAGAAAAAGCATGTTGTTATAAGTGAGCGTGTACTTAAAAGCTGTTGGATCATTATCGCCGGTTGCGGCTTTAGAGCTCGAGTAATCACTGCGTAACTTGAGAGTGAGGCCTGTAAACCAATCTTGTGTCATCACAAACATAGTAGCTAAATCACCGGTATAAGAGGTGAGGTATAAATCTTTTTCGGGAATCGTAGAGATATAATCTTTATTGGCTCCTGATCTGTTTTCATCCAAGTTGAGAACTTCATATCCAGGTGTTGCGGTAACTGTAAAACCTTTTTGAAAGAGCATGCCTTTGTATTTGTAAGGGACCTTTAAAGAGTAGGCGAGGGGATCGGCGGCAACGTTTTCGGCTTTCGTCGAATACATTAAATCCGCTCGTCCTTTGATGCTTAGTTCATACTCCTTTGAGTAGAGCGCACGGTGCTCAGCACTGAAACCTGTAAGGTAACGATAATCTGCAACTTGGCTAGGATCTGAAGAGCTTGGCGAAGAAGAGTTTACAAGCAAGACGTTGGAATCATACTGCATTCCTGCCGTCATCCCTAGAAACCATTTCTTCTCGCTGTTTTTAGCATAAGCCTTTGCTTTATCAATTTGTTCCATATACTCCTCAGCCTTCTGGTCAAGGGCCGGATCGGAGGAAGTATCGAGGACTTCTTGAAACGAATTTTTCGCCTCATCGTATTTCGCTTCTTTAAAAAGAACGAGACCTTCGTAAAAGGCGGATGTGGGAGAAATAGCAGGATCTTTTAAGGACTTTAAATTTTTTAATGTTTTTAAAGCGTGAGCATTTTCGTTTAACTTGTAGTAGTTGAGAGCTTTATAAAAATCTCTTTCGTTCTTATTAAACTTTCCTTTTCCGTCATTAGCGAGATCTAAGGATACAAGAGACTCATTGTTTTTATCCAACTTATATTGGACTACGCCGTGAGTAAAAATAACGTCAGTGTTGGTGGGATCTAGATCGTAGGATTGTTTAAGTAAAGTATTAGCTTTATCGTAGACATTGGCATGATAAGACTCCATCCCTTGATTGAGTAATCCCGCGCTCACTTTTTTTCTTCGCGCTTGTTCGGCGGCAGGCATTTTTCCCATTGCGAGCACCATTTCTTGACGTCGTTTTTTCTGCTCATCGAGAAGTTTTTTTCGCTCACTCTCTCGGACCATGGCTTCCTTGGTGTTTTTCACGAGTTCTTCGGATTGTTTCGCTTTCTCGGCGGTCTCGAGAAGAGATTCGGTCACCGTCTCGTCGGCTTTTGGTTTTGCTTTAAGGGCGGCTTTGTAATTTTGCAGAGCTTGCGAGGCTTCCTCACGTGTATTGAAAATTTCAAGAACGCGCTCGCCATTCTCATCTTTTCTCATAACGTAAGGTGTGCGCGCCACTTTCTGAGAGCGAATGAGCGCTTCGGCTGAATGATCTGCAGTGAGCGAGCCTTGGGGTTTATCGAGTTGGCCGGTATTATTCTTTGGTATGTAGACTTCGGGTTCTAAGTTTTTTTCATCCCACTGCACACGGTAAGTGCCGGTGAAGTGGCCAGAATCGATGGTGCTTTCGTTAAGAAGCATCTGTACGATTTTACCATTTTTTTGATCTCGAATCAGAATCGCAATGGAATCAATGCGAAGCGGAGACTTGTTCCATTCACTGCGCGAGTAAAGCACTCTGACTGTTTGAGCATGTGAAGAAAACGAAAAAAGGGGACTCATGAGAACCACGATGAAACCCATGCGAAGAAGCCACGGTGTAAGCAAGCCTTTACTCCTTGTTGTAAAATCTAGAGAAGTCTTTCTAGGATAACGTATCAGGCTGTATCCCGCAAACCGTGGGTAAATCAAAAACACAAAGGTCTGACTATCTTAGCCAGACCTTTGGTAGAGTTTTGATGATGAGCTTACTGAGGAACGTTGATATTGATGATCAGATTTGTCTTTTGTTGAATCAAATCTGGTGACAACTCCGGTGGTTTGTAGATTTCACCAAGAGTTGGCGGAGGTTCAGGAGGCATAATCATAGGTGGCATTTCTGGAGGAAGCTCCTTAGACATATCCCCAAGCATAGAAGGAGGGGGCATAGGTGGCCCATTCATTCCAGGACCCATAGGAGCCGGTCCACCGCCCGGTGCTGGGGCAGGACCACCAGGACCGGGTCCAGGTCCTGTCGCCGCAGGTGCGCGACCGCCCTCAGGATTTGCTTTAGGATCTGAGCCTGCGGTTTTATCTCCACCGCCTTTTGGTTCAGGACCGCGCGCATCGGTCGATTTCGTATCTGATTTCGTTTCGGATTTAGCTTCGGCTTTGGGCTCAGCTTTAGGTTCGGCCTTCGCTTCACCTTTACCCTCTGCTTTTACTACAGGTTTACCACCAGGCTTGGCATCGTTTTTCGCTTCACCCTTTGCATCGCCTTTGCCCTCTGTCTTGGTAGATTTTGTATCTGATTTACCGTCAGATTTTTCTGACTTCTCTTTATCAGACTTTCCCTCTGACTTTTCTTTGTCGGCTTTACCTTCTGATTTCTCAGATTTGTTATCTTTGTTTTCCTTATTATCTTTTTTGTTTTCACCGCTTTGAGATTCGCCCGCAACTGCGCGCTCACCTGAAGCTGTTTCCGCTTTGGTCTCTTGATTCATGGCTTTTAATTCGGCAGGAGGAACTGCGGCTGGTGGTGTGGGTGAGGTACCGTTTGTTGAAGCCACACTAAATTGCCCAGGGTTCACCATCACAGGATTAGAAATGTTTCCATTTGCATCTACGCCGGAACCCATCTGCACGCTACCTTCAAAGGTTACGATTTTGGATGCACCTGTTGATTGACTATAGGATGTCAAGAAGTCGGTTCCGCGAACTCCGGCAACAGCCGATGGAGTTTTGACTTGGAACTTATTTTTATCCCCATCGTATTTCTGATTTACGGTTGCTCTTACTTTTCCATAGAGAACATTGAGAGAAACTTCCTTTTTATCTTTTGCTTGGTCGTAAACGTATTTCTCTACGACAAGTTGAGTGTCAGGAGAGATGTTAAGAATGTTTTTATCGGACATCACAACTTTTGCGCGAGAATCTTTACCCGCGATGATTTTGTCCGCAGGAAAAACTTTTGAACCCACTTTTGCGGGCGCAAGTTTTCCTTTGCTCTGGACTTTCACGTCGCCCTTGACGACCATGAAAACGCCATCCGCCCCGCGACTCACAGAAGCGCTGAGAAGAAAGAAAGTAATTAAAACCAAAATAACGTGTCTCATATCTATTCGAAGCATAATAATCCCTCATAGTATTTTCGGTATTAACGAGGGGACTCTGAAGCGTAATTTGATTTAATCAAAGCGGGACATCTCAGTCTGAGATTGAGATACGGGCGTGATAATAAGCGCTATTTATTGACTAGCGCGGAGGATAAAGTCGGTCGCTAAACGTAAATCTTCGCAGATGAAATGCGCTTTAGAGGGAACCTGCTTTGGAGAAAGAAGAATACTTTTTGTGCCGGCATTGAGGCCAGCTTCGACGTCAGATTCACGGTCTCCTATCATGTAGCTTTTGCTGAGATCCACCTGATGCTCTTTTGCTCCCTGAAGAAGCATACCCGGATTTGGTTTTCTCATTTCATGATGACTCTCCACAGAGTAGGGAGCGTAATAAAATCCATCGATCTGGACTCCCAAAGCGACACAGTCGCGCTGTATTTTTTCATGAATCGCATGAAGGTTTTCTAGTTGAACAATTCCACGTGCGACACCGGATTGATTGGTCGCCACAAGAAGAAGAAAACCTGCTTGTTGTAACTTTAAAAGGGAATCCAAAGCATACGGGATATACTCTACGCCGTTCACATCATTGAGATAGATTTTATCAATGATAATAGTTCCATCGCGATCTAAAAATACGGCCTTTTTTTTCACTCCGTGAAGGTAAGTCGAGCACGGTTGAGAGTCAATCCTCACCCAAAGGATGATGTTTATTCATGACACGTGAAAGATGATCGATAGACAAATGGAGGTAACGTTCCGTTGCCTGAAGGTTTGCGTGGCCCAAGAGTTCTTGGAGCGTTCGCAGATCCGCACCGCTGGTAAGGAGATGCGTGGCATAACTATGACGAAGAGCGTGCGGATGAAGCGGTTTGAGCAACCCCGCTCGACGTCCGCATTGACGAATGATTTCATAACCTTTTCGTGTCGAGAGAGGCTCCTCACCAAATACGTAATGACTTGCATGTGGCATTTTTTTAAGCGCCTGAAGAGCCAATTGCGGGAGCGCAATCAGTCTTTCCTTTGAGCCCTTTCCTTTTACGCGTAAAACCCCCGCCGAAAGATCCACTTGATTCCATTTGAGGTTACAGGCTTCAGAAATTCGTAAGCCCCCACCATAAAGCAGAAGTACGAGCGTTTTTTCAGTGTGCGTAGCTTCTTTATTTTTGCTGAGAGTGTGTAAAAGCGCGACGACCTCGTCGACAGAAATGTAATGAGGTATTTTTTTGGGGACTTTGGGTGCATGAATTCGATGAGCGATATTTTGATTCGTATAGCCCTTATGGTACATCCACTTCAAAAAGCTTTTGAGAGTGGCGGACTTCCGGTTGCGACTTGCGAAAGCAAGAGATGACCACCTCTTTTGTGCTTTATAACAAGTCTCTAAAAGAATCTTTTGTGCTTCTGCTGTCAGGGCAGGGGTTTTCGGACGGCTGCGTGGGGGAAGCGTTTTAAGGCTAAAAGCTTGTAAAAGGTCTGAAGTATAACTTCTTAAAGTATGTGGAGAAGCTTGGGAGATGAGCTGTTGCTCCTCCAAAAACTCCCCAATCAGGTGATTTATTACATTCTGTGCCATAAATTATTTTAACGCAAACCATCAATATTTATAAATACATGTATTTACTATGTTATTTGATTATTACGCGAAGCATAATTTATCTTGCAGTTATTTCAATGCAATGGTAAATTGTGCCTCTGCGTTAAAGTCTCAAAATGAGAACCTCGGATCCTCCTTCATCTCATTTTAACAGATCATGACGCGCCATATTAATAGGGAGTGAAACTCCCAATGTTGTAAAGGTGGTACGTATGTCAGAAGCGAATAATCCTATTCTCCCTTCCAGTATGATGTCGGGGAACTATAACCGCAAGACGACTGGACCAGAAACAAGCAAGATCATCTATAGATCCGAAGCGATGAATCGCATGATCAAGCTTGTGGAGCGTGTAGCCCCTTCTCAAGCTACCGTTCTTGTATTGGGAGAAAGCGGTACGGGTAAAGAACTTATCGCCCGCGCCATCCATGAAAGAAGCCCCCGTAAGTTTAAGCCGTTTGTAGCTATTAACTGTGGTGCTCTTCGTGAAACTCTTCTCGAGAGTGAATTATTTGGTCACGAAAAGGGAGCCTTTACGGGTGCCTACACACGTAAGATCGGTCTTGCGGAAGTAGCAAACGGTGGAACTCTTTTCCTTGATGAAATCGGTGAACTGAGTCCAGGTATCCAAGCGAAGCTTCTTCGCTTCATTCAAGAGGGAGAAATTTTCCGCGTTGGTGGTAAAGACCCCATTAAAGTGGATATTCGTTTAGTCAGTGCTACGAATAAAGATCTTGAAGTCGAAGTCACTAAAGGTCGATTCCGTGAAGATTTGTTTTATCGCGTAAATACGATTACGGCTCAAATGCCTCCTCTTCGCCAAAGAAAAGAAGATATTTCTCTTCTTGTAGAATACTTTTTGAGTTCGCATCCCTCAAATCCCGCTCAAAAGACGAGCGTGAGTGAGGAAGCGATGACGTTTTTGATGAAGTACGACTGGCCAGGAAATATTCGTGAGTTGCAAAACATTTGCGAACGCATGCAGATTTTGGCTGAAGGTCATACGATTATGCCAGGAGATCTTCCTGAAAATATCAAGAACCCTGACGTTAAAATCATGATGGACGATTACGATCCAACCATGACGATTCATGAATTGGAAAAACGCTATATCTTAAAAGCTTTGAGTCACTTCAAAGGGAATAAGACCCAAGCGGCCAACGCTCTCGGAATCACGATCAAGACGCTTTATAATAAGCTTCATGAGTACGGTGAGTTTGAGAACTTTGCCATTCACTCAAAAGTTAAACTTTAATTCATTTTTCATTTACGAATTTAATAAAGGGGGGAGCAATAAGGCTCCCCCCTTTATCTTTTAACCCTTACAAGGAGTACTGATGAATAAAACAGCATTTGCTGCGGCACTATTGCTTGCTCTCAATTTTTTGGCGCAAGACGTTTCTGCAGAGCCAATGAATCCTCACCTTTACCAAAATCTATTTGGATCAAATCCTGCTGAAACCATGGAGACGATTGAAGCCGGAAAAGTGATTGTGAGTGAACATGCACTTGATAAGGATTTTTTGTTAATTCCCGTAGGCAAAAACAATGAACTTGATGAAAAATCACGAGTTGTTTATGTGAAAAGTTGGAAAAATATCAACTATAATGTGGATGTTGGTGCGGGAGCTACCGTCAAATCTGGCGATGATACTATGGGTTCAGTTGGTCTCTTAACAGTGGGCGCAGGTGTCAGCGTGTTAGCAGATACTTTTACTGTACAAGCTGATGTAACCGTTCCTTTGATGCCAGCACTCGGTGGTGGACTCTCAGCAAAGGTGACTCCTCTTGCGGCTCTTGGTTGGAAATATGTCTATGTGAGCTCTAAGCTTTATGCGATGAGATACATGGATGTTTCTGACACAGAACATGACAACCAAGTCAAAACTCAAGTTTTTGGCGGCTTTGGTGTTGGAATTCGTTTGCCAAAGAATCTCACCGTTGAAGGTGGTCGTGGTGTGACGAAGAATACCCACGAAGATGGTAGTAAGGAACGTAAGTGGGGCTACTATGGCGTTGTCTCTGTAACAATCGATAAAGGTCGTTTATTCAAATAAGTAAGTAATGTTGAAATAAAAAAGGGAGCCGAGCTCCCTTTTTTTAAAAATCACACGAGAAGTTCATTTAAAAATTAGAAGTAACCTTCGTCGTCGTCAGCTTCTTCTTCAGCTTCATCATCATCATCAAACGCATCGTCGTCATTAAGATTTTCGTAGTTTTCAGTCTCAGCAGTAGGCTCTCCTGACAACTCATCAGTAGCAGCATCATCCATGGTCTCAACAGACTCAATGGATTCTTCGCCTGAATTAAATCCTGATGCGAATCCGCTGGCAGCGGCTGGCATTACTGAAGACTTCGCCTTTTTCTTAGGAGCAGCCGCTTTTTTAGGGGCTGCTTTTTTAGCGGTCGCCTTCTTAGTTGCCTTTTTCGCTGCTTTTTTTGGAGCGGCTTTTTTAGTCGTTTTCTTTGCCACTTTTTTAGTCGTTTTTTTAGCGGCTTTCTTAGTTGTTTTTTTCGCTACTTTTTTAGTCTTCTTTTTCTTTGCCATGATAGCTCCTCAGTCCGTTGTCTATGAAGTTAGTGAAATCTCACCATTATGATTAATCAAAGGAATGCCTCTTTAATCAACAAAAAAAGTCAGAACTCAGAGGTTTTCAAGATCTCGGAAGGGGCCTTAGGCCCCTTCGAGGCTTCTGAAGGGTAGCGTCAATTTGCGGTCGTGATAAATTTCGCTAAGAAATCGTCGAGATCACCGGCAATTTGTCGAGGCATAACGAGGGAGACGAAGAATCCGCCGTTAAAAGGGACTTTCTTAGAAATCAAAGAGGTATAACCTATCACTTCATTACGGGACTTGTTCTTGATCGGGAAGGTGATCTGGGTCACCACGGGGAGCGTTGGAACAAAGCCTGCTTCTATAAATACCCCAATCACATTGATCCCAAGATAGAGGCGAACCACGTGATTGATGTTCGGTATCAAAAAGGAAATGGCAGGCCCTTCGCCGCCTGGCATAGGAGGGATGAGGTCTCCGTTAGGAAGGCGAGTGGGATCGAGGCCTAATTGGCCCGGGTCGAAACCGAGTTTACCAAGAACATACACGCCTGGAATTTCCACAAGAAGTACGGGAATAAACACACCGTTTCCACTGATGTCTTCCATCACCACTTCCACATGGCTATCGGGAATCTGAGGAATGGTCGTATCGATGCTGAGGTTCAGCCCCGCGATAGGAATTTTAATCTGGAACATCTTTGTGGTTTTGTTGAAGTGAATAAGAATGGCTTTGTCGTTGGCACCACCGTCTGCGGCTCCCTCTAAGTCTTGCTCGGCGAAAGTGATGGGTGGGGTTTCTTCTTTGTTCGAATCGTTAGAGCCTTGGCAACCTTCACAGGCCAAAGTACTCACCGGTGTAAAACTCTTCGGTGAACACGCGACGCTTAGGATGCAAAACAATAACAATCCATGTAAGTTGAGCGTTTTCATTGGAACTCCTTTTCTCTTTTCATCTAGAGATAAATACTTTTCGGACTAAGGTCTCCGCACCTTTAGGCTAAGTATTTGAAAACATTGAATAAAAAATAATCAAAAAAGAAGATCTTTGCGTCTCAAAAAAAGAATCAGATTTTTTACGAGAGGAAATAGACATTTTATCGAGAGAAAATCGCACACGACTGTACGTGTTTAAAGTCTTGCGACGTAGGTTCAGAATTTCTAAATCGACAGGTATGGCATAGTGGCATCAATAAAAAAGGATTAGATTAGAAATTGAACGCTCATCATTCAAGGAGGAACAATGAGTCGCTTTCTTGCCTTTTTTATTGGTATTGCGCTGGTATCTACAGCCAATGCCGGCCTTCCACGAAGTTGGAAGGAAATTATGGAGAACCCGAAATACAAAAAAACGCCTACGCTGCAGGAAATGCAGAAAAAAGCTGTTGCTCCTTCTGGGGAGTTCAAGCTTTACAAGGTGGCGGATCGTTTTGGATTTTTATTTGATCCAGATGGTTACCCAGTCGTCGCGTTTGATTACACGATGGACCCTCTTACGTGGAAGAGCATGCTTCTTGGTTCTATAGGAATCGGAGGATGGTCTCTGAGAAGTCTTTGGAATAAGTACCGTAAAATGAACGAGACACCAGAAGACGTGTTGAAAAATGAAAACGTGCTTCGTCATGGAATGTATTTTGATCCAAGTGACGAAACCGACGCCACTTATCAACAGTTCTATACGGATTTTGCGAAGGAAGAAGCGAAATGGCTTACTCCTTCTGCAGAAAGCGATATCGCTCGTGGCAAAAAAGAATTTGCGAAATTAGAGTTCCGTGACGAATGGCTCGCTAAAAACGTTGGAGCTCGTCTTGCTGGCGGAAAAGGACGTTCGGGATTTAAGCCCACTTCTTTTACAATGGCCGATCTTTATATATCTTCCGAAAAAGAAAACAAGCTTTATCCCATTATGGCGGAGTTTTCGAAATTGGTTTTAAAGAAGGATCTGAAGCGCGAAGGTTTGCAGGATTTCATTGCTCAATTCAAAATGAATTGGAGCGAAGACGCTCAAGAATTTAATTTAGAATGGGCGCCAATGAACGTGCTAGGGGAGCAAGCTCCTCAACTTCCGGGTTGGGTGCTCAACTACTATAATCCGTACGACATCTTAGCGTATAAGTATGGACTCAGTAACTTGGAGCGTAACGCCGCGATCCTTGAATCTATTCTCGGTAAATATGGTTCTTTTATTTCTCTTTTCGTATCTCGTATTGCGAACGGCTTAAAAAATCGTCAGAATGCTCATGAGAACGCTCTTCAAGAACTTCTTGAAGCTTACGTGAGAGAAGAATATCCGATCAATATTCCGTGGGAAGATCCAGGAAGTTTCGTCGACACTTCCATCACGATGCTTTATCTCAATAAAATGATCGAAACGGATGACGTGACAGACGGCGTGGAAAAGCGAAGAATCGTCACGGAAAAAGAAGAAAAGGCACGTAACCAAAACTTAGAATGGCTTCAAAAGAAGAAATACACAGCTATGGTTTGGTCAGACAACCGTCACGCAACGGTCTTCAAAGATGAAAAGAAGAAGGGGATTGTCTCTTTAGCGATTCCAAGAAATTGGCTCACAAAGCAACCTTCTTGGCTTCATTACGAAAACGTAGGTTGGTATAAACACTTTAACCGTGTGGTTCTTGAAGTATTCACCGATGCGGTACGTATCGTGATGCCACAAAACTTGAATTTTGGTAAGTGGTTAGGAAGCGCGTTCAATATCGGAATTTCCATTTATCTACCATCTCTATTTTGGGACATGGTTTTCCGCGGAAGATCATTCACAGAATTGGGTTACGAAGGCATGACTTACATGAAGCTGAATGAAGCGGTTCGTGGCACATGGAAGAAGGTTCCTGGATATATGGATGATGAACTGATGAAGCTGAAGAGCACGTTCGCATCTCAAAGAGTGAATCCGTTTGAGGTTCCTCTTCGTTACGAGCAAAAAGCGATCTCTGCAAACTATAAGCTGGTTCAAGACTGGATGAATAGCGGTGTAGCGGTTTCTCAGCTCGCAACTCATTAAGATATTTCTTATTGAAAATGAAGAAGCCTGCTGGAAACAGTGGGCTTTTTTATTGGCAAGTTATCTTGTGAGAGGCCGCCCATCCATGGTTGGTCAACTGCCAAATTCGGGCTTCCGGCCCTCACCCGCTTCGCGGGCTAAAGTTTGGCAGTTTCATTAGACTTCTTTGAAATTTCGAAAATTAAGCTTCTTTGGAGGTGCCAATGTAAGGATCGAGTTTAGAAGCAACCAGATCCTTGGTGCTGATAACTTTCAATTTTATTTTTCCCATAAAATCGAATCGCAGTAAGTTCGTTGTGATTCGCACAAAGTATTCTTAAGTTGTCGACGGAGTTTTCTCCACCAATTGCATAGGGCTTAATATGCTCCAATTGAAGTCGATGGTTCGAATCACATCTTCTTTTCGTAAGTGGATCGATAAATGTGCAGCGACCTTTACTATTCATCCAAGCAGCATGTCTGATTGCTGAAGGAATGTAGCGTGAGTTTTTCGTCTTCACGTGGGTTAAATCAAGCTTCGTTGGAGAAGCTGTTTTGAATGAACCATTGCCGCTATTTTTATGAGCTGCAGCATTAGAAGATTTCTTTGAGCTTGAGGTTTTTATTTTCGCCTTTTCTTCAGGATCAATGCGTTTTAATTCTTGGTCTGCTAAATGCTCAATTAACTCAACGAAGTTTTTGTTTCTATGGGATGTGAGATTTTTAAGTCTTTCGAGCTTCGCGTAAAGCTTCTCATCGAGAATGAGTTCCACTTTCACTTGCATATTATTAAGCATCCTCACTTTCTCATCGCGCTTAATGATTTCAGGGCAGACCTTTGCAATCGTTCGTTCTACCTCTTGGCGGGATTGGTTTTGTATCTGGCGGAAGAGTTTAGCTTTTTCATTTTGAGTAAGCGGTCTAGCGGTTTTCGCTTTTGATTCAAAAACATTTTGTAGTTGGCTTGCAGTTGTCAAAGTAAGACTTCCGCTCTCAATAGACTTAATAGCCTCAGGCATTTCTTCCACAAGTTTCATTGCCTTAATTCTTCGGTAAGCTGCTCCATCAGAATATTTTAGTTCTTTTACGCAAAACTCATGAAGAGAAGAATAGCCTCGCTGCAAATGAAGCCTACGACTTTGAATCTCCTGCAAAATATCAATGATTTCTAGCGTCAGGTTTCTCTCTGCTTGGACTTTAGATTTAATTAGAACTAAAAGTTCTGCATCTTTCATATTTTTCATCTACGCTCCTTTAAATTTGGAAACTAAAAACGATTCAGCTTCGCTGAAGAAGTTGTAGCATGAGTTTTTTTGGTGATGAAAATACGGGAGGAGAACCAGCTTTTAAAGTTTAATATTGAGGGCGCTATTCGCCTGTGCTGAATTTATTTTCCTAAAACATAAATTTAAAATTTATTGTGCCATTGCTCAAGCTTCCGACATAATAAAGACAAAAATTTCACGTCAATCATTTTGAGAATTTATTTATGTTTTTCTTGTATGAAGTAATTTATTGAAAGAGTGGATTGGAAACAGTAGGCTTTTTTATTTTATGGGTCCGTTGACATGCTCTATTTGCTGAAAAAAATATTCCGTCGCCTTATCGGTATCTACTGACCGCATAATCATATCCATATTACCATGGGGGATCGGCGTTATACTAAGTAAGGAGAGCACAACATTCACCTGAGCCATTAATATAGAATTATTAATACGTTCAAAGGTGTGTGCGAAACAACCAAGTTGGTAGTAGTAAGCGAGTTTTTCAAGCACAGTGCGCGTTGGTTTTTTCTGCTGTAGATCTAAACGAATTTCCGAAAGCAAATGTGACATTTTGGAGTGAATGGCTTCTAATTCATGATCCATCGCATGAACCATTTCAATTTGGCCGACACGATTGGGCTTTTCGCCACGAGCAAAAAAAGTGGGGAGGACAGGAGGGGGCTCTCTCAATTTTATTCTATAGATGGCGTCTCTATCAGTTCTCCATTCTAGACTTGTTAACTTAAGAATTTCTTTAATGACCGTTTGATCAAAAATTAAATGAACAGGAGCGACTTGCCTTTTTTCTCCTATCCTCATATTGGGAGGGGATTTAGGTGGGCGGTAGGTGGAACGGCCGGAGCTTCCATTTGCAGCCAGGTGATGGAGTTGAAAAAACATCTCTTTAAAGGTTTGGCTTGTATTTTCGCTGAGAAGCCATTCCTTAAAATAGGCTTCAACTTCTAACATATTGGGAATATAAGTTTTTTTTGTAGCTAATGTAGAACTGTTACGAAAAAAACGACTATAGTCTTCTCCGCTTAGGCCACCACAAGAGAGTGGAGTTGCATGAGCTTGAGCTATTGATAAATATAAAAAAGTAAGTAAGAGCCAGCGCATTCTGTTAGAAATTGCAAAATGTGAGCCAAACAATAGTGGAGGCTAGAGAGGCATCGTTGAAGTGAATACCTCCGATCATCTGGAGGCATTCGAGTAAAACGGAAGGACAGGACAAAATACGTTTGTTGTTACGCAAAACATTTTTTAGCTGAGTCAGTAATGAAGAATAGCACATTTACCTTTAGTGGCTTTAGGTCCTGAGAGTTTTTGCCTTCTCAGCCATGAGTAAAAGCTCTGTTTTTCAATGTTTGAGTCTGAATTGATAGGTGTAAGTGATTTGGGATCCAAGTAGATAGGATGGTGTCTGCCGTCACGTCCTTCTGCAAGGAGAAGATCTAGAGATTCGTACCGACGAGCATCTCCGGTTTCGTTGCGTGCGATTTTGCGATTGGAGAAAAAGATGGAATAGCTTCCGCTAAAGTCAGGGTCTCCCAGAGACTTCATAAGAACGGGTTCACCTTTTTTTCCGCCTTCAGAAAAAAAGTAGCCATCAAAACTAGATTCATGAGGAGATGCGCGAGTGAGCTCTGTCATCAATTCAGATTCAACTAGATTAGCGCCTACTTTTCTAAAGCCGAAGACTTGTCTTCGCAGACCGTTCTCGATATCTCGTATTCCAAAAAAAGCATACTGCTTAAACTTAGAGAGTTCTGCGGTACTATGTTCCAGTAAAAGAATTTGGTGGTCATGTGCGGATGCGGTGATTAATCGTCCTCGGGTGTGGGCCGCGGTAGCGTAGGTCTGCGGTGTATACTGAGCCCACCCAGAATCTTCAAGAAGTAAAATCATCGCTATAATACTCATTATTTTTAGCCCAATAGTTTGCATAAGTGATCCCGTGGTTGATCCGATTCCGTTCGAAAATTTGTTGGAAACTATTTCCAGGCAATATCGAACTGATATGGTGATTCTAACTACAAGAAGTATTCCACAGATCTCTAATGATTTTATAGGCACTGAGGGTAAAGGAGTGCCGCAGACCTCAATTTTAAGTATTTTTAGGTGACTGGAAGGGGCACGGTTGGGGCTGTCGAAGTTTTTGACGAAAAAATTGTTGCGAGTTTGAGCAGCTCATATCTCAAGAAGTGAATACCTCCGATCAACTGGAGGTATTCGAGTAAAACGGAAGGACGGGACAAAAATGGCGTAAGTGTTTCCACTTACGCCACAATCTTTGACTATTTATTAATTAACCAATCAATTTCAAAGCTAGGCTTGGAACTTGGTTGGCTTGAGCAAGAGTTGCAGTACCAGCTTGTAACAAGATGTTGTTACGAGTGAGTTCAGAAGAAGCGCGAGCTACGTCTGTATCACGGATACGGCTGTTAGCAGCTGATAAATTCTCTTCAGCAACTCCTAAGTTAGCAGATGTAGACTGCAATCGGTTTTGTAAAGCACCGAAGTTAGAGCGCATCTGGTTCACTTTTAGGATCGATTCATCAAGAGATTGAAGTGCCATTTGAGCGCCCTCTTTATTGTTGTAATCGAGTCCTGAGATACCTAGAGAGTCAACTGTAGCAACGTTTTCGCTAGCAGCAAATGTGATTCTATCTTCGAAATCGTTGTTAAAGATACCAACTTGGAAATCAAAGTTTGGAGTAGTTCCATCCAAAAGCTTTGTTGTGCCCCATGTTGTTACGCTTGCGATACGCTGAACTTCTGACTTCAACGCTTGAACCTCTTTATCGATGAAAGAACGTTCACGATCGCCCACTGTATCAGAAGAAGCTTGGATACCAAGTTCTCTTAATCGTGTAACGATGTTGCTGATTTCAGAAAGACCGCCCTCTGCGACTTGAATCATAGAGATACCGTCGTTAGCGTTTCTGTTAGCTTGTCTAGCTGATCTGATTTGAGCTTGTAGGCCATCAGAGATTGCTAAACCTGCAGCATCATCTGCAGACTTATTGATACGACTTCCGCTCGACAATTGAGCGAAAGAGTTCTGGATTTGATTTTGGCTATTCACCAAATTACGTTGTGCATTGATCGCACTTACGTTTGTTGTTACTCGCATTCCCATTTTATCCTCCGTTTTAAAAAACGTTAAATTAGTTAGTTAATTTCATATAAAAGTCCCTTCCTTGAAAAAACCCTTTATTGGGTCGGCATCCTAGCCTTAGTTTGAGTACATCCGCATTCTTGCGGTAAACATTCAGTCAACGTTCTACTACTTTGTTCTCGTCATCCTTGATGATCCTCCTTTCAACGATGAGATTTTTCTTTTGTGAAGTGCTTGAGAGAAAACTTGTCTCGAGCAATTCAACCTACAACAAACTTCTCGGGACGAGAGTTGGATTCTTGACGGTATAAAGGCCCAGGTCTGTACGATTTAGTCGAAGGCCTCGTCGAGTCTGTCAGACCTTAGTGATTATTTCTCGACGAAAAACCCTGTTTTCCTCGACGATGAACGAGGAGAGAAACTGGACGATCATTCATTTTTTTTGACGAACTCGCCAAGGGACTGGGAGAGAAAAGACTAAAAAAATGTGCGCAGACACTCAAAAACCCACTGTGGATCTTCTTCCATGGGGTGATGTCCAAGGGTTGGGTGCGAAAAATATTGTGGAGCTGCTACAAAAGAGGAGCGAACTTTTTCCATGTGTTTTTTTCGAATCACAAGATCTTGTTCTCCATACAACAGGGCCACTTTGCATTGAATTTGTGAAAGATCGATGGGGAGTCTTGCGTCACGAAGCGCTTCGACCGCCTTGATGAAAGTCACAACACTCGCGGGATCTGTCATATATGGTTCCATATACTTTTCGACAGTCTCGGCGGTAATGAGATTTCGGTCATGGTAAACGTAATTGAGAATACGCCGACCAATTCGAGGGCCGACGAAAGGTGTGACCCAGGTCCCGATGCGAGCGTGCTTAAAAAAATCATAATGCACAAGTCCCTGAGAGGCGGCAGGCGAAATCAGGGCAAGATGAAGGACGCGCTCAGGATACTTTCTCGCGAGCCAGAGAGCAATGGCTCCGCCCATAGAGCTTCCAACAAGGTGAGCTTGAGAGATCCTTAAGCGATCCATGATTTCAATCAACCGTTCGACTTGAGCGTCTAAACCATAAGAGACCGACACATTCTTTGTGGATTTACCAAAGCCTGGCAAATCTACGGCGGTCACACGGTAGTGACGGCTTAAGAGCGGGAGCAGGAGTCTCCACGTATAGGAGGAGGCACCAATTCCATGAAGAAGGAGAACATCTGGGCCACTTCCTGCTTGCTGATAGAAAACTTTAAAATCTTTAATTTCTAAAAAACTTGTAGTGTCGGTAGGCTGTTGGGGTGTTGAGGAGCTTGGTGCTAATGTTTTCTTTTGCGTATAAAAACCCACAACAAGAAGAAGAAAAATCAACAAAGAAAAAGGAAGAACCCACTCCAACATTTTTAATCAATTTCCATATGCCGGCAAAAAGCGACGCGACCGCTGATTTCATAAGTTTTCATCTGTACTTCTTTTTTGTGATTTTGGGGATTATATCCCATTGTACATTTATCGTTTACGGGATCGTAGTGAGAGCACTGTTCACAATAAAAAGTGATGTTTAATTTAAGAAAATCAGTGGGATGAATAGGATCAAGATATATACCCTGTTTGGCCATTGACTTTTATTAATGAGAACCCATCTTAAATTCAACTAGTATTTGACCACATGAATTATGGTCATTGACGAAAGAACTCAAAGCATTTGGAGTAAGAGGCTGTCATGAATCTAGACAAGTTGACGCAAAAGAGCCAAGAAGTCATCAATACGGCTGTGCAAACTGCGGAATCTTTGCAGAATCCTGTGGTTGAACCGGAGCATCTTTTCCTCGCTTTATTAGAGCAGTCTGAGGGCATTGTGCCGAGCTTGATTGAAAGATCGGGTGGGCAGCTTTCAACATTAAAACAAACCCTCCAGAAACAACTAGATCGCCTCCCTCGAGCTTCGGGTGAGTCTTCGAAAGTGGGTTTAAGTTCACAAGCCGCTAAAATTTTGCGCCGGGCGGAGGAAGAAGCCAAGCTGATGGGGGATTCCTACATTTCCACTGAACATATTCTCTTAGCTTTTCTTCATGCCCCTACTGCTGATGGTAAAAAAATGTTGCAGGAAGTAGGGCTCTCGCGGGAAAAAGTAGAACCTGTCCTCAAGACGATGCGAGGTAATCAAAAGGTCACTGACGATCACCCTGAAGCTAAATATGAAGTCCTCAAAAAATATGCGCGCGACTTAACTGAGCTTGCGGCTAACAATAAATTAGATCCCGTGATTGGTCGCGATGAAGAAATTCGTCGTGTCGTACAGGTCTTGTCACGAAGAACAAAAAACAATCCTGTCTTAATTGGTGAACCTGGTGTGGGAAAAACGGCCATTGCGGAGGGCCTGGCTTTAAGAATTATAAAAAACGATGTACCTGACACTCTTTTAAATAAAAAACTTTTGTCTCTTGATATGGGTGCCTTGATCGCAGGCGCAAAATATCGCGGAGAATTTGAAGATCGTTTAAAGGCGGTTATTAAAGAAGTGACCTCCAGTGAAGGGGAGATGATTCTCTTTATCGATGAGCTTCACACGCTTGTGGGAGCCGGTAAAGCCGATGGAGCTATGGATGCGGGCCAGCTCTTAAAACCAGCGCTTGCACGTGGCGACTTGCGTTGTATCGGCGCGACGACTTTAGATGAATATAGAAAATATATCGAAAAAGATGCGGCACTGGAGCGTCGGTTCCAGCCCGTGATTGTCAAAGAACCAAGTGTGGAAGATACCGTTACCATTCTGCGCGGGCTTAAAGAAAAATATGAAGTTCATCATGGCGTTCGAATTACCGATTCAGCTCTTGTATCGGCGGCCGCTTTATCGAATCGCTACATCACTTCGCGTTTTTTACCAGACAAAGCGATTGATCTTGTGGATGAAGCCGCCAGCAAACTCCGTATCGAGATTGGGAGCATTCCGGTTGCAATTGATGAAATTGAACGCAAGCTCATTCATTTGCAAATTGAGCGGGAAGCCTTGAAGCGCGAAAGTGACCACGGCTCTAAAGACAAACTGACGCACCTTGAACAGCGAATTGCCGACCTTCAAGAAGAAGCGCATCAGTTGCGCGCTCAGTGGGAAGCTGAACGAGCAGATATTGTTGGCTTAAAAGAATATAAACAACAAATTGAAACTTTACGTGGAGAAATTGAAAAAGCCGAGCGTCACGGTGAGCTGGAAAAAGCTGCAGAGCTCAAGTACGGAAAGCTCCCCGCTTTAGAAAAAAAATTAGCCGAATCAAACCAGCGCTTAGTGGTACGTCAGGGTGCCGACAAAAAATCGATGTTGAAAGAAGAAGTAGGGCCTGAAGAAATCGCGGAAGTGGTTTCGAAATGGACGGGTATCCCTGTCAGTAAAATGTTAGAAGCCGAAGCTCAAAAACTTTTAGAAATGGAAAAAGCTTTGAGCAAAAGAGTTGTAGGTCAAGACCACGCTCTTCGCTTGGTAGCCGATGCCGTTCGCAGATCACGCGCGGAAATATCAGACCCGAACCGGCCTATTGGTAGCTTTTTATTTTTAGGACCTACGGGTGTAGGGAAAACTGAGACGGCAAAAGGTTTAGCAGAATTCCTTTTTGATACCGAACAAGCTCTCGTGCGAATTGATATGAGCGAATATATGGAGAAACACTCGGTTTCTCGTTTGATCGGTGCACCTCCGGGATACGTAGGTTACGATGAAGGTGGGCAGCTCACAGAAGTGGTACGCCGCCGCCCTTACGCCGTTGTTCTTTTTGATGAAATTGAAAAAGCACATCCCGACGTATTCAATGTTCTCTTGCAGGTTTTAGATGATGGCCGTTTGACAGACGGGCAGGGGCGCACGGTTGATTTCCGAAACACCGTTTTGATTATGACTTCTAATCTCGGATCACAAAGTCTCGTAAACGAAGCGCTTACAGCGAAGCAAAAAGAAAGTGCTGTGCTTGAGGCCGTGAAAACTCATTTCCGGCCAGAGTTTCTCAACCGTATTGATGAGACCGTGATTTTCCACCCTCTAGAAAAAGAGATTATTAAAGACATCGTGAAGATTCAGGTACAAAAGGCCACTGAACGGTTGGCAGAAAAAAATATTCACCTCTTCTTTGATGAGGAAGTATATAACTACCTCGCGAACGTGGGCTTTGATCCTGTTTATGGAGCCCGTCCCCTCAAGCGAGCGATTCAAACACACATACTGAACCATCTCGCAAAGAAGGTGATTTCTCACGAAACCATTGCTGGGGATAAAGTCCATTTCGTCATCAAAAACAATGAAATCCATATAGAGGATGTAGATTAAAGCCGAGTCGGCTTTCTCAAAACTGTCCTTGTGATGCACCTCACCTCTTTTTAAAATAGAGATATGAGGTGCGTGTGAAATGGGGACTTTTTCTTGCCATATTCTTCTTAAATTCATTTGTTTTTGCTGGTGAAGATTCAGATATTCATTCAACGTGTGAATGGTTTAGTCTTAATAAGAAGTTTGCTTATTGTATTCACTCCCAAATCACCAGTAACAATCCTGATGTGATTTATTATTTTCACGGCGCCGGTGGGAACGAAAAAGAATACTTGAAAAAGTGGAAAGAGTTTCGCGCCGAGTGGAGAGCTATGGGGATTCCAATGCCCCGAGTGGTGTCGATCAATTTTGGCCCCATTTGGATTTTGGCTGAGAAAAATAAAAAATCTACGAGTAGTCTCTTCGACTATTTTATAGACGGCATAATGCCATTTTTAGAAACGAAAATGGGTGGAGTGACTGGGCGAAGATTAATTCTCTCAATGTCTATGGGTGGTTTCAACGCGACTCAACTTGTGATGAAGAAGCCAGAGCTTTTCGACAAAGTAGTGCTAGCATGTCCAGCGATTTTGCCTCTCTCACCATTTGCTAAAAAAGAGGAAGTGCAAGAATTCCTCACGAGAAGTGGCGCAAAAAAATCGAATATTTGGTGGGGTATGTTTATGCAGAGAATTTTTCACAAGGATAAAGAGGATTGGGATCAGTCCAACCCTTTGTTACTAGCGAAGACGAAGTTAGGAGCCCAAACTCCTCCTCTTTATATTACCTGTGGCGACACCGATGAATTTGGCTTTTTTGAAGGGAGCGAAAGCTTTGCGCGTCTTGCTCAAGAGGCTCGCGTGCCCTCTATGACTTGGGTGCGCCGTACGGGCAAACATTGTGATCGTGACAATCGTGAGGTTGCACGTTTTCTGCAAACGCCGTAAGGATTCAACATTAAACTGATTGAAATCGCGTTGAGAGGAATTGTTCTTCAGAGTGTTGATGTTCTAGTGAGAATATTTTTTTTCAAATTACGTTTTAAAAAATAGTTAAATTTTCTGCAGACTTGGCTTGTCTCGCTCTGAGATTAATTTCGAATTCGTCTAGCATTTTCAATATTTGCCCTCTTCGTGAAGAGATCATCGAACAGTTCTATACTTGATGGAATCTCATGGAGGAGTTCGGGTTAAACAATTGGGCTAGTCTAGGTCCTTTTGAAACAAAGCACACAGCGTAATGCTCTCGTTGAAGGTCCAGATTTTTTGTCGGACTTTGGTGGCGAGTGCTTATCTTCGACGAGACTTTAGAGGGTCAAATTGCCCACTTCAGTCCTGAAATCCGCACTCCGACTGGTATCTACGTCTTAAGACAAAGATCTCTGGACGGTCCTTTTGGAGAAGTATGAAGACGATTATTTTTAGCGCTCTCATTTTAGTCAGTACCTGGTCTTTCGCACAAGAGGCGAAGCCAAAGGTACGTGTGCGTGTGGAGCCTACAGAAGACCGTTGGCTTACATTTATGGATGGTGAGCGACTTCGTCATGGTGTCGAGGTTTCTCACTTAGTCTCAGAGACGCTTTATTTAACAGATCGTTATTTGATTTTAACTGGCTCTGGTGGAGCTTCGCTTTTTTCGACACAAACCTTTCAAGCAGAAGAACGTGTCGATCAGGTTCTTCAAGAGTTAGCCGAGCGACTTCCTGGGATGGAATTCACTTATCTACGCGATACTCAAGCTCGTTCAGAAATTTCTCCTTTAAGTTCCTCCTCAGGAGATATGAGTGTGTTCTCTCAAAAGGAGGCTTCGGTGCTGATGCAAGCTGTATCACGTCGTGAAGCCCAACTTTTCATCCGACCTCGTGTAGAAACTTTGCTCTATGCTTCTGGCGAGAGAAGTAATAGAGCTGTTTACGGATTTGCTCCAGATCGCATCAATCCTTTTAACGAAGGGCGCGAAGGCGCAAAGGATAATGAGTTCATTAAAAAGCCTCAGCTTTCGGCTATTCCTGAGGAAAGCAGTGGAAAACTTTGTTCAGTGGTGGATTTCTTTTCGGGCCAAATGGAGCCCGAAGGTTTTGGCCCCGGCCGTTCAAACTTTGGTTTTGATGCAGATGAGGGCGTAACATTCTCTATCCTTGGATACGGATTTGGTTTTCGTAAAAAAACTTTTGAAGTGAAATCCGAAATTGTGTTTGAAGTCGAGGCTCCTGAGTTGAACTACAAAAGGGAGTATCGTTTTGAGCTCAAAGGTTCTGGACGAGATCTCTATATTGGCGCTCAATATTCAGGAATTTTAGTGGGAGTGGAAATTCAAAAGCGTAAAACGCTACGACAATCTCTCGCGCAACTTCTACCTACCATTGTAGAAAATTTTGAAAAAGAACTCCCAACAGTGCTTTGGCAAACAGACATTACAGCAAAGTTTGATGAAGCTCAGTGGATCATTCCGGGTGGCTTTGATGAGGGCCTTACCGAAGGGATGCAGCTTATTTCAGGGTTAGGTTCTGTCTATACAATCACAAAAAGTTTTGCACAAGCCTCTCTCATTCGTCCTGAATCGACAAATGTTTATAAACCTTTTGTTGGCGAGCCTCTCCGTTTCCATGTGTTAGGTGTTAACGTTTGGGGAGAACCAGAAGCTTCTTTTAGAACTCTTGCGGCGGTTGGGGACTCTTCGACTCAAAGCATTTCTTTAGGTACAAAAGATCTTGGTCAAATTTCATTGCCAGAAGACGTGGCTCCTATCGCGAACCTTTGTGCAGGAAAACAGCCCGGTATGATTGAGCGTTGGCTGATGAACATTTTGTGGGTGTATGGTTACATCCGTTACAAAACAGTTTTGGATCAACCTTTTGACTCTTTAGATCAAAAACTGTCTACGCAAAAATTAGCGGCGTTAAGTGCGGCACCTAAAATCGCTCTTATTGCCTCGGGCGTGTCACCAAAAGAAGAGAAATTAAAATCGCATCTTGAAAACAGTGGTTTTGATTTTATTTCCTGGGATAAGCGTCCATCGGATGATTTAGGAATGGGAACGGCCGCGGCTCTCTTGATGGAAAAGCAAATCAAGGTGCCATTCACTCTCGTGCCTTTAAAAGTTTTTGGCCCAAGAGGAGATACTCATAGTGCCACTCTTTATCAGGCTCTAGAATATGCTTCGAAGCGCGAAGATATCCAGTACGTCGTTGTGCCTTTTCAACCAGCAATTGAGAGCGAAGCCTATAAAATGGGACTCGAACTCTGTGTGCGTGCAGGTAAAAAAGTTTTCGTTGCCAGTCAATCGGGTGTGGAAGGTGTAATCGAAGCTGCAGAATCAAAAGATGATTATAAAGTTGGTGGCCTTGGTTCGAAAGTGCGACTTGCGAAAGCCGGTCGTGGAGTGGTGGAAGAATTTATTAAACAATTAAACCAGACAAATTTAAAAGCATCAAAAAAATGAGACAATCTAAAGGAGTTTTTATGAAAAAATTGAATCCATTTACAAGAGCAGTTGGTGTTGTCGCCCTCGCGCTCCCTCTTATGGCAAACCAAAGTTGCGAACAACCCCTTGCAGGTGCCGTTCGCAAACTGCAAATGGGTGTAGGAGTAGTAGGTGTGAAATCTCAAAAATTTCAAGCACCTGGTGGCGTAGTTGTGGACTTTTCTGTACCCGTAAGTACGCAGCTCGAAGAAGTTGTCCAAAATCATGCTGATTTTTACTTAGCTGGCCGTGTACCGAAAATGAACGAGATGGATATTATGGAGGCAACAGACGAAGACGCACCTACTTGCGTGCGAAATGCCCCATTGTTTAATATCAATGGAGATGTCACTCACTTCGAGTTTCTTTCTTCCTTCGGAATGCGATTTGGTTACTCACCAGATGGTGATCTAGGCGGAATTTCAGTGGATGGCACCGTAAAGGTGGATACAGCACAGATGGGATTAACTCTTCGTGCATATGACCCTCTCACTCTGTATTACAAAGCGATTTCCTCTTCGACATCCAACGAAACAAAGACGAGAATCAACGCGAATATCAACTTTAAGGGATTCCAAGCTGGTCCTGAATTTTACTTCCAAACTCCATTAGAAAAAGTGGGTCGTTCGGCGGTCGAAAAAGCTCTCGCAAAGCTATCTACAAAACTTGCGGAAGTGACTTGGGAATCACAAGTGATCAAAGACAAAGACATCGCCATTATTATCAACGCAGGTAAAAATGCAGGTCTTCAAGTTGGGGACGTGTTGACCGTGCACAACCAAATTTACGAGTGGGAAGATAATAATCAGCCTTGCGAATCACCACTTTCTTACCGCATCGATCAACGACCTGGTGTACCGACAGCCGTAATCACTCTTGGTGAAGTTTACGATGATTATTCTGTAAGCACCGCCCAGATTGAACGACCGACTTTTGAACGCGTTATGTCTGGTGCTGCTGTACGTTTAAAGCAATTTAAACCCGAGCCACAATCGACTCAAAAGTAAAGGATTGACCTTTCTAAACTATTGAAAGAAATAAGCATCGATAGCCCTCGGGATCTTAGAGGGCTTAGGGGGAACATGATACGCTTTTGCCGACTGTACGACATCCTAGTGTTTTGTATCCTGGTCGCAAGCTCTACCGCATTCGCTGACACAAAATTCACTATTCTCCATACCAGTGATCTTCATAGTCATTTTACAAGCCGACAATCTGTCAGAGGACTTGGCGGTTTTGCGAGATTGAAAACTAAAATCGATCAACTTCGCCAGACGACTCCCAATACGCTTTTGCTTGATGCGGGTGATTGGAGCGAAGGCAATATTTTCTTTACTCTTGATTCAGGTGCGCAGACACAGACTCTTCTTCAGACGTTTAACTACGATGCTCTGGTCTTAGGAAATCATGATTGGCTTGTTGGTCCTAATGAGCTTTACGATGCATTTTTAAAAGCCAACATGAAAACTCCCGTGATTAGTGCGAACCTCAATTTTCAAGGTCTTTCCCCTCAGGTTCCGTTAGAGCAGGTGATTAAACCCTACACGATCAAATATGTGGGCGGAAAAAAGATTGGAATTTTAGGTCTTTCAACCTTTCAAGTGATCTTTGATCATTTTTTTGCGCCGGTGAAAATTGTAGATCCGTTCACAACGGCATCAAATTACGTACAACATCTTCGTGCGGTGGAACGATGTGATGTAGTCATTGCGTTGACTCACTTAGGGTATGGGCAAGATAAAATGCTGGCGCGTATTCCTGGCATCGATGTGATTATTGGTGGGCACTCACATCTTCTTCTTAAAGAACCATTCTACCAAAATCATGTACCTATTTTTCATGTCGGAAAATGGGGAGAGTTCTTAGGTGAGTACGAGTTCAATATCGCTGACAGCGGTGCGATTTCGGTAACACGACACACCCTTCATCATATCGACAGCTCCGTACCAGCTAATCCACAAGTGATGCAGCTGGTAGGCCTCGCAGAGAAAAAAATAGAACAGCAATTTGGCGGCCCGATTTTTAGTGATAATGTTGTTTTTAGTGAAGTGGAATTGGCGATTGCGAACGATCTTTTTACAAATGATTGGTTAGGTCAACTAAGCGTTGATGCTCTTCGTGAAGTCGGCCAGACAGACGTTGCATTTGATACGCCGATGTTTTCCAGCTCTGACCTTTTGAAAGGTTGGAATCACACGGCTGATCTTTTCAATTTATTTCCACATGTTTATCAAAACGAAAACAAAAAAGCGTGGACCATTCTCACTTATAATGTGCGCGGGTATGTTTTGCGAGCACTCATGAGTGTTTTTGCTAAAGCGAAACTCCCTCTTAAAATGAGCAATCTTGAAATGGTCATTGATCACAATAAAACGGATCCAATTGTCTCCATCAAGGTGGGCGGACAACCACTTTCTTTGATTCAAAATTATTCTATTTCGAGCACGAGAGGTATTTTGGATTTCTTTTTGCGACTTCGCGAAATGGGAGTTCCGATCGGACCCAAAGTATGGAACGACACGGGATATGAAGCCTGGCGTGTGGTTGCAAATAAGTTGAAATCTCGCTCACCCATTACAAGAGAGACAGTGAAATGGAAAGGGTCCGTGCGCTCCTTACAGCCGGATTTGGCAATTCTACCTGAATTTGTGTGGGTTGAAGAGGGCGGTAATGACGTTCGAGTGAAATTTCGCGTTCATAATTCTGGCTTGGTACCGGCAGAAATTCCTCAGGCAAAAATTCGCATAGATTTAACCCCAGACAATCTTTTGGATGAAAAATGGAAGAACCTTGCTGCAATCTCTTCAACACGCACATCTGAGGTCCCAGCAGGGGGTGAAGTTGTGATGGAAGCGACCTGGCTTCTTGAAGAGGCGACTTCTCCTAATCCAAACTATCCTATGCAGATTGAAATTTTGCCCGTACCTGGCGAAAACATCAACACTAACAATATGTTAGAAACCACCCTGCGCCTCATTACTTTCGTTGATTAAACCCTAAGAATTTCGATTGCTCCATTGACGTGATATGTCAATGGAGTTATAGTCTCGAAATGTTTTCAGGTATAGTTGAAGGTCAAACGCGCATCTTATCGCTCGAAACCCAAGAGAATGTCAGTAAACTCATCATCGAACGTCCCTTTATTTTTGATGATGTTTCTTTAGGGGATAGCATTTCTGTTAACGGTACTTGTCTGACCGTCGAATCTATTTCACCTGAACAAATTGAATTTACAATTGGCCCTGAAACTTTGCATCTCACCACTTGGGGCAACGACTTACAAAGCAAAAAGCCAGTGAATGTCGAGCGATCTCTTCGTTTAGGTGATCGTATGCACGGTCATATGGTGCTCGGTCACGTGGATGGTGTTGCTCAGGTAAAAGAATCTCTCCGTCAGGGAGAATCACTGATTTTAAAAGTTCAAGCACCTACTGAGACTGTTCCGTACATTTGGAAAAAAGGAAGTGTGACTCTCAATGGGGTAAGCCTCACGGTGAACAAAATCGAAGGCGATCAAATTGAAGTTTGCCTTATTCCTGAGACCCTTCGCCGAACCAACCTCCCCACTTTGCAAACGGGCGATTATGTGAACATTGAAGTAGATTGCATGGCGCGCGCGCTGATTAATTTTAAGCGACAAAGTCCTGGCGGGTTGGACGGAGTAGATTTTGAATAGCGTTACAGAAATCATTGAAGACATTAAAAATGGCCGCATGGTCATTTTAGTTGATGACGAAGATCGAGAGAACGAGGGTGATCTGGTTATTGCTGCCGATGCCATCACACCTGCATTTATCAACTTTATGTCCAAAGAAGCTCGCGGGCTTATTTGTCTCAGTGTCACTGCAGACCATGCCAAAAAATTAAATCTTCCCTTGATGGTACGTGAAGAACTGAACTTCTCACCTAATCGCACTGCTTTTACCGTCAGCATTGAAGCATCAAAAGGCGTAACAACTGGTATTTCTGCGGCTGACCGTGCGCATACGATTCGTGTGGCTGCAAATCCTGATGCTGTTCCTTCGGACATTATTACTCCAGGACATATTTTTCCTATTCGTGCTCAATCTGGTGGTGTTTTAAAAAGAGCCGGGCATACGGAAGCGAGTGTGGATGTGGTTCGTCTTGCTGGACTAAACCCTGCTGCCGTCATTTGTGAAATCATGAATGAAGATGGAACAATGGCTCGTTTGCCAGATCTCAAAGCTTTCGCTACGAAATTTAATATTAAAATTGGAACGATCGTCGATTTGATTCGTTATCGAGTACAAAATGAAAGTCTGGTGACTGAGGTTGCCGAGGCTCGTCTACCTACACAATGGGGAGAAGGGTTTCAGGTTCGAGTATTTAAAAATCTCCTTGATGATTCAGAGCATATTGTACTGCAAAAGGGTGAAGTTGAAGCTGATAAACCGTTTCTAGTACGAGTTCATTCAGAATGTATGACCGGTGATGTGTTTGGAAGTTTGCGCTGCGATTGTGGTCCTCAACTTCAGCGAGCCATTCAATTTATTGAAAAAGAAGGCTCAGGTCTTATTCTATATTTGCGACAAGAAGGTCGTGGAATCGGACTTGCAAATAAAATTAAAGCTTACAAACTACAAGATTCTGGTCTCGACACAGTAGAGGCCAACATTCATTTAGGATTCCCTGCGGATCGTCGTGATTACGGAATTGGCGCTCAAATTTTACGCTCATTGGGTCTTCAAAAAATTCGTTTGATGACGAACAATCCCGCGAAACGCATCGGTCTCAAAGGTTACGGATTAGAAATCGTTGAGCGTGTTCCTCTGGAAGCAGGCTGGAACAGCCAAAACAAATCTTATCTCTCAGCAAAAAAAGAAAAATTAGGTCATCTTCTCGGACTTGATACCTGGAAAGAGACTCCGACGCCTGAAGGGCAGCTATGAGCGATTTGCGCCCTGAATTTTCCAAAATTCAAATGCCTCATGTGCGTGTGGGTGTTGTAACCGCGCGATGGAACTCTCAAATTACCGAAATTTTAGAAACGGGTGCCCTTCAATATCTTTCAGAAGCAGGAGTTACCCAAACACAAGTGGTTCGCGTTCCTGGCGCATTTGAAATTCCGTTAGCCGCACAAGCGCTATTGCAATCGGGGGTTGATGCAGTGGTGGCCTTAGGGGCGGTCATTCGCGGAGAAACCACTCACTATGAGTCTATCTGTGAAGCGGTTGAACGCGGTTGTACGGAACTTCAATTGAAGTTCACAAAGCCGGTCGCGTTTGGTGTGATCACAACAGAAAACTTACAGCAGGCATTGGATCGCGCGGGGGGCAAACATGGAAATAAAGGTTACGAGGCGGCTCAGGTCGCTTTGGAAATGATTAAGTTAGTCAAGTCAATCAATCCCCCTTCAAACTGAGGAGTATGTAATGGAACAGATCACGTTGAATCACTTTCTAAAAAGCTTGCAGCAGAGAGTGAGTGCATATGATGCAAAGCTCATCTTGGACTCAGCCGTTGTTACAACAGGCATTCCCTATCAAGCAGATGCATTAAATAGCGAAGAAGCAAAAAATCTTTGCCTCGAGTTGATCAAAAAAGGCGGACCTGCGTTTCAGGTTGGCAGTTCGATCTACCGCGAAATTCCGCAATAAGTTTTCTTTCCTCCCCTTAGGATAAAACAGAGCTCATCTTAAAAATAGGCAAGCCTTGCCTATTTTTAAGATGAGCTCTAGCATAGAAGCCTGTGGGTAGCTCTAATATGGATATCTCCAATGAAGGAAGGCTCAAGGCTGAGCAGCAAGAGGCTAAAAAGCGTCGACGAGAACTTGTTCTCGTCGTGGTCTTGGGTCTTCTATTTTTAGTCCTTACGTGGGTGGGATACTTCATGACTTCCGTGAGTCAGAAGCTCCCGTTCATTCACTCGATTTTCTTTTTCGGGCTTGTGAACCTCAACATTGCCCTTCTGCTATTTCTCTTATTTCTCATCTTTCGAAACGTCGTTAAAATTTTCGTTGAAAGACAAAGTAAGCTAATTGGAAGTTCTCTTAAGGGAAAGCTCGTTGCTGCTTTCGTCGCGTTTAGCTTTGTACCTACCGTTCTCATGTTCTTGATTTCGGTATTTTATATTAATTCAAATTTCGATAAATGGTTTAGTGCGAAAATGGCCGGAGTTTTAAAAGATTCCTTGGAAGTCACAAACGCCTACTACACAACGGCGAAGAAAAAGAACTATCACTTCGCTCACCAGATTGCGCGCAATCTCAAAGAAACGAAGGCACGAAACATCAATCAAAGTCTCAAACAACTTCTAGATCGATACCGAATTGATGCCGTTGAATATTATCCAGGAATTTTCGGTCAGAGAGCGGTCGTGATTTCAAAAGACGAGGCCATTCCTGAAATTCCTCGTGTCAGCATGGAGTTCCTCCAAAAAGGAATTGGACAAAAGGTCGAAGCTTCGATGATTCACCATTTTGGAGAAGGTAACTTGGTACGTGTTATCGTACCTTTAGAGTGGAACAAAAAACAGGTAGGAGCCGTGGTGGTTTCCTCCTTTGTGCCGATGTCCCTGATTTCGAAAATGGATGATATTGCGGCGGCCTACGATGATTTTCGAGATATTAACCCGCTCGAATATCCGATTAAATCCATCTACCTTATTATTTTGATTCTTATGACATTAGTCATTTTGTTAGCAGCGACTTGGTTTGGGTTTCACCTTGCCAAAACCTTATCGACCCCTTTGGAATTACTAGGAATTGCGACCAGAAGAATCTCCGCGGGGAATTATCAACCTGTGGGAATTACTTCGGGAAGCCAAGAGATCACCCAACTTATTAATAGCTTTAACCAGATGACCTTCAACCTTGATCAAACGGAAAAGCAGGTCAATAAAGCGAACTTAGAGTTAAAAGAAACACTCAACCGGCTAGATGATCACAATCGCTATATTGAGGTCGTGCTCGCAAATATTACGACGGGCGTGGTGTCAGCAAATCCGCGTGGCTACATTACGACAATCAATAGTCATGCAGAACATTTACTCCACGTTCGGCGTGAGGATTATATCGGGAAACCTTATCAGCAGCTTTTGAAGCCTGAGATGGTCACCGTGATTGAGGAAATGATCACTCAACTGAAAACTCGTCGTGCCCAAAGTCAGACGAAAGAAGTGCAACTCAAAGTGGGCCAGGATGTTTTGCTGACGCAATTCACAGTTTCCCTTTTGAAGGATGAGGGGGGAGAAGAACTAGGTATTGTTTTTGTATTTGATGACCTCTCTGTCATGGTGAATGCGCAAAGAGCGGCGGCTTGGAGAGAGGTAGCTCGTCGTATCGCCCATGAAATTAAGAACCCCCTTACACCTATTCGGCTTTCAGCCCAACGTTTAGAAAAGAAATTTGGTGGGGCGATTCAGGATCCCGCATTTTCAAGTTGTACTGAAACAATTATTAAACAGGTGGATGAACTTAAAAATCTCGTGAATGAATTTAGTAACTTTGCGCGCCTTCCGCAGGCAAAGCCGGTTTTTGGTTATTTGAACAAAATCATTGATGAAGCGCTCGTCTTATTCCAAACGGGACATAAAGAAATTCAATTTCGATTCCACAGCGATCCTGATCTTCCAGAATTTGCTTTTGACCCTGAGCAGATTAAGCGTGTGTTAACGAATCTATTGGATAATTCGGTTGCTGCGTTAGAGCAGATCCCCAATGGCACTATTGATATCAGGACGCATTATGATAAGGTGCTTAAAATTGCGAAGGTTGAAGTGATCGACAACGGACCTGGCATTGCGGAAGCAGATCGTAATCGTATTTTTGAGCCTTATTTTAGTACAAAAAAGCAAGGTACAGGCTTAGGGTTAGCGATCGTAAAACGTATTATTGAAGATCATAATGGTTTTATTCGCACGTATGCCAATTCCCCTGCGGGAACAAAAATGATATTTGAATTACCAGTCGTACAAACGGCGGTATTTAAGAATAATAAAGACTTTTCAGATATGGGTGATATTTCATGAGCCAAAAATCTAGAGTACTCATTGTAGATGATGAAGCTCCTATCCGCGAGGTGCTTTGTGCTTCTTTGCAAGACGAAAACTACGACGTTCGGTTAGCGAGTCAGGGCGAAGAAGCCATTAAAATGATTGGTGAGTTTCAACCACATGTTGTTCTTCTCGATATCTGGATGCCGGGCACTTACGACGGCATTGATGTTTTACGAATCGCAAAACCTAAGTTTCCTAATGTGGAATACATTGTCATGTCTGGACACGGAAACATTGAAACCGCAGTGAGGGCAACCAAGCTGGGCGCTTGGGATTTTGTTGAGAAACCGCTATCGATGGAGAAAATTTTTATTCTTTTGACGAATATTATTCTTTATCAAAGAGAGAAGGGCGAAAAACGTTCTCTCCTTAATCGCCTGAGAAAAAATATCGCCATCATCGGTGAGCATGCCGCGATGATGGCATTAAAACAGACACTTTCTCGTGTTGCGAGTTCTCCCGCCCCAGTGCTCATCTATGGTGAGAAGGGAAGTGGTAAAGAACTTTCGGCTTTAAATCTTCATTATCTCAGCGCTCGAGCCAGCTCCCCTTTTGTAGAAGTCAGTTGTTCCACTTTGTCTCCTGATCTGATGGAGATGGAGCTTTTTGGATATGAAAAAGGGGCTTTTGCCGGTGCTCAGCAGGCAACTAAAGGCAAGTTAGACCATGCGAATGGTGGCACTCTTTATATAGACGAAATTTCTGATCTGACCTTGTCGTCACAGCAAAAACTTTCGGAATATTTATCTTCAGGAAAGTTCACAAGAGTTGGTGGAGAGCAGAAAATCGAAGGCGACGTACGTATTATTGTCGCTTCGACGCGAGACCTCTCCATCTTGGCAAAAGAAGCAAAGTTTCACGCCCCTCTTCTGCAGATGCTCCAATCTGATTATATAAAAATTCCGCCACTAAAAGATCGTAAAGAAGATATTCCGGCCCTCATTCTGCACTTCAGCGAATACTTTGCAAAAGAAGGAGCTAGTAAGCCTAAGGTTTTTTCTGCAGAAGCCATGGACCATCTCAAACAATACCAGTGGTCGGGCAATGTTCGTGAACTTCGTAATTTTGTAGAGCGTATTTACATTCTTACTCCTAGCGAAGAAGTGAACGTTCATGATTTGAAGTTTGCGGGACTTAACGTGGGTGATGAATTGGGTGAAGATTCTGTGAGCCAAATCTCAAATTTTAAAATGGCTCGAGCTCAATTCGAAAAAGAGTATATTTTAAAGAAATTGGCAGAAAATAACGGAAACGTAAGTAAGACGGCCGAAGTGATTGGACTTGAAAGAAGTCATCTCCATCGCAAAATTAAATCTTACGGAATTGATGTTGTATGAAGTGGACAAAGAATTTTGTTTTTACTACTCGCGAAGCACCAGCTGATGCTGAAATCATCAGCCACCAGCTTCTTGTTCGTGCTGGCTATATTAAAAAATTGGCTCCTGGCATTTTCACACTTCAAAATTTGGGACTTCGTGTTTTGCGAAAAATCGAAAAAATTATTCGTGAAGAGCTAGATAAACGCAATTGTACCGAAATTTTGATGCCTATGGTTCAGCCCCAAGAATTATGGGCCGAAACCAATCGCCTCAATATCGATGTCCTTTTGAAATTCAAAAATCGTAACGGCCATCTTTTCTGTTTGGGTGCAACTCATGAAGAAGTGGTTACGGATATCGTAAGAAGTGACGTTCGAAGCTACCGTGATCTCCCGAAAAATCTCTATCAAATTCAGACAAAGTATCGAGATGAAATTCGTCCTCGTTTCGGGCTCATGCGTGGTCGCGAATTTATTATGAAGGATGCTTACAGCTTTGATGCTGATGTGCCATCGGCGCATAAAAGTTATGAAATCATGAGAGAGGCTTACATTGCGATTTTCGCACGCTTAGGCCTTGATTATCGGATTGTGGAGGCTGATGCCGGCAATATTGGCGGGAATATGACTCACGAGTTTCAAGTTCTTGCCGAATCCGGTGAAGATAAGATTGTTTTCTGTAATGCTTGTGATTTTGCGGCGAACATTGAGGTGGCTCATTGTGGAGAAGAGCCAGCTCCTACAAGTGGTGCCCCTCAAGCCCTTGAAACTTTTGATACTCCAAACCTTCGTACCATCGAAGATTTGAGTCAAAGCCTTAAGGTTCCTGCTAAAAATCTTGTGAAGACGCTTTTTTATCAAGGTGTAAAAGGACCTGTGGCGCTTCTTCTTCGTGGAGATGATGAGGCAAATCCGGTAAAAGTGAAGAAGGCTCTTGGTTTAGACTCTGATCCTCTTTTCCTCACGGAAGAAGAAATTGTGAAGGCAACAGGCGGCGCGCATCCAGGAAGTTGCGGCCCTGTGGGTTTAAAAATTCCGATCTATATGGATCTGGCCCTCAAAGATTATGTGAACTTTGTCGTAGGCGCAAATGTGGACGACAAACATCTTCGTAATGTGAATCGCGGAAGAGATTTTAAAGAAACGGCGCTTGTAGATCTTCGCATGGCCCAAGAGGGCGATCGTTGCTTAAAGTGTGACAAGGGCTCCTACCGCATTACTCGTGGTATTGAAGTCGGTCATATCTTTTATTTAGGTACAAAATATTCTAAGGCCATGAAAGCCAACTATTTAAACGTCCAAGGTAAGGCGATGCCTATCGAAATGGGATGTTATGGCATTGGTGTGACCCGCACTTTACAGGCAGGAGTCGAACAAAATCACGATAAGGATGGCATCGTTTGGCCACTTCCTATTGCTCCTTATCATGTTCATATTTGTCTATTGGATCCAAGCGATAACAAATGTTCAGAAATCTCAGAGCAAATTTATAAACAATTGTGGGATTCGGGCATTGAAGTTTTTGTCGACGATCGTGAAGAGCGTCCTGGAATCAAATTTAAAGATGCTGATCTCTTAGGTGTTCCTCTTCGTTTAAATATTGGTAAGCGCGGAGTTGATAACAACCAGATTGACGTGATAATTCGTAAGACGAAAGAATCCACCGCATTAGCTCCAGATCAAGTGGTGAGTTTTGTGCAAAACCATATTCGACAGAACATGCCTCCATGCTAAAGCTCAAAAATCCCATCATTGTAGCTCTCGATGTGGATGATGATTCTGAGGCTTTGCGTCTAGGAAAAGAGTTGGGACCAGAAACAGGCGCTTTAAAAGTAGGGCCACGCTTAACAAACCGATATGGCGCCAAGCTGGTTCGTGAGCTCAGCCAGTGGGCTCCCATTTTTTTAGATCACAAATATTATGACATCCCTTCAACAATGGAGGGGGCGATTCGCTCAGGGTTTGATATGGGCGCTAGCCTCATCACTGTTCATGCAAGTAGTGGAAGTACAGCTCTTTCTCTGATGGCTCGAATAGAAAAAGAACTTAATCAACAAAGACCCTTTCAAATTCTCGCTGTCACTGTGCTGACAAGTTTTAAACCTGAGGAGCAACCCTCTTTTTACTCTGCACCCATTCAAGACCAAGTGGTCCAATTAGCAAAGCTGGCTTCTCAGTCAGGGCTGAGGGGATTTGTTTGCTCTCCTCATGAGATTCAAAAAATCCGCGAAGTTCTTCCTGGTGTTACATTGGTCACTCCAGGGGTTCGCTCGGGTGAAGCTATTGAAGGAGAAGATCAGGCGAGGGTAATGAAGGTGGCCCAGGCAATGAAATTGGGATCTGACTATTTAGTGATAGGTCGTCCGATTCTTCAAGCATCAGATCCTCGAGCGGCTCTCCGAATGTTTGTACAAGAGGCAACAGCATGAGACCTTCACAAAAAAAATCGAAAAATCAAAACTCTCAACCCACGTCGCGCCATAGACAGGTTGTCGGACTGCATTCCGTGATGGAAGTTTTTAAAGTACGTCCACACGCCGTAGAAAAAGTTTTTCTCAAAGCCAACTGGAAAGAGTCCAAGGAGCTCCTGCAAATTGCAGAATTAGCGCAAAGGCAGGGGGTGAGAGTGGAAAATATACAAGAGGGTGTATTAGAAAAGTTGTCCCGCGTTCATCAAGGTGTGCTCGTTGAAGTGTCTGAAACCCCCACGCTGGATCTCCATAAGTTAAAAGATCAGAAAAAAAGCATGGTTTTGGCGCTCGATGGAATTGAAGACCCACATAATATGGGGGCGATCATTCGTACAGCTTGGTTGATGGGAGTTTCAGGGATTTTGGTTCCAGAATCTCGAATTGCTCCCTTAAGTCCGACGGTTGCAAAGGTGGCCAGCGGCGGTTTAGAGCATGTTCCTGTCCAAAAAGTAGGTTCTTTGGGGCCTACTCTTCTTCAGATGAAAGAGATGGGATTTTGGATTTTGGGTCTCGATGCGGAAGCGAAGTCCAACATATGGCAACTAAAGGCGCCAGATAAAGTCGTATGGGTTCTTGGCGCAGAGGGCCATGGAATCAGAAAACAAACGAAAGGCGCTTGTGATGAGCTGTTGAGGCTTTATCAAGTCAGCCCCAACCACAGTTTGAATGTTTCAGTGGCAGCCGGAATTGCCACGGCCGAAATCATCAGGCAATGGAAGACATAAAAGTCAATAATAACCTTTGACTAGCACTTTTAGAATCAAGTAAAACTGCGGCCTACGTGTCGGCTTTAAATAGCGGATAGATATATATTTAGTACCACTTTTCAACTGGGCTGGTTTAGCTCAATTGGTAGAGCAGCTGATTTGTAATCAGCAGGTTGCGGGTTCAAGTCCCATAACCAGCTCCAAATTTTGTGACGGAAAGTAATTACTTTTTGTTTATCAAAACGGGCAAGAGGAAAGTGAGTGCTGAACGCTGTATGAGAGGTGCGTGAGGAGAGGTGCCCGAGTGGCCAAAGGGAGCAGACTGTAAATCTGCCAGCTTTATGCTTACGAAGGTTCGAATCCTTCCCTCTCCACCAGTTTTGTTTAGGCACTGGAAAAGTTTGAACGAATTGAATTAGAAAAGGAAAAAGTTTTTTTAAAATTTAGAAGAGAGATTAGGCGGGAGTAGCTCAGTTGGCTAGAGCATCAGCCTTCCAAGCTGAGGGTCGAGGGTTCGAGTCCCTTTTCCCGCTCCAAATTTCTCAAGAGTAAGCGAGTAGGCCCACGTAGCTCAGGGGTAGAGCACACCCTTGGTAAGGGTGAGGTCGCGGGTTCGACTCTCGCCGTGGGCTCCATGTTAAAGGCATGAATTCGCGGATTCAGGAATTTTTGAATTCAAGAATTCTCGAGAAGAATAGAAGTAGAACTGAATTGAAATTAAAGTAGAACGAAAAAGTTAGAAAAACAGAAACGTAAACACAAAGAACAATAAGGTCAGAAAAGGCCAATAGCAGGAGGAAGTAATGTCTAAAGAGAAGTTTGTGAGGAATAAACCCCATTGTAATATCGGCACCATTGGTCACGTGGATCATGGTAAAACGTCTCTAACGGCAGCCATCACTAAAGTTTTGGCTGAATCAGGTAAAGCTCAGGCCTTAAATTATGATCAGATTGATAAAGCTCCTGAAGAGCGAGAGCGCGGGATTACAATTTCTACAACTCACGTTGAGTACGAAACTGATAAGCGTCACTACGCTCACGTAGATTGCCCAGGACACGCCGATTACGTAAAGAACATGATTACCGGTGCCGCTCAAATGGACGGAGCTATTCTTGTCGTTTCTGCTGCTGACGGTCCAATGCCACAAACTCGTGAGCACATCCTTCTTGCTCGTCAAGTGGGTGTTCCTGCGATCGTTGTATTCATGAACAAAGTCGACATGGTTGATGATCCAGAACTTTTGGACCTCGTAGAACTTGAAGTTCGTGAACTTCTCAATAAATACGAATTCCCTGGAGATAAAATCCCTATCGTTCGTGGATCTGCTTTAAAAGCTCTTGAAGGCGAAGATTCTGATATTGGAAAAAAAGCGATTCTAAAATTGATGGCTGCTGTTGATGAAGCGATTCCTCAACCAGCACGTGCGGTTGATAAGCCGTTCTTAATGCCAATCGAGGATGTGTTCTCAATTTCTGGTCGCGGTACTGTAGTGACTGGCCGTATTGAGCGTGGAATTGTAAAGGTGAACGAAGAGATCGAAATCGTTGGTATTAAGCCCACAACAAAAACAACTGTAACTGGTGTGGAAATGTTCAGAAAGCTTCTTGATGAAGGTCAAGCGGGTGAGAACATTGGTGCTCTTCTTCGTGGTACTAAAAAAGAGGACGTTGAGCGTGGTCAAGTTCTTGCGAAGCCAGGAACAACATTCCCGCACAAAAAATTCAGAGCTGAAGCCTACATTCTTACAAAAGAAGAAGGTGGTCGTCATACTCCGTTCTTTAACGGATATCGTCCTCAATTCTACTTCCGTACTACAGATGTTACCGGTGTTGTAACTTTGAAGTCTGGAACAGAAATGGTGATGCCTGGTGACCGTGCTGAGATCGACGTTGAGTTGATCGCCCCGATCGCTATGGAAAAAGAACTCCGCTTCGCCATCCGTGAAGGTGGCCGTACTGTAGGTGCGGGCGTAGTTGTAGAGATTAAAGAGTAATAGTTAAAAATAGAATAGGGCTCTGATGAAGAGGGCCCTATTAAATAAAGATCCTTCTCGGCTTTTTTTTCGAAAAAAAACGAAAAAAAAGTAAGAGAAGGTTTTTGCGTTTATACAGTTTGAGTTTGGTTGTTGTTTGAAAGGTTTGAAGTATGAGAATTTCTGTCACGTTAGCATGTGAAACTTGTAAAGAACGTTCGTATATCACGAATAAAAATAAGACAAAAACGCCCGATCGTCTTACAAAGAAAAAGTTTTGTCCTCGATGTAATGCTCACACTATGCACAAGGAAACAAAATAATTGAAATAGGGCAGTAGCTCTAATGGTAGAGCGGCGGACTCCAAATCCGTAGGTTGTGGGTTCGAATCCCTCCTGCCCTGCCATTACAGATTTTTGAGTTGAAACTGAGATTAAATAAAGGTGTTGAAAATGGATAATGATAACAAAAAAATATTAACAACGGCTTTTGTCCTCGCAGGACTTGTGAGCTTTCTTGTTATTAGTCTTTTGATTGATACGTTTTCGACTCTCTTTCCTTTTGTTGCAAGAATCGCTGGAAACGATGTTGTGAAGCATGGTTTGCCAATTTTGGTAGGATTCGGTGTTTTTGCGGCTCTCCAGTTTAATAATAATGTTGTCCAGTTCTGCGAAGAAGTGGTTACGGAAATTCGAAAAATTGTTTGGCCTTCCCGCAAAGATACAGTGGCGATGACCATTGTGGTTTGCATGATGTTGCTTGTTTCGGGAGTTTTGTTAGGAGTTTTCGATACATTTTCGAGCTTCCTCGTAACAAAGCTTCTAGAGATGAATTGGTAGTCAACGGTTTAAGTAAGGACGTTTGAAGTGGAAAAGAAGTGGTACATCGTAAATACACAGACTGGCCAAGAAGCGAAGGCGAAAGTGGCTCTTGAGGAGCGCATTCGTACTCACAAAATGGTCGAGCTTTTTGGTGAAATTTTAATTCCAGCTGAAAACGTTGTCGAACTTGTTAAGGGTGAAAAGAAGACCACTTCTCGTAAGATTTTCCCTGGCTACATGTTCGTACAGATGGTTTTGAATGAGAGAACTTGGCACCTTGTTAAGGAAACTTCAAAAGTAACAGGTTTCGTAGGTGGGACAACAAACCCTCCTCCTGTTCCTCAAGAAGAAGTCGAGCGTATCAATAAGCAAATGGTTTCAGGCGCAGAGAAGCCGAAGCCAAAAATTAAGTTCTCTGAAGGCGAAAGCGTTCGTGTGGTAGATGGTCCGTTCAGCAACTTCAATGGAACTGTTGAAGAGATCAATGCCGAAAAAGGAAAAGTAAAAGTTCTTGTCAGCATTTTTGGACGCCCAACTCCAGTTGAGTTGGATTTTATTCAGGTTGAGAAAAGCTAGTCGCCAAAATTGGCAGGCAAGAAGTTAAGTTTTAAAGTTTGAAAGATTTTTGAAGGAGTTCTGATATGGCAAAAAAAGTAACGGGTATGATCAAGTTGCAGATTCCAGCTGGTAAAGCAAACCCAGCTCCCCCTGTAGGTCCGGCATTGGGTCAACAAGGTGTGAACATTATGGAGTTTTGTAAACAGTTTAATGCAAAAACGCAAAGTGCGGGTGACACGGTTATTCCTGTGATCATCACTGTGTATCAGGATCGTTCCTTCACATTTATTACAAAAACACCACCAGTATCCATTTTGTTGAAGCAAGCTTTGAAACTTCAAAGCGGCTCAAAAATGCCTCAGAAAGACAAAGTAGGTAAGGTTTCAAAAGCAATTGTTAAAAAAATCGCTGAAACAAAACTTCCTGACCTCAACTGTACAACAGTTGATTCGGCTATTCGTCAGGTTGAAGGAACAGCAAAAAGCATGGGTCTCGAATTAGAGGCGTAATTAGAAGTAGTAAGGTAGGATTTTATGTCAGGAAAAAGATTTAGACAGTCTCAAGAAAAAGTGAAGTCAGATGTTCGTTACGGAGCGAAAGAGGCCATTGCTCTTGCCGTTGAAACAGGCACTGCGAATTTTGACGAATCGGTTGATGTGGCCATCAACTTAGGAATTGATCCTAAGCAATCAGATCAGCAAGTGCGTGGAGCGATTGCGCTTCCTCACGGACTTGGAAAAACTGTGCGCGTACTAGTATTCGCTAAAGGTGACAAAGAGAATGAAGCCAAAGCTGCCGGCGCAGACTTTATCGGTGCTGATGATCTTGTTACAAAAATCCAAGGCGGATGGTTAGACTTTGATAAGGCAATTGCGACTCCAGATATGATGGTGACAGTTTCCAAAGTTGCTAAAATTCTTGGGCCTCGTGGTCTTATGCCAAACCCAAAAATTGGAACCGTAACATTTGATATCGGTAAAGCCGTAACTGCAGAGAAAAAAGGGAAGTTGGATTTCCGTGTTGATAAAGCGGGGATTATTCACGCTGTTGTTGGAAGAAAATCTCTTGGCGCTGAGAAAATCACGGAAAATTTCATGACACTCATGACAGCTGTGATGAAGGCGAAGCCAGCAACGAGCAAAGGTATTTATTTACGTGGTTTGACAGTGTCCACAACTATGGGCCCTGGTGTTGCCATCGATGTAAATAAGGTTTCATCAGCTGCGACTGCTGAAAAGTAATCAGTAGAGAAGTTAGTTAAGTTAGTTTTGAAATAGAGTTTATAAAAAACGCGGTCAGAGAAAATAGGTACGAAAGTTTAAGTCCGAAGAGTTTGTAAAAAACTTTGGGGCCTATCGAGACAGGCAAGCCTCGCGAATGCGATGAAGTGAGCCTCCTGCTGAATCGCATAACCAAAGTTGCAGAGTCTTGAAAAGATTTAGCAGCGAAAGAAAGGAAAGGAGGTATCTTCTTGGACAGACAGCAGAAAGAAAATGCCGTCAAATCCGTAAAAGATTATTTGGGCCGCTCAAAAGCTGCCTTTTTGGTCGATTTTAAGGGTTTGAACGTTGAGCAAGTAACATCGCTCAGGAAAAAACTGCGTGGAATCAGCTCTGAGCTTAAGGTTGTGAGAAACACTCTCGCAAAAAGAGCCATTGTTGATGATGCGAAGACAGATGCTGCTTTAAAGAACTATCTAGTAGGTACAAACGCTTTTGTGTTTGCTTATGAGGATGTTTCAGCATCAGCCAAGCTGCTCGTCGACTTTGCAAAAGACAACGATAAGTTGGAAGTCAAAGTCGGTGTCATGGAAGGAACAGCTCTTGATAAAGGCAAAATTACGACTCTCGCAAGGTTGCCTTCGAAGGATGTTCTACGTGCACAGTTACTCGGTGTTCTCGCCGCTCCAATGAGCAAGTTTGTGAGAACGTTAGCCGCAGTACCAAGTGGTTTTGTAAGAGTGCTCGATGCAAAAGCAAAACAGAGTTAATTTTTTTATTTTTAATTTATTTTTGGAGGATATTTTATGTCATTAAACAAAGAACAAGTTGTCGATTTTCTATCTCAAATGCCCGTTATTGAACTTTCTGAGTTGATTAAAACTTTGGAAGACAAATGGGGTGTAAGTGCTGCTGCTCCTGCCGCTGTTATGGCTGGCCCAGCTGCTGGTGCTGCTCCGGCTGAAGCTAAAACTGAATTTACAGTTGTATTAACTGATAGTGGATCTAACAAAATCAACGTCATTAAAGAAGTTCGTACATTGACTGGTCTTGGCTTGAAAGAAGCAAAAGATCTCGTTGAAGGCGCGCCTAAGACTGTAAAAGAAAGCGTAGCTAAAGACGAAGCTGAGAAAATGAAGAAAACTTTAGAGGCTGCTGGCGCTAAAGTTGAATTGAAGTAATAGTTGTTATGCGGCCAAGGGTTCTTTGAGCCCTTGGTTTGAGATGTAGAGTACTCATCTCGAAAATATCAGTACTCGTTTGAATGGTTATTTTGATTGAGGAGTGCGAATGCTTACGACCTTAACGGCTTCTAATTTACGATTAAGAAGAAGTTTTGCGAAGAATGAACAGGTAATTGAAATCCCGAACCTGATTGAGCTTCAAAAAAGATCCTACGAAGAGTTCCTACAAAAAGATGTTGATCCAGATAAAAGATCCATCACTGGTTTGAACGGTGTTTTTAAGTCTGTATTTCCTATCTCAGACTTTAACGATACGTCGAGTTTAGAATTTGTAGGGTACACTCTTGAGCCAGCAAAATATGATGTGGATGAGTGTCGCCAACGTGGAATGACGTATGCGGCCCCTATTCGAGTCACTTTGCGTTTGATTGTATTTGAAGTAAATGAAGCTGATGATTCTCGTAGTATCCGTGACGTAAAAGAACAAGAGGTCTACTTGGGCGAAATCCCATTGATGACGGCTAATGGTTCTTTCATTATCAATGGTACTGAGCGCGTTGTTGTGAGTCAGTTGCACCGTTCTCCTGGGGTTTTCTTTGACCACGATGGTGGTAAAAATCATGTGAGTGGAAAATTGATTTATTCCGCACGCGTGATTCCGTATCGCGGTTCTTGGCTCGATTTTGAATTTGACCAAAAAGATTTGATCTATGCTCGTATTGATCGTCGCAGAAAAATGCCTGTAACGGTTCTTTTAAAAGCCTTGGGCTACAGCACAGAGCAGATCCTTGAATATTTCTATGACCTTGACGTTGTGACTTTCACAAAAGATGGAAAGTTCCGGCGTACACTTAACATTGAAAAAATGGCAGGCCAACGGGCGCTTGTGGATATCGTTGATCCAAAAACAGACGAATCTCTTGTGAAAAAAGGCCGACGTATTACACGTGCTGCTGTTAAAAAGATTCAAAAATTAAATCTTAAAGATATTGAAATCAGCATTGAAGATCTTGAAGGTAAAGTCGTTGCTAAGCCAATTATCGACGAAAATACCGGTGAGATTATTGCTGACGTGAATACAGAATTAACTCGTGATGGCTTGGAAAGAGCAAAAAATGCAGGAGTAAAGCAAATCCATGTGATTTTCTTTGATGGTCTTGTAGTAGGCCCGTTCCTCCGGAACACACTCCTAGTAGATAAAATTCATTCGAAAGAAGAAGGCCTCATCGAGATCTACAAGCGTTTACGTCCTGGCGAACCGCCAACGGAAGAAGCATCTCAGAACTTCTTCCATAGACTCTTTTTTGATCCAGAAACATATGATTTGAGCGAAGTGGGTCGTTTAAAGATCAATCATTCGTTCAATTTCACTTTGGATGAGTTTCCTGTCACGTACACAACACTCAGCCAAAAAGACATTCTCCTTACAGTAAAGACTCTTATTGATTTGAAAAACGGCCGTGGCCAAGTGGACGATATCGATCACTTAGGAAACCGTCGTGTTCGTTCAGTAGGTGAGCTTCTTGAAAATCAATACCGTTTGGGCTTGGTTCGAATGGAACGCGCAATTCGTGAGAGAATGAGCTTGCAAGATATCGAGACAATGATGCCTCACGATCTTGTGAACGCAAAGCCTGTGAACGCTGTGGTGAAAGAATTTTTCGGATCCAGCCAGTTATCACAGTTCATGGATCAAACAAATCCACTTTCAGAAATTACACATAAGCGCAGGCTGTCGGCTCTTGGGCCTGGTGGTTTGACAAGAGATCGCGCGGGCTTTGAAGTTCGTGACGTACATCCTACGCATTACGGCCGTATTTGTCCGATTGAAACGCCGGAAGGTCCAAACATTGGTTTGATCGCCTCCCTTGCGACCTACGCACGCATTAATGATTACGGATTTATTGAAACTCCTTATCGTGAAGTGCAAGGTGGAAAAGTTTCTTCTGATATTAAGTATTTGTCAGCTCTTGAAGAGGGTGGACACTTCATTGCTCCTACGGAACAAGAAGAAGTATTTCAAGATTCAGAAGCGAACTTAAACGTTCGTAAAGATGGCGAGTACATGGTTATTGAGCGAGATAAAGTCAGCTTAATGGATGTATCTCCAAGCCAGCTCGTATCAATTGCGGCTTCTTTGATTCCGTTCCTTGAACACGATGACGCCAACCGTGCTCTCATGGGATCGAACATGCAACGTCAGGCTGTGCCTCTTATTCGCGCTAAGGCTCCACTTATTGGGACTGGTGTTGAGCGTTTGGTGGCAAAAGATTCCGGTACAAGTATCGTCGCTCTGAACGATGGTATCGTTGAGGAAGTAGATGCGGCACGTATCGTAGTTCGTCGTATGGCGAAAGCTGGTGGCATGGGCGCGAACGTCGATATTTACAATCTTGTGAAGTATCAACGTACAAACCAAAATACATGTTTCAACCAAAAGCCAATCGTTCACGTGGGTGACCAAGTGAAGAAGGGCGATATTATTGCAGATGGTCCGGCTACTGAAATGGGCGAACTCGCTCTTGGACAGAACGTGTTGATCGCGTTTACTCCTTGGATGGGTTACAACTTTGAGGATTCCATTCTTATTTCAGAGAGATTGATTGCTGAGGATGTTTTCACATCTGTACATATCGAAGAATTCGAATGCGTAGCTCGTGATACGAAATTAGGAAAAGAAGAGATCACGCGTGATATCGCAAACGTTGGGGAAGAGGCTCTTAAAGATCTCGATTCCAGTGGTATTATCAGAATTGGTGCGGAAGTAAAACCAGGTGATATTCTTGTCGGTAAAGTCACTCCTAAAGGTGAAGTCCAGCTTTCTCCAGAAGAAAAACTCTTAAGAGCTATCTTCGGGGAAAAAGCGGGCGATGTACGTGATACATCTCTTCGCGTTCCTTCAGGTGTCTCTGGTACCGTAATCGATGCTCAGGTTTATAGCCGTGAAGGTGCTGAAAAAGACGAACGTCTTCAAAGCATCATTGAGCAAAAGAAAAACAAACTTGAAAAAGATCTCGCTGTTGAGCAGAACGTGATTAAGAACAACGCTCTTGATCGCGTAAAAAACATCCTTGTTGGTAAGAAAACAAACGGTGTTCTTCTCAATGAGGATGGTTCTAAAAAGCTCTTAGAAAAAGGCGAGGCTGTTACTGAAGGTAACATCGAAAGTATTCCATTTGAACTCTTGAGCTATATTCCTGTGGAAAGCGATCTTGAGTTTCAAGTTACGAAAATTATTGATGGTGCACGTAATCAGTTGGACGCTGTAAAGTTGATCTTCAATGAAAAACTTGATCGCCTTCGAAAAGGAGATGAGTTGCCTCCTGGCGTGATTAAGATGGTGAAAGTCTATGTTGCCATTAAGCGAAAGCTTCAAGTGGGTGACAAGATGGCCGGTCGTCACGGAAATAAGGGTGTGATCTCTAAAATTATGGCTGTTGAAGATATGCCGTACATGGCTGACGGAACGCCTGTCGACATGGTTCTCAACCCACTTGGCGTACCTTCGCGTATGAACATTGGGCAGATTTTGGAAACGCATCTTGGATGGGCTGCTCATCATTTGGGTAAGCAGATTGAAGAGCATATTGCGAATTTCAATCTTGCGGATACAAAGAAGACACTCAAAGAAATTTATAATGATCCAAAAATCAATGCATCAATTGATGCTTCGGATGAACGTTCACTCAAGAAAATGCTTCCGACCATTAAAGACGGTATCCATCTTGCGACACCGGTTTTTGACGGAGCGAAAGAGCCTGAAATTAAGTCTCTTCTTGAGCGCGCGGGCCTTCCTCTTCGCGGTCAAACCATTTTGTTTGACGGTCGTACAGGTGAGCCATTCGAAAACCAAGTCACTGTTGGTGTGATGTACATGTTAAAACTGCATCACCTTGTGGAAGAAAAAATCCATGCTCGTTCAATTGGACCATACTCACTTGTGTCTCAGCAGCCTCTGGGTGGTAAAGCTCAGTTCGGCGGTCAGAGACTCGGAGAGATGGAAGTTTGGGCGATAGAAGCTTACGGTGCTGCTTATTCATTGCAAGAGTTCCTCACGGTGAAGTCGGATGACGTAGCTGGAAGAACAAGAATGTATGAGAGCATTGTGAAAGGCGAAAACATCCTTGAGCCAGGATTACCTGAATCTTTCAACGTATTGGTGAAAGAGCTTCAGAGCTTGGGCTTGAATGTAGAGCTGATCGAATCAGACATTTTGACTGATAAACCGGAAGTTCAACAGTAACTATTTAGAGAGAGGACTGTCCTTTGAAAGATTTATTGAATTTTTTCGATAAACCGAAAGATCCATTAGCATTTAACGGTGTGCGTATTTCTCTAGCATCTCCAGAGATGATTCGTTCTTGGAGCTTCGGTGAAGTAAAAAAACCTGAAACGATTAATTATCGAACTTTTAAACCAGAACGTGATGGTCTTTTCTGCGCCAAGATTTTTGGTCCAGTAAAAGATTACGAATGTTTGTGCGGTAAGTATAAGCGCATGAAACATCGCGGAGTTATCTGTGAGAAGTGTGGTGTAGAGGTTATTCAATCCAAAGTACGTCGTGAACGTCTTGGTCATATTGAACTTGCAACACCTGTCGCTCACATTTGGTTCCTACGTTCCCTTCCCAGCCGAATTGGTAACCTTCTTGACCTTTCTTTGAAAGATGTTGAGCGCGTACTTTACTGTGAAGCGCACATCGTTCTTGATCCAATGGATACAGCGTTGGAAGAAGGCTCAATTCTTAATGAAGAAGCATATCAAATTGCTTTGAACGAGAATGGACCTAATTTTAAAGCGGGTATGGGTGGTGAAGCGATTCGTGAAATGCTTCGCAAAATTGATACTGAGTATTTGTCGAAGAAACTTCGTAAAGAAGTAAAAGAGACAACTTCTGAAGCTCAGATTAAAAAGCTCACTAAGCGCTTAAAAGTTGTGGAAGCTTTCCGTCAATCTACAAATAAGCCTGATTGGATGATGCTTGAAGTAATTCCAGTGATCCCACCGGATTTGCGTCCTCTCGTACCACTTGATGGTGGCCGATTCGCGACGTCGGATCTTAACGACCTCTATCGCCGTGTGATCAACAGAAATAATCGTCTCAAGAGACTTCAGGAGCTTAACGCTCCTGAAATCATCATCCGTAACGAAAAAAGAATGCTTCAAGAAGCGGTTGATGCCCTTTTTGATAACGGTCGCCGTGGAAAGACATTCACTGGACCGAACAAGCGTCCGCTACGATCTTTGAGTGATATGCTCAAAGGTAAGCAGGGCCGTTTCCGTCAAAACCTTCTTGGTAAACGTGTGGATTACTCTGGCCGTTCTGTGATCGTAGTAGGCCCTACTTTGAAGCTCCATCAGTGTGGTCTTCCAAAGAAAATGGCTTTGGAACTTTTCAAGCCGTTTGTTTATAGCAAGCTTGAAGAGAAAGGTTTTGCTGGAACTATTAAGCAAGCCAAAAAACTCGTAGAACAAGAATCTATTGAAGTTTGGGATATTCTCTCTGAAGTTGTGAAAGAACACCCTGTTCTCTTGAACCGAGCTCCAACGCTTCACAGACTAGGTATTCAAGCTTTTGAGCCAATCCTTCTCGAAGGAAAAGCGATTCAACTTCACCCCCTCGTGTGTACAGCGTTCAACGCCGACTTTGACGGGGATCAGATGGCCGTACACGTTCCACTTTCTGTAGAAGCACAGGTGGAAGCGCGCGTTCTCATGATGTCGACAAACAACATTCTGAGTCCTGCGAACGGTAAGCCGATCATTAATCCGAGCCAAGATATTGTTCTTGGAATTTATTGGTTAACACGTGGTCGTCCAGGTGCAAAAGGGGCTGGGAAGATTTTCTCAACCGTTCAGGAAGCAATCTATGCCTATGAAAATGGTCACGTAGAACTTCAGGCTTCGGTGAAAGTACGTATCAACGGAAAAATTCAATCAACAACAGTTGGTCGAGCTATTCTCAGCGATATCGTTCCTCCAGAAGTGCCTTTTGAAACTGTGAACCAAGTCATGACGAAAAAGCAAATCGCGGTCCTGATCGATCAAACCTTCCGTAAAGCGGGTGGTAAGGCGACAGTTGTATTGGCGGATCGACTCATGCAACTTGGATTTAAATATTCAACAGGTGCTGGTATTTCGATCTGTCTTGACGACATGATTGTGCCGGCGTCAAAACAAACTCTTATTCATCAAACAGAAGCTCAAGTACGTGAAATTAAACAACAGTACGACGAAGGTTTGATCACGGATGGTGAGCGATACAATAAGGTTGTGGATCTTTGGGCCCAAACCGGTGATCGCGTCGCTAAAGAGATGATGGGTCAGATTGAAACTCAAGAGTACGAAGCGGATGGCAAAAAAGTTGTTGGTCCAAGCTTTAACTCTATTTTCGTAATGGCTGATTCAGGAGCACGGGGTTCTGCTGCTCAGATTCGTCAGCTCGCTGGTATGCGTGGTCTTATGGCTAAACCATCCGGTGAAATTATTGAAGCACCGATCACGGCGAATTTCCGAGAAGGGTTAACCGTTCTTCAGTATTTCATTTCGACTCACGGAGCGCGAAAAGGTTTGGCGGATACAGCTCTTAAAACAGCAAACTCAGGTTACTTGACTCGTCGTCTAGTAGACGTTGCACAAGATGCAGTTATTTTAAATAAAGACTGTGAAACAACAGACGGTATGACTGTTACTGCCTTGATGGAAGGTGGAGAGATCATTCAACCACTTGGTGACCGTATTTTGGGTCGCGTCGTGTTGAAGGATATCGTTGATCCATATACTCAACAGGTTCTTGTTCACTCAAATGAAGAAATCACAGAAGAGCATGTTCTGAAAATTGAAGATGTTGGGATTGAATCTGTTGAGATTCGCTCAGCACTCACTTGTAAGATGAAACGTGGTCTCTGTGTAAAATGTTACGGTCGTGATCTTGCTCGCGGTAGCATGGTGAATCTTGGTGAGACTGTGGGAATTATTGCCGCTCAGTCCATTGGGGAACCAGGAACACAGCTTACAATGAGAACGTTCCACTTAGGTGGTACGGCGACTCGCGCTGTTGAACAATCCGTTCACGAATCTCGTCATGACGGAACTGTAAAATTCAGTGGCGTTGCGTTTGTAGAAAATCGCCAAGGTAAATTGACTGTCATGAACCGAAATGGTGAGTTGATCATTTCTGATGACACTGGTCGTGAGAGAGAACGTTTCAAGCTTGTTTACGGATCTGTCATTAATGTACGTGATGGTGATACCGTGAAGAAGGGAACTGTTCTCGCAGAATGGGATCCTTACTCTAACCCTATCGTTTCCGAAGTCTCTGCCAATATCAGCTTCCAAGACATCGAAGAAGGCGTGACGATGGTAGAACAAGTGGATGCCGTAACTGGTTTCTCCACAAAGGTGATCACGGAACCTAAAGAAGCGGAATTAAAGCCGACAGTTTTATTAAACGATAAAAACGGTCAGCCAATGAAATTCCCAGGTCGTGATGCTCAAGCTCGTTATGTGATTCCTGTGGGCGCTCAGCTTTTGATTTCAGAAGGTCAAGAAGTGCATGCGGGTGATGTGATCGCGAAGATCCATCGAGAGACAACAAAAACTCGTGACATCACGGGCGGTCTCCCTCGCGTAGCAGAACTTTTTGAAGCTCGTAAGCCAAAAGAAGCCGCCATTATTTCTGAGATCGATGGTTATGTTGTTTACGGTAAAGACGTAAAAGGTAAACAGCGTGTGATCGTGACTCCAGAAGTTGGTAAGCAAAAAGAATATTTGATCCCTAAAGGTAAACACATCGCGGTTCGCGAAGGTGAATACATTAAAGCTGGTGAACGTCTCATGGACGGTTCTACGAACCCACATGATATTTTACGAGTATTGGGTGATAAGGCACTTTCTTCTTATCTCGTGAATGAGATTCAAGAAGTTTATCGCTTACAAGGTGTGAGCATTAACGATAAACACATCGAAGTGATTGTGCGCCAAATGCTTCGTCGAGTGAAAACTTTGGATTCTGGAGATACAAGGTTCTTAGCTGGCGAACAAGTTGAGAAGTACGAATTTGAAATTGAAAATAACAAAGTACGAGATGAAGGTGGCCAGCCTGCGACAGCGGAGCCGTTGTTGTTAGGTATTACGAAAGCTTCTCTCAGTACGGATAGTTGGATTTCTGCAGCCTCTTTCCAAGAGACCACTAAGGTTCTTACGGAAGCGACGATTAGTTCTCGAACAGACAGCTTGCGTGGTCTTAAAGAGAACATCATCATGGGCCGCTTAATCCCAGCCGGCACAGGACTCCCGTCTTACAAGAGATGGAAGGTAATTGTTGGTGATGCTGAAAAGGACCGACCAGCAGCCCTTCCACTAGGAGTGGGTACTGAAACGGTCTCAACCCAGCACACGTAAGCGATGGTTGGTCTGCAGTTTTTTAGCAGACCAACATTAGATCTTGACCGTAGATTGTAGTTTAAGATAGTTTTCATGATCTTTCTGGAGGAATGATGCCGACCATTAACCAGCTGATTCGTAGTCAGCGTAAGGTTCAAAAATCAAAAACAAAGTCGCCCGCTTTAACAGCGTGCCCTCAACGTCGTGGTGTTTGTACTCGTGTGTACACAACAACACCTAAAAAACCGAACTCTGCTCTTCGAAAAGTAGCACGTGTTCGTTTATCAAACGGTTTTGAGGTGACTTCTTATATCCCTGGTATTGGCCATAACTTGCAAGAGCACAGTGTGGTTTTGATTCGTGGTGGTCGTGTAAAGGATCTTCCTGGAGTTCGTTATCATATCATTCGCGGTGTTTTAGATACCCAAGGTGTAGCTGGTCGATTGAACAGCCGCTCTAAGTATGGTGCTAAACGTCCAAAATCCTGATTTTTGAGGAATTAAGAAAATGTCGAGAAGAAAAAGTAGTACAAAAAGAGAGATTATCCCAGATCCAGTTTACAAAGATGTAACGATCGCAAAGTTTATCAATATGATGATGATCCAAGGAAAAAAAGCCCTTGCTCAAGGTATCATTTACGGTGCTCTCGACAGCTTAAAAGACAAAATTCCTGGTGAAGAACCTCTCTCTATTTTCAAAAAAGCTCTAGAAAATGTAAAGCCTGCTCTTGAGGTTCGTTCTCGCCGTGTGGGTGGAGCAACTTATCAAGTTCCAATGGATGTTCGTCCTGTTCGTAAAACAACCCTCGCTATGAGATGGTTGGTTGATTATTCTCGAGAGCGCGGCGAAAAAGAAATGTCTTTACGCTTAGCTGGTGAAATCATGGATGCTTACAACAATCGCGGAAATGCGATTAAGAAGCGCGAAGATGTTCACAGAATGGCTGAAGCCAACAAAGCATTCTCTCACTACAGATGGTAATCTATTTTGGCCAGTACAGGGAATCCCGCTTCGATTTCTGATCTCGCCCTTACACGTAATATCGGCATCATGGCTCACATTGATGCCGGAAAAACCACCACAACAGAACGCATTCTTTTCTATACTGGCAAAAGTCATAAAATGGGCGAAGTCCATGATGGCGCTGCTACAATGGATTGGATGGAGCAAGAGCAAGAGCGCGGAATCACGATCACTTCTGCAGCTACGACCTGCGTTTGGAATAATCACCGTATCAATATCATAGATACTCCTGGGCATGTCGATTTCACTATTGAAGTTGAACGATCTCTGCGCATCCTAGATGGTGCCATAGCACTTTTTGATGCTGTTAATGGAGTTGAACCGCAGACAGAAACTGTTTGGAGACAAGCGGATAAGTATGCTGTTCCTCGAATTTGCTTTATCAACAAAATGGATCGTATTGGTGCTGACTTTCAAGCAAGTGTTGAGTCAATAGTTGAGAAGTTGGGTGCGAAGCCTGTCCCTCTTCAAATACCCATCGGTGCTGAAGATTCTTTTAAAGGCGTGATTGATCTCGTTCGCATGAAAGCTCTCTTCTGGACGGGTGAGGAGCTAGGAGCGAAGTTCACTTCTTCGGAAATATCAGAAGAGTGGCGAAGTAAGGCAGAAGAAGCTCGTACTAAAATGATAGAAGCAATTTCTGAATATGACGATGCCATGATGGAAAAATATCTTGATGGTAAAGAAATCTCAGAGAATGAAATTAAGAAAGTGTTGCGAAAAGCAACAATCAATCTCGACATTTTCCCTGTGTTTTGCGGAGCTTCTTTTAGAAATCGCGGTGTGCAACCTCTCCTAGATGCGGTAGTTGACTATTTGCCGAGTCCACTCGAAGTGCCCAGTATTGTGGGTCAAGAAATTAAATCCGAACGCGATGTAGAAATCAAAACAGATTTTGATGCGCCAGTTGTAGCACTTGCTTTTAAAATTGCGACGGATCCCTTCGTAGGCTCTCTTACATACGTACGTGTTTACTCTGGTACGATTACGAATGGCCTTGGTCTAATTAACACTGTTAGAGACAAAAAAGAGCGTGTGCAAAGGCTTGTGAAGATGCATGCCAATTCTCGAGAAGAAGTACAAGAGTTAAAAGCAGGAGATATCGGTGCGCTGGGTGGCTTAAAGTTCACTTACACAGGGGACACTCTTTGCGTAAATCAATTGCAAGTTCGCCTTGAGCCAATGATATTTCCAGAGCCTGTTATCTCTATGGTCGTTGAAGCAAAATCTTCTGCTGACCAAGAAAAGCTTACTGATACTTTGAAAAAAATCGAACAGGAAGATCCTTCATTTAAAATTCGCACAGATTCCGAAACCGGCCAGTTACTCATCTGTGGAATGGGTGAATTGCATCTTGATATTATTGTTGATCGCCTCAAGAGAGAGTTCAAAGTGGAAACCAATTTGGGTTCTCCGCAAGTTGCCTATAAAGAAACAATCACGACAACCGCAGAAGGCGAAGGTAAATACATTCGGCAGATTGCAGGTCGCGGGCAGTATGGACATGTAGTTCTTAAGATTGCCCCACTTGAACGTGGTAAAGGTTTCACGTTCGTAAATAAGGTAAAAGAAGAGAAAATCTCTGCAGATTTTATAAAACCGATCGAACAGGGTATTCGTGAGGCCTTAGAAAACGGTGTTTTATCAGGATTTCAAACTGTTGATGTGGGGGTCACTTTAGTGGATGGTAGCTCTCATGAAGTGGACTCCAACGAGCTTGCTTTTAAAATTGCGGGCTCTATGGCTTTTCGAGCAGCCGCTCAATCAGCTGCTTCAGTGCTCCTTGAGCCAATCTCTAAACTAGAAGTTTTAACCCCCGAAGAGTTTATGGGAACGGTTATAGGCGATTTAAATGGCAGAAGAGGTAAGGTCTTGAACATGACCTCTCGCGGTAAAACTCAAGTTCTAAATGCTGAAGTCCCACTTTCCCAGATGTTTGGTTATGCCACGCAGCTTCGATCTATTACTCAGGGCAGGGCTACTTTTTCTATGGAGCCCTCCCATTATGCCCCTGTTCTCCCTAAAGTTCAGGACGAGATTATGGTGAAGCTTGGACGCAAGTCCCCTCCCCCTAATTTTTAGTCAATTCTAGAGCCTTAAAAAAAGTCAATTTATTTTGGGTAGTTGCATTGACAAGTAGTCCAAAGAAATTGCATACTCCCGAGGCTATTTTTGAATAAGAAAAAACAAGCTATTTTTGTGAAAAAAGCAGGTGTTTTTAGCATCTGAATTGAAAGTGATTTTTCTGTTTTTTTTGAAAAAATACAGGAGAAAAATAACTTTTGTTTACAAAAAAAAGAATGCGAAAAAAACGCGCGAAGAACAGGTAAGGTAAGTAGTATGTCTATGCAGAGCCAAAAAATTCGAATTCGACTAAAAGCATTCGATCACAAACTCCTTGATCAATCGACAAAAGAGATTGTGGATACAGCAAGAAGAACGGGCGCGCGAGTTGCGGGTCCAATTCCCTTGCCTGCTCGCATAAATAGATATACGGTTCTCCGCTCTCCGCACGTTGATAAAAAATCGCGCGAACAATTTGAAATACGTACCCACAAAAGATTGTTGGACATTCTAGAGCCAACACAGCAGACCGTCGATCAGCTCATGAAACTCGACCTCTCCGCTGGTGTGGACGTTGAAATTAAACTTTCTGTTGTGTAAGCGACAGAACGAAAAGTAAAGAAGGGATGAAGTCATGAGCGAAAATCAAGAGACTGCTGCATCTGCAGCTTCTGCCTCCAATGGGACAGACAATTCCGCTATTAAGTTAGATGGAATTTTTGCGTTTAAAGTTGGGATGTCGACCGTGTTTGATGACAAGGGTAGCGCTATTCCAGTGACTGTGCTCAAACAAGATAAATGGGTAATTACTCAAGTTAAGAGTAATGAAAAAGATGGCTACACAGCTGTTCAAGTATCTTGCAAACCAAAGTCTGCGAAGAACACAATCGAAGCGGAAAAAAATCATTTCAAGGCAGCGGGTTTCAACACCACTTTTGAATTCACAAAAGAACTTCGCCAAGACAAAGTTGACGGCGTTCAACTTGGTGGAACAGTTTCTATCGAAAGCTTAAAAAAGGGTGACATCGTAAAAATCTCTAGTCGCTCTAAGGGTCGCGGTTTCCAAGGATCTGTTAAAAGATTCGGATTCGCCGGCGGACCTGCAGCTCACGGTTCAAAGTTTCATAGGCAGCCGGGATCTGGCGGTAACAGAACATGGCCTGGTCGTGTGATGCCTGGAAAAAGATATCCTGGTCACATGGGTGATAGAAATATCACCGTACGTAACGTTGTTATTGTCGATGTGCTTCCAGAAGAAAATGTAGTTTTAGTAAAAGGACCAGTTCCTGGCGCAGCCAACGGTTTGGTTCGATTGGTGAAAGAGTAATTATGGCATCTTTATCAGTAATAAATTGGGATAAAAAAGAAGTTGGCACTGTGGATCTTCCTAAGGAAGTGTTCGAGCAACCTCTCCGTAAGGACATTCTTCATACAGTTGTTCGTTGGCAGCTAGCATGTCGACGTCAGGGTACTCATAGTACAAAAACAAAAGGTCTCGTTCGTGGCGGTGGTAAGAAGCCATTTAAGCAAAAAGGAACGGGGAATGCTCGACAAGGTTCTAGCCGATCTCCTTTGATGCCAGGTGGAGGAACTGCATTTGGTCCAACACCACGTGATTATTCTTATACTTTGCCAAAGAAAGTGAGACAGGCTGGTTTGCGTGTTGCTCTTTCTTATTTGCACTCTCAGAGCAAATTCTTCGTTGTGAATGATCTCACATCAGAAGGTAAGACTGGCGAGTTAGCAAAAAGACTTAAAAAATTAGGTATTAAGAAGGCAGTCCTTGTTGATGTGTCTGAAAATGACTCTGTAAAACAAGCGGCTCGTAACTTAGCTGATTATAGATATCTTTCAGTAGCTGGTGTGAACGTATTTGATTTACTCAAATACGACACGGCTATCGTGACAAAAGCTTCCCTGGATAAGATTGTCAGCCGTTGCACAGGAGAGGCGTAGTCATGTTGGAAATTATTAAGAAACCACTAGTTACAGAAAAAAACACAGTCCATAACGCTCAAGGTGTTTACGCATTTGAAGTTTGTGAGTCAGCAGACAAAACAAAAATCAAAAAAGCGATCGAAAAAGCCTTTCAAGTGAAAGTGGACCAAGTCAGAACGATGGTTTGCCGTGACCGAGCTCGTCGAGTAGGTAAAAATTTGAGCCCAACTCGTTACTGGAAAAAAGCTCTGGTGAAACTGGCTCCTGGCGAAAAAATTAAGATTTTTGAAGGGGTTTAAGAAATGGGTGTAAAAGTATACAAACCGGTCACAGATAGCCGTCGTCACATGACAGGTTTTGATTTTAGTGAAATCACAAAATCAAAGCCGGAAAAATCATTAACAGTTGCCCTTTCTCGTAACTCTGGTCGTAACAACCATGGTTTTATTACGATGAGACATAAGGGTGGTGGACATAAGCGCCGCTACCGTCTTGTGGATTTCACTCGCAATATCTTGGACATTCCAGCGAAGGTCACAGCGATTGAGTATGATCCATATAGAACATCTCGTATTGCTTTGATCTGCTATGCGAACGGAAAAAAATCCTACATCATCGCGCCAATTGGCTTGAATGTAGGCGATCAAGTTCTCTCAAGTGATCACGCCGATATTAAGCCAGGCAATTGTTTGCCTCTCGGAATGATCCCGGCGGGAACAATTATTCATAATATTGAAGTGCGTCCTGGAAAAGGAGCGCAGCTTGTTCGTGGCGCTGGTGCAAGTGCTTCTCTTGTTTCAAAAGATGGAGATTATTGCCAAGTGCGATTGCCGTCTGGTGAGACGCGCAGAATCTTGAGTAAGTGCCGTGCTTCTATTGGACAAGTTGGAAACACTGACAACGAAAACATCACAATTGGTAAAGCGGGTCGTTCTCGTTGGAAAAACATTCGTCCATTTGTTCGTGGTACTGCGATGAATCCGATCGATCACCCAATGGGTGGTGGTGAGGCACGTGGTAAGGGTAATCACCCTATGACTCCATGGGGTCAGCCGTGTAAGGGATATAAGACTCGTAATAATAAACGTACTGATAGCATGATTGTTAAGCGCAGGAAGTAAGAGGAGAGGTTAACGTGGCTAGATCGATTAAAAAAGGTCCTTTTGTTGACGACCATTTGATGAAAAAAGTCGTTAATGCAAAAGAAAAAGGCGATAAAAAAGTGATCAAAACGTGGTCTCGAAGATCGACCATTATTCCTGAGGCTGTTGGTCTTACATTCGCCGTTCATAACGGTAAGAAGTTTGTTCCTGTGTACGTTACAGAAAATATGATTGGTCATAAGTTTGGTGAATTTGCACCAACACGACAGTTCTCCGGCCACTCTGAGAAAAAAGCTACAGCGCCTGTAGCAAAGCCGGCAGGATAGGGAGTTAGAAAATGGAAGTCACTGCAAAGCTAAGATACGCAAGAGTGAGCGCACAAAAAGCAAGATTGGTTAGCGATCTTGTTCGCGGTAAAGACGTGAATGAAGCGCTCAGAACTCTTACGTTCATGAATAAAAAAACCGCAGGTCTATTAAAAAAGTTGATTGAATCTGCAGTTGCGAATGCAAACCAAAAACAAGTGATTGATGTAGACAATCTTTACGTCAAAACGCTCACCGTAGATCAAGGACCTGTATTGAAGCGCTACACTCCTCGCGCTCAAGGTCGTGCAACAGAGATTAGAAAAAAGATGAGTCACATTAATTTAGTATTGGATGAGAGGTAAGCGTGGGACAAAAGGTTAATCCAGTAGGATTTAGAGTCGGCGTTATTCGTACCTGGGATTCTAGATGGTTTGCGAAGGGTAAAGCTTACGCCACCAATCTTCATGAAGACTTTAAGCTTCGTAAGTACCTCCGTGAGAAATTAAAGCATGCGGGTATTGCACGTATTGAAATGGAAAGAGCTGCAAATAAGATCAAAATTATTATTGCAACAGCTCGTCCAGGTGTCGTGATCGGTAAAAAAGGAACTGGAATTGATGCTCTTAAGGCAGATGTTCAAAGACTCACTCCGAATGAAGTATTTTTGAATATTCAAGAAGTTCGTAAGCCAGACATCGATGCTCAACTGATCGCTGAGAACGTTGCTCTCCAATTAGAAAAACGTATTTCTTGGAGAAGAGCTCTCAAGAAAGCCCTCCAGGCAGCAATGCGTGGTGGAGTTCGTGGAGTAAAAATCAAAGTTGGTGGCCGCCTTGATGGAGCAGAGATTGCTCGTTCAGAATGGTACACAGAGAAGAGCGTACCTCTTCACACTTTAAGAGCAGATATTGATTATGGAACTGCGGAAGCGCTCACCACTTATGGACTCATTGGTTTAAAAGTTTGGGTTTATAAGGGCGACGTTCTTTCAATGAAAGAAGTGAGAGAGCAAGAGGAGGCACAACGTGCTAAGCCCAAAGAAGGTTAAATATAGAAAGCAGCATAAGGGAAGAAGAAGAGGTCTTGCGACTCGTGGGGCTTCAATCTCTTTTGGAACTTACGGACTACAGACAATGGAAGATGGATGGGTAACAGCTCGTCAAATCGAAGCTAGTCGTATTGCCATCAGCCGCTATATTAAAAGAGGCGGTAAAGTTTGGATTCGTATTTTCCCAGATAAAGTGATTACGAAAAAAGCGGCTGAAACTCGTATGGGTAGCGGTAAAGGAAATCCAGAATACTGGGTAGCTTCTGTTCGTCCTGGCCGAGTTTTATTCGAGATGGATGGAGTAACAAAACAGCAAGCTCAGGAAGCATTTCGTCTTGCGGCCCATAAATTACCACTTAAAACGAAATTTTTGGCTCGGGAGTAGATATGAAGTTTGCGGAAATTAAAGAGCTTGCGGTAGACGAGCTTAATAAAAAATTAAAAACTTTGAGAGAAGAATACTTTGAATTGCGTATGAAGAACTCTCTCGGTCAAGCGGGTAATCCCCTCATGATTAGAGATGTTAGACGTAATATTGCTCGAGTGAAGACTTCTCTCGCGCAGAAGTTAGCCGAGTAGGATGGAATAAATGAAAAAAACAGCTGCAGACAAAAAACAGACTTCAACAGAAGTACGAAGCCGAAATCGCAACGAAAAAGTAGGCGTTGTTGTAAGCGAAAAAATGAAGGACACAATCGTTGTTGAAGTTTACCGAATGGTAAGCCATGCAAAATACGGTAAGTTCTTCCGTCGTGCTAACACGTTCAGCGCACACAATACAAAAAACACTGCTAAACTTGGTGATCGAGTTCGTATCGAAGAAACTCGTCCGCTCAGCAAAACTAAGCGCTGGAGGCTTGTAGAAGTGGTTACGAAAGCTGGAGATCAAGGAGTTGAATTATGATTCAACAGCAAACGCGCTTAAGAGTTGCAGACAACTCTGGTGCTAAAGAAGTTCAGTGCATCAAAGTTCTCGGTGGTTCACGTCGAAGAGTAGCCTCAGTTGGAGACATTATTGTTGTTTCTATTAAAGAAGCTCTTCCTGGAACAAAAGTAAAAAAAGGTGAAGTTGCGAAAGCGGTTGTCGTGAGAACAATCCAAAGAGTACGTCGCGCTGACGGTTCCTATATTCGTTTTGATGAAAACTCCGCAGTTTTGATCAAGGCAGACAAAGAGCCAATTGGAACACGTATTTTCGGTCCAGTAGCTCGTGAGTTGAGAGCTAAGCAATTTGTGAAAATTATTTCGCTGGCACCAGAAGTAATTTAAGGAGTTTGAAAGTGAATCGGCTACAAAATAAATATCAAAAAGATGTTGTTAAAAGTTTGCAGAGCAAATTTAACTTCCAAAGTCCTATGCAAGTGCCACGATTAGAAAAAATCGTGATCAATGCAGCGGTTGGCGAAGCAACATCTAATCCAAAAATTATCAATCTTGTGCAGGAAGAGATGACTGCTATTGCTGGGCAAAAAGCAGTGGTGACTCGCGCTAAGAAAGCGATTTCAAACTTCAAATTAAGACAGGGTATGCCGATCGGTGTTCGCGTCACTTTGCGACGTGAGCGTATGTGGGCGTTCTTGGATCGTTTGGTTTCTGTAGGTCTCCCTCGTGTACGTGACTTCCGCGGTCTTTCCTCAAAAGGGTTTGACGGTCGTGGAAACTACAATATGGGATTGAAAGAACAAATCGTATTTCCAGAAGTCGATTACGATAAGGTCGACAAGGTAAGAGGGCTAAATATCACAATCTGTACAACTGCCGTATCAGATGCTGAAGGCCGCGCCCTTTTAGAAGAACTCGGCATGCCATTTAGAAAGAAATAGGAGAGCTAAGACGTGTCTAAAAAATCGATGATGGTAAAGGCTGCCCGTAAGCCCAAATTTAGTACTAGAAAAAACAATCGATGTCCTTTGTGTGGAAGACCTCGCGCTTTCATTCGTAAATTTCAAATGTGCCGTCTTTGTTTCCGTAAGCACGCATCCAGAGGACTTCTCCCTGGTGTAACTAAGGCAAGTTGGTAAGGAGTAGTCATGGATACTATTGGATATTTTTTAACTCGTATTCGTAATGCCTCTATGGCCAAACACGAAAAAGTGGATATTCCTAGCTCGAATGTACGAGTAGGGATTGCTGAAGTTTTGAGAAACGAAGGTTACATTCGCCACTTTAAAGTGGTTCGTGATGATAAGCAGGGAATGATGCGTGTCTATCTTCGTTATGATGGTCAGGGAGCTCCAGTGATAAATGAAATTCGCCGCGTGAGTCGTCCTGGTCGTAGACAATATGTAAAAAAAGATGAAATTCCAAAGGTTCGTTCTGGTTTCGGTTTATCTATCCTTAGCTCAAGCAAAGGGATTGTAAGTGGAAAACAGGCAGAAACTGACAACCTGGGCGGAGAAATTCTCTGCACCGTTTGGTAGTTGAAAAGAGATAGGTGATTTATGTCAAGAATTGGTCGTTCTCCAGTTATGATTGCAGCAGGTGTGCAAGTCACTGTGACTCCTAATAATGAAGTCGTAGTGAAAGGTGCAAAAGCTTCTCAAACTGTGCAAATGCGTCCTGAGGTTCAAGCTAAAGTAGAAGGCAATCAGGTCATCTTGACTCGTTCTAACGATGAACGAGTGGCAAGATCTCTTCATGGCTTATACCGCGCTCTTGTACAGAATGCTGTAACAGGTGTAAGCGGTGGTTTTAGCAAAACGCTTGAGCTTGTGGGTGTAGGTTACAGAGGTAACGTAGCTGGAAAAAAATTGGAGCTGACTCTCGGGTTTAGCCATCCTATCGCCTATGACATTCCAGAAGGAATCGAAATTAAAGTTGATAAATCAACAACCATTCATGTGAATGGTGCGAACAAGGCTCTTGTGGGCCAAGTAGCAGCAAAAATTAGAGGATTTAGACCGCCTGAACCGTTCCTTGGCAAAGGTGTGAAATACGCAAACGAACATATTAGGAAAAAAGCTGGTAAGGCCGGGGCGAAGTAGGAGCTTGTTATGAAACTGAAGTTTAAAAAAAGAACCAAAGCCAATGTGGTGAACAGACTGAAGAAGAAAGTTCGCATCCGTAAAGTTGTGACGGGCACAGAAGCACGTCCACGTCTTACTGTGTATAGAAGCTTGAAATACATTTATGCTCAAGTGATTGACGATGTTACGGGCACAACACTTGTTCAGGCTTCTAGCTTAGAAAAAGAATTAGGAACTAAAAAAGGTAAAGAAGCAGCGACTGCGGTTGGTGCTGAAGTTGCCAAGCGAGCCATTTCTAAAAAAGTGAGCGCTGTTGTTTTTGATCGAAACGGATATTTATACCACGGCCAAGTACAGGCCCTTGCTGATGCCGCGCGTGAAGCCGGCTTGAAGTTTTAAGGAGGTCACCAGTGAGTGAACAACAGAATTCTGAATTTGAAGAGAGAGTAGTCGCCATCAATCGTGTTGCCAAAGTTGTAAAGGGTGGTCGTCGATTTTCTTTCTCTGCCCTTGTGGTTGTAGGAAATAAGACTGGCGAAGTTGGTTATGGTCTTGGAAAGGCCAACGAAGTTCCGCTTGCTATTGGTAAAGCAGGACGTGCCGCAAAGAAAAACTGCAAAAAAGTTCAGTTGAACAATGGAACAATTCCTCATCAAGTGATTGGTCGCTTTGGCGCCGCAAAAGTCATCTTGATGCCTGCAGCTCCTGGAACAGGAGTGATTGCTGGCGGTGCCGTTCGCGCCGTTTTGGAATCAGCCGGAGTTAAAAATATTCTGACAAAATGTGTGGGTACAAGAAATCCGCATAACGCTCTTCGTGCGACTGTTGATGGACTCAAAAAACTTGAGTTAGCAGAAACAATTGCAGCTAACAGGAGAAAAGAAGGTTAGTCATGGCTAAGAATTTTGAAGTGACGTTGAAAAAAAGCACGATTGGCTGCACGCAATCTCAGATTAAAACTGTAGCAAGCCTTGGTTTAAGAAAAACAGGGTCTTCAGCGGTTTTAGCGGACAATCCTGCTAACAGAGGACAGATTTTAAAAGTGCAACATCTCCTACAAGTAGAAGTTGCTAAAGCTGGTAAAACTAGCGTGGAGAAAAGAAAATGAGTCTCTTAAGTGAATTGCGACCTGCAAAGGGCGCCGAAAAGAAAGCCACTAAACGTCGTGGACGTGGAGATGCCTCTGGACAAGGTGGAACGGCCGGTAAAGGACATAAAGGACAATTGGCTCGATCAGGTGGACGCGTTCGCCGTGGATTCGAGGGTGGTCAGATGCCTTTGCATCGTCGTCTTCCTAAGTTCGGTTTTACAAATAAATTTCGTGTAGAATACTCTGTTGTTAATTTGCAAGATTTAGAGAGGTTAGATGGCGACATCACTCCTGAACTTCTTTTGGAAAACAACTTGGCATCTCGGTTTCCTGTGAAAATTTTAGGAAGAGGGAAGCTCACTAAAAAATTGAATGTAAAAGCTCATAAATTTAGTGAGACAGCCAAAAAAGCAATTGAAGAAGCAGGTGGAAAGACTGAGGTAATTAGCTAGTGTCAGCCGTAGAGAGTCTTGCCAACAACTCAGATCTTCGTCGCCGAATTGGTTTTACACTCCTTATTCTCGCTGTTTACCGTATTGGTGTTCACGTTCCAACTCCAGGTGTTGACGGCAACGTGATTACACAGTTTTTTGCCTCACAGGGGAATTCCATTTTTGGAGTTTTCAATCTGTTTTCTGGTGGAGCTTTAGAGCGATTTAGTATTTTTGCTCTCGGGATCATGCCTTACATTTCGAGCTCGATCATTTTTCAATTATTGACCTCGATTGTTCCATACCTTGAAGCTCTTCAAAAAGAGGGCGAGCCCGGTCGTAAAAAAATAAATCAATATACACGCTATGGTACCGTCGTTTTGGCGGTTATCCAGGGCTATGGAATCAGTTCATTCTTGAAACATTCAAACCATGCAGGACAGTCCTTTGTGATTTCTCCTTATGTGGGTTTCTTGCCGTTTGAAATGATGACAATTATTACTCTGACTGCAGGTACATGTTTTATCATGTGGCTCGGTGAGCAGATCACTGAAAGAGGAATTGGTAATGGCGCGAGTCTTATCATTTTTTCTGGTATTGCAGCCGGCATTCCACACGGTTTTATGACGACTTATGAGCTTGTGAAGAATAGTCAGTTAAACTTTGGTTTGGCTTTGGGCCTTCTCGCGTTCATGATTCTCATCATTGGCATTGTGATCTTTCTTGAAGTTGGTCAAAGAAGAATTCCTGTTCAATACTCTCAACGTGGTGTGGGTCGGCAGCCAATGGGTACGCCCTCTAGTCACCTTCCGTTGAAGTTGAACTTCTCAGGAGTCATTCCTCCTATTTTTGCAAGTAGCTTATTAATGTTTCCTTCAATGGTAGGACAGTTTTTACCTCCTGGTTCACTGGGTGGTGTGGAATCAGCGCTTCAGCCCGGCGGCGTGATTTATAACGTTCTTTTGGTTGGTCTTATTACGTTTTTCACATTTTTCTACGTGCAAATTCAATTTAAGCCGAACGAAGTGGCGGACAATTTAAAAAAATATGGTGGTTTTATTCCAGGCATTCGTGCAGGAAAACCAACAGCTGATTATTTACAAAAAGTTTTAGATCGTATCAATGTGGGTGGAGCTCTTTATTTGAGCGCTATCTGTGTTCTTCCTACGATATTAATCAATCAATTGAATGTGCAGTTTTACTTTGGTGGCACAAGCTTGATCATTCTTGTGGGTGTGGCTCTAGATACATCTCAGCAAATTCAGTCATACATGATTACTCAAAAGTATGAAGGTTTGATGAGAGGAGCAAAAATCCGAAGTCGGAGGGTGAGAATTTGAATATTCTCCTCTTTGGTCCGCCTGGTGCCGGTAAAGGTACCCAGTCGGAGTTGCTTAAATCTGAGTTAAATATGACTCATATAAGCACAGGTGATTTGTTCCGAGCAGCCATGAAGAACGGAACGGAGTTAGGAAAGAAGGCAAAAAGCTTCATGGATTCTGGCCAATTGGTTCCAGATTCCATCACGATTGGAATGGTGAAGGAAGCTTTTGAGACTTTAGGGGGTAAAAGCTTTATTTTGGATGGATTTCCACGAAATAAAGCCCAAGCTCAGGCGCTAGAAACCCTCTTGAGGGAGACGCGTTTAGAGTTGGATAAGGCCATTTTTTTGAATGTGCCATCCCAGCAGATCATAGACAGGCTTTCTGGACGCCGTGTTTGTGAGAAATGTGGAGCTACTTACCACGTAGTTACAAGCCCCCCTAAAGCAGAGGGAACTTGTGATAAATGTAGCGGGAAAGTGATTCAGAGATCAGATGACCGTAAAGAAGTCATCGAAGAGAGACTCCGAGTGTATGAAGGGAATACAAAGCCCTTGAAAGAGTACTACGAGCAGTCTGGGTGCCTGGTCGAGATTGATGGAACGGGTGCTACTAGAGATGTATTTGAGCGGTTAAAAGTAGAAGTTGGATAGAGAGTTACAGGGACAAAGAGCCCATAGCAGAGAACAGGGTCAAGACCACTATATAACATAAGGTCAAGACCCTAATAACAATGCCTTATTGGCTAGACAAAAATGGCTAAAAAATGCTATTTTCGCTGGCTAATTTTAAAGGCTGCAGGTTTGAGGATTGTGTATGAAGGTGCGAGCTTCAGTTAAAAAAATTTGTAACAAATGTAAGATGATTAAACGTCGAGGCGTTATTCGTGTAATTTGCGAAAACCCGAAGCACAAGCAAAGACAAGGATAAGACATGGCACGTATATCAGGTGTAGATTTACCGCGAAATAAAAGAGTCGAAGTGGCTCTCACATACATTTATGGAATCGGTCGCGCGACAGCACAAAAAATGTGCAAAGAGCTTGGCTTTGAATCTTCTTTAAGAACTGACAATCTCACTGACGTGCACGTATCAAAAATCAGAGATTTTCTCGAAAAAAATGTTCCTGTAGAGGGAGATTTAAGAAGAGATATCGGTCTTGCGATTAAGAGACTTATGGACCTCGGTACATACCGTGGTATTCGCCACAGAAAAGGTCTTCCTACTCGCGGACAAAGAACAAAGAGTAACGCTCGTACTCGCAAGGGTGTTCGTAAAACAGTCGCTAACAAGAAAAAAGTTGTTTAATTAAGAGGTAATGAAGAATGACACAGACAGCGTCTCAAGCTGCAAAGGCTCCGAAGAAAAAAGTAAAGCGTAACGTTGCTTTCGGTAACTGTTATGTTTTTGCAGGGTTTGGAAATACAATCATCACAATTTCTGATCCCAATGGTGGAACACTTTGCTGGTCAAGTGCTGGCAAAATGGGTTTCAAAGGAAGCCGTAAAGGAACACCTTTCGCTGCTCAAATGGCGGCTGAAGATGTTTGCAAAAAGGCTGCTGAAAGTGGAGTTCGTTCCCTTGCCGTGTTTATTAAAGGACCTGGCGCTGGCCGGGAACCTTCGGTTCGAGCAATGGCTGCTGCTGGAATCAAAATCACTTCTTTGAAGGATGTAACCCCTGTTCCTCACAATGGTTGCCGTCCACCAAAAAGACGTCGTATCTAGTCGTGAAGATTATAGTTAAGGAGTTTTTGTGAGTCGTATTGTTGAAAGTGCTTGTAAGTATTGCCGAAGAGAAGCGACGAAGCTTTTTCTTAAAGGGGACCGTTGTTACACAGATAAGTGTTCTTTTGAAAGACGCGCTTATCCCCCAGGTCAACATGGTCAATCACGAATGAAGTTCAGTGAATTTGCATTACAGTTGCGTGAAAAACAAAAAACAAAGCGTTACTACGGTGTTTTCGAAAGACAATTCCGAAAGTATTTTCAAGACGCTACGAAAGTAAAAGGCGAAACAGGCCTAGCACTTCTTCAGAGATTGGAAACTCGTTTAGATAACGTAGTTTACCTTCTTGGATTTGCAGCTAGTCGTCGTGAAGCTCATCAAATCGTAAAGCACAACCACATTTTAGTGAATGGTGTGCGTGTGAATCTTCCAGGATTTGCAGTCTCTGCGGGTGATGTTGTTGAAGTCGCTGAAGCTAGTCGTCAAGTAAACAAAGTGATGGCAGCGATTGAGTCCGTAAAAAGAAGAGAGATTCCTCAATGGCTCGAGCCAGACCACGCAAACTACAAGGGTCGTGTTAAAGACGCTCCTGGTAGAGAAAACATTGGCCTGGATGTCGAAGAAAACATGATCGTGGAATACTACTCGAGATAATTTTTTGAAAACTTAAGAGGGAACCAAATGCAGACACATTACTACAAATTCTGGAGCGAGCTCATTAAACCAAAGGGTTACGAAGTAGATCGTGATTCTCTTTCAGTTGATTACGGCAAATTTGTCGTGAGACCTCTCGAGAGAGGGTATGGTGTTACTCTTGGCAACTCTCTTCGTAGAATTCTTTTGAACTCTATGATGGGCTCTGCCATTGCAGCCATTAAAATTGATGGCGTTATGCACGAGTTCACAGCGATTCCAGATGTTATGGAAGATGTTGCGGATATTATTTTGAATCTTAAGAATGTTCGTTTTCGCCAGTTTGATCCAAATCCTCAAACTGTACGTATTTCGAAAACTTCTTCTGGTGCAATCACTGCCGCAGATATCGTAACTTCTGATAAAGTAGAAGTTTTGAATCCTGGTCAGCACATTGCAACTTTGCGCGAAGGTGCGAAGTTTAGCTGTGAATTGATCGTGAAACTTGGACGCGGATATGTCCCTGCGGAAGCTCAAAAAGAAGATCTTCCAATTGGATTTATCTCTGTAGATAGCTTGTTCAGCCCCATCCGCCGTGTGAACTACCAAATTGGTCTCGCGCGTGTTGGTCAAAGAACAGATTATGATTCTTTAAGCCTAGAAGTCTGGACTGATGGCTCTATTAAGCCAGAAGAAGCTGTTTCTCTTGGTTCTAAAATCATGAAGGAACAACTCCAGGTGTTCATCAATTTTGATGAAGCTATGGAGCCTCGTGAAGTTGAAAAGACCACTGAGAATCCTAAGTTCAACGAAAACTTTTTCCGTTCCGTTGACGACCTTGAGTTGTCTGTTCGAAGCGCAAACTGTTTGAAGAATGCAAACATTCGTTTCATCGGTGAGCTTGTGAGTAAAACAGAAGCTGAAATGCTAAAGACAAAAAACTTTGGACGTAAATCATTAAACGAAATTAAAGAAATTCTCTCTGAGATGGGACTTGGTTTAGGAATGAAGGTCGATGGTTGGCCGCCTCCTGGATGGGATCCTGATACAAATAATAGAAGAGATGCCTAATTGATCTAGAGAGTTTAGAGGAAGTTGTATGAAACATAGAGCAAGAGTCAGTACATTTGGCCGAGCGACAAACGCAAGAAATGCGCTTCTTCGTAGCCTTGTGAACTCTTTAGTAGAACATGGTCGTATTACGACAACGGTTGCGAAAGCAAAAGAGTTACGTCGTCATGCGGAAAAAGCCATTACCCTTGGAAAAAAGAATACTTTGCATGCAAAGAGACTTCTTCTTTCTCGTTATCCAAATCTTAAGACGGTTGAAAAGATCGTTACTCAGATCGCTCCGCACTTCAAAGATCGTAATGGTGGTTACACGCGCATTATGAAGTTGGGAACTCGCTTAGGCGACCGTGCCGAAATGGCGGTTATTGAACTTTTAGATTGGACAAACTTTTCAAGTAAGGAAGTGGTTCCAGCAAAAGCTGCTAAAAAGACAAAAGCGGCTTCTGCTAAGAAGGCTGCAAAGTCTGAAGCAGCTCCTGCAAAGAAAGCAAAGGCTAAGGCTTAATCAGCTTTCGTAAGAAAAGAGAAAAAGGGGTGTGAAAGACGCTCCTTTTTTTTTGCCTGCAGCCTATTTCAACGGCTAAATAGAAAATATGAATGCATTAATGAAAGGCCTTGTTGCCGCTTTTGTAATGGCCGTGATTTTTATGATCATATGGCTCAAGTACGGCCAAAGACTCTCCTACGAGGAGAATACAGCACCCGTGGCCCTTTTAGATAAAATGGAAACGCAAGGCGCACCTGAGTTTGAATTACCGACTTTAGAAGGTCAGCCCTTTGTTCTTTCATCGACGAGAGGCTCGGTTGTTCTCGTGAACTTTTGGGCCACATGGTGTGCACCCTGCGTGACCGAATTTCCGTCAATGCTGAGGCTTGTGAATAGTTTTGATGGAAAAGTGAAGCTTGTAACGATTGCGGCAGATGAGCGGAAGCAGGATGTTTTAGACTTCGTGAAATCGTTTAAGGGAGAAGTTCAGCACGCCCATCACTTGTGGGATCCTGAAATCAAAATTGCAAAACTTTATGGGACTGTTCGTATGCCTGAGACTTACATTTTTGGTTCTGACTTTAAACTTAAGAAAAAAGTTGTGAATGCGGTCGACTGGGATTCCGACGAAGTGAAATCCTATCTTAACTCTCTTATCAAATAGAGGCACAAACGCGCCTCTATTAAAAATTCTATTACGGAATTCCTATGAGATTTCTTTTGAGTTTTAAATCGCTGTCTTTCACGATTCCCAGCCAAATACTAAAAAAGTCGCGTGCAAAACCTGCGGGACCAACAACGGAAAGTTGAGTTCCTTTGTAATTATCGACCATAATGAACTCTGTTCCGTCTTGTTGACGCTCAGAAAGAATTGCAACTTGATCCCCTTTGGTGGCATTTCCCATGCTTTCAATAGCGTTTAATAAATCTGTGAATTCTTTGCGTTGAGTGTTCACATGATTGCGAGCCAGAGCATTTGTTAAGCTGGTTCTAGTCATAGCAGCATCAATGTCTCGCAAAAATGTTATGTGAATAGCTACACGACCTGAGTCGTCCAAAGATGGAAGCGCACCTGCCTCTGTCCTTTGAAACTGTGACAAATTTGATACGAAGAGCTGGGCGACGTAAACTTTCACATCGACGAACACTGTTTTAATCCGAGTGCCAGCACCCGTGAAAGCGATAGGGGCTTCCCCTTGGGATGTGTTGGTCATCGCAGACTTGGCTATTTTGACTTTGTTTATAGCTTTTGATGGATCCAGTTCGAGATTCAAAATAAAAGCTGCTTGGGAAGTGGCTGTGAAAGTCAGAATAAGAACTGTAAGAAACGATTTAAGCAAGTGAACCATATATTACTCCTAAGTTATAGTGCCCGAACTCTTTCGCAGTCTTATGCAAAAAGCGTTTCAAGCACTGATCTGCCTTATCGCTGGTATATAGGTTCTTAGCAAAAAAATTGGGACATTTTGCCCAATGAAGTGGGCACTTTTGGAGGAGATGAAATTTAACTTTCCCTAAGAAGGTCTAATAAGTACTGACCATAACCACTATTTTTCAGTGGCTGTGCAAGTTTTTCGAGTTGCTCGGCATTAATAAATTTCTTTCGATAGGCGATTTCTTCAACGCACGCAATACGAAGGCCCTGACGTTGTTCAATTGTGTGAATAAAGTTTGAAGCAGCTAGTAGAGCTTCGTGTGAGCCAGTATCGAGCCAGGCATAACCGCGGCCCATGAGAGTGACAGCGAGTTGATTCATTTTTAAGTACACATTGTTGACGTCGGTGATTTCGAGTTCACCACGTTTAGAAGGCTTAAGGTCGCGGGCGATGTCGAGCACTTGGTTGTCGTAATAGTAAAGCCCGGTAACCGCATAGTGGGACTTAGGCTTGAGAGGTTTTTCTTCGATGCTAATAGCTTTTTCAGTGTTTTTATCGAGTTCCACGACGCCATAGGCTTCGGGGCGTTTCACCCAGTATCCAAAGACGGTAGCGCCTTTTTCTTGTTTGTAAGCATCTTCCAGGAAGCGACCCAGGCCATCTCCGTAAAAGATGTTATCACCGAGGACGAGAGTGACAGGAGCGCGTCCTACAAACTCACGACCAATAATAAAAGATTGTGCGAGGCCTTCGGGTTTTGGCTGTTCGGCGTACTCAAATCTTACACCCCACTGAGAACCATCACCTAAAAGCTCACGAAACCCTGGAAGATCGCGGGGAGTGGAGATCACAAGTATTTCTCGAATACCAGACAACATGAGAACCGAGAGAGGATAATAAATCATGGGTTTATCGTAAATGGGCATCATCTGCTTACTGACAGCACGTGTGAGAGGGTACAGCCTTGTTCCAGATCCACCCGCGAGAATAATCCCTTTACGACTCATGATTTGAAGCTCCTCATTTGTAGGCTTAAGAAGGGAAAAAATAACGCCCAAAGTTAGCTTAGGCAAATTGAAATTCCCTTTTAGGACAAATAAACTTAGCGTAAATCTTCGAAGTAGAGGCGAAAAAATGAAACCTTTCATTATGTCTGGCGGAAAAGGAACACGGCTCTGGCCTGTGTCGAGGGAAAGCTTCCCTAAACCCTATTGCTATTTTTTTGATGAATCTTTGATGGCAAAAACGATCAAAAGACTAAGCGCGTTGGGAGAGGTGGGTGTTGTAACGGTCGGTTCTCAGAAAACTCTTCTCGATAAAGCCTATCAAGAAGTCTCGCAAAAACCAGGGCGCCTTCTTTTTGAACCATTTGGAAAAAATACGGCCGCTTCTGTCGCTTGGATTTGTTACGAACTCATCGCGAGTGGGCAGGGGAGCGAGATCGTAGGAATTTTTCCCGCCGATCATCTTGTTCAAAATCAAAAAGTATTTTTAGAAGTCCTCAAGCTTGCAGAAATTCGCGCTAAAGAAGGTCGTGTGGTGACAATTGGTATTCAACCAAGTTTTCCCGCAACCGGTTACGGCTATATCGAAATTCAAGAAGCCGCCAATGGATCATTTGGCAGTCATAAATCTCATCCAAGCGTATGCTTTCATGAAAAGCCTGACGTGAAACGCGCGGAAGCATATGTCGAGTCCGGAAAATTTCTTTGGAACGCTGGGATTTTTGTATTTCGTGCAGATGTGATGGCTCACCACTTTGAAAAACATATGCCTGAGCTTTGGAGACAGTTTGCAACACTGAAAAAGGATCATACGAATCTCAAGACTGTGTATGAAAGTTTACCTTCAATCAGTATTGACTATGGAATCATGGAAAAGATCAGTGCCGAAATTGACTGTATCCCTTGTGATTTTGGTTGGAGCGACGTCGGATCATGGAAAGAAATTTCTGAGCTTGTAAAACAGGGGCCGCAATCCGTTGTTTCGGAAGGAGCTGAGAATAATTTTGTTTTTAAATCTAGCGAGAAAAAGACGGTCGCTTTAGTGGGTGTGAAAGATTTGATCGTGGTGGATACGCCCGATGCGCTTTTGGTAACAGATCGGCTCAGCAGCCAAAAAGTAGGGCCGATTGTAAAACAGCTAGAAGAAAAAAATAATCTTACGGCCAAAGAACATATTTTTGATCATAGACCTTGGGGTGAGTATCGTATTTTAGAAGATGACGATCGTTTTAAGGTGAAGGTGATTCGCATTGAGGCTGGTCAGCAGATTTCTTATCAGTCACATGCAAAACGTGCAGAGCACTGGATTGTTGTAGAAGGTGACGCCACGGTTGTGTTGAACGACAAAGAGGTATCGGTAAAACAAGGTGAGCATATTTACATTCCTAAGGGATCGAAACATCGTATGCGTAACTTAACGAACAAACCTGTTGAATTTGTCGAAGTGCAAGTGGGTAGTTATTTTGGTGAAGATGACATTGTTCGATACCAGGATGACTACGGTCGCAGTTGAGCTCTTTGAAAGCTGGATATTTTTATGCTTTGGGAGCTTACATTACTTGGGGATTTATCCCTCTCTATTGGAAGCTTCTTTCGCACGTAAGGCCTGATCACATATTATCTCACCGGATTGTGTGGTCGTTAGTTTTTTACTGCCTTATCTGGTTCTTTCTTTTTCGTAAGCCTAAAACTAAAACAGTATGGACCCGACATTTGCTCATGCAAGTTGTGGCGGCATCGCTTCTCGTCTGCGGCAATTGGTATGTCTATATTTGGAGTGTGAACTCGGGCCACGTTCTGGAGTCAAGTCTTGGATATTTTATTAATCCACTTGTGAATGTGCTTATTGGATTTTTAATTTTGAAGGAACGATTAAGTCGTTCGAAATGGGTGGCAGTTGCTTTAGCGTCTTGTGGTGTTTTGATTATGGCTTTGCAGGTGCAAGAGATTTGGGTTTCGCTCTTTTTAGCGATCACTTTTGGTTTTTATGGTCTGTTGAGAAAAATCATGAAAGCACCGGCTATTGAAACATCATTCATTGAAACCTTGGTTCTTGCCCTGCCGGCCCTTCTGTATGCATTTTCTCTTCATGGGGAGTCCGCGAACTGGGATTGGACGACCTATGCACTTTTAGCTTTTGGAGGAGTGGTAACGGGGCTACCTCTCTGGTGGTTTGCAGAGGCGGCGATGAGAGTACCGCTCTCTCTTCTGGGCATTTTCCAATTTATTTCTCCCACCTTGCAGTTCCTGCAGGCGGTTTTGATCTTCCACGAGCCTTTTGGCCTCGTTCAGGCAGTGAGTTTTGGGTTTATATGGGCGGGTCTTCTGGTGTTTGTGTTAGATCTTTTAAGGCAAAAACCCATCGTCATACCTCCGGTTTCCTAGGGTCATTATGCTTATAATTGTACTGATCTTTGTACGCCGAGTCGTAACCTTTGGGTTCCTCTTGGCCAAGGATTGACAGAGGTCCCTGTGAACGGCATCTAATCGATACTTTCAATGACCTACTAAAGGAGATTTACTATGTCAGAACGAGATCAAGGAATGGTGGAGCATAAACCATTTGTCCCCCCTTCGAGCAGCATTCCTGAACTCACACTACTTCCTATTTTGGTAGGTGCGGTGCTGGGAATTATTTTTGGAGCTTCTTCACTTTATCTCGCACTCAAAGTGGGTATGACTGTAAGTGCTTCCATCCCTATAGCAGTTTTATCGATCACTCTTTTTAAAGCCGTTTCGAAAGTGTTTGGTTTAAGACCGGCCACAATTCTTGAGAATAATATCGTGCAGACGACAGGTTCTGCTGGCGAGTCGATCGCGTTTGGTGTGGCGGTTACGATGCCAGCCCTTTTGATTTTAGGTTACGAGATGGAAATTTCTCGGATCATGCTGGTTTCAATTCTTGGAGCGCTTCTTGGAATTTTGATGATGATCCCTCTTCGATGGGCTTTGATTGTTAAGAACCACAAAGTTCTTCCATACCCTGAAGGAACGGCCTGTGCGGAAGTTCTCATTGTAGGTGAAAAAGGTGGAACAAGCGCCATTACGGTCTTTACTGGATTCTTTGTGGCTTTGGTTTATAAAGTATTGAACGTTGGCGCAAAACTGTGGACGGATGCACCTGAGAGAATTTTTACTTGGTACAAAGGTTCTTACTTCGCGACAGAGGTTTCTCCAGAGTTACTTGGGGTCGGTTACATTATTGGTCCGCGTATCGCTTTGATCACCTTTGGTGGCGGTGTGCTTTCGGCGTTTGTTTTAACTCCTGCAATTACTTTATTTGGTAGCGCTTTGTCGGCGCCACTTTTTCCAGCAACAAAATTAATTTCCGAAATGTCGGTGCATGAAATTTGGAAGAACTACGTTCTTTATATCGGTGCGGGTTCGGTAGCGGCCGGTGGTATTATCAGTCTTTTCCGCAGTCTTCCGGTGATTGGCCGCTCTCTCGCGGCAAGTATCAGTGGAATGAAAGCTGGCGGTCATGGACCAAGTAGCTTAAGAACGGATCGTGACCTTCCTATGACTTTTGTGTTCTTAGGAGTTGTTGCGATTATCGTGGCGATTTGGGCTACACCTTCACTTCATATGAATCTTCTTGGCGCACTTTTAATCGTGTTTTTTGGATTTTTATTTGTGACGGTTTCTTCTCGATTAACAGGGGAGATTGGTTCTTCTTCAAACCCCATTTCGGGAATGACGGTTGCGACTCTTCTTCTTACATGTTTGATTTTTGTGATGATCGGATGGGTTGGAGCGAGCTATCGCCTAACCGCTCTTAGCGTTGCGGCGATTGTGTGTATTGCGGCTTCTAACGGGGGAACAACTTCGCAGGATTTGAAAACAGGGTTTCTCGTCGGTGCGACTCCAAGCGCGCAGCAGATCGCAATTCTTATTGGTTCTGTGACTTCTGCAATCGTGATTGGTTACACGCTTCTTCTTTTGAACGATGCTTCAACCATCTACGCAAAGAAGAGTTTTCCAGAAGTACAGTTTGATGTGAGTCAACTTCCACAAAAGCAAAATGTAAAAGGCCCTGAAGCGGCTCATGACTCTCAAGAATATCATGTGCTTCAGTTGACGGAACCTCAAGGTGCTGTCGCTGCAGGGAAATACCTTGTGGATTCTACAGGACACATTGTGTATCTCGTAGATCCAGGTGTGAACGGGGTGCTTAAGGCGCGTGATGACGGTACGACTGTGCAGAAGTACGAAGCTCCAAAAGCGCGTTTGATGTCTCTCATCATTGACGGAATTCTCACGCAAAAACTTCCGTGGGCATTGGTGTTGATTGGTGCCTTTATTTCAATCGTCCTTGAATTTTGTGGTGTGGCTTCGTTGCCATTTGCGGTTGGCGTGTACTTACCAATTTCTGTATCGGCTCCGATTTTCTTCGGTGGTCTCACTCGTTGGTTGGTGGATCGCGCAGCTCAAGGTCGACGAAGAGAAGAAGATTCAGATTCTTCACCGGGCGTTCTCTACTCCAGCGGTTTGATTGCCGGTGGTGCGATTGCAGGTATCTGTATTGCTCTCTTGTCACTCAATGAGAACATTACAAAAGCGCTCGACATGAGTGCGATTTTCCAAGGTGGGGAAGTGTTTGCTTACACCGTGTTTGGTTTAATGGTGCTTTCACTTTATAGTGTCGGCCGTGGCTGGATGTTGAATAAAAAATCCTAAACACTTTTTGCTTTTAAAATTCTTTGAATAAAAACCCTCAGCCAAAAGTTGGGGGTTTTTGTTTACACGGTTGTAAACGGTTTGTTTACAAACCTCTTGATTAATCGAGCGTTTATTTCCATTATAAGCAAATGATTTTTGAACATTTGCACATCGCTGATTTTTTAGAAGCTGAGCTTCGAAGAAGAAATGAGGTAAATCCTCGATACTCTTCCAACGCCTTTGCTAAACATATAGGAATGAGTCCCGCTTTTTTGAGTCTCATTTTGAAAAAAAAACGACGGCCGTCTGTGTCTATGGCGAAAGAAGTAATAAAAGGCTTGAAACTCACTCAACAGGAAGGCGAATACCTCCTGCTTTTGGCGCAATATGATGGTGCACAAAGTCCTCATTTGAAAGAGCACTACTATAAACAAGTACATAATCTGAGAGAAAAATTGGAAGTTACAAAGTTAACTTTAGAGCACTTTCGTTTTCTTTCTGATTGGCATCACAGCGCCGTTCTTGAGGTTCTTGAAATTCGTGATCATCCTAAGACAGAAGTAAGCATTGCGAAGCAACTTGGACTTGCCCATAAGAAGGTCAGAGAATCGCTGCAGATTTTAATAAATCTTGGCCTTGTGGGGCGAAGAGGTGAAACTTTCGTTAGATTGGCGGGACCTTACATCAGTACTCCTCACGATATAGCCAATAGTGCCCTTCGAAGATTTCATGCTCAAATATTAAGAATGGCAATAGTTGCGTTAGAGGAGGAGCCTGTAGAAGCTCGGCATATTTCTGGTCTAACTTTGTCGATCGATCCGGAGAAATTGCCTGTTGCTAAGGAAAAAATCAGAGAGTTTGTTCGGAGTCTTTCAAGAGATATGAAAAGTGATAATAAAAAAGAAGTATATCAATTATCAGTTAGTTTTTTTAAATTGCACGAAAAATTAAATAGGAGAGAAAAATGAAAAAAAGTATTTGGATAACAATAGTGCTTTCTGCATTAATAGGTTCAGGTTGTAATAAAGCAAGCGAAAGTCCTGGTGCGAATCCCAGCACAGCTTATGAGGTAGAGCAGGGTAATGGAATGGTTCGCTATCAAAATGTGGCGATGAATATCAGTTTTGACTACCCAAGATCATGGAGACTGTTAGAGGAAGCTCCGAATAAAGTGTCTCTTGATAATTCAACTACTATTCCAAATCAGGATGAGTCATCTAAAATTGAGTTTGGACTATATCCTGATTTGGATGGAACACGCGTTACCTCTCAAGAGGACTTGAAAAAGTATTTAGAAAGTCGATGGCCTTCTATGCGTTGGAAGAAAACGACTATGGTACGTAAAGAAGGATTTTGGCACGAAGAGGCCTCCGGCAACTTTCGAAAAGGTACTTACTACCTCATCGATCAAAACTATAATATTTTGTATATTCATTATACGGCATTCAAAAAATCTGATGGCATAAAGGTCATTGAAGGCATCGTCAAAGACCTCAGTATTGACTTTGAAGGTCCTCAAGTGCTGTCTGTTCATTTTGATCGAACAGAGGTGAAGCCAGGGGAAACGGTCACCTTAACAATTGTTGCAGATGATGAACTCTCGAGTGTTGATCCTCTCTCCATCTCTTGGGCTTCCACAAGATGTGGACATTCGGGGCCATCAGTAGGATCAGCAATTGGATACAAAAGAAATGATACTTTCAATAAATATGGCTGGTTTCAATGCCCTTATGAGTTGCGTGATGAAGTGCGAGTTATTTCTTCCAATAAGTTTGAATATAAATTGAAAATTCCGACCTATGCACCCGCTGGAACCCTTCGTTTGCAAACGTTACGGCTGGCCGATATAAAAGGAAATCGAACACAACTATTTGCTTATCGAGATGAGGACGATGTCTATTACGGGTATGATTTGAAAATAGTAGAGGTGAAGGTTCTCAATGAGGCTGGTTTTACTCCCGATTTAGATAAGCCTAAAATTGTGGATGTATTTTTTGAGAAATCAAAGTTGTTAGCAGAGGACCCTATTCAAAATTTGTTTATTAAAATTAGCGATAGGTCGGTGATCCGACCCGATGTTGAAATAAAATTAGATTTGCGAAACGAATGTTATTCCTCCAATCAGGTCCTAAAGAAGATTAAAGATGATCTTTACTCATTGGAATATAACTTCAACAACTTATTCAAACGAGAAGGTGGATGTTTTCATCAGGGACGTCTCATTAGGGTTCATTTAGACTCATCGTTTGAAAATTCCATTCGTGATGAGGTTGGCAATGAATTCGAGAGAACCGATAAGACAGCGATTTTTGAAGTTATAAAATAATTCAACATAACTAAGTCTTCGAGGAAGTTGAAGGCTTAGGGTTTTTAAATTTATTGTTAAGGCCATTTGTTCTCTGAAAATTTATTACCTAGGAGGTATGATCTTCCCCCCTTTGGATGGACACGTTTTTAAGAAAAACTAGCCAAGAAAAGGGAGAATTTTATGGCACTTAGGTCTTACTCGAAATATTCTGATGACTTTAAAAGTCAGGCCGTTCGGTTGG
>JBFWOZ010000004.1:0-107556 GCA_050250255.1 Bdellovibrionales bacterium | reverse complement strand
GGGTACGAACGAATTTGAAGAGTGTGGAAAAACTCCTGTTAAATTTTATACTCCTAAGTCAGGGATCGAAATTGGTCTCGATGTAGTGCATCCCAGTGGTTACGAACTTGGTAACTCTATGGGTAAAGATGCAGATTCCGCATTCTGTCTTAAAAAATGGGTAGAAGGTTTACCTCCAGCTTATGCGAATAAGAAATTAGTATTTTTAGGATACAGCAAGGGCGCTCCCATCACTCATGCGCTCGTGGCTCTTCACCCCTCTATACGACAAAGAACATTAGCATTGATTACCATTGCTGGGGCGACTCAAGGTTCAATTGCTGCTCAAGATGGAATCAATAAACTTGTAAAGGTTGAACAAGAGCTTCACCCCAACGATAATATCGAAACGCCTGAGCAGGCGAAGCAAAAAATCATTAGCAAGGCTGAGAATGGTTCTGCGGCCCTCTCTGGTATCGTCGAAAAATTACTTGGGCTCTCTCCTTATGAATATAATCTGGCGACATCTTTTTTAAAGGCTCTAGCGGGACCAGCCGCCGCTGAAATGGGATTGATGGGTATCGATAGTCAAGATACCGCTCGTCTCAACACGGCCTTTGATGGCGTTGTGGCGCTGACAAATTACGAACGTATCAAATGGAATTTAATCAATCTCAATGATTCTAATTTTGATCAACCTTTGGCTGTGATGAACTTAAGTGCGATAACAGACAAGAAGGACTTGTTACTCCCTTGTCCCGTGTCTCCCTTGAAAGAACTATGTCCACCTACCATCATTCCGCAACCTCTGCCTCAAGGTGGAATTGAACACACACTTTTTAGTCGAGATAACTTTTTTCTCTACATCACTTCGAGACTGGGGTTCTCCTCGGCTGCAGGTGGTATGTTTGACACTCAAGTCGCATGGCTGGATACGAAGTCCATGGATCTTGATCGCAGACCCATTTCTCAAAGCTTAACTGAAAAACAAATTAAGCTTCTTGCGAGGGAGCTTAAAGAAGCTTTGCCGGCCGAAAAAATCGAGAGTCTGATGATGGAGCTGCGAAATTGGGGAAAGACCTCTCTCGAAGATCTCGGAAGTATCCCTCGATTTAAAGTGCTTCGCGCTTTGCAAAATCCTCAAAACTTAGACTTTATTGATCTCGGGGATTTAAGAGGCACGCATTGGGATTCAGCTTTCGAACAAGTGTATCGACCAGATCCAAAAGTGAGCTCTCAATTTTACGTACACACATTTCCTCGCAAAGCTTTTCTAACGGCTCTGGTAGAAACTCTTGCGCTGTATCAGCTTTCTCGCCAAGGCGGAGGTGCTCAATGAAATCCATAATGATGCTGAGTCTGATACTTGTTGCTAACAATGCTCTTGCTCAGTTGCCAAAAGATTACCGTGGGCCTCAGCAGCGAGCGCTCTTCTTGGATTTACCGGAAGATCGTAATCTTCGTTATGACCTAGTGAATACCTATAACAACTCAGCTCTGTACGCACTAACCATCAACGGAACTATCAACGGCAGTGGAGATCAGTTTTTTGCAGCACCTGCGGAAGCTCAAGGTTTGGTGGATCAAGCTATTCGGGTGATGTCGCTGTTTGACCTCTATTTCACCCATCGTGTGAAGGAATTAGAAAATCAATACCCTGCAGGTGGTCTTTTAAGGCTAACGGCGGCCGCGGCAAGACAGGGTCTCATCGATCGAATGCCAAAGCTTGAGCTCAACCCGACAGATCAAAGTTTGGGGCAATGGCTCACATTTATCGCGCCTGCGTTCCAGCATAACGTGAAGTCCTTTAATGAGAAAAAAGATTTCGATCCTGTTTTTAAAGAACAACTTTTTAACGGCATGAACGATGCTCTTCAGAGACGTTTTCCTCATCACGCTCCGCGCGGCCCTGAAGATCAAATACCTTATGCGCTAGGTTCTTTAGAGCCCATTTATTTTGAAAACCGGCTCGCACTTCACGAAAGGATTTTGGTCCCCATGCGCTTTCGTCCTTCTGTCAGAATGGCACAAGCTTCCAATCTCTACGAGAAACGAAGTAGTCTAAGACATACGATGTATTTTCCATCCCCTGGAATTTTAGATACAAGTGTAAATCCGAAAGATCCAGCAACGTGGTTTATGAGTTCTTTCATCTATGATCTTAAGAAGCAGGGTGGAGCGATGGTGTCTGACCCACTTGTCATCGATCGAGTCTCTCTTAATGAAGATCGATACGAAATCCCCACATGGGGTGCGCCGCGAATGATGCGTGTTCAATTAGAAAAAGATTTTAGAAAGCAGGATGAGTTAGGCCTGTCATTAGAATTTGGAAATTTAGCAAAACCCGTGGCTCACTCACCCCACCCACAAATGGATTTTTCTGATGCCAATGCCGCTCTTTTGGCTCGCGGATATATTCATCTTCAAAATCCAAAATTGTCTTGGCTAAATAGTAATCTCAATAAATACAAAGTAGATTTGGTGATTCATAAAGTTTATTTGCGTTTAAAAAGACCAGCCATGTCTTGGGATGAAGCACTTAATAAGAAATATCCGACGTTTGAAACTATCGAGATGGATCCACAGCTTTCTCGAGTGTCGGCCGTCGTGAGAATAAAAAAAGAAGATATTTGGCTTTCGGATTTGATTACTGTTTTTGGAAGTGAAATTCCCTATATGACCTGCAAAAAAGATTTGAGTGGTGTGGAGTGGTGCTCAAGGTATTTGCCAAATTATGAGTTGCTGACAAATTTTATTACCAAAGAAGTTTCGAAGTCGGCCAATGCGCAAGTAAAGCCGGGAATTGAAGGCGCTAATAAGTCGATCATCGCCGCGTCTCTTCAAATCATGGGACAAATCGAAGCCGGAAGAACGCTCGTGCAGAGACTTCTTCCTTCAATGCAATCCCAGTAATCCTTCAGCGGCTTTTTGGGCTTGAGCGAGTTTGCTCAGGTCCTTGCCGGCGCCTTGAGCGAAATCAGGGCGACCGCCACCTTTTCCGCCCATCTCAGCCGCTACGGCTTGAAGTAATTTACCCGCGTTGAACTTTCCTTGAAGGTCTTTTGTCACCGTAACGATGATCGGATGAGAATCTTGACCTTTGCCCACGATGATCACAACACCAGAGCGAATTTTGTCTTTTACTTTGTCGGTGAGTTGGCTCAAAACTTCGCGATCATCTAAATCTAGTGTGGCAAAAACAAAATGCCCACCAGCAATCTCTTTTGCCGTTTGCGCAATGGAGGCGATATCAATATTGCCACCCTTAATAGATTTGATTTCTTTTTGAAGTTTTTTGATTTGCTCCTGGAGCTCATTGACTTGGGTTTCGAGGGTTTTTGGAGCTTCAGTTTCTTCAAGTCCCAATTGTTTGGTCCAGCTCACATTAGCTCCCAAGCTTTTACGAGCCTGAAGTGCTTCCTGCGTATTAAGGAATAAATATTTTGAGGCCATATCGCCAGTGATCGCTTCGATACGACGGACACCTGCGCTCACTCCAGATTCCGAGACAATTTTAAAAAGGCGAATGTCCGACGTGTTGTGAACGTGAGTTCCTCCACAAAGTTCCGTTGAGAAATCTCCCATTTTTAATACGCGCACCCTATCCCCGTACTTTTCGCCAAAAAGAGCCATGGCTCCTGCAGCGATCGCTTCTTTATAACCCATCACTTCGTTCTGTACCGGTCGCGCGAGAGAAATTTCGTGATTTACAAGTTCTTCGATTTTTGCAATCTGGTCGCTAGTGAGTGGGCCTGTATGAGTGAAGTCAAAACGGGTCCGGTCATCCGTCACTAAACTTCCGGCTTGAGTCACATGAGTGCCGAGCACTTTTCTGAGAGCCGCATGCATAAGGTGGGTGGCTGAGTGGTTACGAGCCGTGGATCTTCTTGTGGAGTCGTAGACCTTCAACAAGACCGGACCAGTTCTCAACACACCCTCAGTTACGCGAACATGATGAAGGTGGATATCGTTGATTTTTGTACAGTCTAAAACTTGAGCTTTGCTTTTTTCTTGAGAGACTTCGCCGCTGTCACCAATCTGACCGCCGCTTTCAGCGTAGAAACAAGTTTTGTCGGCAATCAAAAAGCCTGATTCTCCCGCCTTCAACTGATCCACAACTTTTTCCCCATTAGAAAGAAGGAGGGCAGACGCTTTTGTCTGAGTTTCTTCGTAGCCGGTAAACTCGGTCTTCTTGGCTTGCTGAGTGAGCTGAATCAAATGGCCTTCATTTTTCGAAATGGCGGAGCCCTTCCAGGAAGCTTTCGCTGTTTGACGAGCTTTTTCCATAAGGTTTTCAAAACCTTTTTCGTCCACTCCTAAAGAATTCTCCGTAGCGATCACGCGAGTGAGATCCATTGGAAATCCAAAAGTATCGTAGAGTTTAAAGAGAACTTCGCCGCTCACTTGTTTTTGGCCGGCTTTTACCAGCTTCTTCATCTCGTCATTAAGAATCGCGGTTCCTTGATCCAGAGTTTGTAAGAAACGCTCTTCTTCCATCTTCACGGTTTTTTCGATGAGCGAAGATTGATCTTTTAATTCCGAATAAGTGCTCGACATGGTGCTAATGACTTCTTTCACTACGGGTAAAAGCAGAGAATCTGATTCGTTGAGCTTGCGGCCATAACGAATCGCGCGTCTCATGATTCGGCGTAGAACGTAGCCGCGACCCTCGTTAGAAGGAAGAGCTCCGTCCGCAATCAAAAAAGCGGTCGCGCGGCTGTGATCCGCCAGAACTCGGCAAGCGGCAATGAGATCCGCTTTATTTTCTTTTGTGATGACACTTTTATTTTTATTGAGAGCTGTTTCAATCAACGGCGTGAACAAATCCGTATCGTAGTTGTTGTGTACACCTTGAAGAACAGCACTCAAGCGCTCAAGGCCCGCCCCGGTATCCACCGAAGGTTTAGGGAGGGGAGTACGTCCACTTGCACTTTGATTGAATTGCATGAAAACGTGATTCCAAATTTCTACGTAACGATCGCACGAGCAACCCACATTGCAAGTCGGTTTACCACAACCGGCTTTAGGGCCGTGATCGTAAAAAATTTCTGAGCAGGGTCCACAAGGGCCCGTGTCACCCATCATCCAAAAATTATCGTCCTCAAAACGAAAGATACGATCTTTCGCGACACCTTCTTGTTTGTGCCAAACATCTGCGGCCTCATCATCGTCGGTGTAAACAGTGACGTAGAGTTTGTCTTTAGGAATTCCCAATTCTTTTGTGAGGAGTTCCCAGCCAAAATGAATGGATTCTTTTTTGAAATAATCTCCAAATGAAAAGTTACCGAGCATTTCAAAAAAGGTATGGTGACGAGCGGTGTGACCGACGTTTTCTAAGTCGTTATGTTTACCACCAGCACGTACACATTTCTGGGAACTGACCGCCCGGTTGTAGTCGCGCTTCTCGAGACCCAAAAAAATATTTTTAAACTGATTCATCCCCGCATTTGCGAAAAGAAGTGTGTCGTCGTTTTCTGGAATGAGGCGACTGCTGGGAACAGCAGTGTGCCCATGCTTTTTAAAGTAGCCAATGAAAGCTCGTCTAATTTCGTGACCAGTCATATACAACCTTTCGCACAATCTCGCTGTCGAATCCTCGGGCGCTGAGAAACCTCATCATTTTCTGAATTAGCTTTTGATGGGCCGTAAAATCTAGATTATCAGATTGTGAGCCAGCCTCAACCTTAGGAAATTTTTTTTCTAAAATTTGCTGGGCTTTTTGGATCTCTTTTTCAGAATCTCTCGCAGTGGCCTTGAGGCCAATCTGCTGGAGATAATTTTTGATGTATAAATGGCCCTTTTTCTTACGATGCAAGGTGTCTGTGACTCTCTGAGCAAGGATTTCCGGCTCGGGGAGCCAGTTATGTTTTTTCATGGTAGCGAGTGCACTTTCGACAGCTTCTGGAGTAAATCGACGTTTTAATTTTTTCTGGAGTTCTTTTTCGCTGTGATCACGGGCAGCCATATACTGCATGCAGCGCTCAAGAGCGAGCTCTGCGGAATCTGATTTTTCTTTGAAATCAGGAGGACTTGATCTTTTTGAGTTTGGAGAAGTACGATGCTTTTTGTCCATCTATCTTCTCAGATTTGTCATTCTTTTCGATCTCTAAATCAAGCTCGATTTTGGCGCTCTCAATGGTTTCGGCAGTATTGGCCCTGCCCCCAACATCGAATTTGTTCCACTTCTTCCCATCCATAGAAGTAATACCCTTCATGCGAAGAGTGAAGTTCTCAGGATGAGTAGAAAGCTTCGTTGCTTCTGACTGGCTAATTATTTTTTCGGTAACAAGCTTCATTAAAGATTGATCATAAGATTGCATCCCGTAAGGCTCAAAACCTTCTTCAATCGCATTGATGAGATTTTTTGTTTTCGAGGGCTCGCTGATCATTTCTGCCGTGCGAGGCGTGTTCACCATGATTTCCACCGCAGGAACACGGCCTTCACCATCGGCTCGTTGAGCGAGGCGTTGGCAAACCACGGCTTTAAGAGATGTTGCTAATTGTAAACGAATTTGAGTTTGCTGTAAGGGTGGGTAGGCCGCGAGAATACGGTTAATGGTCTCGGTGGCATCTGTTGTATGAAGAGTGGAAAGAACAAGATGTCCCGTTTCTGCTGCGAGAAGTGCGATGTTGATTGTCTCGAGATCTCTCATTTCTCCAATGAGAATCACATCAGGATCCTGTCGGAGTGCTGCTCTTAAGGCAGAAGAAAAGGAGTTCGTATCGGAGCCCAACTCTCTTTGGGTAATTAAGCTTTTACGATCTTTAAGCGCATATTCAATGGGATCTTCTAAAGTAATTATATGCTTGCTGTGATTGCGATTGATGTAATCCACCATAGAGGCCAAGGTGGTGGATTTCCCAGAACCTGTGACCCCAGCTACAAGAACCAATCCACGTTCATACTCTGCAATTTTCTTTAATACAGGAGGAAGATGGAGTTCTTCGAGAGCAGGAATGTTGTGCGACAAGTGACGAATCACAATTCGAATCGAGCCCCGTTGTTGGAGAACGCTCACGCGAAAGCGCCCAAGGCCTGTCACTCCATAGCTCAAATCAAGTTCTCGAAACTTTTCAAAATGAGCCCTCTGTTGAGCCGTGGTCATAAGGAAAAAAATGTCTTTTAAGTCTGTGGGATCGCAGATATCGGTGACGCTTTCAAGGGGCATGAGTTGGCCGTTTTTACGAATGATGGGTGCGAGGCCGGCTTTGAGATGAATATCGCTTGCGCCGAGTGCTACCGCTTTCGTCAGAACGTCATCTATGTTCACCATGCAAATTCCCCCTCTTATTTTTCGGATTTTTCTTAAGAATTCCCAAGGTTTTCAGAGGAGAAAAATGCGGCACTGGGCCAAAGGCAGACTTCAACCAGATATCTGATATCAACAGTTCAGAGCTCCGAACTCGGAGCTCTGAACTCGGAGTTTTTATATGAGGCCCCTCTTTACAGCCCTTGCGACTGGACTCTACGTTGGAAAAAGCCCTTATTTCCCAGGCACGTGCGGAACGCTGCTCGCTGTTCCTCTTGTTTGGATTTTAAATGAGCTTGGACCTTTGTCCTACTTGCTTCTGACCTTCGCGTCGATTGTTGGAGCCATTTATGTGGCCGAAATTTACGAGGCTTATCACAAAACGCATGATCAATCTGAAGTGGTCATCGATGAAATCGTAGGATTTTTCCTTACCATGGCGCTCATTCCGCTCACCGTGAAGACCTTGGTGGCGGGATTTGTTCTGTTTCGAATTTTGGATATGGTGAAGCCATTTCCGATTAGCTATTTCGATAAAAATATTAAGGGCGGATATGGAGTTGTTTTTGATGATCTTTTCGCCGGGCTCCTTGCCAATTTGATTTTACAATACATAGTTCTAAGAACACTGTGGCTTGGAGACTTTTGATGTCAATGCTCACAGAACAATTACAAGAGCTCTTTATTCAAAGAAAATGGACGCTTGCGATTGCTGAAAGTTGTACCGGTGGTTTGATCTGTTCAAAATTGACTCGCAGAGCCGGAAGTTCTGCTTATTTTTTGGGCGGCGTGGTGAGTTACGCCAATTCTGTAAAATCAAAGTCACTTCAAGTGCCTGCAGAAATGATTGAAAAATTAGGCGCAGTAAGCGGTCCGGTAGCACTTGCCATGGCCCAAAATGTACGAAAGAGTTTGGGAAGTTCTTGGTCCATTGGCGTGACGGGAATTGCAGGTCCGACGGGCGGAAACGCCCATAAGCCTGTAGGCACCGTATGGTTTGCAATCAGTGGTCCCGAATGTGAAGTGACGGATCACCAAGTTTTCAAAGGAGATCGCGAAAAAGTTCAAGATCAAGCAGTAGAGCATGCACTGAAACTCTTGTTACAAAACGCGAAGTAAAATTGAAGCAGGAACGAAAAATAAAAGAGTTTAATAAAAGAAACACAGTTAACTAAAACCAGCAGTTATTAAAAGTTTAATAACTCGATTTAATAAGGAGCCCATAAATGGCAACAACAGACACTGGTTCAGATAAAACAAAAGCACTCGATCTCGCACTCGCGAATATTGAGAAACAATTCGGCAAAGGTTCCATCATGCGCCTTGGCAGCAAAGAAACTCTTTTCGCAGATATTCCTGTGATTAGCACTGGTTCTTTGAGCCTTGATATCGGTCTTGGAATTGGTGGATATCCACGTGGCAGAATTGTTGAGATCTATGGACCAGAAAGTTCAGGAAAAACAACTCTGGCTCTTACAGCTATTGCAGAAGCTCAAAAACAAGGCGGCATCGCAGCGTTCGTAGATGCAGAACATGCTCTTGATGTTTCTTACGCTCGTAAACTTGGTGTGCGCACAGAAGATCTTTTGATCTCTCAACCAGACACGGGTGAACAAGCACTCGAAATCACAGAAACACTTGTTCGTTCTGGCGCCGTTGACATTCTTGTTGTCGACTCTGTAGCGGCATTAACTCCGCGTGCAGAAATCGAAGGCGAAATGGGTGATAGCCACATGGGTCTTCAGGCTCGTTTGATGTCACAAGCGTTGAGAAAACTCACTGCTTCTATTAGCCGTAGCCACACAACTGTGATTTTCATTAACCAAATTCGTATGAAGATTGGTGTGATGTTCGGTAACCCAGAAACCACAACAGGTGGAAACGCGTTGAAGTTTTACTCTTCTGTTCGTTTAGATGTACGCCGTGCAGCCGTGATCAAAAATGGTGAAGATGTTGTTGGGAACCGCACTTCTGTAAAAGTTGTGAAGAACAAAATGGCTCCTCCATTTGCGAAAATTGAATTTGATTTGATGTTCAACGAAGGTATTTCTCGCGAGGGAGATATTTTGGATTTAGCCGCTGCTAAAAACTTGGTTGAAAAATCTGGCGCTTGGTATAGCTATCAAGGTGAACGCATCGGTCAAGGTCGTGACAATGCAAAACAATACTTGAAAGATAATCCAAAACTCACAGAGCAACTTCGCGCAAAACTTCTTGAGACCTACAACATTGGTCCAAAGAAAGCTTCGGCAGAAGCAAAAGATGCGACGAAAGAGTCAGCTAAAGAGCCGGCAAAAGAAGCCGCTAAAGAAAAAGCGAAGCCTGCAAAACCGCACTAATCCTTTTTCTAAAGTCAGAAACAAAAAAGCCGCTTTTCGAAGCGGCTTTTTTTTCGAAAAGGTCTCTGACCCTTTTTTCTGGCTACAGCATGTTAATTAGTCTTCGTACCGAACTTTGCGACGAGTGCTTTTGACTTCGCCACGACGATGTTTGGATTCTAGCTTTCTCATTTTGGAAGAACGGGTAGGCTTGGTGGCTTTGCGAGGTTTTGGTTTATGGAGAGCTTGAGCAAGGAATTCGGCCAACTTCTCTTTGCAGCGAGATTTATTTTTTTCTAAATCTCTGAATTCATCGGAGCGTAAAAGCAGTTCGCCCTCTTTATTAATTTTGTTGGCTAATTTTTGTCGGATGAGCTGCTTTTGTTCAGGGTAAAGAACAGAGGAGTTTTCGAAATTCCATACGAGAAGAGCCGCGGAGGACACTTTATTCACGTTTTGTCCTCCCGGGCCACGACTTCTGACAGCAAAAAATTGAAGTTCGTTTTCTAGGAGGTGAATCATGAGCTGATTGTACGAGGACTTAGTTATTCAAGCAAGCGTCGCCAAGGGCATTGGGCACACAACAAGTTTTGCTTAAGATTTGATCGACTTTGTTATTAAAAGCCATTTCCCAAGCTTCTACAGTGTCGCCGACACCTTCTACGCGCGAAACGCGAAAGAGATCTTTTACTTTTCCGGCGTCACGGAAACGTTTGAGAAGTTCTCCTAAGAAAGCGCGACCTTCTTCGCGAATGAGAGGATCACCCATTCCGCCACTAGCGGCCATAGAGATGCCAAGAGTCGCACGGCACACGCCGTTCTCTACACCGTTACGTACTTTTTTAGTTTTTTGATAGAGAGCTTCATTAAATACGCTTTTGCCTGACCATTGCTTCAGATTCATTTTTGCAGAATTACCGTTTGTTGTAGAGCCAGCTCCACCAAAGGTCGCTCCTAAGTCGTGAATGTAAGCAAGAGTTGATGTACATACAGGCTCGTTCTGTTCAGCGAAGATTCCCTTTGAATCGCCCATCAAATCTTTGGTCGTCGTTTGCTCACAGACGAGGCGTTGTTGTTCAGCTTTACGATCTCCGTGTTGAATGAAAGCGGCGACAAGCTTAAGAGCTTCATAGTGAACTCTTTTGTTGGCAGGTTCGTTGGCAGCGGGGAAAACACCGGCGTTAGCTTCGAGCTCTTCCCATGTCCAACCTTGATCTTCTTTCATGCCGATTTCGAGTGCGGGCAATTTTCTTTCGATAGCCGCGTAACGAGAAACGAAACTCATAGGGGCATTAAGACCTGGTCCCACACCTTCCATCGGATCCAAGGGACAACCGACGCAGCTCACTTGAACTGCATACATATTATCAACGCCAAAACCGAGGGCCCAAAGCAATCTCGTCGCTGCGACTTCCGCAAAAACTTCTTTGTTTGTCTGATCTTTAAGAGCGACCAGTTGTTCGGAGGCCAAAAACTTACGGCCTTTTGCTTTAGGATTAGGATCTGTGAGGCCAGAAAAATAAGTGAGATCTTGTTCGGTGATAGTGTACTTAATTTTTAATTTCTTTTGATTGTTATCAAGGCATTCGAACTTTCTGCTGTTTCCGTTTGAAGCGAGTCGACCAGATTTTGAATATTGGCATTTGATAGATTCATCAAACTGAAACGCATTTGAAATAGTAGGACCAGCGATGAGATCAAGAGCTTCAATGTTTTGGGATTTCCAAACTTGCGCTTGCGAGAGGTAATTTATACGTTTTACCGCAGAAGCAGGCTTAATCAGTTTTGCTTTCACAGCAGCTTTTTCTTGGGCTTGCACAATTGTTCCAAACAAAGCCACACAGAGTGCTAATAGACACTTCATAGTCTCTCCTCATAAAAATGATGCGTGGAGTCTATATAAAAAAAGGAGTTATGGCCCGTAAAAAAAGGAGGCCTGTTTTTACTACAGGGAGCCCCTTGGTTTGGCCCCAAATGGGATGACAATTGACCAATCTTTAACATTTTGTATCCTATTGAAATCATTGATATTTAATTTATTCTATGGATTCATCTCAGATTCCTCCGTCTCATAGCTAGGCACTGCTCAAATTGGTACGGAGGAGAAGCCTTTTATCCCTTTTGAAAAAAGAGGTTTCGGTCCCGACCTTGCAATTCATGTCTATGAATCACAAGGGAGCTTAGATTGAACAATCGAACTTGTATCAGAATGAGACACGCCGAAGTGGCCGTCCTATTAATGCTTCCATTTCTATTAAGTGGATGTGGCTCTGATATCTTTGGCAAACTCATCTCTCAAAAGTTGAAAGAGCCAGCGGCTCTTCAATGTGTTCCTAATCCCGCAACAACTCAGGCCACCTCAACAACAAAAATTCTAGAAGCCAACGCTCTGGTGGAGACGCTTCGTTGGGAACGCGGTTCAAAAGTTTATTATCAAGGTCGCACTGCAGGGGGCGCACTTTCTCCAAAGCGAATTTTTGATTTAACAATGAAACCTCAGCAAGCACTATCCGAATGGGTACAGCAAGAAGACGTGATCATCCCTGAAGGAACTCCTCTCGTAGCAGCGGTCATTGAAAACTGTGAAAATCCACGGGCCGCGAAACGAATAAAATATTATGACTACTCTACGGAACAAGCTTTTTCTTTAACAGAACTCAATCAAATCGCAGAAAACGATGAGTGTCTTGTCTCTTTAGCAGAAGGCATCACTTATCACACATTGGCAACCACCAACGATCCACGTTTTAACGACCAAACACATCATACAGCGATTCGCTCGTCTCTTGCCTACGATACTTTTTATGACTCTTCGACCGGTATTAATTCTGATGTAGTCATTGCGATTATCGATAGCGGTGTGGATCTTGATCATCAAGACTTATCCAGCAACACATGGGTGAATACAAAAGAGATTCCCGATAATGCTCGCGATGACGACTGTAACGGTTATGTTGACGATTATGAAGGTTGGAACTTCGTTTCTCAAACTGGTGATCCTCGCCCTCAGCAGTGGATGTATGATGCAGACGAAGATGGCGATGAAGAGGCAATTGACGGATCTGAGCATGGTACTCATGTGGCCGGTTTAGCAGCTGCTCGTTGGAATAATATGTTGGGTGGCACAGGTGTGATGGGGCTTCGATCAAAGATCATGGCTCTGAATGTGTTTGGTGATTCTCCTGAGGGTCAAACGTCACGTTTAAACAATGCCATTCGTTATGCAGCTGATAACGGAGCGAACGTTATTAATTTAAGTGTCGGTGGTTGTACTCGTGATGTGAATACACGCGATGCCATTCAATATGCTGTGAGTAAAGGTGTATTTGTCGTGACCGCCGCGGGGAATGACGGGCGAGAAATTTCGAATTTAGAAGCAGATGCATACAACAGTTGTGATACGGGAACGAATAAGATCTTCCAAACTCCAGCTTCTTTTTCAGCAGAGATCAATGGGCTTGTGACTGTTGCGTCCACAGAGGACAGTCCTACGAGCGGGCAATATGAGCATAGTGCTTTTACAAATTACAGTACAAGTCTTGTGGAAATAGCTGCGCCGGGCTCTCACCCTCCGGGAACATCTGGTATGCTTTCTACCTATCCCGACAACAAGTATGAGCGCAGTCAGGGAACCTCTATGTCTTCTCCTCTAGTGGCGGGAGCTGCGGGACTGGCGTATAGCTTTGCAAAGAAAAAAGGATTTACGATTTCACCAGCAAAGTTAGAACAGTTATTAGTTGCAGCTGCGCGAACTGAAGCGCCTTTGAATAGTAAGGTGAAAAACGGTAAAATGTTGGATCTTAAAAGCCTAGCTGATGAATTAAGTAATAATACAAATACCTACAAATAAACTTACATGCTCGCGGTCGTGCTGACTTGCTTTCTCACGAAAGCGGACACGCTAGCAGAAGAACCATGGGGTATACGGATGTTTCGCCCTGTAACCTGAAACGGGATGTATCCACGAATCAGCTCGGGATTTAATTCTCTCATTGTGTCTGGCGGAAAGCCGATGCTTTGAGCAAGATGATCTAGTCGTGTTCCTCCGGGAACATGGAAATGTTCAAAGCGTACGGGCTGCTGTGATTTCACATTACGAAAACCGTAGATGCCTGGAGCTTTCGCAATCAGCATGGTGGCAATCAGTTTTGGGACATAATCTTTTGTCTCTGTTGCGAGAGAGCTGATTTTGGCGAGTTGCCAAAAGCTTCGAGTTTGATGTTTGTCCATCAGGCGAATGATTTTGTTTTCGCCCGCATTGTATCCAGCTGCGGCCAAATTCCAGCAGTTAAAAAGAGAATGAAGGTATTTTAAATATTTTGCGGCCGCACGCGAACTTTTATCAAAGTCTCTTCTCTCATCAAGCCACCAATTTGTAGTAAGCCCGTATCGCTCACCGGTTTCATTAATAAACTGCCAAGGACCAACGGCTTTTGCCGAACTCGTGGCGTGAGGCATGAAACCACTCTCAATCATCACCATGTACGCAAGATCTGCGGGTAATCCTTCAGAAACTAAAACTTTTTGTATGGCCGGAAGATATTTGTTGGATCGACTTAACCAGCTCGAAAAAACGCGGCGACCATTTCCTTGAAAAAATTGAATCCACTTTTGGACAGCGAGATTGTATTCCACAGGGTATTCGAAGGTGATAACGGTAGGATCAGTCTGTCTGCGAGAATAGGAAGCTTGCTTGTTCAACTTCTTTTGAGAATCCCACATGGGCTGAGCGGAGCTTCTCTCACAAGGAAGCACGCAAGCCAACATCAAGGAGAAGACCTGAACAATAGAAAACATTCTCATAGCCTTTTATTATCTGAGTTTTTTTATTTTTCGTCATCATCTCTTGCTTCGAAGTCCCGTCAAATCATTCGTTAGACCCACGTCAATTATCTGACAGATTTTGGTGTAGTTCTCTATTCCCCTCGACAAAAGGCGAGACCACTTTGCGGTGAGCTCTCATTGGTTGAGCGCAACAAATTTGTATAGACCAAAGGAGAGGTCCAGGCGTCATGGAACGTCTCTTGCTTGCTTGATTGATGTTATGAGAGAGGAGTCTAGTCTATGAGTACAAAGGGAATTTTTACTGCCGTCAGTGGAGCAATGGCTCAAAACTCTCGCCTCGAGACAATTGCGAACAATATCGCAAACGTGAACACACCGTCTTTTAAGAAAGACAGCCAGATCTTTAAAGAGTATCTCGCTTCTCATGAGCGTCCATCAGAAGTGATTCAGGTCCCAAAAAATTTAGCGGAACCGGAAAGCTTCTACAACATGCAAGGTGCTGACAAGGGTTATGTTGAAACTGATCGTTCCTATACGGATTTCAAGCAAGGGTCAGTAAAACCTACTGGCAATAGTTTGGATTTTGCTATCGAAGGTTCCGGCTTTTTTGAAGTTGGCACTCCTCAAGGTGTGCGCTTAACAAGAAATGGTTCCTTTACCGTCGATGGAGAAGGCAGGCTTGTCACGAAGGACGGTTTTACCGTGCTTCAGCCTGGAGCTCCTGGAACAGCTGCTGCTGGCAGAGAAATTCGTCTGCAGCCGGGTGGTGACTTAAGAGTGACGAAAACAGGAGAGTTATTCCAAGGTGTAAACCGCGTTGGTGCTCTTTCTTTCGTAAGTGTTTCTAATCTTGATGGCTTACAAAAAGTAGGAACCTCTAATTATAAATTATTAGACACAGTTCCGGTTGTGCTCACTCCAGCGACCGATTCACAAATCCACCAAGCTTCTCTTGAGATGAGTAATGTGAACGTGATCCAAGAAATGACAGATATGATTTCGGCTACACGAACATTTGAAAGCTTACAGAAGGCTATTCAAGCTTACGACCAAATGAATGACAAGCTCGTTAACACGATTCCGAAGTTGTAAGGAGGAATGAATGATTAAGGCACTTAATACAGCGGCCACAGGAATGCAGGCACAGCAAACAAATATGGATGTGATTTCTCACAACATCGCGAATGTGAGCACCTCGGGCTTTAAAAAATCCAGAGCCGAATTTGAAGATCTTCTTTATCAAACAGTGAAAGAACCGGGCGCACAAACTGGGGCCAATTCCGTATCGCCGACTGGCGTACAAGTGGGTTTAGGGGTGCGTACGGCTTCTGTGACTAAAGATTTTGAAATGGGCTCTGCGGCTATGACAAAAAATGCTCTCGATCTTCAAATTGAAGGGAATGGATTTTTTCCAGTGCAGTTGCCCTCTGGACAAATTGCCTACACACGTGATGGATCTTTCAAGAAAGATTCTAACGGTAGATTGATGGATAAAAACGGAAACGTTCTTCAGCCAGAAATCACTATTCCTCCAGGAACAAGTGGTATTGATATCGGTGCTTCGGGCACGGTGACCGTGATTGTGGCGGAAAATCCAGAACCTCAAACTTTGGGACAAATTCAAATTGTGAATTTTGTAAACCCAGCGGGCCTCAAATCCGTAGGTAAAAATTTGTATATGCCGAGCAATGCGAGTGGAGCTCCTTTACAGGGTAACCCCGGTGAAAACGGATTGGGTGCGTTGGCTCAAGGTCAGCTGGAAACCAGCAACGTCAATATCGTGGAAGAAATGGTCAATATGATTACGGCGCAACGAGCTTACGAGACGAACTCTAAGACGATGCAGGCGGCAGACCAGATGTTACAAACCATTAATAATTTGAGATAATGAAAACAGCGATTCAACCCCTCCTCATTTTAGCTTTTTATCTCATGGCAACCGCTGCTGAAGCTCGCCAGATCAGCATCATCATTCGTGAAGTATCACGAGTGAATGGTCCAACTTTATTTTTAGGCGATGTGGCAGAAATTAACGGAATGAGCGAGATGCAGAAAAAGCAATTAAGTTCAGTTCCCCTTGGAGATGCTCCTGCCTATGGTGAGTCGCGCCAGTTTTCTAATAGCAGTATTGCCGAAGCGTTGAGATCGGGAATGCGAGGCGTGGGTCTGTCGGCAGAGACGAGTGAAAAAGCTCCTCTGAAATTACAAATTCCTGCAACCATAACTATTATCGGCAAGGGACAATCAATTACCGAAATTGAAGTCAAAGAAAAGCTTGTCAGCGGTATTTCTGAAACTTGTAGCGGCTGTGATGTGGAAATCATGGAGCTACGTGTTCCTACAATGGATGAACTTTCTCCCAAGGGACGCTGGGAAATTCGTGCGGATTATTCGCGGCTTAGAGGGACTTTCCAAATCGCGGTTGAGATTTTTGAACCTCATCAAAATAAAAAAGTTTATTGGCTTTCTGGCAGAGTGTCGGTGAAAAAATTGGTTCCTGTGATCTCTCATAATTTGCAACCGGGAATCCGTATTCAGCCAAACGATTTTATCATGGGTAAGCGCGATGTGACTTTTGCCCTTGATGCGAGCCCCGACGAAAAAGAAATCGTAGGCTTAGTATTGAAGGTACCCGTTCGAGCGAATCAAGTTCTTTTGAAGTCTCAAGTGAAAAGACAACCCGCTCTTAATCGTGGACAAAACGTCGTGCTGACTTCAGGGCATGAAGTTTGGTCTGTTAGCATGAAGGGTGTGGCTCAAGATGAAGGATACATTGGAGACTTAGTAAAAGTTCAAAACCCAGAGACCAAAAAGATTGTTGTGGGTGTTGTCGTAGCTGAAGGGGTCGTTGAGGTAAAATGATGAGACAGTGGATAAATCAAATAACTTTTCTCAGCCTTTTTTTAGCTCTTACGGGATGTGGAAGTCTCGGGAAGAAAATGAAATCTTTTTTGGGTGGCTCTGAGGCGCCTGCGACACAAAATAAATCTTCGTCAGGAAAAGCGAAGTTTTCAGAAAATGCTAACATGAACGCGAACGATAACGGCCGGCTCTATCGAAGAGTGAATAAAGAAATTTTTGAAAAAGAAGGAATGCTCGACGACCGAGCGGGATCTTTATGGCCTATGGAAGGACAAACAGCTTATTTGTTCTCTCAAAATACCAACCGCCTTACGGGTGACATCGTTAACATTGATTTAGAGGGCTCACCGAAAACTCAATTAGAGAAAAAAGTTGAAATCATAAAAAGTCTTTTAGAAAAGAACCGCAAGAGTCAGAGAACATTGGCTGCTCAACAGCCTGCAGAAGGCGCTCCTGAAGCGAAAGACGGAGAGAAGAAAGCTCCTGAAGCAAAGGGCGCGGCGGCGAAAGCGGATCCAGCTGAAAAACAAGAAGAAGCCGAAGAAAAAGCGAGCCAATTTGATGTGGCCAGAATTCCAAGCCGTATCATCGAGCAATCAAGCGATGGAAGTTACCGACTTAAAGGAAGCCAAACTTTTATGATTGGCAAGCGAGAGTATAAAGTCATCGCAACAGGTATTGTGCGTCCCAGCGATATCAGAGACGATGCAGTTCAATCTTCCCGCATTCTTGATTCACGATTCGATATCGTCAGTATGAAAAAGGAGGTCAAGTGAAGGCCTTTATCGTTTTACAAATTATTCTCGTATTCGTAGCGATGGCATTGAGAGCACAAGCGGCTCGGATCAAAGACATCGCCAATGTCCGTGGGGTAAGAGAAAACCAACTCATCGGTTATGGTCTCGTTGTGGGCCTGAAAGGTACCGGAGATGGAAAAGCGGAATTCACGAACAAAAGTTTCTCTCGGATGCTTGATGCCGTTGGAATTAAATTAGAAGGGACAGATGTTGCCAGCAAAAATGTGGCCGCGGTTTTGGTAACTGCAAGTCTTCCTCCCTTTGCACGATCAGGAAATAAATTAGATATCGCTGTTCATTCCATTGGTGAAGCCTCAAGCTTAGAGGGCGGAACGCTCATTCAAACGCCTCTAAAAGCCGCGAACCAACAGGTTTATGCTGTCGCTCAAGGGAATATATTAATCGGTGGTGGTGAGGGTCAGGCAAAAGCTCACACGACTGCAGGAAGAATTCCTAACGGAGCGATTATCGAAAAAGATTTAGATGTGGATTTTGCGAGCCAAAAAATGTTTCGACTCACACTACATTCACCAGATTTTACGACTTCAGCGCGTGTTGCAAAAATGATCAACACCGATCTTGGTGGGAAATACGCTGTAGCAAAAGATAGTGGTACGGTTGATGTGGTTGTTCCTTTCTCTTATGAAGGAAACGCGGTGGAGCTAATGGCCACGATCGAAACTCTCAACGTCGTTCCTGATAAGAGAGCAAAAGTTGTCGTCAACGAGAAGACTGGAACGGTTGTCATCGGCGACGGAGTGAAAGTGTCGAAGGTCGCTATCAGTCACGGCAATCTTACTGTAAAAGTCGGCGGCCCAGATGGTAACAAAAGTAAAGACCAGAAGGGTGATCGCATTGCTATAGTCGAGGGCGAGGCGAGTATAGGTGAACTAGTCCGTGCAATGAACGCACTCGGTGTCTCGCCGAAGGACTTGATCACGATTCTACAAAACATCAAAGCATCCGGTGCCTTACAGGGAGAGCTAGAAATTTTGTGAAAAAGATTTTCGTAGTTAATGAAAATAGATTTAGACTTAAAGTGTACGTTACCAACACATGGAAGTGTTGGGATCCGGGGGAGGGTGAGTCGAAGGTCACGAACCATGGATGGGCGACCGAATACTGTTTTTGCAGGAAACAGTTGCATGATGAAAGCTTTGGCCAAGGATTGGTTGAGAGCTCGTTGTGCGGAGTGAAGTGCAGGATGCACGGACTGGATGGCTCAACTCCCCTTTCTTTTTTCTTCAAGAAGATGGACGTACGAAATGTCGTCCATCAATAATGTAAAACCAAAATTGAATCTCGATCCTTCTCAGGTTACTCAGCCTCGAAAAAATGAGAAGGTGATGAAGGCGGCTCAGATGTATGAGCAGCAATTCTTAAGAGAGATGCTCAAAGCAATGAGAAATACCGTGCAAGAGAGTGATCTCATACCTACAAGTCAGGGTGAAAGAATTTATCGCGAACAAATGGATCATCACTATGTTGAAAAATGGGGTGAGCGTGGTGGAGTAGGTCTTGCGGATATGATCTACAGTCACATCATGGAAAAATATTTTTCGAACTCTTCTGGGATGGCAAAGCCAGTAGGGCCTATGCCTCTTGAATCCAAGGGACAATTTAGATTGCAACAGGGAACTACGCCAGCAGCTGGTTTAGCTCCTGCCAAAGGCGCAAATTTGTTCTTAGAAAGACTTTCTACGTCTCCAGGTAAAGCTGCAGAAGACGTGGTTTCCCCTTGGGCAGGAAAAGTCGCTTATGAGCAAGAGGGCGATGGTTTTATTCAATTACGCATAGATCACGACAACGGGGTTTCATCACGACTACGTTTTGAAGGCATGAAATCTGCAGACTTAAGAACAGGAGGCCAAGTGGAAGCTGGCCAAAAGATGGGAAGCTTGAGCCCTGAATCAAAAGGAATCTTTTGGTCAATGGAAACAAAGACATAGGTCAAGTGCTTATAAGCCGCTTTGTCTCGATGTCTCGATATGATACAATGAGGAAATAGGAGATGTTATGAAGATAACTCCAAAAGCTACAAACGGAACATATTCAGCAGAAAACGCAAGTCAATCTGCGAAGTCTACAAAAACAAAAGTTGATGGAAAAGCGGCAAATCCACTAGCAGATTTAGGAAGTTCCGCGAAAGTTGATATTTCCAGCAGATCTCAAGATATTAAAAAATCTTTTGATATTGCTAAAAAAGCTCCTGATGTTGATGAAGCAAAAGTGGCAAAGTATCAGGGTTTAATCGATAGCGGAAAATACAAAGTCGACTCTGCAAAGGTTGCGGATAAAATGGTCGACGAAATGTTACTCAACGAATACGGAAGCGAAGAATAGTTTCTTAGATTTTTAGTCAGTTAACATTGATTCCATGGACGGAATAAATGAAACAAGATGCTTATCAAAGTTTAATTCAAATCTTGGAAGAACTTGTTTCTGTCTATAATGTCTTTTTCAATACTCTTGAAGAAGAAAAGACGGCTCTCATTTCTTTTGACCTGGGTCGCATCACGGAAATCAATCAAACAAAAGAAGCTTTCATTACCAAAACAAAAGCTCTTGAGAAAATACGTCAAGAACGTGTTGAGACCTTTCTCTCTTCTTTGAACTTAGCAGGAAAAACAATAAATCTGACTCAGTTGGTAGATATTCTCCCGAAAGATCAGGGTGCTAAGCTTCGGGGTGTTCAAGTCGCACTTGATATCACTCTCACTCGAGTGCGGGATTATAATAAACAAAACGAACGACTGACTCAGAATGCTTTAAAGATTATTAAACACAATCTGAATTCAAGTCCGGAACAAGCTTCAAATACAACTTATAAAAAACAAGGTACGCTTGAGACGAATCAGGCGCCTGGAAAATTTGTGAGCAAGGAAATCTAATTGGGCAAAATTGCTGGGGTCATGGACATTGGAAAGCGCGCCCTGATGAACAGTCAGAATGCACTTCAGACTGTGTCTCACAATATTTCCTCAAAAGATGTTGAAGGCTTTTCGAGACAACGAGCGGAATTTGAAACGGCTCCTGCGGTAGGTGAAGGAAATCTTCGTTTTGGTACAGGCACTCGAACAAAGCGTATCACGCGGACCAACGACGAATTCCTCGAAAAACAAATTCAAGGTGAGATGGGTAAGCTTGGTACAAATAAAGGCCAAGCTGACAATCTCGTGCGCGTAGAAAACGCTTTCAACGAACAAATGAGAACGGGCTTAAATCAATTTGTAACCGACTTTTTTAATGCCTTTCGTGAATTAGCAAATAGTCCTGACAGCCAAGCCACTCGTGATTTGGTGAAACAAACAGCGATGGCCGTATCTCAAGATTTCAAGCGAGTGAATGACCAGATGAAGGGCATTCAGGGAGATATCGATCTTCAAGTCAAAGCTGAGGTTGAAGAGGTCAACAGCCTCCTGAAGGAAGTTGCGACTCTCAATGGAATGGTGGAGCACGTTGAATTTGCAGGAACTCCTGCGAACGACGAGCGCGATCGTCGAGATGAAATCTTAAAAAAGATCGGTCAAAAGATGAACATCCGTTACTCCGAAGGAGATAATGGTGGTGTTACAGTAACTGCAGGGAATAATGCGGTACTTGTCTCTGGTGGGTCAAGCGCTAAGCTCGATGCTGTTCCCACAGAAGAGCGTGGACAAAAACGAACCGGAAATTTTGATATCACTTTTAAATATGAATTCTCACCCGCGGTTGTGATCACCGATCAAATCACCGGTGGTGAAATCGGCGGAGCCTTACAAGTTCGAGACAAAGTCATCAACCGCGTGCTTGAAAAAATCGATACGCTAGCTCATAGCATGGCCACGAATGTGAACCGAGCCCACCGTATGGGATTTGATAAGTACGGACAATCGGGTCATGATTTTTTTGATCTAGAAGGACCTGTTGCAAACTCTGCAGAACGTCTTCGTATTTCTTCAGAATTAGATGGTGACGTTTGGAAGATTGCCGCCGCGGCAGCGCCCGATGCCCCTGGGGATAACCGAATTGCTAACTTTATCTCCTCACTCCAACATGAAAAATGGATGGGAGATAAAACCGCCACCTATAACGATTTCTACAACGGGATCGTTTCAGAATTAGCGGTGGGTATTCGCCACGCGAATTCGAACTATGAACACCAGGTGGGCATTGTTCAGCAGCTTAAAAATATTCGTGAAAATATCAGCGGTGTTAACTTGGACGAAGAAGCCATCAAGATGATTGAATACCAAAAAGCCTTCGATGCTTCTGCCAAAGTGATTCGTACAGCTGACGAAATGTTAGAAACAGTTTTGAGCCTTAAACGATAGGGATGAGTAATTCATGAGGATCGCAGATAAGGTTGGCACAAACCGAGTTCAAGCAGGGGTCAATAAGACTCGCTCGGAGATGTCTAACCTTCAAAATCAAGCGGCCACCATGAAGAGGATCACGAAACCTTCTGACGATCCGGTGGGGCTCATGCGCACGCAGAGTTCGCGGACAGAACGCTATATCGGCGAACAATTTATTAAAAATATCAATGTGGCGAAGTCCAATTTAGATGCTTCAGAGCAAGCTCTCGGTGATGTGGGTGAAGCCCTCTTGCGAGTGAAAGAGTTAGCCCTGGGTCAATCCAGCGATGCGAGCTCCAACGCTCTTACTCGTCGGACCTCCGCAGTTGAAGTCGATCAAATCTTTTCGGGTATCGTGAATGTTGCCAATCGCAAGTTTGGTGAACGCTTCTTGTTTGGTGGTTACCAAACTGACCGCGGGGTCTTTGCGCCGAACGGTGATTATACTGGTGATGATGGTGAGATTCAGATCGAGATCAATAAGGGCGTTTACATGCCCATCAACCTTCCTGGTGTGATGGTTTTCCTAGGCCGTGAGGCTGATGGTGAGGCTGCATGGAAGAAGACAAAAGAAGACGCTTTGGATTTACAAAAGCCTGTGCTCCGTGGTCCCGCGACCGTAGAAGAGGGCAAAAGTTTAGATGTGCGTTCTTCACAGAACGAAATGGCGAAAACGCCAGATGCGGATCCTACGGATGGTCTTAAGGGCGTAAATATTTTTGATGTTCTTAAAGAGCTCAGTATTGGACTCAGGTCCAATGATAAGCAGACAATTCAAAACACGCTCGATCGAATTGATACGGCCATCGACCAAGTTGTTCTTGCCCGATCAAAGTTAGGGGCGAGATCGATGAACGTTCAGTCAACGCTTGAGTCGATTCAGAAAAACAATGTCGACGCCAAGGTTCTGGAGTCTAACTACGAAGACGCCGACACCTTTGAGCTCATGACTGACATCAAAAAAGCTCAAACTGCCCTAGATGCAACCCTTACGACGTCTGGTCGACTGATCCAGCCAAGTCTCCTTGACTTTCTAAAGTAGAAAGTTTAGCTACAGTTTCACTCGGTTCAATCCGAACTTGTATTTGTAGCCAGTCCTTTAAATGGATTGGGGCTTTGACTGGGATGTTGAAGAAAGATTTGAGGGATTATCCATGTTAGTGCTCACCCGTAAGCTTGGCGAAAGTATAGCCATCGACGACAATATCAAAATCACCGTTGTTCAAATCAAAGGTAAGCAAGTACGCCTTGGCATCCAAGCCCCTAAGGACACCAGAATTCATCGTGAAGAGGTTTATATCGCGATCCAGGAGCAAAATAAGGCTTCTGTAGCAGCAACTGCTGAGGGTTCACGACGCGTGGCCAAGCTCCTTAAAACCTAACCGATTACTAGACCCCCTAAAAACCAATGCCCCGCATAAATTTTCAAACATTTGGACCGAAAATTTGTGTTGTTGTGTCTAAGAAATGTGGCATTCTGAAATTGTCGAGGGGGGCTCGCTATGCTCATAAAAACAGGGCGGTTTGGAACAGTAACTATCAGCGAAGAGGATAAAATTGCTTTTCCTGAGGGCTTGCTTGGTTTCAATCAACTGAAGACATTCGTGCTTCTTGATGACCCTGATGATGAAATCTTTGCTTGGTTGCAAAGCTGTGATCAACCAGATATCGCATTTCCTGTTCTCGAGCCCGAACTGTTTGCAGATGATTACAAAGTGAATCTCTCCAAAAACGAACTCGAGCTTTTACAAATCAAAAACACCGAACGCATTCGTTCTTTCAGCATCATCACGATTCCTGAAGATCCCACTCTCATGACTGCAAACTTAAAAGCGCCAGTCATTTTGAATGTGGATAAGCGCATTGCTCGTCAGTGTGTCTTACAAGATAACGACCTCGCCATTCGCGAGCCGATCTTCTTGAAGCTTCAACAGAAGTTGGTTCACTCGATGCCGATTCGAAGCCAAGCGGTGGATCTCGGTATTGCGATTCGCGTGGGCGACACTGCAAAAACTCCTGAAGTTCAGAAATAATTTTTAGTAAATATCCCCACGATTGATTTGTTCAATCTTTAATTTCAATCTCTTATTCGTATTTGGATGTGCGAAGTATTGCGCATTGGAGGTCGAAGTTCTGTATTGATTTGGATTCGTTGAGAGAGAAATTTCAGAAACTTGATTGTCTGTATGTAAAAGAATCGGCGCGACAGTCTTTAAAAGTTTGATATCTTGAGCAACGCTAATGAGAGCTTTGATCCCTTTTTGGCAAGACATAACAGTGTCTTTGCACTCTAACGGAAATCCAGTTTGCTTTGTGAATTGCTCGCGCAAGTCCTCCATCTTGAGTGTTTGGCAAACTAAAGGCATTTGTTGTTCGATGAAATCGCTCATCTCAATTGTTGAGAGAGGGGACGTGCACAAATCTCCACGATCACACTCAAAAGATAATTCTTTGCTGAATCCATTAGTTGGCTTCGTAATATCTGCATCGTATCTTAGGCTGATTCTTGCGACGAGCATATCCTGTACCGCCTTAACAATTTTTACTGCAGGCTTACCGCCCATAGGACGAGCGTTAGGATTCTTTGGCTCAACATTCCACCATTGTACAGAATACCCAGTTTTTTCGATTTCAGTTTGAATGCCCTTGGAAGCCACTCTTTCTTTCCAACTCTCCATTAGTGGTTTGAGTTTAGCCAGGGTCTCCGTAGATCTGACCTCAACGTCTTTTTCTAAATTCACGTTATAGTTTTCAAGAAAGGATTTTTCAGAGGGAGTTAAAACCGACAAGAGAAAATTCAATTGTTGGCTGAGGGGAGAGGCATGCTGCTGATAAACCATCTGAGTCATGTCATGCCGGCTGTTGTCACAAGCTGTACGGAGGGCAGAGGTGGCTTTACTCATATCAGCGGGTTTGAAAGCTGACTGGGCCATCGCTAAGTGACTCAAAAGAATAAGTCCCAAAGCTAAAGATAAATTCCACTTTAAACGCATGTATTCCTCCAAAGAATCATTGATATGGTTTGGAGGAATACAAAAGGTGTTCCATTTGGCTGAGTAGCAGTAACGTCTCTAGTATATGCTTATTCTAGAAGGAATTTATTTATAGAAGCTATGCTGACAAAGGAATAGCCACCCTGTCATTTCTACGTGATCTAGGAGATTTTCACAGCGAGAGTGAGGCCTTCTCCTGTCGGTAGAATCGTCGACCTAAAACGGGGGCTATCCGCCACGGCTTGGTTGAATTTTCTTAGAGCGGTCACGGAAGGCTTTTGTTCAGGTGTGATCGATTCATCAGCAATAAGACCCCAGGCAAACGTGTTATCGGCCAAGAGGGCGCCGCCAATACGCAGATTTTTCTCGGCCCATTTCATGTACTCCGTGTAGTTCCCTTTATCTGCATCGACAAAAACAAGATCAAAGGGCCCTTGGTTTTCGATGGCGTAGAGCTTTTCTAGAGCAGGACCTACATGAATTTCTGTTTTCTTTTCGACGCCTGCCATTTTGAAATGCTCTTGGGCAATGGCCGCACTTTCGGGACTGACTTCAAAACAATAAATTTTTCCATTTTCGGGGAGGGCTCTTGCCATGCAAATCGCGGAGTAGCCAGCGAGAGTACCAATCTCTACAATCTTTTTTGCACCAAAGGCTCGCGTGAGAACTTCTAAGTGAAGTCCATCCATGCCACCCACTTGAATAAGGGGAATGCCTTCTTTTTGGGTGCGTTCTACCACTTTTTCTAAAATGGCATCGACAGGCTGGAAGACCTTTTCAGCGTATTCACCAATTTTTCCGTCAGAAGTCCCAAAAGATTTTTCCACGACACACCTCTTTGATTGAGCTTTCTACTCTATGACACTATAAAATATCAAGCATGAGTGAGAGAAAAGAAGAATTAAAGCTGCGCAAAACAGATGAAGGCCTTGAGCTAGAGGGCATTCGTTTGGATTTTGAACTTCAATTGAGAAAACTGAAGATGCAACCGCTTTCAAAGCAACCTCTTCTCAAGGCTCTAGGCTCGCTCAAAGACTCTCCATTCGTGTTAGATGCAACAGCGGGTCTAGCAAAAGATGCATTTCTCATGGCTTTAAAAGGTCATCACGTGACCGCTTTAGAGCAAAACAAATCTCTTTTTCTTCTCGTACAAGATGCGATTGCAAGATCGAATGGAAAAGTGGAAGCCTTGAAATTTTTGGAACATCTGAATGAGAACAGCTTTGAGTTTCTGCAAAAACTCAAAGAGAAGAAGTTTGACGCCATTTACTTAGATCCTATGTACCCACAGCGAGAATCCTCTGCACTTCCCAAAAAGGAAATGCAGGTTCTTCGTGAGCTCCTTCATGTGGATGAAAAAACTTTCGAGCAAACCGACGAAGATACGACTCAGCTTTTAACACTCGCTCTTGAAAAATCAAAAAAGCGAGTAGTTTTAAAAAGGCCTCTGTGGGCGCCAAAACTTTCGAAACCGCGCCATTCTCAGGAAGGAAAGCTCTCACGATTTGATGTTTACATCGTTTCTTAAGCGGCTTTAGGAACAACTTCCAGAATGCTCATCGGACTGCCAGTTTCGATCACTCGATTTAATTTTAAACCTGCAGTTTCCAAAATCTGTTCAAATTCACGAGAAGATCTTTCTTTGGCTGGACCGAAGAGAAGTAGCATTACCATATCCATACTGCGTGCAAAATGATCATGTTTTTCGCCGGTGAGCATTTCTATAATCAGTAGGCGACCTTGGGATCCCATAGCCACGCGACAATTTTTCAGAATTCGACTTACGTCTTCGTCGCTCCAATTGTGTAGGATATGCCGTAGAACAAAAAGATCACCTTGAGCGTCGATGGAAGAGAGAATATCACCACCCACACATTGAATACGAGATTTTATGGATTCTAACTTGGCATCTTTCGCCATTTCTCCAATGACGTGCTTTTGGTCAAAGAGAACACCTTTCGCTTCTTTATATTTTTCTAAAACAGCACACAAAAATCCACCGTGTCCACCAGCAATATCCACGACATTTTTGTACGAAGAAAAATCGTAGTGACCTAAAATTGCCATATTAAGACTTCGCGTACGGCTTTGCATAGCCCGATTAAAAATTTGGCTCGCTTCCGGATTTTCTTCTAGCCATTGAAAATATTCCTTTTGAAAACGAGTTTGAAATGAAGATTTCCCTTGTTGTATGCATTTTGTGAGTTCAGAGCAAGACTCCCAAAGCCAATTTGACCCAGCGTACTCCACCCAGTTTGTAAGACTATTCGGCGAAGACGTAGTGAGAAAAAGACGGGCCGTTGGTGTGAGACTAAAAGTCTCATCCTTATGACGTCGAAGAACTCCGTAGGTTGTTAGGAATTGTAGAAATCTGTCTAAGCTCTCGGTATTAAAATTAAGTGTATTCGCTAGCTGATAAGAGGTTTGATTTTTAATAAGAAGCTGATCAGCAATCTTGAGCTTTACGAGAGTAAAAATGGCTCTAGACACAATGGCTCGGTTACTAACTGCCTCCACGATCGGCGATGGAGTGCCTAAGTGCCAACGCATTTTTTCTAAATTTAAGACAGCTTTGCTGAGTCCACGGTCTAAAATCTCATATATTTTACGCTTTAACATGCTCATTTTTCGCCATTTCTATGCCTTTAATAAAGGGGACCAAGGGCTGTGCTGTAAGCAGCGCATCTAAAAAATAATTGTTTTAGGCTTATTAAGTAATTGGCAGGTCTGTCGATCAACTAAATATAGTTTATTTATCTATATGAGAGCGTGAGCATGAATTTAAAGCATTACATACTACCTGGTAATTGTACTAATTATGACGTAGATATGGCGCTCCACAATGAAACATTTCATTATTGGAAAAGTTTTTGGCAGAAAGTTTATAAAGACAACGGTGCACAATCGATTATAAAAATCGAGGATTTTTTCAGGCAAAATTACATAGGTATTTTAACTCATGATCAGGAGATTGTGGGGTTATATAGCTCTACATTGTTTCATCTTGAGCAGGACTCGGCGACAGAGCACCCTTATTTCCAATCGTCATTTAATCAACAATATATTGAAAGCCTTCGTGCCCGTGGAGTCACAAGCTGTGTTTCTGCAGAGTATCTGACGGTTGCTCCATCATGGAGAAAAATTGCCAGGTCTACGAAAATCTCCATAGCTGAGGTGATTGTTGGTCTGCAGATACAGCTCTTTAGAAGTCTAGATGTAGATGCGGCTGTAGCTATAGTAAGAGAGGACGTAAAAATCCATGAAATGGCATATCGCTGGGGTTATTACGCTGTTCAAACAGGAATTGTAAAACACAATACTCCTTGTCAACTTATCGCTTGTTCTAAAAACCAAATTAAATGGCACCCTGACGAAAATTTAAATCGCATGGTCAAAATGTTATGGAGCGGACGAATAAGTATGATGGATCAAAGAATATACGAAAAAAAAGCAGCCTAAGGAGGTTGATTATGAAAACTTTTTCTTCTGAAGAGTGGAAGAAGATTTATGAGAAAAACTTGTCTCAGCTCATGAAATCTTGCGATGAATTTCCATGGCATCTCAAGGAAGCTTATGCAGCGTGGCTCGTGCAAACATTCCATCTAGTAAAGCATACCACTCGTTTCATTGCTTTGACATCGGCGCGCATGCCGTTTGAGCGAAACGATATTCACTACGATCTAGTAAATCATTTTCGAGAAGAAAAAGGTCATGATCGAATGGCAGCTGACGACTTAAAGAATATTGGTTATGAGACGACAGATTTTCCTGAATTACCTGAAACTCAAGCCATTGTTCGTTCTCAATATTACGCTATTGATTATCTTCATCCCTTTGCTCACTTCGGGTACTCTTTTTGTTTTGAAGGACTCGCAGTAAAAAAAGCGGGGGATATTTCAAAGGCAGTAAATAAACATTTAAAAGCTAAAAATTGCACCACGTTTTTAGATCTGCATGCCGAAGTGGATGTTGCTCACTTTACTCATGCGTTTGAAATTCTCAAAAATATAGGCTGGGAAGAGACCCAACAGATTGTTGCCAACTTAGAGCTTAGCTGTTCCCTTTATGAGTCATTATTGACGAGATTGAAACAGCAGGCTCTTAAGGGTCAGCTTAAGCAAGTCGCTTAGTGTTTTTAGGAGTCTTTTCGGCCTCTTTAAATTTGGCCAAAAATACTTCCTCTTGATGCTTGAGAATTAAAGAGATCAATTTTCGTTTATCCAGCTTTAAAAGGCTGACAAGTTTAGGTAAGCAAGATGGTGAAGGGAGAGAGATGCCGCGCTCCCAATTGGATACAAACTGAGCAGATGTAAATCCAAGCTGTGTACCTAAGTCTAGCTGGGAAAGGTTAGATTTCTCGCGTTTGTCTGAAAGGTAATTAGATAGTTCTGTAGATGCACCAGTTTTTTTTGCCATTTTGGACCTCTTAATTAGGATGAGCGGGACGTACGTTTACGATTTCAAATGCGTGTATAAATCCAGTAATTTGTCCCGACGGTAAGTAGGGTGGAGAAACAAGCTTTTCAGAAATCTCAGCAATGTTTCTTTTAACGGAGAAGATTTCTTCTACTTCATGATTGGGAGCGAAATTAAAGAGAGTTTCTTCGACTTTTTTCTCTAAGATACGTGTACCTTGAGTTACTAATTCCTTTTGAATAAATTCGGGTCGTCGATAGAGCTCCCACCATTCATAACAAAGTATTTCTTCAAGTGTGTAGCTAATAAGATTGAAAAAATTGAATGTACGAAAGATTTGGACAGAATCTTTGTTGTATATTTCGATCACATCATTTTTTGTCAAATGACCAAATAAGTCTGGATGAAAGCGCCAATTAAGACTTTTAAGAACCCACAAAGCTAATGTTCTGTCATCATCTAGATGGGCACCAGAATTCAAAGCTCCTAGGCAGCCAGTATAATATGCGAGGAAGCCATCATAAATGGCGCGTTGTTTTTCTGGGTTTAGTTTTCGATAAAGACTGAACTCACTTGTAGTAGGAATAAGATAAATGTTCTTTTTTTTGATCAACTCACAAAACTGGTTCAGAAGCGTAGAAAGCTCGTAAACATAATCAATATCTAAACTATCTTTATTGAGATGAACTGTTTGGATGTTATTGCTAATTGGTTCTGTGGCCATGTGTGACATATTTTTAAATGTTACAGGGCTGTATGTCAACCATTTATTGTTTACACGGGCGAATTTCTTCTAATCAAATTAATGAGGAGAAGGGATGTCTAAGTTGTTTACAGTAAATAAAAATAATTTATAAAATAAAGCAGTTAACTTTTAAGCCAGTTGGTTATGGTATTAACCCTTCCAATCTTTAATCTCATTTTTTTCGTTTACGAAAACAAGAGTTGGTTTGTGCTTCATGGCTTCTTCAGGTGTGAAGCTCGCGAAGGCCGCGATAATCACAAGGTCGCCACGGTGAACCAGTCGAGCTGCAGCGCCGTTAAGACAAATTTCGCCCCTTTTGCCTAGAATAACGTAAGTCGCGAATCGCTCACCGTTGTTCACGTTATAAATTTCGACTTTTTCGAAAGGAATCAGTTTGGCGGCATCTAAGAGTGCCGGGTCAACTGAAATAGAGCCTTCGTAGTTAAGATCCGCATCGGTAACAGTGGCTCTATGTATTTTAGATTTCAACATTGTAATTTGCATATCAACCTCAGGTGTTCATCTTTAGTGAAAGCTTCAGTCCTGTCAAAACAAGATCAGGGTTGAGATCGTCAAAAACTTTTTCTTTTTCAAAAAGTCGTGAGAAACCGCCTGTTCCGATAATGACAGTATTTTTATTTTCAAAATGCTCTTTTTTAATACGTTGGGTGATGTCCCTTACCATCGCTAAGTGACCAAAATAAAGTCCCGATTGAATGCTTTCAACTGTAGAGCGGCCAATGATTTCGGCAGCGGGCACGATTTCCACGGCAGGGAGTTTTGCCGTCTGTGCTTCAAGCGCTTCCATAGATAATCTCAAGCCCGGTACAATCAATCCACCGAGGTAATCTTTCTCGGCGGTAATGGCGCAGAAAGTGGTCGCCGTTCCGAAATCGATAATGATTAAGTTTTTACCTGGATAAAGGTTTACTGCTCCGATGGCATTTGCAATACGATCAGCTCCTACTTCTACAGGATTACGGTACTTAATTTTTAAACCCGTTTTGGCGCCAGCTTGAAGAATAAAGGGATTTAAATTGAAATACTTTTTGCAGGCATTTCTTAAGGAGTGGACGATATCAGGCACGACCGAGCAAAAGGCAATCTGCACGATCATCTTTGGATCGATGTCGTTTTCTCTTAAAACGCTTCTTAAAAAGAGTCCAAACTCATCGGAGGAAGAACCCATTTTTGAGGTTTTTCGAAACTGAAGTTTCATTTTATCGTTAACGAATACTCCACCATAAATTTGGCTGTTTCCTACATCCAGAGTCATGATCATATACGGGCCTCCGCAATTTCTGATATTTTGTTGGCTAAAGTCTCCACGGAATCGGCAACACTTAAAAATTCACTTTCATTGTGAATTCTAAAAATATGTCGATTTTTCTCTCTCATATCTTTTAAGTCGTTGTGAATCACGTAGTCGACACTACCACCATCAAAAAGCCGCTTGATGGCTTCTTGTTGTTCGCCTTCGGATTCAGTGAAAGTTAATTTAAATCCTATAACGAGAGGGTGACGTTCTTGGGAATAGTCTTTAATTTGATTGAGAATTTTAAAATTAGGCTTCAGTTCAACCTGAAGCTTTTCAGCTGAATTGATCTTGGAATGAGCATCCAATTCAATGTTCGATTTACTGCTACGAACGGAAGCCACAGAAAAATCGCTGACAGCTGCAGCATGCAAAACTAGATCAAAAGTTGTTTTTGAAAGGAGAGATTGTAGCTTCTGATCTAAATCAGAAAAAGTGCTGTATTCGACAGTTTCGGCAGCACCATCTGGGATGTGTGCACCTTGTCCATGAAGATAAGTCACCTTGTGACCTTGGCGAGCTAATTTCTCTGCCAGGCTAGCCCCGGTTTTGCCGGTACTCATATTCGTAATAAATCGTACTTGATCGATCGGCTCTCGAGTAGCCCCAGACGTTATTAAAATCTTCATACTTCTACCTCACTGGTGACAAGCGGTGAAGGGCCGCTCCCACTTTTCATTAAGTTCCACTGCATAATTAAAGAGTATATTTGTTCGGGTTCTTTCATTCGGCCAGGCCCGACGTCTCCGCAAGCTTGGTGCCCGTTGTCGGTATCGATCACGCGTGCGCCCCAAGATTTAAGAGTTTTCAAAGACTGTTGGGTTGCGGGATGAGAAAACATATTTTGGTTCATGGCTGGCACAATCCAGAGGGGTTTTTGAAAGTCATGTGCCAAGGCAAGTGTCGAAACGGGATCGTCTCCTAACCCTGTCGCCAATTTATTGATCATGTTTGCTGTGGCTGGACATACAATCATCGCATCAGCCCACTTGCTGAGATGGATATGATCCATCATGCGGCTATTTTCGTAGACGTTTTTAAAGATAGGATTTCCGGTGAGGCCTTCGAGAGTGGCTTCGCCTACAAATTGGAGAGCCGAATCCGTAACCGCACATTGAACCTCAAACCCATTTTGTACGAGACGCGAAACGAGTGTGCAGGCTTTAAAGCAAGCGATGGAACCAGTCAGTGCGAAAAGAATGCGGGTGGGTTTAGATTTGGACATTATCAATCAACCTCACCTGGCCTAGTCGGACTGCTCCAAAGCGGTGGCCCAAAACCTCTTGGATGTAATCTACTTTAAAACCTAGTTTTTCTAATTCGGATGAAATTTTCTCTGTAGATTGAGAAGACTTTAAAAGTTTCGAAAATTGAGGAGCGAGACGTCGATCCTCCGAGGGAAGAAGGCGATTTCTTGAACTCATAGCGAGTCCATCCTCTTCACGAAGTGTGGGACAAGCGATGACTTCCACATTCATGAAAAAGCTTTTCGCCATTTTTTTAATAAGCAAAAGCTGTTGGTAATCTTTTTCACCGAAGTAAGCTTTATGTGGCTGAGTAATATTAAAAAGCTTCATGACTACAGTGAGAACCCCATCAAAGTGTCCGGGACGATGTTCGCCGCAGAGAATTTGGCTAAGATCTGATTCGCTCACGCGATATTTATAACCATCTGGATACATATCTTGGTAGGAAGGACAAAACGCAATCTGCACCCCGAGAGATTTTAATTTTTCAAGATCTTCAGGGAGAGTGATCGGGTAGTTTTCAAAATCTTTTTTATCGTTAAACTGGGTGGGGTTCACATAGATGCTACAAATCGTGACGTCGGTTTCCTTTAAGCTTTTCTTTAAAAGAGAAAGATGACCTTCGTGAAGAGCACCCATGGTAGGAACAAAACCAATACTTAACTGTTCTGCTCGATAAAGAGCCGAGAGTTCACGCATTTCAGAAACAGATTCCACAAGACGAAGAAGGGGATTAGACATAACTTTCCTTTTCCGTCGGAAAGAGAGAGCCCTTAACCTCTGTGTCGTAGTTTGCGAGGGATTTAATTACGGCTTCAGAACCATTGAGATATTTTTTTAAAAATTTTGGATGAAACTCTCCATTGAGGCCGAGAAGATCCTGGAGAACGAGCACCTGGCCATCCACGTGGATACCGGCACCAATTCCAATCGTAGGAATTTCAAGAGATTTAGTGATGGTTTTAGAAACCATTTGTGGCACGCACTCAAGTACGACGGAAAAAGCACCGAGGTCTTCGAGTTTAATCGCTTGCTCAATAATGGAGCGTGCGGCTTCGTCACTGCGGCCCTGCACTTTAAATCCACCCAAAGCATGAATGCTTTGAGGCGTGAGTCCTAAGTGGCCCATCACAGGTACGCCCGACTGAACGATATTTTGAATCACATCTTCATGTCCAATAACGCCTTCGATTTTTACGCAATTGGCACCAGCCTTCATGAAGAGATCGACACAATTCATGGCTTCAGGAATTCCTTTTCGAAACCAAGGAAAGGGCATGTCGGCCACGATGAATTTTTTAGGAGCTCCTCTTCGGACCGCGGCTACATGAGTTGCGATCATTTCGGGAGTCGCATGTAAAGTCGAGTCGAAGCCGTGAACGACCATCGCGACGCTGTCGCCCACTAAAATGCAATCGATGGGGGAGGCTTCGATAATTTTTGCAGACCAGGCTTCGTAGGAAGTGACCATCGATATTTTTTTATTTATTTTTTTATACTGGAGAAAATCTAAGACGTTCATTGTGAGATCTCCTTTTGAAAAACGTAAGTGGGTGGAGATTTTTTTTGTTCTTTGGTCCAGGCAGCGAGGAACGCTTCATAGACATCGTAATAAGGATCATCACGAAGTGCTTCGAGGTTGGCCTTAATCGTTTTTGTATCTCCACGTGCAATGGGGCCTGTGAGATTTTTGTAAGGATCTTTTAAAAGATTAATAAACGTTTGTTCTAAGATAGGCTTTAGGGCTTCTTCAGGAAGTAAAAACTCGGCGTTCATGGATTTGAAAAACTTTTGCCATAGAAGGTTGGTAAAATTCTGACCCATCACACAGAGAGCGTGGTAGAGCGGCTTTTGTGAAGCCAAGATTTCAAAGTGGGGATTTTTCAGTCGTGGAAAAAGTTGTTGAAATTGGTATTCAGAAAAATTTTGACGTCCCTTTTCGAGCACGAACGGAATGCGTTCGTAGGTCTCCAGGTCATAGAGTTCATTTCCAAAAGTCATGAGCGGATGCATACCGTAAGCTTTTTCGGCAACCAGACTTCCCGAGAAATGAATGAGAGTCTTTTTTTGCAGCTCAGGATTTTGTTCGATGAAATTTTCAATCGCACTGTCGCGAAGAAGAACTAAAAGAATATCCTGCTCAAAAAGTTCTTCATGAGGCGAAACTTGAGACAGTTTGCGGGACCATAATTTAAATGGGATTTCTCGTAAGCGAAAGTAATGGGCCATGTGTTGGGCCATTCGACCGTCGCCAATAATTCCGTAAGAGGGAGTAAAAGAAAAAGAGTTTTTGTTCACTGGTACCTGTCCCATGGATCAAGTCCTTCTTTAAAGTAAAAACAATCTTAAACGTGCAGCACGCATGTCATTGGTTTTTGAGGCTCAATGCATGAATGAATAAAATAGCAGTAAACTATGGAGAGTAAAAGTCCATGCTCCAGGAGCACCCTAGTTAATTCAGGTAAATTATATACTTGATGCTATGGATCAAGGTCAAAATAACTGCTCCCAAAAAGACTTGAGACTGTTACTAAAGGGGCATGAATTCATCCAAATTTCTGAAAATGGCCATCTGGAGTATCCCTATTTTCACCCTTATCGGGATAGCTCTCTTTTTGGCGAATTATGGAATGAAATCGAAGTCGGTTGGGGTGATCAGACCCTCCCATTTTGAACAGGCCGGGGATATGGGGTTTTGGACCTATCGGCAGCTCCGGCAGCGCCTTTTCCGCATGAACTTATTGCTTTTAGGTTATGACCCAAAATCTTCACAACACGATCAAGTTTTAAAAGCCTTTGTACGCACGGCTCGGAGTGATGGGCAAAACTATTCGACCATTTTTTCGGCAAAATCGCTCGAGTTTTCAGACGCTCGAGTCGTTAACCTGGCTGAACCTATAGATCTTGCGGCACTTGAATCTCAGCTCCAAGAAGTTTTCAATAGAGGTGAAAGAGCGATTCTCTATTTACCAACTCAGACCGTTTCACGTCTCTTTGCTGGAACAATGAGTGAAAAACTCACGAAAGAAACTGAGCTGAAGTTTATTTCCATTTCCATGCTCGAAAGAAACTCCGAACAACTCGAATCTCTTCGTAAGACACAGATGTGTGAAGGAGATTTCACATATGATTCGATGGAGGCATTGGGATGTTCTTATCTCTTAAAGCAGAGCAAGTTCGATAAAGAGCTCAAAGATCAAAAACCTACGGCGCTCGCTGGAGCGCTAGAACTTTTTGGCCAAGATGACTACGTTATGTTCCTCTATAAAACTCTATAGAGACTACAGCTCGTGAGGCATGAGTCGACGAGGCGCGCGGAAGTAAATGCGCGGTGAGCAGTTGAGGAAATGAAGAATGTCCGCCATGTAGATGCAGGCAAAGCTCTGCATCTGGCGGGCGAAGTAGCTTTCTTCGTTTCCGGCGCGCATGACTTCTCCCCAATAAGGATTGAAGAGTTCTTCATGCTTTTGAATCAGGGGACTGATCTTTTTATCAATCGTTTTGATTTTTTCTTGAAGAGCTATGATCTTTTTATCGTCGAGAGTTTTTCTTCCTTGCTCTTTTGCCAAGGTGACAAGTTTCACCACTTCGTCTTCGAACGGTTCCTTTTCGTCCATGAGTTGTGCGATTTTCTCGTCAATGGGTTGGGCTTTATTGAGCTTTTCGATTTCGTAATCGAGTTCTTCGACCACGAGAGCCGTACGCCAATTACAGTCTTTTTTGATTCTTAAAATATCAGAATAAATATGGTCTCCGATGTAAAGAACATCGTCACCATTGAGGCCGAGACCGGTTGTAAAATCATTCGCACAGCCGCCCTGATAAACACCCTGTCCGAGAGGGCCATAGTGATTGGTCAGAGAACCGTCTTTGATATTCACTTTTAAGAAATCCTGCTTATCAAAGAAGAAGCGCGGTTTTCTTGCATGAGTAAAGGTGTACTCAAAAAGTTGGTGCCACGACTTGTGATCTTTTAAGTAAGGATTGATCGCGTAGTCGAGAAGAAGCTTGGTGTAGTAAAAATCGGAATTCGTTAGAACAAAAAGTGTCTTACCTAGTTTCTTAAAGCGCTCCAGCGCCTTCACCGTTTGGGCATCTTTTTTGATGTAATGAGCGAGATCTTTCTCTACCGCATTTTTCAAACTGCCATCACGATGGGCGGCATCGAGACTCGCATTTAAATCGTTGGCGATACTCTCGTAATCAGGGAGAACATCCAAATTTTTATCTTTAAAATCGACAAGCTGTGCGTAGAGAACGGCAAAGGCGATAGAAAAGGCGGTATCGATAGAAGAGTAATGTGGATCTCGTAAATCGATGTAGGTGCTCTTATAAAATTCTTTTTGTTTATCGAAATCAATTCTCTGTGTACCATGGTAGCTGATGCGGATGGCACCCCAACGACTGAGCTTTAAAAGGTTTCCGTTTTTTTTGTCGATCACTAACCCACGAATCGCACGATCAAACGCAAAAGGGAGCTTTTTAAGCTCCTTCGGGTAATTCAGGTTTTTGATCAGCTTCTCGATGAGGGTTGTGTGAGCGAGCTTTTCAAAGTTTTTAGAATGATAGCGAACCAAGGTGTGGTCCATATCAAATCCAATGTATTTAATTTTTTTAAGATTCAGTGTGCGGTTAACGAAGATGTTTGGGTGCATTTTTGAGCTCTTATTCTGTTTTGAGGCCGAGGTCGTTCCAGAGCATCATGCCCCCGCGCATGTTGTAGACATTTTCAAAGCCGTTTTCTAATGCAAAAGCTGTGGCTCTTGCGGAGCGGCCGCCGGAACGACATACAAATACAATCGCCTCTTCTTTTGGCAGCTGAACGATTTGTTCTGGAAGGGTGTCGAGGGGAATGAGATCAGCGCCCTCAATGTGGTTGAGCTCATCGGTAAACTCTTCGGTGGTTCTTACATCTACAATCTTCACGTTTTTGAGGTTTTCAAAAACTTCAGAAGGTTCTACTTCAAGGATTCCAAAAGAGCTGTCGGCATTTTCAAATTTAAATGTCATATGTCCCTATTAAAATCTACGTGCGGAAACAAAGGAAGGAATTTCTCTCTCAAACATCATATCCACAAGACACTTTGCAGTATAGAACGCGAGTCCTAGGCCGTGTCCGGTAAATCCTCCGTGAAAAAGAATTTGTGGATCATCCGGGAGAGAGCCCACCATAGGCTGGCCATCTACCGAGAAGCCCATCACACCACCCCAGCGGTGAGTGATTTTCTTATCTTTGATCGCCGGGATATGTTCGCGAATAAATTGCTCTAAATTTGTCTGAATCAACTTTGTAATATGGTCGGAGTAGCCGACTTCTGTTTCTTTTTCGAGCTGACGAAAGCCGCCAATGAGAATTTCACCCGTTGTGAGTTGGCGGAAGTAATCTAAATAGAAATTGGCGTAGCACGGGCCTTCCATAAAACGTTCTGTAGGTTCTGTGACGAGGATTTGACCGCGGGTTGGAAAAATCTTGTCTTCAAAATATGGAAAGAGGCTTGAGGAATAACCGTTGAGAGCAGCCACGACCATGGAGGCGTCAAAAGTTCCGTTATCGGTTTTAACGAGACGAGAATCGCCATTTCTTTCGATGCTAAACACTTCAGTGCTTTCAAAAATTTCGACGTTAGCTCTTTTGCGGAGAAGTTCGAGGAGCTTTGCCGGATTCACGCAGGCATCGCGAAGGTATTTAATCCCGCCAACGAAACCTTGGACTCCAAGGCGGCTTGTAATGGCGGCTTCGTCGAGTTCTTCCACTTCGATGCCAAGACTTTTCATGAGTTGGGCAGAGCCACGAAGTTCTTCACATTCAGGAGGTGTAGAGGCGAGGGAGAAAGTTCCTTTTTGTTCAAAATGAATCACATCTTGCTGATCTTGGATGATGTTTTCTTTGAGAAGTTCAAGATTGGTTTCTGAGAACTTCCAAATTTCAGCCGCGAGCTTCTCGCCATATTTGTGGTGGAGACGATTAAAATGTTCTACCGATCCGCAAGTGATAAAACCGGCATTACGGCCACTGGCTCCAAAGCCGACTCGGCTTTTTTCCACAATCGCGACTTTTAGGTTGGGGTCTTCCTTCTTTAGCCAGTAGGCAGTGGAGAGACCTGAGAGGCCGGCTCCGATAATGAGAATGTCGAAGGTTTTTGTTTCAGCGGACTTTTTTGAAAGATCGCTCGATCTATCTAACCAATAAGATGTACTCATAGGTCCCGGAATATCGAAAATGCGATGCGCAAAGTCAACATTCTTATGGGTTTCGAGGGAGGAAACGGGTTTTTTGCCAATTGCATTACGTTTTTCCTCTAAAATCGAGCTTCCTTCAAGGAGGGTTGTCTCGAGAGAGGATCAGCTCTAAACTGCTCGGGTTAAAAACAGAGGAGAATCTTTATGGGTCAAGTAGATCAAAGTTATAACCCTGTGGGTTTAGATGGTATTGAGTTTTTAGAGTACAGCTCGCCTGCAGATAAACCGCTGGAACCTCTTTTTAAAAAACTCGGGTTTGAAAAAGTCGGCGAACACAAAAATCAAAAAATTGATCTTTATCGCCAAAACGACATTAATTTTTTGATGAACAAACAGGCTGGCTCTTTCGGAGAAGATTTTCACAAGCTTCATGGTCCAAGTATTTCTTCTGCAGGCTTTCGGGTGAAGAATGCGGCGGAAGCTTTCAAAACGGCAGTAGCTCGTGGCGCAAAACCTTACACCGGTGATCGCTCTAAATTAATCGGAGATTTCCCAACGATTTATGGAATCGGTGATTCTCTCGTTTATTTTATTGATCAATATAAAACCAATACGATCTACGATTCTCACTTTAACGTAACAAATAAAAATACCATTACGGGCAAAGGCTTTTTGCGAGTGGACCACATGACGAACAATGTTCCAGTGGGTGAAATGCAAAAATGGTGTGATTTCTACGAGAAAGTTTTTAACTTTACGGAAAGACGTTATTTCGATATTCGCGGAACAAAAACGGGACTCATTTCTAAGGTGATGATTTCTCCATGTGGGAAAATCATGATTCCGATCAACGAGCCTGCCGATCAGAAATCTCAGATTCAGGAATACATTAACGAATATCAGGGTTCGGGCATTCAGCACGTTGCTCTTTTAACCACGAATGTGTGTCAGTCGGTTTCTTCGGTGAGAGATGAGGGTGTTGATTTTCTCGACGCCCCAGATGCGTACTTTGACATGATTCCAGATCGTGTGCCGAATGTGACTGAGCCGATTGATCGTCTGAAGAAATTAAGAATTCTCGTGGACGGTGATGATCACGGGTATCTCTTGCAAATTTTTACGAAGAACGTGATTGGGCCTATTTTCTTTGAAGTGATTCAGCGAAAGGGTCATGACGGTTTCGGAGACGGAAATTTTCAGGCACTTTTCGACGCGATTGAAAGAGATCAAGAGTCGCGAGGAGTTCTCTAATGCATCATTATTCGCAAGGGAGACATACGAAGCAGGCTCATAAAGGAATTCCCGAGGGTTATTACGAAGAAGAGCAAGGACGAGGCGGTTTTTTCGGACCTGTTTCTCATTTGATTCGTAAAAATCCCAGTACTCATTGGGTGAATATTGAAGGAAACTTAAAGCCACGTCTTTATGACCTTGTGGAGCTTCCTAAAGAAGACAAAATGCAACGAGTGGTTCACAACCGCGAAGTGGCGATTTACCAAATGTGGTCCCATCCGAAGCAAGAAGCTCACAAAGCGTTTCGCAACTCAGATGGCGATACCCTTTATTTTTGTCATCAAGGTGAGGGAGTTATCCTAACGGATTACGGGATGCTCGAATATCGTCGAGGTCACTATATTGTGATTCGTAAATGTATGACCCATACTATTGTTCCAACAATGGCTTCTCAGTTTTTTGTGATCGAAGCACGAGAAGGTTATTTTAGTGAGCCAGATCGTGGAATGGTGGGACGTCATGCGGTTTATGATATTGCGAATATTGCGAAGCCGGATCTCGATGCTCAACAGGCTTACTTTGAAAAAAACAAGCAGCCTATTATCGATGTTTCAGTAAAACGACAAGATCAGCTGACGAAATTTCAATATTCTGGACACATTTATGATGTGTTAGGTTGGAAGGGAGATCTCTTTCCCTTCACGCTCCATATCGATGATATGATGCCCCTCATGAGTCATAGAGCTCACTTACCTCCAAGCGCGCACACAACATTTGTGGCTCATGGATTTGTGGTTTGTACTTTCTTACCAAGACCTTTGGAGTCCGATAGCGATGCTCTGAAGGTTCCTTTTTATCATCAGAATATGGATTACGATGAAGTGCTGTTTTATCATGATGGGGATTTTTTCAGTCGAGACAATTTGCATGCAGGCATGATGACCTTACATCCCGCGGGTTTTCCACATGGACCGCATCCTAAGGCTATGGAGAAGATTAAAACAAAAACTCATACGGAAGAATATGCGGTCATGGTGGATACGCGATTTCCATTAACCGTGGATCCGATTCTTGATTCTGTTGAAGTTAAAAATTATTGGCAGAGTTGGATGAAGAAATAGTTCCTGGTGGGTGGGCCTCTGAGAGCTTTGCACAAAAAAGCTCAGACAGTCCTCGCTCAGGGGTTTTTATTTTTTATGTTTTATGGAGAAGACGCTGTGGAACTCGTTTTTTGCACAAAGCTCTCAGAGGCCCACCCAACACGATACTTTATTTGAAAGTGAGAAGCTTGAAAGCGAGTTGCCTTTGCCTCAAGCTTCTTGCATTTTAGGCTACTGGCAGGTTCGGAAGAACTGCATGACTTCGAGAATTGATTTGTCGACCGCATGATCACGACTAGGATCTTCATAATAGAGAACATTTTTATTGTAGGTTCTCGCGATCCTTATGAATTCACGCCCAAGAAATGCAAAGCCTAAAGAATCTTTTGCGCCTGTAAAAATCGCGTAGCATTTAGGAAGATTTTGCGTGGGAAGACGCTCATAAAAGTCATATCTTTTCCAATATTCTGGCATGGCGAAAGAATCGCGGATGGAAAGTATGAACATTTTGAAGTAGTCGAAATCGATATTGGGTGCGTGATCACGAATATAATTTTTGATCAACTCGTCGGTAACCTCAAAAGGTGACCATTTCAAGATCGCGGGGCTAATAGAGGCCATCGCATCAAATTTATTTCCATATTTGTAGGCGAAATGAAGAGCTCCAGTTCCTCCGAGTGAATGGCCAATCAGCTTTCTTCCTGGAGTATGTGGAATGTTTCTTTCGATATATTCGATGAGTTCAAAAACCATCTGTTCATTTTTAAAGATAGGAGTGTCAGACCATAATCCCGCGTTTTTAGCGTCTGGTGCAACGAAGAGGACGTTATCAAAAATAGGATTGTCGAGGTAGGGGCTTAGATATTCTAAAGCCGTGGCCATATTTTCTGCCTCACCAGATCCACCCGCTAAGAAATAAACGAGCTCAACAGGTTGACCTGGAACATATCGCTTAGGTACACGCACGATAAATTTCTTTTGGGTGTTGGTGACACTGCTCATGTAGTAACCCATATGGAAATTCTTGGTCCTATAGTTCAGTGGTGTTTGGTTCCAGATGGGTGAAGCGAATGAGAAAACGGGGAGTGCTGCTAAAAGAATCAATAGTGAACATAAGAGTTTCATAAATTCTCCTTAAAGATAGGAATCTTTTTTCATTAAATAATTTACGACATAATCTTCGATAGCTTTTTCGAGCGGCCACTGTGGACCTGTAAGGCCGAGGCTTAGTAACTTATCCAGTTTGGCTTGAGTAAAGTATTGGTATTGGTCACGAATGCTTTCAGGCATTTCGATCATTTCTATTTTTTTCTTTACGCCCATGTTTTGAAAAACCGCTTCACCTAAATCTACCCAGGTGCGGGCTTTACCATAACCAATGTTATAAATCCCGCTACCCTTTGTGTATTGATAGATGTCCCACATCCAACGTGTCACATCCTTCACGTAAACAAAGTCGCGCATTTGCTTGCCGTCTTCGTATTCTTCACGGTAGGACTTAAAGAGTTTTAAGGATTTGTTTTCTTGTATTTGTTGAAAGGCTTTAAAGACAACACTGGCCATTTCTTCTTTGTGATATTCCCCTGGTCCAAATACGTTGAAAAACCTTAAGCCGACCCATTGTGGAGGGGTATTGGTCTGTTGAAGGGCCCAGCGGTCAAAAAGAATCTTCGAATATCCATAAGGATTGAGAGGTACGAGTTTTTGTGAGTCGGCATTATCATCGTAGCCGTTTTCGCCATCCCCATAAACCGCAGCGCTACTTGCATAGATAAAACGTTTTTGATGTTTTGCACACCACTTGAAGAGTTGTTGGCTATAATAATAATTATTTACTAATAAAAAATCGACATCATTTTCAGTCGTGTTCGAGCAGGCGCCCATGTGAAACACGCCCTTAACGTCTTCGATCACATCCGTTTGGGCTAAAAAGTCGAACAAATCTTGTTTTAAAACAAAATGAAGAAAGGATCTTTTGGCGAGATTTTTCCACTTCGCATTTTGGCGAAAATTATCAACGCAGATGATGTCTTTGATTCCGCGTTGATTAAGTTCCCAAACGAGAGCACTTCCAATAAATCCTGCTGCACCAGTCACGATATACATAGCCACTCCTACAGTTGTTCCATCAGAACATAACTGATTTACCCTGTAAAGAGATGGCTTTAGATGTCTTCCGAGTAGTGAGAGACGAGGTTGAGAACCTTATCCAATAAACGTTTTGAGCGTTCGTCCGAAAAGAGGCGTAGGACGGGAGTGGGTACACGATCGGAAAGGCTTTGGTTTTGGATGAAAATTTCCATCACTTTTTGGATTTCGGAGTAGGAAAGTCCCTTGCGGCGCGCCTTAAGAAGCTCTTCCACGGTACATTCGATAGAATTTCCGGTAATGCGATTTGCTTTATTGATGGAAGCGCTGCGTGTCTTTATGGCCTCTACATTTTTAAGGAGAGAACCCGGCAAAGAAAGGAGAAGCTCCATATAAAGAGCTTGGAGCTGTTCCAATGGTTTATTGTAACTCTTCTTAAACTGAGTGTCGCGTCCCGTAGCTGAACCCGCAAGTAACAGGTGGAAAATTTCCTCTACGGGATAAATTTGTACCCCATTTTCAGCGAGAAGCACGGGATATTCACGCAAGAAACTTCTCATATTAAAGATGGGATTTTTATTAATTCCGTCCGGTAGCTTTTCTACCTTTTTTTGAGTTTTTTTGTTTTCAAAATAGTGAAAGCTTTTTTTAAATTGTGCGAACCCCTCGGGGTGATTCTGAATTAAATAAGCGCTTTGGGTTTCATCAAAGCCCATTCTCCATAGGAAAAGGCGATCGTAGGTGCTTACGAACACTTCATCGAAGTATCGAAGTGCGGGTGACTTTTTGTATTTGCCCACTGGCTTTTTGCGACCGGTATTAAGAAAGTCTACAAGCTGAGCAAAAACCTGTACGGTTTCACGCGCTTTGTACTTCTGTTCGGGGAGAGAAGTTGAAAACCGATCCACATCATCGTAGCGATAAAAATTATGGCAGAGACCAAACTGGCGAACGCTGCCGTAATCGATAATACCCGCGTTTGCGAGCACATTGTCGCCATCCCAATCGAGCCATACAAACATGTAATTGATTTCAAGCCAGGCCACAAACTCGGCAAAACTTTTGGAAACTTCCATGAGCATTTTGTCGTACTTAGAAGAAGCATTAAGAGAGACGGGCCATTCCTTGTTTTTGTATTGGCGTTTTATCAAGTAGTCCGCAGCTCTCTGTAGAGGCTCACGCTTTTCTTGTTTTAAAAAAGAAAACATATGTGCGGGCCTTAGAAGATTGTGAGCTGCACGTACACCGATCCCAACTCCTTTGCCGAGATCGATAATGGTGAGAACGCGTTCGGTACGTAATCCTTGACGGTGATAAATCTCTGACATGAGAGCTGAGCCCATGAGTTCGTCGAGGTCGGCTGTTCCACATCCATATCCAAAACTGGTATCACCCGTTTTGACGGGCTTTCCAGCATCGACAGCACCTGGCGCAAGGCAAGTGACACCTGTTCCACGACTGCTGACGTCCCAAGTTTTACCTTTGAAGGAAATTTGACCATTCCAAACACTGCGGCCATCTCCAGACGTCTGACCTTTTTTGTTCACGTGTTGGAGCTGTAAATAACGAGTGGCCATGTAGGCATATTGCTTTACTTTTTCAGAATCAAATTTCTTTTTATTTTTGAGATCGTATTCATTGATGATTTGAATCGCGAACGTCGAAAGAATTTTAGCTTCAAGTTGTTTATTCAAACGATGCGGGTGTTGAGCGGGAATCAATCCCATTTCTTTTGCGAGTTCGTAGTTGAAGTAAGCGATTTTTCCATTCTCGAGCTCGCGAACCTTGTAAGGAACAACGGCTTCCGGCAGACATTCTTGTAACTCGTGAAACCCTTGAATCTTCTGAAAATTGGCATAAGGATCCGAAGCAGGCTTCGGTTGAGGAAGTCTGTGGGTCGATGGGGCAAGGTCTGGATTAAGTGCGCGATACACCGGTTGTTTAGCCATCTAGACTAGGTATCGGTGTCGTGGGGCATCACTTTATGAAATAGCTCGAGAAAACTGCGAATTCATTGAATTTTTCGCGAAGTTTCCCGGAGAGAGACATATGCGCTCTTCCAAAGTCTGGGCTCATCACATTTCTGTTTCAGCTACTGAAAGTCGATTGTTGCGAGTCCTGAGTGTGGCTCACGAAAATTCGTGAGTTGTCCTTTAAAGACTCGTGCACCGGCGAGTTGAATTTGATCTTGGTAAGCGTAAAAACGTAAATCAAATTTATACTCTTGGAGATCTGCTTCCACTCCGAGGCGGGCTTTATCGCAGTAGGCTTCAATGGAAGGAGCCGTGATGTATTCTTGCGCTAAAAACTCTCCCTTTGGCATGGCTTCAAAAGCTTTTCTTGAAATGGAAGATCCTCGATAGGCGGCTTTTCCTCCATAGGAACTTTTAGGTTTGAAGAATAAGTTTTTTCTTTTTTCCCAGAGGACCTCTAGCTCGGTGTGAGAAGAATCGTAAGATTCTGGTAAAACCTGAAGAAGTATTTCGCTGTCTTCTGCACTCATTCCCCACTTTTCGTGATTGGTTTTTAAACTCATGTCGATCATTCTTTGTTTGTCGGCTAGCAAAGAATATTCGTGCGGGTTAGGAGAAAAGCAAACGCGCCCGCTGTGGTAAAGATTTTTTAAAAATGGACTCTTGTCGAAATAAAAATCCGTTGAACGATTATAAATCATTTGAACGGCGTCTTTTTTCTGATCCAGATCGACATCTTTTTTCGTGCTCCAGGTTTTGGTATCCACGATCTCGGCATGCCATCCCCAGGATTTCATGAGCTGTTGGTAAAGCTGAAACTCTACATACATTTTTTGGTGAGCGGGGTCTTCATCCATAATCCAGGCGTTCACACCTTCTGTGTTCATTGAGCAGAGTTGTAGTTCTTCTTTAAAAGATTGATGAATTTGATTGAGAAATGGTGATGTTCCCAATTCTTTAAGATTTTCCATTTCATAAAGATAAGCAAAGAGAAGAGAAGAAGATGCGTTGGTATTGATCTCGATCATCTTTAAACCGTTTTCGGTCAGATGAAAGTCATAGCTCATTAACACGGCGTAATTTTTTTTCACTTCGAGATTCGGTCGTTGCTCATTGACGTAGGCCTGATAAGTCGGATTGTTTCTAAGTCTAAAAAAAGCTTCGACGGATTTTTTTGCTTGGGTCAAAACGGATTCTGGCAACTGCAGATGAAAAGGAGAAATCACATATCCGCTCAGATCTGTTGTCAGAGTCGGGCATTTCGTTTTGAGGTAAGCGTTCAGTTGCATTTGTTTTGTCATGAGATCCTTTTGGTAAAATAAAAAAGGGAAGCGCATGCTTCCCTTTTTTTAAGCTAGAAACGTTCGAGTCCTTTATTTAGGTACCACGTGCTTTGCACCTGGTTTCCAGCCAGCGCCACAAAGTTCGCCAGATTGAAGACCTGAGAGAACACGAAGAATTTCGTCGGTATCGCGACCTACGTTTAAGTTATGAATTCCCATGTACTGAAGAACACCTTCTGGATCGATGATGAAAGTTCCGCGAGTTGCGATTCCTTTGTCTTCAAAAAGAACGCCGTAATCACGAGACACACGTTTTGTAATGTCACCGATGAGTGGATAATTTAATTCACCAAGATCGTCTTTGCACCAACGCTTATGAGAGTGAACGGAATCTACGCTCGCGCCGATCACTTCTGCGCCCGCTTTTTTGAAAGACTCTAGGCGATCACGGAATTGAGTGATTTCTGTAGGACATACGAATGTGAAATCGAGGGGATAAAAGAATAGTACAACCCATTTACCTTTGTAGTCAGAAAGGCTGATGTCTTTGAAATCACCTTTGACGAGAGCTGGGGCTTTAAACTGGGGTGCTGGTTGACCGATCATTGGCATAAGTGCTCCTTATTCTAAAATGGCTTAACGCGTAAATTCGAGTTTGGTTTGTTAAGACTCCTACATGTGTGCCACAAAATAGGAGTCTCGGCAAGACATGGAAAAGGTGAACCAGAGGCCCCGATGAAGATTATTTCTTGGAACGTGAACGGCATTCGTGCTTGCTATAAAAAAGGTCTTCTTGATTTCGTCCAAAAGGAATCGCCCGACGTATTTTGTGTGCAAGAAACGAAAGTGCATCGTGAACAGCTAGAGCCCAGTATTATTCGTCTAGATAATCGTGAGAGCTATTGGAGCTCCGCTCTGCGCAAGGGCTATTCGGGTACGGCGACATTTTGCCGTAGCCCTGCCGATGATACACTCTATGGAATTGATATTGCCGAATATGATACGGAGGGACGTTTTGTTGTCACTCAGCATGAAGATATTTGGATCTACAATGTCTATTTTCCTAACGGTGGTTCGGGAGATGTGCGGCATCTCTACAAACAACGCTTTCTCGCCGATTTTTTAAAGCATCTACAGGAGCGCGTTAAGCGAGGCGAAAAAGTGATCGTTTTGGGAGATTACAACGTCGCTCATAAAGAAGTGGATGTTTACGATCCCGTACGTCTTTCTAAAATCAGCGGTTTTTTGCCTGAGGAAAGAAAATGGTTTTCAAGCTTCTTAGAAGCAGGCTTTATCGATACCTACCGTCATGTTCATCCCAATGTAAAAGACAAGTACACCTGGTGGTCTTACCGAGAGCTAGCACGGGTGGGAAATCGCGGTTGGCGTATTGATTACATTTCGGTTTCAAAAAATTTAGAAAAAAAAATTCAGTCCGCAGATATACTTGATCAAGTCGAGGGCTCCGACCATTGCCCTATTGTTTTAACTTTGTCGTCTTAAAGGAGAAAAAATGGCTCGCCCCAGTTTTGAATCCATATACATGAAGCTTGCGCTCAGTCTCGCCGAGCGTTCCACTTGCATGCGCTTGAAAGTGGGTACGGTGATCACGAGTCTCGATTATCGAAAGGTATTGGCGGTTGGTTACAACGGGAATGCTTCGGGTCTTGCTAACAAATGTGATCGGGATGAAGTCGGGAATTGTGGGTGTCTTCATTCAGAAGAAAACGCCGTTATTAATTGCGATTCACCTCGTACTTGGGAAAAACATGTCTTTGTCACTCATCTTCCTTGCGTGATGTGTGCTAAGCGTTTGATCAATTTAGGTGGCGTGAGGAAGGTTTTCTTTCTTCACCCCTACAGGCTTAAGGACAGTGTGACCTTCCTGAATCAGGTCGGAATTGAGGTGGAGCAAATTCATCTCGAGACTGCCTCCATATCCTCTGAAAGCCCCCAGATTTAGGGCTTTCGAAGCTCGACCAAGCCGCTAAAAGTAAGAGAATTTAAGATCTCAAAATGAGCCAAATCTGTACTTTGATCTAGTCTGGTTTCCTCTTTAACTTCAATTGGATACGGCGTGTAAGTTTTTTTAAGAAAATGATTGCGCAGGGTCCAAACTCTATGTCTAAATAGATCATTCACTTTTCGTTTTGTGCGCTGAGGCATTTGGGGAAATGTCTAAAGCGAGAAAAGTGAAAATGCCATGGGAGGGGATATGGCAACAAAAAGAGGGGATGTCTTCTTAGAGTGTAAAAGAAAGCTCTTGGAAGCGAAGGCGAATATTCTTAACCGCGTAAAGCAAGGTCGAGAAGCTCTAACGAACTCGGAACCTGAGGGTGGAGATGAGGCTGATCAAACAGCACGTCTGCTTCAGGAGAGCGAGTTCATCGCAAATCAAGAACGACTTCGTCACAATTTATTAGAAATTGAAATGGCGTTGTCCCGTATTGAAAACGGTAATTACGGTATTTGCGAAGAGACAGAAGAGCTGATCGAAGCGGATCGACTCCTTGCGATTCCATGGACACGACTCAGCATTGAAGGTGCTGAAATTCGTGAAGCCATGGGTAGACGATACGCAAAATAAGTTTTGTATTTCCTGACGAGTTGCTACCATTGCTTTTTAGCAAAGGAGCAACTCATGTCTAAACTACTTCAAAAATCCATTCTACTTTCTGTGTTTACACTTTTCGCAGCGGGCGCTTGTACAAGTCCTGGGAAAAAAACAGCGGCTGGTGCAGGTATCGGCGCTGCTGCCGGCGCGGGTCTTGGTGCGATCATTGGTAATCAAACAGGAAACGCTGGTAAAGGTGCTCTTTGGGGTGCGGCCGCAGGCGCTCTTCTTGGTGGAAGCATTGGTAATCGCCTTGATAAACAAGCTAAAGAATTAGAAGCTTTGGCTGAAACGAAGCGCACCGAAAATGGAATTATCACCAAACTCAAGGGTGATATTCTTTTCGACACAGGCTCGGCAGTATTAAAACAAAATGCGATAAATAACCTTAATCAAATTGCGGCAATCATCAAAAAATATCCCGAAGATCTTTTACACGTAACAGGTCATACAGATAGCACGGGAAGTACTGCTATCAACAAAACGTTAAGCGAAAAACGTGCGCAAGCCGTACAAACTCACATGGTGTCTCAGGGTATTCCTGCAGGAACCGTAACGTTTGCGGGTCTTGGACCTTCACAACCGGTTGCAGATAATAAAACGACTGACGGCCGTGCAAAAAATCGTCGTGTAGAAATACAAATTTCTGTCGATGAATCAAAAGTGAAGAAGAACTAAATAGAGTAATGATCTATGCCATCGATTATGGAACTTCAAATTCTCTGTTAGCGGCAGTAAAAGATGGTAAATCCGTTGATCCCATTCCTTTAGATAGGGACAACGCTGATCCAACCGTCTTTCGTAGCCTCATGTTCTTCCCCAATGAAGGAGGGGCGGTCTTTGGCAAAGCCGCCATTCGGGCTTACGATGAGAAGCGCGCGGAAGGGCGACTATTTCGCTCTGTTAAAAAGTTTCTGCCGATACAAAGTTTTCGCGGAACGATGATGGGCTCTGATTTTTATGAACTCTCAGAATTAATCGGTCGCTTCTTGCGGGAAATGAAATCTCGCGCGGATACTTATTTTGATCAAAATGTTGATTCCGTTATTTTGGGACGACCGGCCCGCTTCTCTCTTAACGACGAAGATGATCGTTTGGCGCAAGAGCGTCTTGAGCGAGCGGCCAGGTTCGCCGGCTTTAAGCATATTGAATTCTATCCCGAGCCTTTGGCGGCAGCTCATGAATTTCGAAAACATCTCACAGAGGAGAAAATGGTTCTCGTTGTGGATTTGGGTGGAGGAACTTCTGACTTTACGGTGTTGAAGCTCGGACCGAAACCTTTTAAACCTTCAGATGTTCTTGCTGTGGGTGGAACTCCGGTAGCGGGTGATGCCCTTGATAGTTCCATTATGACGGGAAAAATTGCTCCCTACTTTGGGAGCGAAGCCAAGTACCGCTTGCCGCTCAGTTCAAACATTCTCACGATGCCTGCGGATATAAAATATAAACTGGGTTCTCCTCCCGACATTGCTTTAATGACCAAAGTGGAGGTGATGAGTTTTTTAAAGAGCGTTCAAAAAGCCGCTCTTAACGACACGGATAAACAAAAAATCGATCGGCTTTTTACGCTTATCGAAGACAACTTAGGCTTTCGTATCTATGAATCGATTGAAACTCTGAAGCGTGATGTCTGCCAAGGGCTGAAAGCCATTTTCGATTTTCCGTATCCTGATATTGAAATTAAGACTGAGTTCACGCCTGACGAATTCCATCAAATGAGTGCCGCGAACATTGCAAAAATATTTGCTTCGATGGATGAAACGGTGAAAGCCGCTGGTGTTGAAAATTCTGATATTGATCTTGTCTGCTGCACGGGAGGAACCGCAAAAGTCCCCGAAATCACTCGAGGTCTCGAGGCTCGTTTTGGTAAGGCGACGATTGAGCAATTCAAGAACTTCCACTCTGTCATTCAAGGGCTCGCCGAAAAAGCGAAAAGCCTCACTTGAAGACGTTATTTATGTGAGCTCCTGGTCAGACAGTGACTGGAAATGAAGAGCATGATGGCCATTCTTTTGAGCCTGAAAAATTTGACTCACAGGTCAGCGTTAATATGATCTTGTCCCGACATGAAAAACGCACTAATTTTCTAAAAAACTTGAATGGAACATTAGTCTGCAGAGCATTTATTCCATCAAATTCTCCATAACTTCCAATAGTTGAATTCAATCACTTGAGTTGGTGTGGCCGCATAACACTGTCTTTCAGATTTTGATGTGCCAGAATCGTTTGAAATCCGTCCACCTAGATATGGATTTCTACTTTACTAACTTTAAAATAACATCTTACAGGATTTATTTACACCGAACGGAGGATTTGGAATGATAGCTTCTGATCGGCGAAGTACACGCAACGCAGTTCTATCGCCTTTGTAAATCACTCGTAGTGCTTCGAGAGCCGTGTCAGACCAGTCGTAAGGTAACGAATCAAATTTTCGATCATTCGCTAAATCAACAAGGAATTCCTGAATCTTAATATCCGTTTTTCCGTAGGGTATGAGACCATTGATAAACTTAGTTCCCCAATTTCTATCAACTTGACCTTGATACCCTTTGAGAGCCTTTCGGAAATTTGAGCGCAACAAGTTCATATCTTTGACCATGGCCTCAATTTCAGCGCGAGTGGGAGATTCCTCCCTAAGAACTTTTACAAGAGGGTTTTTCAACTTCTTCCGGACAAGGTCATCAAAAGGTATTCCAAAGTCATTACGGCTGCCAAGAGGTTTTAGAATTCGTTGATTTTCTCGTGCCCAACTTTGGATTTGGTTTTGGGCTTCTCTATCTGACATCCCCTCAAGATCATTATAAATTTTTGTTAGTTTATATTCACTCAATTCTCGAGATCCTGCTTCCTCATAGTCTACCTTCTCAAGCACACCGACGATTTCACTCGGATGGATAAAAAAGGGTAATTGCACCTCATACTCACCTCTCGTAGAAGCTGCCACTAACACCCTTTGTGGAGCAACCCGAAGTACTAAAACAGCGGAACTTGCAGCAGCTACGTCAAAGCTAAAGGATGTCGAAATAAAAGGAGTATTCTGAAACTTATATGCATTTTGAGCGTGCCTTGAACTTGCTTCGAAAACTCCGATTTCTGATATTTTTCGCAATCCAGTTGTCCTTAATGTACCATTCCGTTCTCCACCGCGAAAAAGTCGAGCCGCAAAAAAGGGCCTTCGATTTGAACCGTAATTATAGTCTGATAATTGATCCTTAATTAAATCTATTCCTCGAAATAGAGTGATTTTGGCATCATTAGGAGCGATTGACATTCCTTGTTCGAGAGCCGCTGCAGTTTCGACAAGCATATTTTTAAAAGCAGGATCAGTTTTGGAAGAAAGAGTTCCATTGAACTCGGCGAGGTCTGCTGCGGCCTTTCGATCCTTACCCTGAGCCGCCAGCTGTATCCAGCCAGATCCACCTGCTGCATCTGCCAAAATTGGGAAAACAGCTGTCGATGACATAGTCATTCCGATGAACAAGAAAATTGACAGAATTGATTTCGCCATTTCGACCTCTTACCGAGAGATCATGAGCAACAAATATACCACTAAAAAGCGCTTCCGAAATTCGTGGTCGCGTATTTATAAACGTAGCTAATTCAATTGATATTTTGTTTTGTTTAGAGTTGAATCATTCCAAAACAAGAGATTGCCTGTTTCTGGCTAATCGCTGCTCCATCGAGCTTCGGAAGCTTTGTTGAAGAATCGAACTGACATCCATTCAATCGAATAATTATTTCGGGTGGAGTTCCACTCCCTGGATTAACAAAGCGGGTTTCCACTGTGCTCAAATCAGTCCCTCTGAGGTCTGACCCCTCGAGCGAGAAGCCTTGACCAGGCGCTAAGGCTTCAAATGTGGCATATCGAAGATCTGAGTTCGTTATCTCTAAAGCATTGCCATAAGTAATGTTGCTGCCAAAACGAGAGCCCCTCAGATCTAAATTGTCCCAGGTCTTATAAACCAACGCTTTTCCGCGAAAGTCAGTACAGGGTATAGGGAGTGTGGCTTGGTCATAAGTATTTAACCCTACTTCGTCGTTTATGTTCAAACACTTGTATGATGTGGAGTCGAAAGAGAATTCGGCCCCGCTTGCATTCACCTGTAAAGCCAGAAGAATAAATCCTAAGACGAATCTCATATAAAAGTTCCTCCTGGTAATCCTGTACCCCATTTCATGCAAATAAACTATATCCGTGGCAACAATTATGAACTTGGCCGAATGATCACTAAATTTCGATTTAAAGTCTCTAACGAAGACCGCCCGATAAAAATGTTACCTACGCTCAAGACAGAACAATAAACAGCCTTTATGAATTACACAGTTAACACTGTGTTTTATTCAAGCTAGCCAAGAAAGGTGAGCTTTTGAGATCATGAGAAATGTTTTAGCTTAGTAGAATCATCTGGCGCTCGAGATCTTGAGCGCCATTTTTGTTTCAAACTAGTGTTTTATGAACCCAAGCAACCTATCTTTGAGAGAGAAGCTCTAAAGATTTATGAGACTTCGAATTACTGCCAACCTTGATTTCAGTCGAAGTAAGGAGTTTTACTCCGCCGCAAAAGTTTCGATCCTTAGGACGACTGGGTACTACGTTAGATACAACTTCAGAATATATTTCGGACGCCACGCCGATGTATCCATCAAGGCAGAAAATTTCAGCATTTGTATTTTGAATAATTTGGAATGCCTCCACAGTTTTTCCACTAGGGAACATGTAAACTCCCTTAAACGTTTTCAAAGTGTAACTAAGGGTATTAGTAACTGTGCAAAACTCCGGCCTAAAAATGTAGTCATGATCCCAAACTAACATTGCAAATTCATTCGAAGCTGAAGGAATAAACTGGCATGTGTTACTCTCATTCATCCAACACGTTGCCGAACCTGAAGTTTGACCGCTATAATTAATACCCTTTACCGATATTAAATTGTAATTTTCTTCAAGCTTCTGCAATGAAATATTTTGGGCTGTCACTACATAGTTAGCAGATTTAAATAATCCCGAAGCATCCGTCTGGACATACTTATATTCATGAACCGACCCATTTTGAAGACGAGGGTCAAATTGCAGTTTTGGAGCATGTTGACCTGGAGTTGCGCAACCGGGTCCAAATAAAATTGGATCGCGATTTGGAATCTCTTTTATTTTCTGAAAGTTACCTGCAAAACTAGTTGAAGCGACCAAAACTGAAATTAATATTCCTAAAGTTCTCATAATATCTTCCATATCCTTAATTAGTATTTTCTAAATTGCCTACTCAGCGTCCATTATTTATAGAAGGATACACTTGTTCATGCTTCTAAACACAAATGTAAGAGGTTGCGAGGCGGTGTCATCGATTTTTGTAAAAACCATATCGTGAGTAATTACCATTGAATTATTAACCTTTTCCCCACGAACGAGTACATTCGCAATATCGACTCCATTGCCAGGAACTAAATTAAAGAAGCCAGCTCCGCGAAGTCGATAGTCACAAGTAAAGCCTAGAATTTCACCGTTACTATCAGAAGTAATTTGGCAGTCAGAGTTTTCCAGACCTCCGTCAAAACGTAAGGACGCATCACGCGGGTAAGGGTCAGGTTCTAGAATTCGAAACAATTCAACAAGCTCAGTTGACCCGAGGATTGAGGGTGTTATGAAAACCATCGATGCATCTCCCCATCCCTTTTCCACCCTTAGTTCGAGAGACTTGCCAACTTCACCAGGTTGATCAATTTCGTCAATGCAACGAAAGCTTCCACTCTCGGCAGAGGCGTAAGACAGATGAATAAAAACACTTAAAAGAACTACAATCATAATTTTCACATTTACTCCTCATCAAGTGTATCTCGACGACAAAATTCATAGTTTTAAAATATATTTAGTTAATTCTTTTTATAAACTGACAAAAGAATTTCTGAGTCGTTGATCCAGAAATATTTTTAATAGTATCTTCCACTTTGGTTACAAATCCTTCGCTCGTCATTCTCCACCAAGCCCTTGTGACAATTTCTCCCATTGCTGTGTTGTAGAGAGCACTCTCGCTATAAATACTATTGTTCATAGTCTGGCTGTTGTATGGGTAAATAGAGACCGTGAGTCTTCTAACAAGTTCAACCGTTTCAATGGTCAGGACATCAAAGTAATCAGGGGCCAAGCTTTTTTCAGAATAAAATACAGCTTTTTGAGCACCATTCGAAAACAGTCCAAATGATAATGCACCGGCACCGACATTATTACCAACTAAGTAACAACGGCCACTGTAACCGTTTGCAATGGAAGCGTAGCTAGGTAGACTTCCAGTTTGATAAAGTTTTTCAAGATCTCCATATTTGTCAGCCTTTGCGCTTACTGTAAGCAAACAAAGAGTTGTTAGGATGCCTAAGTTAATTTTGAACATACATTTTCCATTCACTTGTTATTGTTTTTAGAACTACTGTTTACAAATTAGATTGAAAGAATAAGATCCTTGTCGCTGGTTAGACTCAAACGAGTCAACACCCACAATAGCTCTTAAAACTAAATCAGCCAAGGAGCCTCTAGTTCCACTTCGTACCTGGAGCACTGTGGAGCCGCGCTGAACAAGAAAAAGTAAAGTGAGATCTACAGCGAAGTTTTGAAGATCTATTACGTTTGTAGTTGTCTCTTGTAGTTGATGAATAAATACACTTGCTGAAAATAGCCTCAAATTTTGTAATGGGTTACCAGTCTCACTCCACTGAACTTTCATATCGTCGCGATAGACAGGCGAAGATGTATATCCATAGCGCCACATGAAATCTTCAGAGCTTACTTCGTGAATTGAATTGCTAAGTTTAAAGCTTGTCTGTCCCACTGCAAATCCCTTTAAGGTGGGTTCTAAGTTCATCCAGTTGAGGTTACAGTTATATTCAAATCGGAGATTTGGTATTGGATTCTTAATAAGTTGTCCACCTCGATCCTTACTTCTTTGAGCATGAACGGGAACTATGCTGGTAAATATGATCGCAAGACTTAGCAGCTTAACCAATGTATTCATTTTGTTCTCCTGGGTTTTCTTGTTCAATTTTGGTTAATGGAAAATAAGAAACAGAAAGTTGATAAATTTGATTAGGCTTTATGCCATCTCTTTGCAGAAAATCACTTAATTCTTTTCGAAATCTCTTAATGCGATTTTTTATTTCATCAAGATCGGAGCTATCGATAGCTGTCATAGTTGAAGTATGATCTCTCTGAGATTTAGGAACATTACGAAGTGACTCCAGCGAAAGCTCAAGAATTTTTTCTTGATATTTTCTTAAGGCAACAGAACTGATGTCAGGATGTGCTTGAGTGGTGTTGTCCCTAGAGTTGTCTTGCCATTTATTATTTTGATCTACTGACAACAATTTTAGGCGTACAAGACGCTCTACAGCTACACTCACTTCGTTAACTGAAATTCCAAGCGCTCGGGCAATCCATTTGTGTTTTGGTTGAAAATGAGGAATGTGGGTGAGCTCAAGAATGGCGTCGTGATACCAATCAGAAATCACATGAAATGTATCAAGAGACAATGTGGAAAAGGGCATAGCCTCTTTACCTGATGAAGAAGTATTTTTTTGCAGCATTGAAATATAAAAATGAACATGATTTGGAGGAAGTCCCAGGGATTGGCTAAATTTAAAAATTAGTTTTTCAGTCAAAGGTCTTCGGCCAGCCAATAGATGTGACAAAACAGGAGAGCTAACTCCCAAATGAAGAGCAAAAGCGCGCATGGAGTACTTTGGATTTTTAGTTGTTCTCTTCAAGAGCTCTTGCTGGAGAAGAAATCGAAAATCCTCTACCTGAATTTGGGTTGTGTCTGATGTCATGGGCGGAATATACACACGAACCCCCATAAGCGCTACAGTTCGCGCTGCAAACTGCAGCATCTAATGCTGCATGCTTAGTAGTATAAAAATAATTCAAAAAGAGGAAGAGAAGTAAATGAGTTTTAAAACTGATGGTCGCAATTCCAATGCTTTTAACCTGAGGACTGTTCGTGTAAACGTAGAATTTCGAACCGCAAAGAAGGCGCCGCAGCCCTCAAAGCACCTTCCATGCTAATGCTTAAAAAGCCACCCACAAGAGATCTTCAACTAACGGAACAAAGTCCAGATGAACCAAAGAAGCTTCAACCAAGATAAAATCACATACGTTCTACGAATCCAGGCCTTCAGTTTTCTTCGGTCTTTTACGATACGAACAATGTGTTGGTTGTTCATACCTTCCTCCTATTCTCAGTAGGAGGTTCTATCCTTGAATCCCAGTTTGCACCTTGCAGACTGCGGCATTCGAGGAGGTTGCAAAATAAAATCGAAGCTTAAAGAAAATGAACGGTAGATGGAGCAGACTATCTTATCGAAGGTCGGATCATGAGAATCGCCGCGCTCGGGCAGTGCGCACCGCTCGGTGGGTCAATAACTTTTATTGACAGAAAATGTGTATCCCCATAGATCGAACTTATGAATAAAACATTAGTTGGTTACTTCTTTTTGGCTTTTCATTTGTTTGCGCTCCCAGCTCTAGCAGAGTCGGTGGACTTTCATGTACACGTAAGATCGACAGCGACTCCTCAAGACGCAGACTATATCGACAATGTGCTTGCGAAAATGCAAGAAGCGGGTCTCGCAAAAGCTGTTCTCATTAGCTCGGGTTATTTGACAGAAGAGACAGAGCGAGCTAAATCGCAAATCGAAAATGAATTCGTTGCACAGCAGGCGGAAAAATTCCCTAATAAATTTATTGCAGCTTGTGGGGTTCCGCTGAACGTGACGTGGGCCCATGAAGAACTTGAGCGTTGCCATACAGAGCTCAAAATAAAATCGGTGAAAGTTCATCCATTTGGGAACTCGAAAAAAATGAATTTTCAAAGCGTCGAAATACAGCAGTTGTTTCGTACTTATTTCGCAAAAGTCGATGCTTTAGATATGATTGTCCTGGTTCACTCCGCTTTCTACGACCCGTTTTCAGATATTTTCTTATCCGTTCTAGCGAGAGGTTTTCCGAACACTCCATTTGTATTCTTTCACACGTATTTTCATAACTACCGTGGTCTTGATTATGCGCTTAATTACTATGACCGCACTCCTAATGCGCGAAGAAATGTCTTTTTGGAGCTAAGCTGGATTAGTGACGCCTATAAAGACCATATCGAAAAAAATGTTTTGCTCTGGTACGTGCGTAAATGGGGTGTTGAGAACACGGTGTTTGGCTCAGACTCTATCTTGACGAACACAATGGTGTCGACTCTTGAGAATTTACGAAAAATTGGTTTTACCAACCAAGAAATCGAAACGATGTTGAGTGTGAGCTCGCAAAAAGTTTTGCAATATAAATAAGCGTTTTAATATTTTATTATCTAGGGTTTGGGCTAAAGGTGTCTGAGGAAGAACTTTACTACTAAATCACTGATCGTTTGCTCACGATTTTTTTGAACTTCGTATTTTTTGCGTGCAGCTTCGATGGCTTCCGTATCTTTAGAAGGGATTTTGAATTGCCAATCAGCGAACGCAAGAAGGATATTCCAATCAGAAAAACTCCCGTGATCCGTTCCTGCTACGGCCGAATGGTAGCGAGGGCCTGTTGAGTAGTTTAAGAGCCAGGTGGTCCAGCGTGCGGTCATTTTATCCAGCCGAGCCATCACCTTTCCCATTGGGTCTTTCGAATACTCTGTTGGTGAGCTTGTGAGCAGGAGAAATGGTTTGTGAGTTTCCATTGATTCTTTACCGACTCCTGAGAGTTGGCCATCGAGATTTGCGGCAGCTTTAAACCTTCTGTCGTTTACAAGAAGTTGTATCGAAGTAGCACCTCCGAAAGACCATCCGAGTGCTCCTAATTTATCGAAATTAAATCGACCACGAAAAAGATTATTTGTTCGATGAAGTTCTCGAATTTTACTTATAATAAAATGAGTATCTTGCAGATAAATCGGCATCAGGTTCTCATCGCGTTCCTTTATGCTCTCGAGAGCTTCTTTTTCGTATTGCTCTGGAGACGGAAGCGGACGATCTTCTGGATAGTGCTTGACCGGTGGGCGATCAAAATTCATGGGGCTACCATCTGGAAAATGAGTCGCCATGCTATTGCCGTAATGCTCAATCGCAACAACAATGAAACCATGACTAGCAAGTTGCTCTGTTACGAAGGAACTAAGAAATCGAGTGTTCGCACCGCCGGGATTATAGATTAATATCGGATATTGAGATTGAGCGGTGGCGACCGGAACATTTATATGGGAGCGAGTTTGAACTAGAGAATTGGCAATCTGAAGTCGTTTTGCATCTTTGGTGACACCTGAAAATTCTAATGGACTCAAAAGATAAGGGGCATTGGGCGAAGTGTTGGTCTTATTGGCGGGATACCAAATCTGAGCGACGACCACTCTTTTGTCGCCCACTTTGCTTGTAAAAATCTCTTCATGGTCCAAATCCGTCCACTCAAATTGAACTGTACCGACCGCATAAGGACCCGTCAGTGGAGAGAAGGGTTGAATCTTAGAAGCAGGCATTTGGGCGAAAGCCACTTTGAAACTGCCTAGTATGATAGAAAATAAAACCAGATACTTTTTTGTCATACCTATTTAGCTATAGAAGGCCCTCCTAAGGGTCAACCGAGGAAAGTTTTCATAGAAAAGAGTTCATTTTCGATCTCTTATATTTATTCCTAAGTCTCCTTTGAGTAGAAATGAGCCTTCAAAGAGGGATATATATGTTTTTATTCTTAAGTCTTTTCCTATCCACTTGTCTGTCGTGGTCATCGGAAAATCCAGCCTCGGTGAGTCCAGCGCTCCAAATGCTTCAGAAAGAAAAGGGTTTTACACGTCGCTTTAGTCCTGAGCTGAGCTTAGTTACGAGTTCATTTCAAGGTGATATCAACTACGAACAAAGTCAAAAATTTGGTTATGGGGTTGGGGCCTTGATAGAATTTGGATCTACACAGGCGACGTTTGAAACGGGTTTTCTTTATCGCCAACTCGGCTCTAGGGGTAAATTCGAGAACTTGAGTATTAACTATGACATCGGATATTTCGCCATTCCCCTTGGTGTGAAGTATGAACTCACTCCAATTAATCCATGGTTCGTAAAAGCGTCTATTTTACCCTCCTATGCTTTTTCTAAACATCTTAATCTTAGTGATGGACAGGTAAGCGAAACGTATCACTTAAAAACGAGAGACTATGATTTCCAAGCCGTAGTGAGTGTGGGTAAGAGATGGATTCAAGATCAGGACTCTAGTTTTATTGTAAGTCTTCAATATCTTCGTGGCTTGGTTTCTGTGAGTGAGAATTACGAAATTTATAACTCGGCCTTTTTGTTTTCTGCGGCCTATGCATTTGAACAATAAGAATAAGGAAAAGCTCGTGAAATTCACTGTTGCTATAAGCTTATTGGTTTTTACAGGTTGCACAACCACTCAAAAAATTTTCAATTTAGCCGATGCTCAAAAAGAGAAAGTGAGTCAGGCTGAGGTAAAAAAATGCCGTGCCGATATGCTAGCGGTGATCGAGAAGCATGATCTTCAAGTCATCCGCAATCTTGTGAAGCGTTTTAACGAAAAAAATAAAACCAATAATCCTCTGGCGGGTTTAGATCGAACATTAAAATGCGGTGATATTGATCAGGCCGATGTGTACACCGAGCTTGCTCACTCCGCGGGCGATGTGCATTTCGACTTGGGTTCCAAAGAATGCATGTATTTACCCAAGACGGATAAGTGGGGTTGCTTAGAAAAGAAATCAGAATTTCCGCGTGTGAATACCAACCTCAAAACCGATACGGCGGCTCTACAAGAAGTCGATATGGCCATGCTTAAAAGAAATGATGAAAAATCTAAAGATCTCGAACTGCAATACCTTTTAGAAAAGCTCCATATCTCAAGCGTTAAGGTCAACATCCAAAATAAATTTCCATGGCTTGATTGGAGAACCAATACGGTTTCGTTAACTCCTCTTGAAATGATCCATCGACGAAATGTCCTAATGGAATATTTGATTGATTTTCAGGCGAAAGATAAAAAACTTTATTCGGCTCTCATTTTAAAAAATAAAAATAATAAAGCTCTCATTGCTACGGTTTTAAAAGAGGCGACTGAAATTCGTAATATATGGGAGCAGGCGCGAAGAGATGAAAATGAGTACAATCGACTTCCTAGCTCTTACTATCCAATGATTGAGATTGGTCGAAAATTTGAAACTTCAGAAACGGTTCAAGAGCTTCTCACGCAATAATTAAATATTTGCCCAGACATGTGGAAGCTCTGTGAGATCTGGAAGAGCCTCGGGAGCATCCCCTTTTCGTCGCAAGAGGCAAGAGAATCCACCGGCACCTCTTTGAGGATCGGGCCAAAAACGATAACAATTTTCTTTCATAAATTCCGACTGAAATTCTAAAAGTGCTGGGACCGCAACCGACTCGAAGTCGTCATTCTTTTTTAAGAACCATTCGATAATATCTTCGTTTTCTTCTCTCGAGTAGGTGCAAGTCGTGTAAAGAAGATAGCCGCCGCTTGCAAGCATTTGGCCGCCGCTCGAAATAATGCCTCTTTGTCTCATGGCATTTCCATTAATTTGGTGAGTGCTAAACGCGCCTGGTGCCGATTGTTTTTTGGCGACGAGGGATTGGCCGGTGCAAGGAGCATCGATCAAGAGGACGTTCACGGAGCTTTCAAGGCGTTCCACAAGTTTCTGTGGGGCTTGCGAAAGAATCTTTACGGGCTTCACACCACAGCGTTTGATATTCGAGATTAACATCTTCACGCGAGATTGAGTCACTTCGTTTGAAAGGAGAAGACTTGGTTGTAGTGCCCGCCACGCAAAGAGAGATTTTCCTCCAGGTGCGGCACAGAGATCGAGAACAACAGGATGATGAAGCTTTAACGCAGTTAAAGGTAGGGCTTCTAAGACCGAGGAATAATCGAGACAGTAATAGGCGCCTTGTTCATGGAGCGGACTTTTGGTGGCTTCTGATTTACTCTTTGGTCTTTGAATAAAGGAGGGTTGCTGCGGGAAGGGTTCCAAGGTTTCAAATGGTAAGTTCTGAGTTTCTGGAGAAAGGCAGATGAGACTTGTTTGTTCACAATCTTGAAAAAGAAATTCGAGAAACTGCTCTCTTTTGACCGGATCTGAGATGAGCTTAGTAGCAAATTTCTCAGCTTGAGCCTTAGGCGTTACTCTCATGTGGGTTTATAGAGTTGATTTGTGATCACGGTCCAACCACAAAGTTTGTAGAGGATACGAGCTCCAATGTTGCCGTTCCATTCAATGCTCTCAGAACCGCCAGAGACTTCGTTAAGGTCAAAACCCACGATGCGTTTTTTCTTTTCGTGAAGGAGCCGCAAGAGAGTAAGAACTTGGTGGAAATTTAATCCACCAGGAACTGGTGTGCCTGTATTGGGGCAAAGACTGGGATCCAAACCATCAATATCGAATGAAACATAAACATTCTCAGGAAGTTGAGAAATCATGTCTTCGGCAAGTTCAGCCCAAGGTTTGCCTGCTAGAAGTTTTCTTTGAGTTTCAGTATCGAAATAACTTTTAATATCATCACGAGAGCGAATAAGCTCATATTCCTCTTCACAAAAATCCCTGATTCCTATCTGAACAAGTTTTTTGGGTTTGAAATCACTTTGCATGACGTTGAACATGATGGACGCGTGAGACCAAGTGAAGCCTTCATAGGCATCACGAAGATCCGCATGGGCATCGATATGTAAAATCCCAAAGTCACCTTTATATTTTTCGCTGATGGCACGAATGGCTCCGTAAGGAGTGGAGTGATCTCCCCCTAAAAGGCCGACGAGCTTATCTTTTTTGAGCCATTTTTTAGTTTGTTCGTAAACCCAAGTGTTCAGTTTATCGCCAAGAACGTTTACTTCTTCTGAGGCCTCATTGATTTCTGATTTGTTCTTGTGAGATTCGGGATGTATGGCCGCTTCAATCACGAGTTGCGCGCGAGATTTTGCCCGCTCGTTCATGGAATCTACTTCGTGAGAGATGGGCTCCATGTAGTAGCCAACTTCAAAAGCATTTTGAAGTTCAAGGTCGAAAAGATCGACTTGTTTGCTGGCCTGTAAAACAAGTTCTGGTCCGCGTGAAGTGCCGCCGCCGTAAGAAACCGTAGCTTCCCAGGGGATCGGCACAATTACGAGCTTCGCTTCATCTTCCGTGTAGGGAAGACCAAAAATACCTGAATCTGCTGAAGCGACATCGTTAGGGTTAAAGCTCATTCTTATTCCAAGTAAGTGTAGCCTGCTAAGCCTTCCTCATAATGCTTTAAGAGGAGGCGAGCTTCTTGTTTTGTGATCGTTCCGCGCTGAATCCCCGCCTCAGCTGCACGACGAATGCTGTCGACTAGTTCTGATCTTTCGTACTGAACGTAAGAAAGAACTTCGGCTACGGAATCACCTTCTACAACATCCTCAACGGTGTAACCCGCTTCGGTGATGTTGATATGAACGGCATCGGTGTCTCCAAAGAGGTTATGAAGATCTCCAAGGATCTCTTGATAAGCTCCGATAAGGAAAGCGCCTAAGAAATAAGGTGTGTTCGGTTGAAGATAGTGAACTTCGAGAGCGTTCTTTTTTTCCTGCTCATTAGAAATAAATCGATCCAGCTTTCCGTCGGAGTCACAAGTAAGATCGACGAGAACCGCTTTACGGCGAGGCTCTTCGCTAAGGCGGTGAATCGGCATGATAGGGAAAAGTTGTTCCACAGCCCAGGTATCTGGTGTGGATTGGAAGATCGAGAAATTACAGAAATAGGTGTCGGTGATGTCTTGAGAGAGTGCCGGAATAATATCGGAATAATCTTCGTTGGTCGCCGCAAGTTTTGCGACTTTCGTGTTGATCGCCCAAAGAAGGTTTTCGATTTTCGCTCGTTGTGTAAGGCTTAAATATCCAAGAGTGAAAAGCTGGAGAGCCTCTTCTTTAAACTGGAGGCTATCGTGATAACTTTCGCGAATGTTCTCAAGCTTTAGACCTTCATAAATTTCGTGAAGACTGCGGGTAATCTTATGATCATTTTCATCAACAGGTTGAGAGAAAGACATCTTTGCGACTTCGTTCACTCCAAGGACATCAAAGACGAGAACGGAGTGGTGGGCCACGAGAGAGCGGCCAGACTCAGTGACGATATTTGGGTGAGGAATCTTTCTTTCGTCACAGATGGCTTGAATCGTTGAAACAACATCGTTTGCGTATTCTTGTTCGCTGTAATTGATCGAGCTATCGCTAGCACCCGAGCCATCATAATCTACTCCAAGGCCCCCACCAACATCGATATATTTTGGACGCGCGCCAAGGGCGTAAAGTTCTGCCAGAAATCTTGTGCCTTCTTTAAGAGAGGATTTGATCGCTTGAATAGAAGAAATCTGAGAACCAATATGAAAGTGGAGAAGCTCTAAGCAGTCGAGCATGTTTTCTTGCTTTAAGAGCTCTACGCCCTGAACGATCTCAGCGGGAGTAAGTCCAAATTTTGAGCGTGCGCCTGATGAATCAATCCAACGGCCAGAGCCTTTAGATTCCAGTTTTGCGCGAAAACCAATGCGAGGTTTTGCGTTCACCTTTTTAGCGGCCGCGAGAATCATTTGAAGTTCACTGTAGCGATCGACAACGATGATCGTATTTCGTCCAAGTTTTTGAGAAAGAAGAGCGGTCTCAATATATTCTTCATCTTTGAAACCATTGGCAATGATGAGAGCGTCGGGAGCGTTCATAAGTCCAAGAACCACGAGGAGTTCTGGCTTGCTACCGCACTCAAGACCTAAATTGTACTTCGCCCCACAGCTGACGATTTCTTTTACGAGATGTTTTTGTTGATTTACTTTTATCGGATAAACGCCACAGTAACGGCCGTTGTAACCATACTCTTTAATGGCGCGATCAAAACAGCTGTTCAAAAGATGAATACGTGATTTTACGATATCAGGAAAACGTACTAAGATCGGTGTGCGAATTCCGCGATCACGAAGATCTTCGATGAGTTCTAGGAGATCTACTTGTGCACCGTTTGGTCCATGAGGAGTGATGCTGATACGACCTTTGGGGTTAATTTTAAAATAACCAGCGCCCCAATTTTTAATTCCGTAGATCGCTTCGCTGTCTTCAACGGTCCATGCTTTATGGGGTGTTGGAGTTAGTGTAGGAGTGGCAGGTTGAGTTTCAGTTTTCAATTTTTCCACTGATGTCCTTTCAGACGCTCGGTTCACTAGTTCCATGACTTCAAACCCCCTCAAAGCCTTGTTGCTCAAGGCGTTTACAGAAGACAGTTTCAGGACATTTTCGTCCAAAAATCAAATTATTTTTCAAAAATTATCGCCGCTGGTGAGTCGAAAAAATTCGCTCCAAGTGGAGCGAACTATTTAGCAATGATATTCAAGATTTTTCCGGCCTTGTAGATCACCTGTTTGATTTGAAGCCCTGCGAGTGCGTTAGAAACCGTCTCAATGGAATTGGCGAGTCCAATTGCTTCTTCCTGAGTGGTTGTCTCACTTGTGTCGATGGTACCTCTTTTTTTACCATTCACTTGAACGGCAATAGTCAGAACGTCATCTTTGGTGAGCGCGGGATCAAATTCAGGCCAAGGTGCAAGCGATACGAGTCCTTCGCCACCGAGTTGCGCCCAGATTTGTTCCGCAAGGTGCGGTGCAAAAGGCATGAGAAGTTGCGAAAGAGTCATCAGAACCGACTTGGGTTTTACCTCTGCTCGATAAAGTTCATTCACCAAAATCATCATCTGGCTAATGGCCGTATTGAAACTCAGAGTTTCAATGTCTTCGGTGACCTTTTTGATAGTTTTGTGAAGAACTTTGTTGATTTCGGGAGAAACGGTGATGTCTTCGGCTAAAGACTTTTCGCCTATTTCGTCTTCGAAACAGAGTCTCCAAACGCGATCAAGAAATCTTTTTGTCCCCTGAATGCCCGTATCAGACCAAGGTTTATCTCGATCAAGTGGTCCCATGAACATGAGAAAAATTCGAAGCGCATCGGAGCCGTAATCTTGAATGACCACGTCGGGGTTCACAACATTGCCGCGAGATTTTGACATTTTTTCGCCATCGGCTCCCAAAATCATTCCCTGATGAATCAACTTTTGGAAAGGTTCTTCGTGACTCACGAGCCCCACATCAAAAAGTACCTTTTGCCAAAAGCGTGCGTAGAGAAGATGTCCTACTGTGTGCTCTGCTCCGCCCAAGTAAAGATCGACTGGCATCCAGTAATTTTGGTCTTCAAAAGAAAAAGGCGCTGCTTCGTTATGGGGATCGGTGTATCTCAAAAAATACCAAGAAGATCCTGCGGAACCCGGCATCGTGTCGGTTTCGCGACGAGCTCCATCTTCTGTTTGCACCCACTCTTTAATTTTTGCGAGTGGAGACTCCCCGGAATCAGAGGGTTCATAATCGGGAACTGAAGGAAGAAGAACGGGAAGCTCATCAAGAGTTACGGTTTTCATTCCTTTTTCTGGATAATGAATGATGGGGAAGGGTTCACCCCAATATCTTTGTCTGCTAAAGAGCCAATCGCGAAGTCTGTACTGCACATTTCTTACGCCCAAACGATCTTGTTCAAGACGTTGAATCATTTTTTCAATCGCTTGCGAGGACGTCAGTCCATTCAGGAAATCTGAATTCACCATCAAGCCTTCGCCGGTGTAAGGGAGCTCTCCGCCGTCAATGACGCGAGGAATGGAAAGATCAAACTTTTTAGCAAACTCAAAATCTCTTTCATCATGACCTGGAACTGCCATGATTGCGCCCGTTCCGTAACCCATGAGTACATAGTCTGCAATCCACACAGGAATTTTCTGTTTCGAAAAAGGATGAAGAACGTGACCGCCAGTAAAAACGCCCGTTTTTTCTGTAGCGGTTTGACGATCCACTTCACTCTTCTTGGCTGCCATCGTTTTATAGTTTTCGACAGCTGTACGTTGAGAGCTTGTCGTAATAGCATTAACGAGTGGATGTTCAGGGGCAATCACCATAAAGGTCGCACCGAAAAGCGTGTCGGGGCGAGTGGTGAAGATCTCGAGCTCTTCTTTGTGACCGTCGAGAGCAAAGCGCACTTTTGCACCTTCGCTTTTTCCGATCCAATGTTTTTGAGCGTCTTTGGTTCTTTCGGGCCAATCCACTTTATCTAAATCTTTAATCAGGCGTTCAGCGTAAGCTGTAATCTTTAACATCCACTGCTTCATCGGAACACGAAACACATCGTGACCACCGCGCTCGCTTTTCCCGTCTACCACTTCTTCATTGGCAAGAACGGTTTTGAGAGCAGGGCACCAATTCACCGGAACTTCGGTTTGGTAGGCGAGGCCTTTTTCGTAGAGTTTCGTGAAAATGTATTGAGTCCATTTGTAGTATTTGGGATCACAAGTGGAGATTTCTCTTTTCCAGTCGTAACTGAATCCGAAGGCTTTGAGTTGTTTACGAAAGTTATTGATGGCTTGTTCGGTGGTTTTTGCCGGATGAACACCGGTTTGAATGGCATATTGCTCAGCCGGAAGACCAAAAGCATCCCAGCCCATAGGATGAAGAACGTTGAAACCTTTTGCGCGTTTATAGCGAGCAACGATATCGCTAGCGGTGTAACCCTCTGGATGTCCTACATGTAGACCTTGTGAGGAGGGATAGGGGAACATATCCAAAACATAGTACTTAGGTTTGCTAGATTTTTCGGATCTAAAAGATTGGGACTTTTCCCATTGATCCTGCCACTTTTTTTCGATTTCGAGATGTTTGTAAGCCATGCTTAGGTTGTATCGGTCAGTGGGCCTTTTTCAATAAAAAAGTGAAGCCGTAAAGAATCATTCCTAAAACCGAGATCGCAGGACCGCTCGGAGCGTCGATCATAAAAGAAATAATGAGTCCGCAGAGAGTGAGTGTAATTCCAAGTCCTATAGACCAGAGGGAATAAGACTTTAGAGAGCGGCTCAAGCGAGCAGCGATGAGCGGAGGGACGATGAGCAGACTCGTTGCGAGTATGATCCCCATAACGCTTAAGAGAACCGTGACGGTCAAACCGCAGAGCACGGTGAGGATATAAATATGCTTCTGAGTTGCAACTCCGGAGACAGTCGCAATGTCTTTATGAAGCGAAAGCAGGAGGATGTCCCGACGGTAGTAAAGAACGTAAGAGGAGGTAACTAAGGTGATCACCGCCAGGGTCATCACATCTTCACGAGTGACGAGAAGAATGTCTCCAAACAAAAAGTGAACGGCGTCGATAGAACCTAATCCCGTGAGAGTCATAATCAAAATACCAAGTCCCATGAAGCCCGCAAAAAAAATGGAGAGGATAGAATCAAGTTCCAAACTACCTTTTTCTTCGAGTTTTACGAGAAGTATCGAAAGAAGAGAGCTAAATGGTAAAAGAAGAATGGATTGAGGCATTTGCAGCGCTTGAGCCACGGCAATGGGAGTCAGGGCGGCATGGGAAATCGTGCTCGAAAAAACTGCGAGTCGTCTCCAGACAAAAAGAGGGCCAATCAAACCACAAAGCCAACCCGCGAGCAGAGCCGCAATGAAGGGCATCAGCATGAACTGAGAAAATAAGAGTTCAAAACGCTCAGTGCTTGTGTCCATGAATCAAACTTTCTTCTCCATAGATTTCATGAAGACACGAATGAAATTCGCTGGAGTGCGGATCACCATCAAAGAGCACCTTTTGGTAGACGCAAATCGCTCGATCCGTATGTTCTGTCACCGCGGAGATATCGTGAGACACAAGTATCACGGTGGTCCCATTTTCTTTCACGGCTGCTTTTAAAATATCATAGAGATTTTTTTGCGACTTTAAATCCATGCCTTCATAGGCTTCGTCGAGACAAATGAGGCGGGGTGAATGGGAAAGAGCAAAGGCCAAGAGGGCCCTTTGAAGCTGTCCACCGGAAAGGCTATGAATCGATTGATCAATGAGTGTTTCAATTTCGAATCTCTTGAGATTTTTTTGTAAAATAGCAGGATCGCCGTTAGTTCCTGAAAGCGCTAAAAGTTCGGCAACAGTCATCGGAACACTTTTGTTGAGCGCAAGTTTCTGCGGGATGTAGGCCACGGGCTGCTGACCTTGGTTTTGAGAAACGGGTTGTCCAAAGAGAAACGCTTCGCCCTGAATTAAAGGAATTAAACCCAGTAAGCTCTTCATGATGGTGGTTTTTCCAGAGCCATTAGGTCCAACCAGAGCGATGAATTGCCCTGGAGCAACATCGATACTAAGGCTACGGATGACGGGGGTGCCGTAGTAGCCGCAATCTGCTGATTTGAGCGAAGCAATAACCTGATTCTTCATGAGTTTGCAATATGCGTTATTCCTCCAGTTTTGTCTAGGCTCATGTCAACATCGCCTTATGAATAGGATTTCCCACGAGCCTAGTGAAAATTCTCGTAAGAGAATCGCCGTTATTACCCTGCTCTTTGGCGTACTCATTCTTATCTTTAAATTTTGGGCTTATAATCTAACAGGTTCGCAAGCTGTTTTCTCAGACGCGGTAGAAAGTATTATTAATGTGATGACCGCCGTGTCGCTCATTATCACTATGATTATTGCGGCTCGTCCACCTGATGAGGACCATCCCTATGGTCACGGAAAAGTAGAATTTTTTTCTGCGGCTTTTGAAGGTGGCCTCATTACTTTCGCCTCTGTGGTGATTGTCATTGAAGCTCTTCAGTCTTTCACCCGCGAACACCGAGTGGAAAATTTTGATTTAGGCCAAACAATTGTTCTCTTCGCTGCCGTCTTAAATTTTGCTTTAGGTTTATATCTCTACCGCTCAGGGAAAAGAGAGGACTCGCTCGCAATGATGGCGAGCGGGAAACACCTCATGTCAGATTTTTGGACGAGTCTTGCGGTTTTAGGGGCTCTGTTTTTAGTCAAATGGACCAATCATTTTTGGATCGATCCTGTAATGGCTCTCGCAGCGGCAGCTTACTTAGGATATTCGGGAGTGACAATTCTGATTAAATCCACTCAGGGTTTAATGGATGCGGAGGATGATAAAACTCTCAAAAGAATTCTCAAATCTTTTACAAAAAATTGGTTTCCAGGAATCATTCGAATTCATCATTTAAGAGTTATGCGCGCTGGTAACTTTCACCATATTGATGCGCACGTGGTGGTTCCAGAGTTTTGGGATGTGAAGACCTCTCATGAACACACTCATTTTTTTGAAGAAAAATTTTTTGAAGATTACGATAATCCTGGAGAATTGCATCTGCACATAGATCCTTGTCGTCGTGCTTACTGTGATGTTTGTGATTTAAAAGAGTGCCCGGTTCGCGAGCGACCATTTACCGAAAAAATTCCCTTCACCCTCGAAGAACTCAAGTCCCCAATCGAGCCAAAAGAATACCGCCCCTAGGTGCCAGGTTCCGTTTCCGGGTCACGACGAGTCATTTACCTTTGCAGGGATATTCTTGATTTATAAACGATGACTCAGCGTGACCCGGAAACGGAACCTGGCACCTAATTGAGCCTAAATTTTGTCGCTGTGCCAGTAGCCTAGAAGGCCGAAGATTTCGTGGAGGGCGGTTTTCATTCTGGAAATGTACTGCATTCCAAAGCCCCATTTTTCTTGAGTCGGCGTAAATTCAACGGGGTAGGCAGTGGGGGTGAGGCCTTGCGACTCAAACACCAACATGGCTCGAAGCATATGGGTTGCCGAGGTCACCAAGTAGAAATTTTTGATTCCGTATTTTTCAAAAAGCTTTTTGAGTTTTATAGGGTGTTCAGCGGTTGTTTTGGATTCGTTTTCTAATAAAATTCGGTCCTCGGTAATTCCCCATTCTTTCGCGAGGCGTTTGATAGATGCCCCCTCCTCTTCGAATCCTTCATGTGCATAGGGAGTACCGCCAGAAATAATTAAATAATAAGCCTGGCCTTTTTTAACTATTCGCAGAGCTTCACCAGCACGACTGAAAGATCCCCCCCAGGAAAACTGCTTACTAGTTTGGTCAAAAAGCAAAATTCCCCCGTTTAAAATTACCACGGCTTGTTTAGAAGATTGATCAGTCAAGGGTGGATATTGCGACTGGAGTAAATGAATTAAAAGGTTTGGTACCCAGGGAGTAGTAAGAATTAAAAAATAAAGCGTCGAAAATATCAGCCCGAGGCTTCGGTATCTTTTTTTAGGAGCAAAGATGACGACTACGAACGAGAGAAAAAAGAGAACACAGATTTGTAAGAAGGGGTCGAAAACAATGTAAGCAAAGGTTCTCGCCCATTCGTACAGAGTACTAGAGTCCACCAGCCGCACCTTCTCCGCGCGAATCAAAAGCCGATTGCATCCATCCAGAAGGGTGTTTCGCAACTCCATAAACTTTAGCTACCGGCGATTCTTCGACCACGTGTCCTTTTCTTTTCAAAAATTCTTTCGTTTCGTGTTGGAAACGAAGCGGATCAATAAAAAGCTTATTTGGGAGAGTTTGATGGTGAACTCGCGGCGCCTGGATGGCGGCGTCGATATTCATTTTTGTTATGAGAAAGCGGTACAGCACTTGAGTGACAGCGCTGATGATGCGTGGACCACCGGGAGATCCTAAGACAAGCTCCGTCTTTCCATCTTTTTCCACGATCGTCGGGCTCATGGAACTTAAAGGGCGTTTTCCGGCTTCTACTTTGTTGGCATCCCCTTGAATGAGACCAAATTGATTAGGTTCTCCAGGTTTGGTCGTAAAGTCGTCCATTTCATTATTGAGAGCAATTCCAAAACGCTCACTGACCACTCCCGACCCGTAGGCACCATTGAGGGTTACAGTGAAAGCGATCGCATCTCCGTTAGCAGTCATAATAGAGAAGTGAGTGGTCTCTGTTGAATCAAACGAGTTGAGATCAACAGGCTCTACGTCTTTCGCTTTCGAAGCAGAGATTTCTTTTAACTGCTGTTTCAAATAAGTTTCGGAAGTAAGCTGGGCAATAGGATTGTTAGCAAAATCTGGATCGCCTAAGAGAGTTCTCCCTCGGAAAGCCCGCTTGAGAATCTCACCAATGAAATGATACTCGTCACCACTTTGAGGAGTGATTTCGTTGAGCTTTCCTAATTCAAAAAGTTTCAAAGCTGACATCATCACGATTCCACCGCTGCTTGGAGGTGGCATCATGTGTACGGTGTATCCGGAGTAATTCATTTGCAGTGGTTTGAGCCAGCGAACTCTATATTTTTTTAGATCCTCAAGACTCATTTCACCTTTCGCATTTTTGACAGAGGCGACAAGATCTTGAGCCACAGGACCTTCATAAAAACCCTTGGCCCCTTGATCTCTTAAAATCGTGAGAGCGCGTGCAAGTGCAGTCTGTTTGAATTCGTCGCCCGGAGCATAAGCCTCAGGAGTTTTTGTAAAATACCTTTTTGCGGCTGCCGTAAAGCGCTTGTCCTCTTCTCGAGTGTAACGGATCCATTCTCCAGAAAGTGGCATTCCTTTTTGTGCGAGTGAGAGGGCAGTACCAAAGAGTTGATTCCACTTTAACTTGCCGTACTTTTTGTGAATAGCGACGAGGCCAGCAGGAACCCCAGGGACTCCGACCGCGGTGCCGCCCGTTTCCGAAGCGCCTTTTTCTTTTTCGCTATAATAATTTGCATTTGTTGCTGCGGGTGCGGTTTCTCGAAAGTCGAGAGCTTCCACTTCATTTTTCATTTTGATGAGAGCAAATCCACCACCACCAAGAGCCGCGTAGTAAGGAGATGTGACCGATAATGTGAGTGCCGCGGCCACAGCCATATCTGCAACATTTCCACCTTTTTTAAAAGTGGCTTCGGCGGCTTTTACGGCCCAGGGACTTGGTGCTGCTATAGAAAACTTTTGGCTTTCGAAGGGAACCGCAAAGCTGAAAAGAGGAAAAATCAGAATGAGTAAAGCAATTAGAAATTTCATAACAAAAGACCTCCGGAGAAAGTGTCGAAGATCTATGAAATCAGTTCTTTAAGAGTGGGGCAACTCATGGCGAGCGGAGTCGCGGTTTTTACTCAGCTGCTTCAGACTTTGATCGTGATTTTTTTCTCTTAGGAGTTTCTTCGCCAGTTGGGTCAATAATGATCGGAGATTCCGTTACTGGGGAAACATCTGTAGAGGCAAGAAATTGGTCACGAAGATTCTGTAGCTTTACAACAAGAGGTCTTGCGCGAGAGACGCGAGTTTCAAGAGTGTGAAGAGCTTTCTCTGTTTTTTCAGAGCTTACAAACGGACGAACATACTTCTGTACAATTTCGCTCTCACGAGATTGTTCTGCAACGTCTTTTGCCGTGTTCTCAATAGTTTCGTTTGCTGACAAAAAGTTGATGACAGCTTTTTGTACCATTTGATCGCGGCTTTCTTTAGGAAAACGTTGGTCCAATTTTTCTGTTAACCGACCTTTGATTTGATAGACGATGGGTAGCACAACTGGAATAACGTTTTCTCTAAAGTTTCTTTCCAAGTTTTCTTTCAGGCTTGTTTTCATGTCTTCCCCTTTTTTTGCGCCTTTTTGAGGCGTGTAATGCTGATACCACGAGTACATATTCGAAGTAAGAAAAAAAATTTGAAGATAATGTTTCGGAGGATTTCTCTAAAAATGAAGAGGCTTTTAAAAAGATCCCCTTGACGCTCTTTTGTGCACCATGTTAGTTCCTTCTTGTGGTCGAAAATCTTTCAAATTCTACTCTTCAGACTGCCGTTCGTTCTCATCAGTGGCTTGAAAAAGCAGGTCACCACGTACGTCCTGACCAAGATGACTCCGTGAATATTTATACCAAGATGGTTCAGGAAGAATACGCGCCTTGGATTTATGAAATGATCGATGCTCCGGGAAAGCAGGGGATTTGGCGTCAGGAGATCTTTAAGACTTCTGAAGAAACCCCCTTAGATTTAGAAATTGGCGTAGGAAATGGTTACTTTTTTGAGAATCACCGTAAAACGATGAAGAATCGTCTATGTGTGGGACTTGAGCTCAAATACAAACAACTCATCCAAACGGTCAAAAGAAGTCTTTTGCATGACCGAAACAAGTTTCGTTTAATGCGTTATGACGCAAAATTTCTCGATGACCTTTTTGACCCTCAAGAGCTCAACAATGTTTACATTTTTTTTCCAGATCCTTGGGAAAAGAAAAAACAATTGAAAAAGCGCTTAGTGGATATTGAATTTCTTAATTTACTGTTTGAGCTTCAGCGGCCAGGTTCTTTTTTAGAATTTAAAACAGATAGCCGAAGTTATTACGATTGGGTGTGTGAACGTTTAAAACATTCGCCTTATCAAGTCGATTTCCAATCAGACAACTTCCATTCGACCGAAAGAGCGAAGGACAGCTTTCAAACCCACTTTGAAAAACTGTGGACTCGAAAAGGCCGCCCTACGCATTACCTTAAACTTCTAAAAATTTAAAAACATCGCATGATGTGCGCACTTTTTATTGTGCCTTCGTACTGGTTTAATGCCGTTTTATCCAATGCAATCACTTGCGACTGCATAAGTATTTTTGATTGAGACTCTCCGAGAGTTTTGGCCCGGATATAAGTTCCGCCGGTATTGCTATAAATCGGTGACAGTAAAAAGAAAGGTGCTGGAGCGGATCTTTGGAGTGCGATGCCAGCAAGCTTTGCGACATGTTGAGAGTGAAGCTCCGTCTCTTTAAGATCATAGCCGGTGCAAGGGGTGCGTACAGGTTTCGTCGTGGTGGAAATCGTCATGGTTTGGCCCGCAGGGAGAGAAATGGCATGATCAGAACCTCTGGTATCAAATTTACTAATTGTAGAGTTGTGAATCTGGAAGGCCCATTCCGTATTGTCTGTAAAAAGGTATTTTTTATTACCATAGCCAATGGAGGAGTTTCCATCGGTGACAAATAGAAATTCGGCTTGGACTCGATATTCCGTTGGGTCATTGCTATACCCAACGAGGACGGGAAAGCTTTCTTTATTTGTGATTTGTATCGTGAAATAGGGATGTGGTTGCATACGTGTGCTTACATCCATTGTGGGTGAGTGTCTTTCGAAGCGGACATCTATTTGTGGGCGCACTTCAAAATCAACCAAATAGGGGGGAGTGACCAAGACCCGTCCTTCTTCGAGATTTTGGTAAACAAAGACACAGTCTTGGATAGGATATTGTCGACGGAGATCCTCGCCTTGTTCGATTAATATATTTTTTCTTTTGAGTTCATCCATTGAAAAAGACTTTTTATAATGAGTGCATGCAAGCTCGACGGTTTGCTTTTGTACTTCCTCTAGAGACAATCGGGCTCTTTCAAGGTCAGATACGGTAATAAGGGTCTGAGGTTTGAGAACTTGTTGTTCGGAATCTTGGATGACTAATGTGTTTTTTGTAGAATCCGTTGAAATGATCATCTCGAAAGCAGACCAACCAATAACAGAACCGATCGCGTTTTGAATAAAAAGGGTGAAGTTACATTTGAGCTTTGACTGTGCTTCGATTTGGTTTTGGCGAGGTAAAAGACTGAGGATTTCAATCTCGGAAAATTTTTTCAAGGTCAGTGTGCTTTGATAAACTTCTGAAGAGAGTGCTTGGCCATTTTGCTCAATACAAGTGGTTTCCATTTGAAACTTAGAGATGGTTTTTAAAAACGATTGATAATCCTCACCTTCTTTTTCAAAGGTCAGAAGGTCCATGCTACTGACTTCCATTGTTTTATTACGAACAACGGGGGTAAGAGTTGCTGAGTCGCCAGATTTCACCATAAGGCGAGCGCCTTGCCATTGATCGGCGGTGACTTGAGTGTCTTCACCGCCTCCGTCCCCTGAAAGGATGGACTTTTTTTGGCAGCCGAGAAAAAGGGTTATTAATAAGCAAAAAGTTAAAGTTTGGGTTTTCATAAAGTTCCTCCGTGGGAGGAGACTTAGCAAGAGCTTCGCCGTTTTTCGGACCTGGTAAAGCCCATTAAATAAAATATAAGAGTTCTTAGGAGAAGGAATCCTAAAACCTGATCTCTTAATCTAGATTTTATTAAAATCTATTCAGCAACGATAGTGACGAAGCATCGAGAAGCCACTTCACCTGAAAAACCTCGTCCGTAGATAAACGAATACTTTTTAGAACGACTGCTTTGAGTGTGTGTATTGATGGTAAATTCCAATGTGAAAGATCCGCCTACACGTCGTGAAGAGCCGGAGACGACTCGTGACGGTAAGCCTTCTGCAGAACGCCATCGATAACCAGCAGCTGGTCTTTGTACTCCGCGAACTTTTACGGTCTGGCCTGAAGCAACTTTAGCCGCGAGAATAGTTGTAGGTTGATTGGAGCTGCATACTAAAGTGGTTGCCTGAGCCTGAGCTGTCATGAACACAGCAAATAAAGTAAAAACAAATACTTTCATAAATTTCTCCTTGCCTGAGTCCTAACAAGGATTCTTGAGCCATCACATAGCAGATAGAAACTTGTGTAATATGTTCAAAAAGGGGATTGAGAAAAATGAGATGCTGCTGAGAGGATACCAAACAGATAAAAGCTAAAACCTAAGGGTGAAGAAAGAAAGTTTTATTGAAATCGATTTCAATGTTGAAGTTCGCTTTTTAAACTGACTCGTCCTGGTTGAGCAATGCGGCCGAGGACGCCAAAAATTGCGAAATTTTTCTGAATCTTTTCATCGCAAAGAGGTTTGAGAAGAGGGAGTAAATTCATGTCGGTGCTCCCTGTTGTCGGGTTCACATTGACGTTAAAGCAGCGGACTATAGGGGCCGTGATTTCTATTTCGCAGTCCCCAACTTTAATTTTTTTGCCAACCCAGGTGTATTCGCTCCATGGTTCCATACCTTCTACAAGTATATTTCCTCGAAAACGTTGAATATCGATAGAGAGATTGAAACTTTTCTCGATTTCTCTAAGCGTTGCCAAATTTAAAAAGGAGATGTGTTCTTTCTCTCGGTCGGGAAAACGAGTGGACGAGTGAAGTTGCCCTGCTAAAACGACGGGAGTGGCGTGAGTGCGTTTTGCTCCGGGTGCGGGAGTAAGAGTTTTTAAATAATCGCTCATGAACCCACTGATTTTTTTTCGATCTTCTAAGCGATGTACATTTCCCTTCGTACTTTTGTTTTGCGGACCTGTGAGAGTGAGTTCTCCAGCAGTGTCTAAGTTTATTTTTAAAGCAGCAAGGCCTGGCCATTCCATCTGAACCGCCATTTTGGTTTTGGGAATCCACATGAGATTTTCGATGCCGTTAAGATTTTTTTCCGGAGGGATGCTGTCTTCAAAAACAAAACCTAGTGCACGATCATGAGGTAAGCCTTTAGGACCTACATCGACGGAGTCTAAAGGAATTCCGGCTAAGCCCTTCACGGGATAATAAAAAATGTCTTTTACAAAAGGTTTCATACTTTACCAGTAGGGAGTGTCAATCGTAACAGGCCCTAAAACTTGTGTTTGGCAGCTGATGCGTTCTGTTTTGGCAACATCGTTTAACTCTTTGAGCTCTTTGATATCGGAGTCCTCTTTTGAAAGTTGATCCGCTCCTTCAAGGACTTTGACGTGACATTTGGCGCAAACGGCATCACCACCACAACTGCTGGCAACAGGTAAGCCTGCTGCCAAGAGGGATTCCATGAGGTTGGCTCCAGGTTCCACTTCAATGATTTGGCCGCTTTTAGCAATTTTAATTGGGATGAGAGCCATTTTTCTTTAAATCCTTTTGTCATTCGCGCACTACCATTTTAGAACCCACCTCATAAATCGGAACTTGCCTATTTATGAGATGGGTTCTAATTATCAAGTCCATGATTGATCAGGCCAGAAAAAAAGACAGTGAAAAAATATTATTTTTGGGGGCAAGTCGGGGTTTAGGCGCTGCGACTTTAGAACTCGTTCGCCAAAGCTTACCCCAAGTCCAAACGCTTTTGATGTCACGTCGGCCACAAGAATTTCAAGGTCAGAGCATGGTGGCGAACTTCTCAAAACCTGAAGATCAGAAGAAAGTGTTGGAAGTACTGAGTGAATTTCAACCTACTCGCATTTTTTACTTTGCGGGTGGTGGACCTTTCGGTCCGCTTCAGGAAAAAGAGTGGAAAGATCACCAGTGGGCTCTCGATGTTTCGCTTCTCTTTCCTGCCCAATTGATTCATCGCTGTTTACAGACACCACAAAACCTCAAACAAATGATTTTTATTGGTTCTAGTGTAGCGGAAACGAAGCCTGATCCATTTGCCGCTTCTTATGCGATGGCAAAACATGGCCTTTTGGGATTGATCTCTTCGCTTCAGGGAGAAGCGTTGAATCTTGATCTTCGTCTTTTCAGCCCTCATTATATGGACACAGAGTTATTGCCTAAAAATGCTTGGCCGCGTCAGAATGTAGGGCTTTGGAAAGTAGAAGAAGTGGCAAAACTTTTTTGCCACTGGGTTTTCGAAGAAAAAAATCCTGCGGGCAGCAATTGGCATAAAACTTTGGAATCGAAAAAATTGGACATAAAAATTTCGGAGGACATGTGAGTTCGACTCAAGAAAATGGCATTGAAAAAGTGATTATCATCGGATCAGGTCCCGCAGGATTAACCTCGGCCATTTATACTTCACGTGCACTTTTAAAACCTTTGATGATTGAAGGTGAAATGCCTGGTGGTTTACTTACGACAACAACCGAAGTTGAAAACTATCCCGGATTTGCTGAAGGAGTGATGGGTCCCGAGCTGATGATCGTGATGAGAAAACAGGCGGAACGTTTCGGTACCCGTTTTCTTACACAAAATGTCACAAAAGTGGATTTTTCTAAGAAACCTTTTTCTGTCTTTGTAGGAGAAAAGGAATATAAAGCTCATGCCGTGATTGTTTCCACTGGAGCTTCTTCGAAAATGTTGGGAATTGAGTCAGAACAAAAATATTGGGCTAAAGGGGTTTCTACATGCGCTACTTGTGATGGAGCGTTTTTCAAAAATGTTCCCGTCGCTGTCGTGGGAGGTGGTGATTCCGCGATGGAAGAGGCTCAATTTCTCACGCGTTTTGCCTCGAAGGTTTATCTGATTCATCGTCGAGATTCTTTCCGTGCTTCTAAAATCATGACGGATCGGGCGCTTTCGAATCCTAAAATTGAAGTGATCTACAATGCAGCTGTGGAAGAGATTGTAGGCAACGGCAAAATCGTTCAAACCCTAAAACTCAAAGACACAGTCAATGGCTCTAAAAAAGAAATAGCCGTAGAGGGTGTGTTCGTCGCGATTGGACACCAACCGAATACGGCTCTTTTTAAAGAATTTTTAGCGATGAACGAAAGCGGATATCTGGTGACAAAGCCAGGTACAAGCAAAACTAAAATTGAAGGTGTGTTCGCCGCCGGGGATGTGCAAGATCACGTGTATCGTCAGGCCGTGACCGCTGCCGGTTCAGGTTGCATGGCCGCGATAGATGCGGAACGTTGGCTCGAGGCTCAAGGTTTATAATGTCGAAAAAAATCAACACCCGCGATTTGGTAGAAAAAATTGAAAAAGTCACTCGCGAGAGAATTGCGAAAACGGAAGTTGTGTCTCTCGATGCATTTCGGCATCTCAAAAAGGCGGAAGATCCAGCGACAGTTTTGATCGTTGATGATGATGAATCGATTCGTCTTTCTCTCAAAAGACTGTTTGAGGATGAAGGCCATCGCGTTCTGGTTGCAGCCGACGGCACGCAACTCACGAATGTTTTAGACGGAAATCCTATTCATCTGATCATTTTAGATGTGGGTTTGCCATGGATAAATGGCTTTGAGCTCGCACAAATGATGAAAGAACATGACGATCTTAAAAATATTCCCATTATTTTTGTCTCAGCTCATCGCGAAGATCGAGATGTCAAAAAAGGTTTTGAAGTCGGGGCTTCCGACTACATCAAGAAGCCTTTTGATCTCCAGCAACTTCGTAAGACCGTTCAAACCTTGCTTCAACTCAATAAATAAATAGAGAGGCGAGAGCGATCAATGCGGGAAAAGCTTGAACATAGAAAATTCGGCGAGAAACTGTCACCGCACCGTAAGTTCCTGCGATTATCACGCAAATAAGAAAGAAGATCTTTATTTGAATTCCTAAGTTGGGAGTGGGATGAAGCGCGCCCCAAATAAGTCCGGCCGTGAGAAATCCATTATAAAGTCCCTGATTGGCGGCTAAGACTTGAGAAGCCTTAGCAAACTCAAGAGTGTTTCTGAAAATCTTTAAACCCTGTGGTTTTGTCCAGAAAAACATCTCAAGCACCATGAAGTAGAAATGCAAGAGAGCTACAAGAAGAACAAAAATATTTTGAAGTTCCATGAGAATTGTCTCCTTATAAGCGCATCGCCTCTTGTAATTTTGTGTTCAGCTCTTGAACTTCTTCGAGGTTCAGTTTGGGATAATCAGGCCATTCAATGATTTTCAGTCCCCAGAATTCCTTTGGAGTATCAGGAAAACGAGGGACCACATGAAAGTGATAGTGGGCCACCAAATCATTGATGCGAAAGAAATAAACGTGTTCGGCTCCGAGTGTTTTCTGAAGAACAATCATCGCTTTTTGCAAGATCCTTCCCATGGTCGCAAATTCCGCAGACGTTAATTCTTCAGGCTTGGTCACGTGGCGAATAGGCTCGATCAAGAGACGTGCTTTCATGGCGGGCGAATCGGGAGAAGGGGTAATATGGGATAGCGTGATGCCATCTTGTTCAAAGATAGGTGGAATCGAATAATCGCCTTGGTATTTTTCGCAGAGAACACATTTCATAGGTGTCAGTATTCTATCGGGCTCTAGAAATGTCTACTTTTAGGAAAAAAAAGACCCGTGTTTGGAGGGGACTAAACACAGGTCTTCTAAATGAATCTAAATTTAAAGAAATCGCTAATTACTCAACGACTTCAGGAGTACCGGAAATTTCTAACTGGCTATCAAGACCAATGATCGTTGCAGTCCAAATTGGCTGAGGAACAATTCCTGCGCAAAACGGAGGAGTGTCGGTCATCACTATGTGTAACTGATTATCACGAGTGGAGGCTTTGTAAGTTTTTGTTCCACACTTATCAATAGTAGATTCAGTTACTAGGAACTGGACTGTTTGAAGAGTTCCCGCAAAGTCGGCGAGAGTGGCTGTGAAAAACTCAACTTGGTTTCTGATATCAAGACCAAACTCTACTTTTGCCGTGGTGACAGGAGCGAAGATGCCGCCAGTTTGGTGAACGTCCATTTGTGCTGACTGAAGGTTAAGAATAGTGGTTCTTAAAACGGTTGCAGTGGGACGGTTGGCTTGAGCGGCTGTTGTGAGAGAGAGCATAAGAACGACTGCGAAGATTTTCATTGTTGTTTTCATGTTGTCTCCTTTCCTGGGTGGCAGCTTCGACCGCTTTGATTAGCGAGGAAGATGTAACTCTTATACGGCAGCTTTGTATTTTATTAATAATTATTTGTCTTGATCGAGGCTCATTACTATAACTTATGACCATGATTACCCATGATTTGAACCTGAACCTGTTAAGAGTTTTCGAGTCGGTCTTTCGTACGAAAAGTATGACGGAAGCCGCGCGGGAGCTGCATTTGACGCAATCTGGTGTTAGCCAACATATGAATAGTTTAGAGGAAATCTTAGGGGTCAAACTCTTCGATCGCGTGAAGCAAAGGCTGGTTGCGACCGAGGCCGGACAGCTTCTTTACAAACAATCCAATACCACTTTAAACGAACTCGAATCAGTCATTTGGCAGCTCAAAGGGCAAGAAAGAGCCTTTGTTGGAGTCGTGAATATCGGAATGCCCATTGAATTCGGGAACAACGTGGTCATGCCTCTCATCGCGGAATTTTCAAAAAAACATCCTCTTGTGAATTTTAAATTTAATCTTGGGTATGCGACAACAATGAACGAGCTCCTCTTAAAGGGAGAGCTTGATTTTGCCATCATCGATGAATTTCGTATGGACCGAAACGTGATGACGACGAAAGTGTTCGACGAAATCGTGGAACTTTGTGCCTCTGAGGAACTCTTAAAAGCCAAAGGCGTTCCCAAGCACTCTATTAGCTATTATGAATCTTTGGACTACGTAGAGTATCAAGAGGGCGAGCCTCTACTCAGAATGTGGTTTGGTCACCATTTGAATAAGCCACGTGCGGACGTACGAGTGAAAGCTTACATTATGGACGTGCAGGGAATCGCCCGATTGATTATCAACGGGGTAGGTGCGGGCATTCTGCCTAGTTACTTGATCGATCGTCTTCAGCAATCAGGTCAAAAAGTCTATGTGTTTAAGGGTTCGGGAAAGCCTTTAAAGAATTCCATCGGGATCGCAAAGCTGTCTCAGAGAACGCTGTCACGGTCGGCGGAAGCGGCTTACGATTATCTCTTACAGCGCCTGACCTCAGCTCCAAGCGTGGAAAGTAAGAAGACGCCCGCGAAGGCCCTCTCGCTGTCGAATTAAATAACTTTCTATTCGAAAAGAGCTTTGTGATTCTGTTCTAGCATTTGCTTGAACTGACTCGCTCCGAAAACTTTCAGCGCAGCCTTTCGTGTCTGATTAATATCGAGCGCTGGTGCATCTGAGCCGAAGATAACTCGATCCTTACCAAAACTCTCAACATTCCACTTATAGATTTTCTGTTCAGGAGATCCCGCATAGTGAAGAGCAGAGGCACTGACCTCTAAGAAAATATTGCGAGGGTTTTTCCTGCTATGGATGTAGTCAAAGGCTAAGCCTGAGAGGAGTCTATAATTGGTACCAAGGCTATGAGCGACAATGAACTTTGTGTTCTTAAGTTTTACCATGATTGCAAAAAGTTTTGAGACCGAAGTTTGATCGGCGGTTACTGGATGGATGAGGACCGGCATTTTGAGTTCTCCCGCTTTTACGATCAAGGCCTCCAGGGAAGCAAGCTGAGCAGCATTGAGAAAATCAAATTGTTGAAAACGAAGGTGAAGTTTAAGTCCTCGCAATCCTAACGTTTTACATCGTTCAAGCTCAGAAACTGCCCATTCGGCAATAGCCCACACACCACAAAACCCAACAATGCGACCGCTAGAGAATTTTGTTTGTTCAGCCATGAAGTTGTTCTCATGAATGGCCTCCGACAGAGTGGGAAATATATAGCCAGCACTTAAACCAAAGGCTTGATCGATGTTGGCGTTGTCCATGATCTGCATCGCACGTTCCGCTGTCACCGCACCTTTGAAAAAATCGGCGAAGAGGTGGGCCTTTTCTGCACTGATAAAATGAAAGTGTGCGTCCAGTTGGCTACCCTTTGTGGAAGCTGAAACTGGCAAAGCTAGTAGGCAGAAGAATGTGAACACAAAAGAGCCTAAAAAATTATTATTTTTCATAGAAACATCCCCTTGCCGTCATTCAAACTCCATGGAGTTTGAATCCGACTTGTTTTGCGTTTAATCGCATGGGGAAAATAGATGATACCTTTGCTTGAGAGCAATCGAATTTGATACAAACTGTGGGCATGTGGCAGGAACATAGAAAATATACAGGTGGAGGCTATCCTCTCGCTGAACGGTTAACCTCTCCTGCCAAGGGCATAGATTAAAATTAAACCCCGATAGGAGCTACTTCGAGACAAGACGCAAAGTGTTTCGGAAGGACTTCTTTGTATTGCGGAACTTTCACCGAACAATGATCTACGCGTGCTGGGCAGCGGGGGTGAAAGTAACAGCCGCTCGGTGGTGAGATGGGGCTTGGAACATCCCCTTTGAGAATGATGCGAGCTTTTTTATTTTGAGGAAAAGGGACCGGAATGGCTGATAGAAGAGCTTTCGTGTACGGGTGTTGAGGTTTGAGGTACAGCTCATCGGCAGAAGCCATCTCGGCGATTTTCCCCAAGTACATCACGGCCACTCGATGAGAGATATGCTCCACCACTTTGAGATCATGAGCGATGAAGAGATAAGTGAGTTTCAATTTACTCTGAAGGTCCATCAACAGATTAATCACCTGAGCTTGAATCGACACATCGAGAGCCGAAACGGGCTCATCACACACAATAAATTCAGGTTCTACGGCGAGAGCGCGAGCAATCCCGATACGTTGGCGTTGGCCGCCAGAGAATTCGTGAGGGTAACGGTCCATGGCTTCACGACGAAGTCCTACCGTATCGAGAAGTTCGTGAACTCGGTCGCGTATGGCTTTGGGACCTGTGAGAATTTTATGAACCCCAATGGGTTCGGAGAGAGTTGCACCAATGGTCATGCGTGGATTGAGGCTCGCGTAGGGATCTTGAAAGATGATCTGCATTTTTCGGCGCATTTTTAAAAGATCATTGCCGCTCATCTGAAGAATATCTTGCCCTTCATAAAATACTTTTCCAGCAGAAGGTTCGATCAAGCGAATCAGACAACGACCAAGTGTGGATTTTCCGCAACCGGATTCTCCTACGAGTCCTAAAGTTTCACCCTTTTTGATTTCGAAAGAAACATCTTGAACCGCCTTGACGGCGGCGACTTCACGGCCCAGGAATCCCCCGTGAATAGGGAAACGTTTACTTAAATTTTCGATTTTGATGAAAGGTTCGCTCATGCGGGAGTTCCTTCCACTGGGTAAAAACAAGCCACGCGATGTTTGTCAGAAGTGGCACGCTCGAGAAGTGGTTCCTTTTCGCGGCAATGAGGATGTGCGTTTTTGCAGCGATCTTGAAAACGACAGCCCACTTTTAAATCTAAAAGATTAGGAACAATTCCGGGAATAGTTTCAAGACGTTCGCGACGGTGACCTGACTCAAAGTGCGGGATGGAATTGAGAAGTCCCTTTGTGTACCAGTGTTTGGGCTGTTCGAAAATCTCGTGTACGGTTCCGTACTCGATGATTTTTCCCGCGTACATCACGGCAACTTCGTCACAGGTTTCTGAGACAACGCCGAGGTCATGGGTGATAAGGATCATCGCGGTATGAAGTTCATTTTGAAGTTTGCGCATGAGTTCTAAAATTTGTGCCTGAATGGTCACATCGAGAGCGGTCGTGGGTTCGTCAGCAATGAGGAGACGAGGATTGCAACTCAAGGCCATGGCGATCATCGCTCGTTGTCTCATTCCGCCAGAAAGTTGGTGGGGAAAATTATCTACCCGCTTTTCAGGTTCGGGAATTCCCACAAGTTTCAACATTTCCACGGCTTTTTGCGCGACTTGAGTGCGTGAGAGATTTTTTTGGTGAAGGGCAATGGCCTCGCTGATCTGATAACCAATAGTGAAAACAGGGTTGAGCGAGGTCATGGGCTCTTGAAAAATCATCGAGATCTTGTTTCCGCGAATGCTTCTCATTTGCGTTTCGGAAAGTTTTAAAAGATCTTGGCCTTCAAAGAGGATTTTGCCCGAAACAATACGTCCTGGCGGCTCTTGAATGAGGCGCATGATAGAAAGAGACGTGACAGATTTTCCACAGCCCGATTCGCCGACAATTCCGAGCGTTTTTCCGGGTTCAATTTGAAAACTGATATCATCTACGGCCACGACTTCACCGTCGTCGGTGCGAAAAGCCGTGCGCAAATTTTGAACTTCCAGAAGTGGTATGGGCATCTTTTAAATAATATAGAGACAATGAGATTAAGTTGAGGAAAATCGCTGATTTGCGCTATGCATACAAGCTTTGTAATTTCTCGATTTTAATGACAAAACTGTGACAATTCTCAAAAGGTTTTCAACTAATATCAAGGTCAAATGCACGGTGAATTAACCATTTTCCATCTTGAGCACGCACAAGGTCCCGAGCCTCGTGAAACGTCTTTTGTGAACGACTCTATTTTTGTCGCTCACTGGAAAACCTGTCTTCGCCACATCGGATTTGGAATAGCCTCAGAAGAAAATGTGTCTTCCCCTTCTGCTCTTATCGGAAAAGAAGCTTATCAATTTTGTCTTGAAGTGATTTGTGGACTTCATTCTCCGCTTCTCGGCGAAACCGAAGTGTTTGGTCAGTTCAAAGATTTCGTTTTGGACTACAAACAAAACGGTACGTCTGCGAACCTTAAAAAAATCTTTGATGCACTTATCGAAGATGCGAAAAAAGTAAGACAAAAACATCTCACTAACCTGGGAAGTCAATCTTACGGAAGTCTTGTGCGTCGTTACTTGAAAGAAGAAAAAGCGGTTTGCATTTTAGGTTCAGGTCGTTTGGCAAAAGACATTGTACCGTGGTTGAAAAATAAAGAAAAAGTGGAAATCGTCGCTCGTACTCCTGAGAAAGCTTTGAGCTGGAGTGAATATTTTAAGAATGTATCGGTGCTCTCTCTGAAAGATCAGGGAGCATCGAGCGCGCCGTTTGTTGTTGCAGCTCCCATGTCGGCTGAGGAAATTCGTGGTTGGATGGATTCTTCGCGCACGCAATCTTCTCTCGTCATTGATTTACGAGAGAGCAGTCAAACAGATCCTCTAGTTTTAAAAAATGTAAAAGTGATTCCTCTCGTGGAATTTTTCAATGAGATCAAAGGCGTTCAGAGTCAGCTCGCAAATATCGTAGGACAAGCCCAGCAGTGGATTAAAGACATCTCGGTTCAACGACATCAGTCAGCCGCCGTCCGCCCCTTCGGGTGGGACGACTTATGCGCCTAAAGATTGCCTCCCGTAAAAGTGATCTCGCGAGACTCCAAGCTTACATGGTCGGCGACGCCTTACAGAAAGCTCATCCCGGTTTAGAAATCGAATATCAATTCCGCGCTTCGCTTGGAGATATCAATCTTACGGATCCTCTCTGGAAAATGCCCGAGAAGGGTGTTTTCACGCAAGACTTCCTCAAAGATCTTTTAGAGGACAAATGTGATTTGGTTGTTCATTCGTGGAAAGATCTGCCAATTGAAAAACATCCTGATACCGAGATCGCGGCAACTCTTGCGCGAGCGGACAGTCGTGATCTGCTGTTAGTACGAAAAGATCTCTGGGAAGAAGTGGCGAAGTACCGGCATTTTCGCGTGTATTCATCTTCCCCCCGACGGGAATATAACCTGACACCCTTTCTTAAAAAACATCTCCCAACACCTCTTGAGAAAGTACAGTTTTTGCCGGTGCGGGGGAATGTACAAACTCGCGTTGAAAAACTTTTTTCGAGTGAAGATGTGGCGGGGCTTGTTTTGGCGAAGGCGGCGCTGGATCGCCTTCTTACTACTGAGCGGGAAGAATTCGCACAAACACGACACCAGCTTCAAAAAAGACTTTCTGAATGTTACTGGATGGTTTTGCCACTTTCACAAAATCCCACAGCCGCCGCACAAGGAGCTCTCGCGCTTGAGATTCATTCGACTCGAGATGATGTGAGAAATCTTTTAAAGCCCATTCATCAAGCTTCGAATTTTTCGGATGTCGAAAAAGAACGCCAGATTTTGAGTTCTTATGGAGGTGGTTGCCATCAAAAAATCGGCGTGAGTGTGAGCCATAAATCTTACGGCAGTGTGCTTTCTCTTCGTGGATTGACGGATGCAGGTATTGTTTTAAAAAATTACGGCTTAGAGCAAAGAGAATTAAAAAAAATCCCTGCCTCTGAATGTTGGCCAAGTCCTCAAGAAAAATCTCAGTGGTTTGAGCGCGAGGCTGTAGATACTTCGCAAAAAGAAACCTTTGGCTGCGGATTGTGGGTAGCCCGAACTCAAGCTTTGCCTCGCGAGTGGGCCGTTTCTTTTGATCAGCCGGTATGGACTTCGGGAGTAGAAACCTGGGCGAAACTGGCGGAGCGAGGTGTGTGGGTGAACGGAACCGCCGACGGCCTAGGAGAGCAAGAGGCTATGGGTCTTGAAGCTTTAGCTCCGAAGCTCCAGTGGTGCAAACTCACCCATGATGACGCAGCTGGGGAGGATTCTTCCTCGAAAAAGGTGTTTGGTACCTACCGTTTAAAAGAATCCCTGCGACCTCCTCGATTAGAAAACAAAAAATATTTTTACTGGATGAGCGGCTCTGCATTTAAACGCGCTTTAAGTCTGAATCCACATATCGCTTCATTGAATCATGCCTGCGGACCAGGCAACACATATCGCCAATTGAAAGAGCTTCTTCCACAGGCACAAATTGATGTTTTCTTGAGCCAGAGAGAGTGGTACGAAGCTCTAACGGGAGAAGCCTATGAATAATACGCGACTGATTGAAAATCGCCTGATGCGACTTCGTCAAAATAGTCACCTCCGTAATCTTTGCGCAGAAACGGAATTCAATTGTGATCAATTGATTCAGCCTCTTTTTGTCGTGGAAGATTTAAAATCAGATCAGGACATTCCAGGGCTCGGTGAAACCAAAAGAAATTCCATGGAAACCGTTTTGAAGCGCGTGGAAAAAGATCTGGAAATGGGGACAAAACAATTTATTTTGTTCCATGTTCCTTCCAAAAAAGCACTTCAGGGTTTTTCACACGATTTTTCGAATCAAGTGATTCATAAAATTAAAAAAGAATTTGGCGATCAGATTTTTCTTTGGGTGGATACTTGTCTTTGTTCTTATACCACTCATGGACATTGCGGGGTTGTGAATAACGATGGCATCGATCTCGAAAAAACTCTTTCAGAGATTTCATCTTTAGCCCGCTCTTATGCTGATGCAGGGGCCGATGGTATTAGCCCGAGTGACATGATGGATGGACGTGTGAAGCACATTCGACAAGCACTTGATGAAGCTGGTCGTTCGATCGTGCCGATTATGAGTTACAGCACGAAGTTTGCGAGCAATTTTTATGGACCCTTCCGGGTGGCCGCAGATTCTTCGCCTCAAAAGGGTGATCGCAAACATTACCAAATCGATGTGAGAAATAAAAACGATGCACTTCAGGCGAGTATTCGTTGTGCGAACGAAGGTGCCGATCTTTTAATGGTGAAGCCTGGCATGACGGCAATCGATTTGATTGAGCCAATTCGTCAGCAAACGGGAAAACAAGTTGGTGCTTATCAAGTCAGCGGTGAATATGCGGCGCTGACCTTACTTGCAGAAAAAGGTCTCATTCAATTCGAAAAGGGACTCCTCGAAACGTGGCAAGTGTTCAAACGTGCCGGTACTCAATATATTATTACGTACGGCGCTCGTTATGGCCGTAAGCTTGGCCTTTCTCAAGGCCAGTAAGTTAGTTTTGGTTAGAAAGGTTTTATTCATGACATCCTCAGAAGAACTGTTTCAACGATCTCTCAAAATTGCTCCGGGTGGAGTTCATTCTCCGGTGCGCGCTTTTAAAAGTGTTGGTGGAACCCCTCTCTTTTTTGAAAAATCAGAAGGTGCCTATCTCACAAGTGTCGAAGGCAAACGTTACATCGACTACTGCCAAAGTTTTGGTCCGATGCTTTTGGGCCACCGTGATCCTGATGTGAAAAAAGCGGTGCAAAATATGGTGGACACCGCTTGGTGTTTGGGAACTTGCGAACCTTACTCCCTCGAGCTTGCGGAGTGGGTTACTTCGCGTTTGTCTTGGATTGAAAAAATTCGGTTTGTGAATTCCGGTACGGAAGCCGTAATGAGTGCTCTTCGTGTCGCGCGTGCGGCGACCAAACGTTCTAAAATTTTGAAATTTGATGGCTGTTATCACGGCCATGTGGATTCGATGCTTGTAAAATCAGGCAGTGGACTAGCTGGTGAGGCGTCAAGCGATAGTCTTGGCGTCGGTGCACAAGCAGCCAGTGAAACTCTCGTAGCAAATTTAGATGATGAATCAAGTCTTGAAAAAATCTTTAAGACGCACGGATCTGATATTGCCGCAGTGATTTTGGAGCCGCTTCCTGCAAACTACGGTTTGCTAGTTCAGCGTCCAGAATTTGTGAAATACATTTTTGAGATGGCTCATAAACATGGCGCACTCGTGATCTTTGACGAAGTGATTTCTGGTTTTCGGGTCGCTCTTGGTGGTATGGCCGAAAAGTTGAATGTAAAACCAGATCTTGTCACTTACGGAAAAGTTTTAGGTGGTGGATTTAATGTCGCGGCTTATGGTGGGCGCCAAGATCTCATGGACCTTGTAGCTCCAAGTGGTGGAGTTTACCAGGCGGGTACTCTGAGTGCGAATCCCATCGGCATGGTTGCGGGCCTTGCAACTTTAAAGAAAATTGAAAAAGAAAAAGTTTATCAAACGTTAGAACGCACGACCGAGAAATTAACAAACGTCTTGAATCAAGTCTTTCAAAAGAAAGATGTTCCATTCAAAGTGGATCACTACCAATCGGTGTTTTGGATTCGTGGCTGGACCGACAAGCCCATTCGTTCTCTCAAGGACATTCCTGCGGACCACGTGGCCAACTTTAAAAAATTATTTCACGCCTGCTTAGAGCGGGGTCTTTATTTAGCCCCAAGCGGTTATGAAGTAGGATTTGTTTCGGCAGCTCATACAGACGACGTTGTACAAAAAACGATTGATATTTTTTCTGATGCTTTGGAAAGTGTATTTTAATGGCTGGAGCTAAAACTCAAAACCCGTCCTGGAAGATCATTGTTGCGGCCATTTGGCTGCTCTTTAGTCTTTCTTTGGCGACTTGGTGGGTTTGGTTTGTCACAGGCGAGCTCCAGCAGCTTCAGCTTTTGCAAACCAATTTGAGTGAGGAGCTTGCGCGAAAGCATCGCATGCTCATGTGGGAGGGCGGCAGCTTGATTCTTCTCCTTGCGGTGGGCGGGGCTTCACTGATTTATTTTATTTACCGCGAAAACAAAAGATATCGTGAAGTGAAAGAGTTTTTTGCGGCCTTCACTCATGATTTGAAAACTTCTCTTGCAAGCCTCAGGCTCCAAGCCGAAAGTCTGCAAGAGGATGTTAAAGAGTTTCAAGATAGTTCGCAAAAACGACTTCTCGAGCGACTGTTAAAAGATTCGGTCCGTTTGGAGTTGCAACTCGAAAACTCCCTCTTCTTAGCAAATGTGGAGTCCAATCAATTATTTTTAGAAGAAATCTCTCTCAGTCGATTGGTAGAGGGACTTCGATTACAGTGGCCCGAAATTCAAATCGTTTTAGAAGGTGATGCGCGAGTCATGGCCGATCAAAGAGCGCTGGAGAGTGTTTTTAAAAATATGATTCAGAATGCGATCATACATGGGCAGGCTAAAAACTTGCGTATACGTGCGAAACAAAATTCAAATAATAACGTCAGCGTTGTGTTCGAAGATGATGGCAAGGGTTTTCAGGGTGATATAAAAAAACTTGGTCAAATGTTTGTCAGACACAATTCCAGAAGCGGTTCGGGAGTAGGGCTTTATCTTGCCCGTGAGCTCACTCAGAAAATGAAGGGCTCTATTGATTTTGCATCAACGTCGCAAAAAGGTTTCGGAGCGACGGTCCACTTAAGGAGCCGTTCCGTATGAGTCGGTTACTCCTCGTCGAAGACGACAATTCTCTCGGAGCCACTTTGCAAGAACGTTTGCAAAAGGAAGGTCATCATGTTTTTTGGGCGAAAACTCAGCGTGAAGCCTTAGAGAATTTTGATCGTGAAGATCCTGACCTAATTATTTTAGATGTGGGGCTCCCTGATGGATCAGGATTTCAGATCGCCACAGCCATAAAATCAAAAAGTGCAGTGCCATTTATTTTTGTGACCGCGATGAGTACGGCGGAATATCGATTGCAAGGTTATGAATTAGGTGCGGAAGAATACATTCCTAAACCTTTCCATTTAAAAGAGTTTTTGATGCGCGTTCAGCATGTCCTAAGCAACCACGCGGTTCGCCTGGTAGAAGGAAAAGAGTGCTCCATCGATCTTCGTAGCATGATGGTACTGCATAAAAACGGAACGCGCATGATGTTGAATAGTCGTGACTTCCAATTACTAAAATTACTGATTGAGCGAACACCCCAGGTGGTGAGTCGTGAGGAAATTTTAAATTCCCTATGGGGTGAAGATCAATTTCCGTCAGAAAGAACCGTGGATAATTCAATCGTGAGATTACGACAAGCTTTGGGTGAAGTGGACGGGGAGTCGATCAAGTCGATTCGTGGCGTTGGCTACCAGTGGCTATCGGTTAAAGGAGGATGAGATGAATCAAAAATTTCAAAATGCCATTCGTGGAGTTCCGCAGAAAACACCACCTATTTGGTTCATGAGACAAGCTGGCCGATACCATAAACACTATCAAGCTTTGCGTGCGAAACATTCTTTTATGGATCTCTGTAAGGTTCCTGAACTTGCAACAGAGGTGGCTTTAGGGCCGGTGGAAGATTTTGATTTTGATGTGTCGATTCTCTTTAGCGATTTGCTTTTCCCTTTAGAGACATTGGGAATGGGTTTGGAATACACCGATCAAGGACCACGATTGGGATGGCATTTAACTCCAGAAAATATTCGTAATCTTAAAACTCCTGCGGAAGCTCTTAAAGGTTTGGAGTTTCAAAAAGAGGCGGTGGCGCTCACAAGAAAAAAACTTCCTTCAGACAAAAGTCTGATCGGTTTTGTGGGTGGGCCATGGACTCTCTTTGTTTACGCGATGGAGGGTGGTCATGCCGGTTCGCTCACTCAAGCAAAATCACATCTATCTCTTTTCAATTCATTTTGTGAAGTGATGACCCCACTCTTGATGGAGAACATTCAACTACAATTGCAGGGTGGTGCAGAAGCCGTAATGGTTTTTGATACGGCAGCTGGAGAAGTCTCTCCGATGATCTTTCAAAATTACATCCAGCCTCAATTAGAAAAAATCGCTCGATCCGCTCCAGGTAAACTCGGTTATTATTCTAAGGGCACAACCACGAGCCACTTTTCTCGTCAGGGCGAATGGAATACTGATTTTTCTTCTCTCTGGATAGGAATGGGTTTTGATCACCGTTTTGATCTTGCGTATTTTTTGAAAAAGAAAAACCAAGTTTCTCCAAAAGGTTTTGTTCAAGGAAACTTTGATCAATCTCTTCTTTTTTTACCACCTCAGGAATTCAAAACTCAATTGATGAAGTATTTAGAGCCATTCCAAAAGTTATCCGAGAGCGAAAGAGCGGGATGGGTGTCGGGCTTAGGCCATGGCGTCCTTCCAAAAACTCCCGAAGAAAACGTACGTACGTTTGTAAAAACCGTTCGTGAGGTATTTTCGTGAAAAAGAACCTTTTTGAAAAATACGATATTCCGGTCCCTCGGTATACGAGTTACCCGACGGTTCCTTATTGGTCGGATTCTCCTACGGTGGATCAATGGCTTAAAGAGTTGAGTGATGCCGCCGCCCAACCTAATATGAGTTGGTCGATGTATTTACATCTTCCATTTTGTGAAACTCTTTGTACCTTTTGTGGTTGCAATACGGTGATTACAAAAGATCACGACCGCGAAGTTCCTTACGTGAAATCGATTCAACAAGAGTTTCAACTTTATCAAGAGCGTGTGCCGGAGCTTTTTCAACGACCCCTCAGGCAAATCCACTTAGGGGGAGGCACACCCACATTTCTCTCGGCCGCAAACCTTGAGCGACTTATGGATCCCATTATGGATGCGGTTCGCGTTGATGAAGAACATTTTGATGGGTCCATTGAAGTGGATCCTCGTCGCACAACTCTTGATCAATTGAAAGCGCTTCAGAAATATGGGTTTTCTCGTGTGAGTATGGGTGTTCAAGATTTTGATCCAGAAGTGCAAAGACTTGTGAATCGGGTGCAGCCTTATGAGATCACGGAATCACTCACGAAGGGTTCGCGAGAATTGGGATACACTTCTGTGAATTTTGATTTGATTTACGGGCTTCCTAAACAAACTTTAGAAAGCATGAAAAAAACGGCGGAACTCACGATTGAGTTACGTCCAGATCGTATTGCTCTTTATAGTTTTGCGCTGGTGCCGTGGATTAAACCAGCTCAAAGATTATTTAAAGACGAAGATCTTCCAAGGGGTGCCGCGAAGCGCGAACTCTATGAGCTTTGCCGTGAGCTGCTCACGCAGGCGGGTTATGTAGAAATTGGTATGGATCATTTTGCCCTATCGACAGACGCGCTCGCAATGGCGAGTCGTAGTGGTAAGCTTCACCGTAACTTTATGGGCTACACAGAGATGAGAACAGATGTTCTTTTGGGATTAGGTGTGAGCGCCATTTCCGAAGCACCAACATGTTTTCACCAAAACGAAAAGGTTTTGCCGGTTTACGAAAAGGCCCTTCAGGAAAACAAACTTCCTTCTTTCCGGGGACACTTACTCTCTCTTGAAGATCGAAAATATCGTGAATTGATTTTGAAACTAATCACGTCTTATTCGGTGGAGTTAGAAACAGAACAGGATAAACAGGATGCACAAACTTTTTTAGAAAGCTTAGTGCATGATGGCCTGGTGAAGATTATCGGGAACCGTCTTTCTTTGACGGAACAAGGAAAACCTTTTTTAAGAAACGTCTGTGTCGTATTTGATAAAAGACTTCGTTCAAAACAACCTAACACAAAGGTGTTTTCACAATCGCTATGAGGAATGAATGAGAATTCGAATTATCGGCGCTGGCTTTACAGGTTTGACGACGGCTTACTTTGCCAATCAAATGGGTTTTGATGTGGAAGTGTTGGAGGCCAAACCCCGTGTTGGCGGACTCATATCGACAAAAGAAACTCCTTATGGCCTGGTGGAAACTGCAGCCAATGGACTTTTAAATTCTGAATTAGTGGAACAACTCTTTAAGGATTTGGAACTTCAACTTTTACCTATGAGCAAATCCTCACGAGCTCGTTATATTTTTACAAAAGGAAAAACTTCGCGTTGGCCTCTTTCTCCATTTGAGAGCATGGGTTTTTTTGCACGTTTAGCAAAAGTGAGCGCCACTTTCAAAAAGAGCTGGAAGCCCCGACGTACAGAAACGATTCATCATTGGGGATTAAGGACGATTGGCCTTGCGGCAACCGAAAAGCTTTTGATACCTGCGCTTCAAGGAATCTACGCTGGTCAGCCTCAGGAGCTCAGCGCGACTTTGATTTTAGGGCGATTTTTTAATCCTCAGATCAAATCTTACCGAGGGAAAAATCGCGGGACTGTTTCGGCCGCTGCTGGAATGGGACAATTGGTTGAAAGCTTAGAACACTATCTGATTCAGCGTGGTGTTCGGATCAGAAAAAATCAAACGATCGATTCAGAGACTCTCACGCTCAGAAATAGCGGAGTCACGACGGTGATTGCAACTTCGGTAGACGCGGCCGCAGATTTACTCTCACACACCTCTGTTGGTCCTTTGCTTAAACAGGTGGATCTTCTGCCTATTGTGACCGTCACAACTTGGTTTGATTTGAGAGCAAAATATAAAAAAGGTTTTGGCTGCCTTTTTCCCCGTCAGCAGAATGTTCGCGCTTTAGGCGTGCTATTTAATGATCAGATTTTTGACGGACGCTCTCAATATTATTCTGAGACCTGGATTTATGGAGGTGCCACCGATCGTAGTTTTATTGAATTTTCGGAAGCCGAAATTCTTCGTCAGGTAAAACAGGATCATGGGTTGCTTCATGGTGAACAAGTAGAGCCTTTAGACTCCGTCATCACTCGTTGGCCAAAGGCCATTCCTCATTACTCCGTCCAGCTCGAAAATCTTTTAAGGAATTCTTTTAACTATGGTTTTGGAATACAGCCTGTTGTTGGAAACATTTATCTCAACGGCAATTACTTAGGCAGTCTAGGACTCTCCAAAATTCTTGAACGCTCAAAAGAACTTGTAGCACACATCGCAAACGATCGTGTACGTAAGCAGCCCTTGTTTCCAGATCAAATGCATTCACCAACTCCTGCAGCCTTTGTGGACCTCATGTGAAAAAAGGCCTCCTCCTTGTTAACTTAGGAACACCGAGTGAACCGACTCCAGAAAAAGTGGGTGTTTATCTTAAGCAGTTTTTGATGGATCCCCAGGTCGTGGATATTCCCTGGTTTCTGAGATGGTTTTTTGTATATGTTTTGATAGTACCGAAGCGTGCGCACAAATCAGCAGAGGCTTACCAAAAAGTTTGGACAAAACGTGGTAGCCCTCTTCTTTTTCATACGAGTGATTTAACAAACGCGGTGAGAGAAAAAGTGCAAGGTTTTGAAAAAGTGGACTTTGCCATGAGATATGGCGAACCTTCTTTGGAATCCAAACTCATAGAATTCCAAAAGACAGGTATAGAAGAAGTAACGGTGGTTCCACTCTATCCGCAGTATGCTCTTTCGAGCACACAGTCGACAAAAGATGAAATTGACCGTGTGGCGAAAAAACAAAACCTCTCTTTTCGTTTGAAGTGGATCGATGATTTTTACGATGATGAGGGGTTTACCCAAGCCTACGCTCAAAAAATTCGCGAGTCGGTGGATCTTTCAAAAGTTGACCAGCTCGTCATGAGTTTTCATGGCCTTCCTGTAAGGCATTTGACGAAATTAGGTGAAACTAAGACTCACTGCTATCAAGATCCAAATTGTTGTGAACAGATCACGAGTGTGAATCGTTTTTGTTATCGTGCGCAGTCATTTCATACAGCAAAGAAAATTGCACAAGCGCTCGGCCTTTCAGACTCCCAATATAAAGTGACTTTTCAGTCACGGTTGGGCCGTACCGAATGGATTAAGCCCTACACAGACATCTATTTAGATGAATTAGCTCAAGGCTCCACTAAAAATATCGCGGTGGTTTGCCCTTCGTTTGTGGCAGATTGTTTGGAAACTCTGGAAGAGATAGGTATCCGTGCGAAGCAAGACTTTGAATCTAAAAACAAAGGCACTCTGTACTTTATTCCGTGTCTAAATGTGGACGAAAAATGGATTTCCTCCTTAGTCTCTCTTATTATGGAAAATGAAAAGAGCGGTATTCTGATTTGAGTTTTTTAGGCATAAAGATATCTTTTAAATTCTTGTCGCTAAGTGTGGCGTAACCTAAATCAAAATCAAGACTAGCGGCTACAAGCCTTTCAGAGATTTGATAGACTTCTGGTGTCTCCACTAAATCCAATAGACCTTCCGTCATAATTAAGCGTCTATGAAAGTCAAAAAACTCTGCTCTTGTTGTTACCGTCGCAAATATTTTCAGGTTATTGCTTTTCAGTGCTTCAATAAGTTCTACCATATTTTCATGTTCATGAGTCACTTCATAAGTTGCGGCGATAATGAGCATTTTCTTTTTTAGCTTTTTCATGCTCGATTTCCTTCTCGAATATTTTATTGATTCGTTGAATACGGTTTTCACTAAAGGGCTGTTTGCGTATGCTCTGAATGTTTTTAATTATGTCTCTAACTGTTTTTTGAGATGCCATGGGGTCCTCCATAGCTTCATTGTAATGCAAGCTATCGGCCCCTAACTTTCCGTAATAATTGAGGTTTTTGAAGGGATTGGAATCCGAAAGTCGGTTTGCATATTAAATTAATAGGTGGAATATTTTAAATATTGCTGAAGAAAGTCTGACACTTTTGATCGATACACCGCGGGTTGGTCTTTCAGTCCCTTCAGGTGCTTCACCCCTGATAAATTTAAAATTTCAAGTTTCAATTGAGAGTGGCCCGCAAAGGCCGCTTCGATGGCGCGAGGAGGGACGAGTTCGTCCTCTTCGGCGCGAATCGAGAGAATCGGAAAACCATGAGGTAATTGCGCGAGGCTTTTGTGCAAAGTTTTATGATGAATAGGACTCCACAAAGCATAGAGCCCGATGTTCAAAGTTTTTCTGATGAGCGGGTTTTTCCATTTGTAATAATGCTCGAGTAAGTTTTCCCCACACTCCACCATCAGATCAAAGGGCCCACCGTCACAAATTATAAGTTCCACATCCTGAATTGGTCGGAGAGCCATGGCTTCGAGTGCACAAGAACTAGGGTTAGAAAGAGTGAAGAGAACTTTTTTTCCTTCTACTTGGTCTAGCACCTCAGCGATTTTTTTAGCCCAAAGATGTTTAATACCAAACAAAACTTTTCCATTTTCTTTGACGAGAGGAAGTTGAAGCCAAGACTTCATTTTGAGATCAAAGCTCGCCACGCGAAACCCTAGTTGGTTCAGCATACGAATGTGGGGGAGAAGTTGTTGTACGGTTCCATCGAAAAAAGGGACGAGAACGACCGTATGTTCATACCGTCGTTCTTTAGGCTCAAACGTTTGTAGAGTGGAATTTAAGGAACTCACTCAATTTATGAATCGTGAATTCTAGTGGGCCACAGTTCTTGCCAATTTGGTCGTTCTTCTTTTTGTTCCCAGTGGAGAGCTCGATTACTCACGCGAACTTCTTCAAGGGCTGTTTCGGAAAGAACTTTGCCGACCGCTTCGACCACGGATTCCACGTCGATATGGTGATACTGGTACACGTCAACGGGACGACCACACTTGGAGTGTTTACGAACTGCGAGGGATTCTTGTCTTACACCCACGATTGATCCTAAATTATCAAGAAGTCCCGGTTCTCCGTCATGCACACTCACCGCAGGAATACGACGACCCGACAGAGTCATGATTTCGGGAGGTGTGGCGCTGCCGTTCACGCGAGGTTGTAAATAAAGATCGCCATTGATCCCAAGACCATTCTTTAAATGATCGTAGCCATTTTCATGCGCGAGATTACCAACAAGTAAATCAGTACAAGTGACCATAATCACGTTTGCGTAAATGCCGCGTGCAAGAAGTTGCTCGGAAGCGGCAATGGCTTCGGTTCCCATAGAGCCCATCGCAAAAATATTCACGACATTGTCTCCAGGTTCATAACCCGCGTAACCGCGGTAATCGATGAGGTAGTAACCGCCCTTGAGAACATCTTGGCGCACTTGTTCTAAAATTTCCGCATCCGCAATGTTCTCAACTTGTGTTTCATCCACCGCGTTTGGGAGTGCGAAAGATGCGTGACATAATTGTTGTCCGTCGCTGAGGTTTTTAAAACGAGCTTGTCGTTTTAAAAGTTGCAACATTGTTTTTTGATCGGTACCCCGAGTGACCGCGCGGATGAAAACACCCATGCGTCCTTGGTTATCGTTTTCGAAATGTCGGCGAAGAGATTCCACCAAAATCCAATCGAGCTCTAAGCAGTAGAACGGCTCCCAAGTGATTTGGTTAGGAATTTGGAAGTCTGATTTCCATCCATGCTGAGCACCTTCTGGTGAGAGGGTCACGCCCGAAGGAGTTCCAACTAAGATGAAGCTCGACTGCCAATAGAGATTATAAAAGAATTGATCAAGCGCGCGTTTCACGAAGAAGTCATAAACGGTCATAAGCGGAATCAGCGGGATTCCAAGAAGTCTACGCATTTGACCATAAGAACCCATGCAAGACATCACATTGCCTTCAGCAATTTCAAAACGTAAGAAACGATCGGAAACTTCTTCTCCCGGAACAAGATCTGGAAGTTTATTGTCTTTTACATTTAAATCCGATTCGAAATCCTCAACGGTTGGTGCACCAAAAATTTTTCCGTCCATCGCCGGATTTAAGTTCGTACTTGTTCCTACGTCAGGAGCCATCGAAACGAGATATTCACCGACCATTTTAAAAGGTTTTTCAAAGTCGGTGAGTTCTTTTTGGTTCTTTTCTAATTTTTTAGGATCAAGGGGTGTATTGGCGGCTCGAGTGAGCTTTGCAGTTAATTGGCCAAGCATCCACTGTGTGTGTGGATAATTCACCATTTTGAGATTGATATCAAGAGATGTAGCGAGAGGACCAAATTGTTTGATTTGTTTTGTGAGATTCTCTTCGTTCTCGGCCCTCAATTGATACTGCTCTTTGATTTGCGAATAGAGCTGGTCGCCACGTTTTTTGAGGTACTGACCTTCCTCGCTTTGAGAAGAAAAACGTTCGTAGAGGCTATCGCCTTTAACGCCGGTCTTCTTTTTCAGTTCTTCTACTTCCGACTCTCCGACGAGACTCGAGTGGTTGCCGCACGCGGCCGCGCTACTGAGGCCCCAACCTTTTACGGTGTGAGCGATGATAAGCGTAGGGCGACGTTGGTTCTCTTTACTTTTCATCATGGCTTCAATGAGCTGCTCAAAGTCATGCCCGCCAAGATCACGAAGAGATTGATACAGCTCTTCATCTTTGACGTTGTCTAAAAATTTCTTCAGTTGAGGATCATCTTCCAACATTTGCTCGCGGATCATCTTCACGTCGGTCACAAGAAGAAGCGCCTGAAATTCGTAATCTTGTAAAACCTCTTCGATGTATTTTTGGAAAATATCGCCGCCTGGCTTTTGGAACATTTTTTTACGGTGAGATCCGTGACGAACTTGAATCACTTCCCAACCGTTAGCCACGGCCGTGCGTTCGATACGTGTGTCGTCGGTTCCGTTCATGATGTTTTTGTTGGTGATACGATGGCCATCAAGACTTTGTCGGTTGTAATCGACGATCCAAGTGAGGTTTCCAATTTCACGTTCGGCAAAATCTGGAATCGCTTCATAGAGAGATCCTTCACGATACTCGGAATCTCCGATGAGAGCCCAGAAATGCGCTTGAGGCACTTTGTAACCGTGTTCTTCGGCAAATCTGTATGCGTGAGCAAGGTAACCCAAATTTACGGGTGGGATACCCACAGTTCCTGACGGAAGAAAGTTGTGATGATCAGGATCGTAGTGAGAGTGATAACTTTGGAAAACAGGTTCGCCGTTTTGTGAAAATTTACGTAAGCCATCCATCGCTTGGTTGGCTTGCTCAAGATTAAATCGCGAGTGATCGCCGTTGAGAAGCAAATCTAAAAGATAATTGTAAGAATGATTTGTTGGCGAAGCGTGTGGCTTCACGGCGAAATGATCGAAGCCACTTTGAACGACGAGGTGAAGCGCTCCGAGAATGTGGAGGGAGCTTGAAGACGCCGATTGGTGACCACCGATTTTTGGATCGCCCTTTTGTTTGTCAGGTCTCTCATTCGCACGATGAATCATTTGGGTGGCGAGATAAAGAGCACGTTCCGCAATCTTGTTGAGAGTTTTCACATCGTAGGCGGGAAGTGCAGCGGACTTTACTGATTTTTTTTGTTGTGTTCCCAAGTTCTATTCCTTTGATTTTCCAGATGCGTTTTTTAAAACGAGAGAGGACTTGATTTATATTCGGAAAATCCCTGTGTTTTCATGACTATATGTTTCAGAAACGCGGCTGATGTCAAGCCGCTCTTCAGGGCGAAAGTCGAGCTAAAATAGGATGGAATGAGAAGTGCTCGCAAAGCCTTTTTCAATGCTTTGCGGAAAGGAAAAGGAGGTCAAAAGTCGGGCTCTTTTAATGAATCTCTTCGAGGATTTCTTCGGCCTTTTCAGAAAGGTCGAGGGTCTCGCCGCCGCCATGGTTGCGGTGGAAATTTTTAAGTTCCTCAGTGGGCTCAAGATCAGCTTGGCTTACAAACTTAAAGAGCGGCTTTGCTTCTTCAGGCTGCTTTTTTAAGAGAGGTTTTAATTCGCTCAGTGAGTTCACGATCTGTTCGTAAGAAGTTGCAAGTTCCGGGATGAGCTTTCGGCGATCTTCACCGGTTGCTTCCATCACTCTCTTTAAAAGAGCTTTGTAATCAGCAACGGCACTTTCAAGCACGGCTTTGAGCACGAACTTACGGTGTTCATCATTGAGTTCGAGAGTGGATTTTTGAAAGAGATTAGGAACAACTTTGTCATTGAGATCTTTACGAGCGAGCACGAGACCAGAAACTTTTGTGAGGCAAGCAACAAGCTCGGGGCTTTGATCTTCACCGATGAATTGATCAGACTGTTCAACGGAGATTTCTCTGCTCGCGGCTTTCTCGATTTCGTTAGCGCGGTCATAACACTTTCTGGTTTCTGCTTTTACGATCGTATACATCTCATCATAGCTCTTATCGTTAAGCTCCAACGTTTGAAAGCTAGGGGTTGCCAAGGCAAAACCCGAGGAAAAAAGAACTGCTTTTGCACACAATAAACGTCCAAATATTGACATAAAATGTCACTCCTAACAGAGATTATGAGCGCCATCTGCAAATAATGAATTTGCGAGCGTTCCTTAGAAGTATGAGAGCAAAAAGGGTTCCAGAAACAGTGTTTAGGGAGGTTCGTGTTTGTCGCGTCGAACGAGAGTATGGGGTTGAACCATAACGCATGATTGCCTCCGCAATGGAGTCAGGTTTAAACAGCATAAGTTCTCGCGAATTCAAGGATCCTTTGTACCAACCATAATAAATATATGTGGTCGCGGAGTGCGGTGAAGCAATGAGGTTGTATGGGTCATGCTTTACTTGCGCTCTAGATAAAATAGGAATAATTATTAATCCATGAAAAACGGTTTCTACTACTTAGAAAATCCAAAACAAACAATTCGTCTCACTGGGCCCGATCGATATGATTTTTTGCAGCGACTTTCTTCACGCAACTTTAAAAATCCCAAAGCCGGGGAGTTCTCTGCAGGGGCTTTTCTCAATGGCAACGGAACCGTGGTTTCGCTCTTTCACGCACTTGTGGATCAGGATCAAGTTCTTTTAATTGTGGCTCCACAATCACTCGAAAAAACTCTCGCGTTTTTAGATAAATTCCACTTTGGTGAAAACTTAAAATTCGAACACGCACCGAAATGGATTTGGATCGAAGTACGAGGACAAGATCTCCAAAATATCGAAACGAAAATTGATACAGCAACGAACAACACCTGCTTTTTTCTCAAGCTGCCTAAATGGGAGAAAACCGGTGAAGATGGTCTTTTGATCGGAACTGAAGTGGAAGCTTCTGCAAAAATTCTGAACGACATCCTCCAAAAAGAACCGCTTCAAAAACTCTCCTCCGAAACTTATGATTTTCTTCAAATGAAAAACTTTGTCCCAAAAGATCAGGTGGATGTTGGGGAGACACAAATTATTCTCGAAGCGGGATTGTATGGGCACATCAGTCGCAACAAAGGTTGTTATCCGGGACAAGAAGTGGTGGAGCGACTTTTTACTTACGGGAACGTAGCGAAGAAGCTTGTGCTCCTGGAAATGCCGCGTGCCGTGGTTCTGCCTGCGCAGAGTGAGATCTTTTTTGAGGGTAAAAAGGTGGGGTATGTTACATCTTCTCAAAGTCAGAGCCACGAAACCTTAGTCTTTGGAGTTCTTCAGCGTATGGTTGCTAAAGTCGAGCAAACCTACCAAATTCGCAGTCTGCATGGTGACACAGAGTATGAGGCGCGGGCCGTCATTGTTGCTCAAGATGTTCCTAAAGACTAAAGTCGGTGTTCTTACCCAGGAAAATCCCTTTTCCATTTGAGTTTTTTTTGAAGTTTTCTCTATAATGGTAAGGCTTAGATTCAAAAACTATCACTCGGAGGAACTACAGTGAAACACCTGATCGGTCAGATTTTTTTCGCAACGGCAATGATTTTTGCAGTGGGATGCTCTCCTTCTGCTTCTCAACTTAAAAAAACTTTGGAGTCAGATCCTACAATTTTAGCTGATGCGATTAAAAAGCACCCAGTTGAAGTGATGGAAGCGATTCAGACTGCTGCTCAAGAAGCTCAAAAAGGCAGTCGTGATCGTGAGGCAAAAGAAGAAGAAACTCGCCGTGAAGAAGAGTTTAAAAATCCAAAACAAGCTCAAATCTCTGACGACCGTGCCTACCAAGGACCAAAAGATGCTCCGATTGTTTTGATCGAATATTCAGATTTCGAGTGTCCGTTCTGTAAGCGTGGTTATGAAACTGTCAACGCCATCAAAGCAAAATACGGAAATAAAGTCCGTTTTATTTTCAAAAACTTACCTCTTGATTTCCACCCAATGGCAATGCCGGCAGCGAAGCGTTTTGAAGCGATCGCTCTTCAGAGCCCAGAAAAAGCTTTCAAATTTCACGATGAAGTTTTCGCAGGCCAAGATAAACTTCGCACTGAAAAAGAAAAATTCTTAGATGCAGCGGCTCGTAAAGCGGGTGCCGATATCGCGAAGATGAAAAAAGACATGGAAGGCGAAGAAGTTAAAAAGCGCATCGAAGCTGACATGGCAGAGGCAAAACAATTCGGTTTCCAAGGAACTCCTGGATACCTTGTTGGCGGAATTTCCCTCAAAGGTGCTTACCCACTTCCTGAGTTTGAAAAAATCATTGATCGTCTGTTGAAAGACAAAGGCGTTAACTAATTTCGTTTTTATTCGCCCGACAGCTCGCAAGGGTTGTCGGGTTTTTTTATGGCTTTTTGATGTCAATTTGTTAGCCATAGTGCCTGCAAAGGTCCTTTCATTTCTGATTCTTAAGCTCAATTCCCGCTCTCTGCTTTTAAAAAGTATTTCCCTGGAATAATGATTGCTTAGGTTAAGTCCTATGAAACACGCCATCTCGTTTCTTTTTTTACAATGGTTTCTGTCTTATACGGTGTTGGCCGATGTACCCTACCGAATTACAAATCCTAAACATTTAGAGCATCCTGTAGCACAAAATATGATGGTGTATGTGCCAGGGTCTCAGGTGGCTTACTTTAATCGTTTTGCCCTTGAGCGAGATTTTCCCTTTACACGACAATTCTCTGACCCTGAGATGGAACAGTGGATTTTAAAGGAATTTGCTTTTATCAGCCGCTATCAGTCGGTTCTTAATAACATTCGCCAATCTCCGATTCCTCGTTCTCAAGATTACTGGCGTACAAGAAAAATGGGCTACCGCCCTAAAGATTATGGACGTGCAGTTGTCCACCGTGTTGGATCTGATTTGCCTTTGGTAGATGTAAAAGGTGCAGGTCTCGCTATCTGGAACAAGATTGTTCAGCAGAGCCATCAATATATTACGGATCGATCCCATGAGCAGCGCCTTGACCTCCTCCGCACAAAAGACCATAGCGATGGTTTAATGTCTTTAGGAGAAGCGATAGCTGAACTTACCCGTCAGTCTGCTACACAAGTTCTTTTTGATGAACATAATGCTAAAAATAGAACGGCTTTTGAAACCGTCGAAACGTATTTTATTATCTCACTTCCATTTTCTATTTTGAAAAAAAATGGAGAGCATATTCCTGCGGCTCTCTATGGGCGGCAAGCACACAGTGGGCGGGTTTTTTACTATGATGCACCACCAAAAATTTATAGGGACCACGCTGGAAGCCAACAATCAGATAGTTTAAAAACTGCTGCTGCCGATTTTGGCGGTGTTTTGGTTTTAGACCCACGTTTGGAGAAGAATTATTCAGAGCTTGAAGGAAAGAGTGCCAGTAACCCCCAGGAGACAAAACCATGGGCGTGGGGACATGAGGTGGCGAAAGCTTTCATTCAAGGCCATAAAAGAGCGGTGTATACGCACTTGCAGGAGATGCTGGATCCAGTTGCGAATGTAGTACCGGCTACTCCTAAGCCCACTATGAGCTTTTATGATGCTTTGAAAAAATTAATTATGAGTTCGAAACAACTCGTGCAGATTGACGGGATACGTATTTTAAAAAATCTCAATGATCCAACTTTTTTATCCCTTCTAAAAATTGTATCTGAAGACATCAATCGTATCGTGCGTGCTCGAGCCATCGAGGCTTTAGAAAATTATGACGGTCCCGAGGTTGGCGCAATGTTGCAAAAAGCCCTTGAGGACCCCAAAGAAGAAGTCCGTAAGGCGGCTCAGTCTGTACTAAAGAAAAAACAACAGCTACCAGAGCGCTCAAATGTTTATACTCAATTGGATTCCAATTCTCACCCGTTATTTCCGCACTCGCGCAAAAAGCTCTGCTCTGTGTTAAGTAAACTTTAAATTTTTATTTTTAGAGGCTTCGGCAGAAGCTCAATGCCCTCGTCAGACAAATCACACACGAGTGCGGTCGCTTGAACGCCGGCTTGGATCGCTTCTCGTAGTAACTTTCCATATTCGGGATCTATGTCGTCGGCGGGTGAAAAGCTTTTGCAATCCTGTCTTTGTATCACAAAAAGAATTTCGCTCGTGTGTCCAAGTTTTTTAAGGACCATGAGTTCTCGTAAATGTTTTTGCCCACGTTCGGTGACGGAATCGGGAAAAAGGGCCACGCCGTTTTCTGCAAGACTTACGTTTTTCACTTCCACAAAGTGAAAACAGGATTTGGTCTTTTTAAAATCGTATTTTTGAAGTCGCTCTTCTCCGCAGTCTTTAGAATTCCACATCACAAAATCAATGCGGCTTTCGTTACTGATTTTCACTTCGGCCTGAGCGCGATCTAGGTTTTTCCAATGCTTCACTTTCTTAAGCATCCAAAGTTCCATGACCAGTTTATTAGGATGGCTCGTATTCACACCCACCCAAGAAGTAGAGGTTTGGACCATCTCGAGGGTATATTGAAGTTTCCGTTTGGGATCAGGATTATGGGTCACCCGGCAGAGGGAGCCTGGCTCTTTGCAACCTTTCATGCTTCCTGAATTAGGAACGTGGGCGAGAATAGTTTTAGAGCCAATCTTTACGTCGGCAAAGAAGCGTTTATAGCGTTGAAGGAGGGTGCCTTCGACGAGTTTTCCTTTGAATTTCATATGACGCTTTTGCTCTCAGGAGGGAAGGCACGTCAAGAAATGACACAATGACTTCTTGCATAATTCTCTCTCGTAAACTAAAAATAAAAAAGCATGAAACCAACTCCTAAAACTCCCAAACCGACATGGCTTAAAATTCGTCCGCCAGCGGGTGAAAAATATAACAACATCAAAGACATGCTTGGCCACTTGAAGCTCGCAACCGTTTGCCAAGAGGCACGTTGCCCGAACATGTCAGAGTGCTGGAGTGGTGGAACCGCGACCTTTATGCTCATGGGTGACACCTGTACGCGCGGCTGTAAGTTCTGTGCGGTAAAGACGGGGAACCCTCGCGGGAAAATTGATGTCGAAGAACCTTACAAAGTTGGGTTTGCGATCGCGCAGATGGATCTTGAGTACGTAGTGATCACAAGTGTGGATCGCGACGATCTTCCGGATGAAGGCTCAGGGCATTTTGCAAAAACGATCGAAACCATCAAATCTCAGCGCCCCGAAATGATCGTGGAGATTTTGACTCCCGATTTTAAAGGGAACAAAGAGTTTATTCATAAACTTGTCATGGCAAAGCCTGATGTATTTGCACATAACGTAGAAACCGTTGAACGTTTACAAAAGCGTGTGCGTGATGTGCGTGCGGGTTACAAACAATCTCTCGGTGTTTTGGAATACATCAAGAGTGTGAATCCTAAAATGTACACCAAGACTTCATTGATGTTAGGTCTTGGCGAGCAAGACGAAGAAATCCGAACAACTCTTCGTGATCTTCGTGCTGTCGGTTGTGACGTCGTGACTTTTGGTCAGTACTTACAGCCAACATTAAAACATATTCCAGTCGAAAGCTTTGTGACTCCAGAAAAATTTCAAGAGTGGCAAAAAGAAGCCGAGGCTAAGGGCTTTCTATACGTCGCGAGCGGACCGCTCGTAAGATCCAGTTACCGAGCGGGCGAATTTTTTATTAAGGGAAGTATCGAAGAACAAAGACAACAAAGTGCAGACGCAAGTTTGCAGG
>JBFWOZ010000003.1:0-132238 GCA_050250255.1 Bdellovibrionales bacterium | reverse complement strand
TGGTAAACGTTTACGTCCACATGACCATACTTAATATGGCAGTGATAATTACGACGTCCAAACTTTAAGGCCCCACGACAGAAGAATGTCGTGCGTGGAGTGATCAACTTTTCCTGAAGAGACGCCAGCGCGACCACCGCTTTAAATGTAGATCCTGGAGGCGTATGCGTTTGGATGACTTTGTTTCGCAGAATTTGGAAAGGATCACTGGCTAAATCAGACCAGAGCTTCGCGGTAATTCCCTTTGAAAACTCGTTCGGATCATAAGTAGGCGCACTCAACCACGCGAGAACTTCTCCGTTGTTGGGATTCATCGCGACGACCGCACCGATTCTTTGGTTCTCTACTACAAAAGATTTATAAGCCGCGTCTTGAATGTCTTTATCGATATTGAGCACGAGATTTTCGCCTGGCTCCGCATCTACAAACTGAGGCATGTCTTGAAGAAGATCCACATCCTTTGATTCCACCTGCCGTCCACGCGCATCAACTTGAGCAAATTCTAGACCCTTTTTCCCTCGGAGTTGGCCGTCATACACTTGTTCCAACCCACTTTTACCTATGAGTTCACCCTGACGAAATCTGGATTCCAGCGGTCGATCTTTGTTCACGCGATTTAATTCATATTCGGAAATCTCACCCACATAACCAAACATCTGCGCGCCACTTCCCGCCAAGTGATAACTACGAGTGATCGCCATTTCGATATCAAGCCCTGGATGGTCGAGTTTCATGCGCTCAAGTCTTGCGACTTCATCTAACGTCAAGTTCTCTTTAATACGCACGGCCCACGAGTGACCATTTTTTCTTTTGCTAATTTTGAGGCGGTTCACAATCGACGAAGCAGGAATTTTTAAAACGGCGCTGATGGCATTCGCGGTTTTTTCAAAATCCGCAACGTATTGAGGAGTTAAAGTCGCAACAAAACCCGGTCGGTTATCAACGAGCACGCGTCCGTCTCGGTCAAACACCATTCCTCGTGGAGCCGGCAAGTAATTTTCTTTAATGCGGTTTTGTTCGGAGAAGCTTCTGAGTTCGCTTCCTTTAATGATTTGCAGATACCAAAGTCGAATAGCAAAAATGCCCATGACCGCGGCGATCGCAATATAAAGAAGTCGGTAGCGCGGCCCAAATTCTTTTGTTTCATCAGGATTTGCTAAAAAGTCACTCATAGAGTTCCTCTCCAGTTTTCCGTGATTTCATCTTTAAAGAAAGAATCAATAAAGAGAAACATGGGAAATAAAACGAGACCAAAGAAAGCGGTGAGCGGGATTTGAAACAACAGGCCCAACCACTCAATGTTTGTCGGTGGATTGGAATCGAAAGGTTGCGATAATAAAAAATGGGAGAGCGAAAAAAACGGTACAGCTAAGCCACAAGCCGCACCAAAGTACCATCCACTAAAAGCAAAAACCCGTGACTTCACAAAACGTGCCGTGAAGAAAATTGCAAGATGGGTCAGGGTGAGCAATCCGTCGTTCAGAGAAGTAAAAACCGCCAATATAAAACTTAAGAAAAAGACTGTTAGAAGTCCTTCATTGTTTTCTCTCTGTAGCGAAAGATATAAAATCACAATAAGCCAAAACGCTGGTGGCGTCATCGAACCAAACACGTGAACCCAAAAAGAGGTCTGCGCTCCTGCAAGGATAAGAGTCACAATCACAAATGCTATGAATCGAAAAAGGATATTACGTTTCTCTGTCATTGTTTCGTAGGTTTTGTCGTTGTGGGCGTTACGGTTGCTGACTTTGTTGTTGTCGTTACTGCTGCTGGCAATGCAGCGTCTGGCTTAGGTTCATTGACATCAGGAATTTTAGCGTTATCCACATGGAGAACCACAAACACTTCTTCAAGTCTCGAAGGATCGACGATCGGCCTTAGATCCACTTTTTGAGTGATTCCGTAATTTTTCTTTTCGACACCGACAACGGTTGCGATCGGAAATCCTTTAGGAAAAATATTATCAAGGCCGCTCGTCACAATCACATCACCCTCCACCACATCATCTGCACGGTGAAGATACTTTAATCGACAGCGATCTATGGCAGCTCCCGCAACAATTCCACGAGCTCTTGTCCTCTGAATGAGGGCATCCACGACCGCGTAGCGATCGGTAATGACTAAAACTTGGGAAGAGTGTGGCTCCGCATTTAAAACGTAACCTACGGCGCCTTCAAATGTAATGACCGCAAGGCCTTTTACGATGCCTTCTTCAGTCCCTCGATTGATGCGAATGGTACGATGATCTCGCAAGAGATCTTGGCCTGTCACTCGCGCGGCCAAAAGTTTCATAGGCGCTTGCTGTTGAAAGTTAAGAAGTTTGTTCAGCCTTTCGTTTTCTAGCGAAAGTTCCGCCATCTGTCCGAGCTGAGCTTTGAGTTCCGCGATTTCTTTTTTTAAAAGTCGATTGTCGACTTTAATATCAATCAAATTCAGATAAAGCGCAACTGTCCCACGCACACCCTGGCTGAAGCTTGCGTAACCATTTTGAATATTGCCTGCAACATAAGAAAAAGGTTGGGCATACCAAGGTGGTTCATCCGGTCCACGTTGAATGTTAATCGAGAGTAATGGAAGCGCAACGACAAAGGCCACCAAAATAGCTTTCTTCAGGTCAAACTGAAATAAGTGAAACAAGATTATGCCCCCGGATTATGATCTACCTAAAAGTGTCATCTAAAAAATGATTTGAATCAAATCCTATTCAGAGTGATAACATTCACTCTAACACTAAGGAGACACAACATGCTTGAAGTCACAAAAGCCAGCCGACGACAAACTTGGACCGCCTATATTCTTTTCGGAGCGATTATTCTGGTATTTGTATTCTTCGGGTTTAAAACCGTGGATTCCGGTTCTGCAGGCTACGCAGCCCAAGTGAATCACGAAATCATCTCTGTCGCCGATTTTAAACGACAATTTGACCAGCGGCTTCAATTTTACTCCATGATGTTTGGTGGGAACTATAATCCTACAGGCCCACAGCTTGCGCGTTTGAAAAATGATGTTTTAGAGCAGCTCATCGGTGAAAAATTGGTTGCTCAAGCCGCAGAACAAGCAGGTTTTCGCGCTTCTGACGCACAAATCCGTGATCAGATTCTCTCTATTCCCGCTTTCCAAAAAGATGGCCGCTTCCAAAGGGATCGTTACGAGGGCTACCTCCAACAAATTCAGATTTCCGCAGGCCAATTTGAGAAAGACCTCAAAGATTCCGCGCGTGTGAGTAGCGTGCGTTCGGTCATGTCAGATGTTCTTAAGCCTACAGAACTGGAACTTCAAAAAAATAAAGAACTCGCAAATTTAAGAGCCGATGCGGATTACGTCGAAGTCGATACCAATGAAGTTCAAAAACTGCCAGTAAGCGAAAGCGAAGTTCAAGCTTTCTTGGCGCAACCCGATGCAGAAACAAAGTTAAAAAGTCTCTTTGAACAAAACAAGCAACGTTATGAAACCACTGAACAAGTTCGCGCGAGCCACATCTTATTTCGTTTTGACAACACACCGGCTAGCGAGCAAGCGGCTCTTAAAAAGGCTCAAGATTTTGCCCGCCGCGCAAAAACGGAAGATTTTGGCAATCTTGCAGCTCGAGCGAGTGAAGATCCTGGCTCAAAAGCAAAAAAGGGAGATCTTGGTTTTTTCACGCGTGGGAAAATGGATGAAACCTTTGAAAAAGCAGCTTTTGAGTTAAAACCTGGCATTGTGAGCGAGCCTGTTAAAAGCCAATTTGGTTACCACCTCATTAAAGTGATGGAGAAAAAACCAGCGCAGAGCATTCCTTTTGAAAAAGCCAAAATGGAATTGGCAAAAGAGGCAGCGGCTGCACAAAAGGCTGAAAAAATAGTGACTCAATTAGACGAAGCTTTAAAAGCGCAAGACAATACTCGCCTTAACAAAGTCGTGGCAGAAAATAACTTAAAATGGCAAAGCACAGGCCCTTTCGATCTTACGACGCAAACTATTCCTAAAGTGGGCCCCGTTGAAGATTTCACGCAAACTGTTTTTGAACTCACTCCGCAAAAGCCTCTAGCAAATCGCGTGGTACGCTTTGCATCAAAAGCTTATGCTATTCGCTATAAGGCGGCGAGCGATGTCGCTCTGGCGAAAAAGGATACTAAAAATCCTCAAGAACCTGCGGTTTCAGAACAACTTGCGCGTGGCCGTTTAAGCGAAGTGCTTATGTCTTGGGAAAAGACACTTCTCTCGAGTTCAAAGGTCAGTCGCAACTCGATGATTTTAGAATAATGACAGTGATTCACTCCTTTGCTAGACTTACGTCTATCAATGGAGTGTCGTAACTATCCGATAAAATCATCATGAGCTATCTATCACAAATTTCTCCAGAATATCTCGAACAACTCCGTGAACTTTACCGTCAAGATCCTCAGCTTGTGCCTGCAAGTTGGAGAGTATTTTTTGATGGAATGGAATTCGGCGAAGAACTTCATGAGTCGGCTGAATATGAAAAACCCGCGGTCAACGGCCATGCAAACGGCCACACCAATGGTGCGGCTCTTACAAACGGTGCCGCTACAAAACAAATTTCGGGAGCGGCGGGCGACTCTCAACTACAAGCAAGAATTCTCATCGATAATTATCGAAGACTCGGACATCACAAAGCAAAAATTAGTCCTCTCGGTACCGCGCAAAGAACAGGAATTATTCCGCAATTAAAAAAATTAGATGCTTCAGGAAGTGATCTCAATAGCAAGGTCACTCTCCCCGGTTTTCAGGGTGAAACTTTAAAAGATGTCGTCGCAAAATTAGAAAAAACTTACTGCGGTCCTCTTGGTGCGGAATTCACTTACATCGATGATGACACCGTGGTGGATTGGCTCACACAAAAATTAGAATCCGTTCAGAGTCAGCCGCAACTTTCAAAAGAAGAAAAAGTTCAGATCTTAAAATCTCTCACAAAGGCCGAAGTGTTCGAGACTTTCTTGCAAAAAGCTTACACCGGGCAAAAACGTTTTTCATTAGAAGGCGGAGAAAGTCTTATCCCCTCTCTGGAACGCGTGAATCAAGTTTTCGCACAAAATGGTGGCGCCGAAGTTGTGTTCGGTATGGCTCATCGCGGTCGCTTGAATGTACTCACAAACATCATGAAGAAACCTTACGGTTCTATCTTCGCGGAGTTTGATGGATTAAAAAAACCAGACTTTGAAGGCGGCGGCGACGTAAAATATCATTTAGGTTATTCGAGCGATGTCGAGTACGACGGAAGAAAATTGCATCTCTCTCTCGCCTTTAACCCAAGCCATCTCGAAGCGGTCAATCCCGTTGTTGAAGGTATGGCGCGCGCAAAACAAATGCGCACTTATGACGGAGATTTTTCAAAAGTTCTTCCGGTTCTCATTCATGGCGATGCCGCAGTTGTAGGACAAGGGGTGGTCGCCGAAACTTTAAATATGGCAGGCCTTGATGGTTATCGCACAGGTGGAACCGTACATCTTGTAATCAACAACCAAATCGGCTTTACCACTGATCCTATCGAGGCGCGTACGGGTAACTACTGCACCGATTTCGCGAAAGCTCTTCAAGCTCCGATCCTTCACGTGAACGGCAATAAACCCGAGCATGTGGTGTTCGCCGCGCAAGTGGCCAGCGAATTCCGAGTGAAATTTCAACGCGATGTTTTTGTCGATATTTATTGTTATCGTAAATATGGGCATAACGAAGGTGATGAACCGCGGTTCACTCAACCTCAAATGTATAATGAAATTGGCGCTATCAAATCTCCTCGCGCGACTTACGCCGAAGAGTTGGTTCAGGCCGGAGTGATTACTGAAGAAGAATCTAAAAAAATCGTACAGGATTTTTCAAACGAGCTTGAGGCGACTCTCACACAAATTAAAAAAGGCGAACTTCCACCACCACTCGTCCCTTTCAAGAGTCTTTGGGATGGGTTCAAAGCCGGAACCGAAGCCGAGATGGTAACAAACGTAAATTCAGCAATTAGCGAAGACCAATTTAAACAAGTCATCGATGTGATACACCCGCCATTTGAAGGCACAAAGCTGTTACCAAAACTTCAAAAGGTTTTAGAGACACGCAAAGAAACAATTTTAAAAGAAAATACTCTTGATTGGGCGGCCGGCGAACAACTCGCCTTTGGTTCTCTCTTGATGGATGGCTACAGTGTCCGCTTAAGCGGACAAGATGCACGACGTGGAACTTTCAGCCATCGTCATCTCGTGGTGACCGATCATGAAAATGGTCAAAAATTAATTCCACTCAAATCTCTTCAAGCGAAGGGCAGTGTACTTAGCGCTTGGAACAGTCCTCTTTCCGAATTTTCGGTGATGGGTTTCGATTACGGATTTAGTTTGTCAGATCCTAAGACGCTCGTTCTTTGGGAAGGACAATTTGGGGATTTCGTGAATAGCGCCCAAGTGATCATCGATCAATTCATTGTTTCTTCCGAGAAAAAATGGAATCGTCACAGCGGTTTGACTCTATTATTACCACATGGATACGAAGGTCAGGGACCGGAACATTCCAGCGCCCGTTTAGAGCGATTTTTACAGCAGTGTGCGGATGCAAACATTCAAGTGGCCTACCCCACAACTCCCGCGCAATACATGCATCTCTTACGTCGCCAAATGGTTCGTAAATTTCGTAAGCCATTAATTATAATGGCGCCAAAGAGCCCACTCCGCATGCCCGAAGTGGTTTCTAAAAAAGAAGACTTCACCAATGGTTCCTTCCAAACACTTCTCGTGAGCGGTGCGGAAGCTTCAAAAGCAAAACGCGTTGTTGTGTGTAGCGGAAAGGTGTATTGGGATCTTCAGAAAGAAGCAAAAACAAAAGGTGTCGATGGACAAACCGCTTTCATACGCGTGGAGCAACTCTACCCTCTTGATAAAGTACAGCTTCAAGAGCTTGCAAAAAAATATGCAAAAGCCACGTGGGTTTGGGCACAAGAAGAACCACAAAACATGGGCGCTTGGTCATTCATTCGTTTGAATACGTTAGAGTTTCTAAATCTCACGTATGCAGGTCGTAAAGCCAACGCAAGTCCCGCAACTGGTTCACCAAAAATGCACATCAGCGAACTCGAGCAGCTTCTCAAGGAAGCACTCGGAACCTAACCAAAAGGTGCGCCGCACCTTTTGGTAGCAATAGTGCGTTAAATGGCCCTAGGTCTGGGTCTCTTAAATCCATGTAAATGCTTTGAAAAACAAAAGTTTGCACGTTAAAACTAAGATTCAACCCTGAGTGCGCAAAAAGGAGTCTTTCATGGCATCCGTCGATATTAAAATTCCTCCAGTCGGTGAATCTATTAACGAAGCGACCATTGGTCGTTGGAATTTTAAAAATGGTGAGTGGGTGGAAAAAGACGCCGTCGTTTTTGAAATTGAAACTGAAAAAGCCACGATGGAAGTAACGGCTCCTGCAAGCGGAGTTCTCTCTGCAAAAGTAAATCAAGGTGATGTTGTTGCAATCGGGTCTGTTGCAGGAAGTGTCGATACTTCTGCTGCGAAACCAGCAGGTGGGGCAACTACGAGCGCTCCGGCAAAACCGGCAGCTCCTGCGCCTACAAAATCCTCACCTCCTCCCTCAGCTGCTAAACCTTCTGCACCAGCGGCTTCCTTTTCTGGTGGTGGTGGACTTGCCACTCACACAGCCGGCATGGGCCCCGCTCAACGAAAAGCCGTTCGCGAAGGTCGCGCTCAAGCGCCTTCTCATAGTGGAGGTGCTGGAGCTTTTACGGACCCATCTCAAACAGGTGTCACACGTAAACCCATGAGTGTGATCCGCAAAAAAATCGCGGAACGACTCATCTACTCTCAACAATCCACTGCAACACTTACTACTTTTAACGAAGTGGACATGACTCAGATTTTAAAAGTTCGTGGTCAGTTGAAAGATGAATTCCTAAAGAAACATAATGTGAAACTTGGATTTATGTCTTTCTTTACAAAAGCCGTAGCTCACGCCGCACGCGCGGTTCCCGTCGTAAATGCTTTTATCGACGGCACTGATATTCTTTATCATGAGAACTTGCATGCTGGTATCGCCGTGAGTACTGAACGAGGCCTTGTGGTTCCCGTCCTGCGCTACGCCGATCAATTAAGCTATGCGGATATTGAAAAAGGAATTGGCACCTTAGCTGAAAAAGCGCGTGTGGGCCAACTCGGCATTGAAGACATGATGGGTGGAACTTTCACGATCACGAACGGTGGGGTATTCGGTTCACTTCTCTCGACGCCGATTCTCAATCCTCCACAAAGCGGGATCTTAGGAATGCACAAAACACAAAATCGTCCTATGGCCATTGAAAAATCAGACGGAACTTTTGCGATGGAAGTACGACCTATGATGTATGTGGCCCTTAGTTATGATCACCGAGTAATCGATGGAAAAGATTCCGTCACTTTCCTCGTGAAAGTAAAAGAATACCTTGAACAAGTCTCTGTTGAAGAAGTGATGAAAGGTTGATCATGGCTTCCTCTACCGAAAATTTAGAGTTTGATGTGGTAATCCTTGGCTCCGGCCCCGGTGGTTATATCGCGGCCATTCGCGCGAGCCAACTAGGTTTCAACACCGCTTGCGTAGAGAAAGATCCTACTCTCGGTGGCACGTGTCTCAATGTCGGCTGTATTCCTAGCAAAGCGCTGCTTGAATCGAGTCACCTGTTTCACAAGTCTCACACAGAAGCCAAAGAGCACGGTGTGATGATTGAAGGCATAAAACTCGATCTTAAAAAAATGCTCGAAAGAAAAACGCAAGTTGTGAACACTCTTACAAGTGGCGTAGCCGGACTTTTTAAGAAAAACAAAATCACTTCTTTTCGCGGAACCGGCAGTTTTAAATCGGCTCACGAAATTCTCGTAACCGGCGCAGATGGAACAAAAACGATTTTAAAATCAAAACATACCATCATTGCAACCGGCAGTGTCCCCTCTTCCTTGCCAAGTGTAAAAATCGATGAAGATCGCGTGGTCTCTTCGACGGGCGGCCTTTCTCTCTCTGAAGTTCCTAAAAAACTGGTGGTGATTGGCGGCGGTTACATCGGATTAGAATTGGGTTCCGTATGGGCGCGACTTGGATCCTCTGTTGAGGTTGTGGAATTTCAAGACAAGATCATTCCCAATATGGATGATGCTTTAAGTTCGGGACTTCTCAAAATTCTTCAAAAACAAGGACTCACCTTCTCTCTTAAAACCGCGGTTCAAGGCGTAAAAGTGGATGGCAAAAAGGCCATCGTCACCGTAAAAGATAGTGAGGGCAAAGAGCGAAAGATCGAAGCCGATCGCGTTCTTATGAGCGTCGGCCGTAAACCTTACACGGAAGGGTTAGGCTTAGAAAATATCGGATTAAAACCAAGCCAACGTGGATTTATCGAAGTGAACACACATTTTGAGACCTCCGTCCCCGGCGTTTACGCCCTTGGGGATGTGATCGGTGGGCTGATGCTCGCGCACAAGGCGGAAGAAGAAGGTGTGGCTTGTGCCGAAATACTCGCCGGTCAAAAACCGGAAGTAGAATATGGTCTTGTTCCCGGAATTCTCTATACTCACCCGGAAGTGGCAAGCGTGGGCAAAACAGAACAGGAATTAAAAAAAGAGGGTGTGGCTTACAAAAAAGGACAATTTAATCTCAGAGCTAACGGCCGCGCGATCAGCGTTGGTGAAACCGACGGTTTCGTAAAACTTTTGGTGGATGAAAAAACGGATCGCATTCTAGGAGCTCACATGATGACTCCGAACGCCTCCGAGATGATCCACGAGATTTGTGTAGCGATGGAGTTTGGAGCTACTGCCGAAGACGTCGCGCTCACGATGCATGGCCATCCTACCATTTCTGAAGCCACTAAAGAGGCGGCTCTCGCCGTTCATGGTCGCACTCTGAATGGCTAAAAAGGGTCAAATATTAATTTAAACGTAGGAGCTCGCCATAAAACTACAGAAGTTTTTCGATTTTAGTCGGTTCGGTGGGCTTTTCTTTCACTAAAAAAACCGTAAGTTGATCTCGAAATAATAAAAAAAAACCTGTGTTTTTACTGACTTTTTTTACTTAAAAACGATATTTTTAACTTCGTATTCTTTGTCGGATTGAGGAGTCTTCAGTTCGACCAAATCTCCTACTTTTTTACCAATGAGGGCCCTTGCGAGAGGCGAAATGATAGAGATTTTTCCCTCTTTAACGTCTGCTTCGTCAACCCCTACGATTTGGTACGTCACAGACTTCTCAGTTTCAGCGTCTTCCATCGTTACCGTTGCACCGAAAACCACTTTGTCCGCTTTAATGGTCGCTGGATCAACGACTTCGGCTCCCGCCAATTGACCCTGAATCTCGCCGATGCGGGATTCAATCCAAGACTGGCGTTCTTTTGCGGCATCGTATTCCGCATTTTCGCTAAGGTCGCCTTGAGCACGGGCGCTTTCGATCGAGCGAATCACTGCAGGCCGTTCAACAGAAATCAAATTTTTGAGTTCTGTCTCAAGCTTCAGTTTTCCCTTAACGGTAATAGGTAGAATGTCTGACATATAAAATTCCTTTTTACGTAAACGAAGGCAAAGTTTATAGCTGAACTCGCTGTGGCGATCAACCTTAAAGCCCGACCCCATAAGCAATTAGTTCTTTTTAAGTAGAATATTGAGGCATTAAGTATTAGAACTGCTAATAAGCCGAGCTCGATTGGGAAAAAGCGGACAAAAAGCAGAAATAAGGGCGGACTGACCAATGACTCTTAACCCAACAAACGTTTTCATTGTCAGAAGATTGCTTGGTGGGCGCCATAACCGGCCGTTAAGAGCGATTTTAAAGCGCATTCCTTCAGCTGACCTCACAACCCTCTTTATCGCCCTTTCTAACCGCGAGAAAAAGCTTCTCGTGGAAGCCCTCATGTCCATCGACAAAGCCACTGATACTCTCATGGAGCTTCCCGTCCATCAGCTGACCGAATTTTTGGAGATGTTTGAAGCGAATAAACTCTACAGTCTCCTCACTTACTGCCCTGAGGACCATGCCTCCTACATTCTCTCAACACTTTCGGCCGACAAACGCGATGAGGTTCTTTCGAAGCTTGATCCCATGAGACAAAAACGACTCATTCAGCTTCTTGATTTCCCTGAAGACTCTGCGGGTCGAATCATGGACACACAAGTGTTCACTTTGCCTTCTCATTTAACGGCACAAGAAGCGATTGATTACTTAAGACAAAAAGCTCCAGAGCAATCGCTTTATTACATTTACTGTACAGATTCATCGGGAAAACTTTTTGGAGTCTGCTCACTTCGTGCCCTCACCACGGCTCAAGCCAACGTTCCCCTTGTGGATCTTGCCAAAACCGACATCGTCACGATTCCCCCGCAACTTCCAAAAAATGAAGTCGCCAGAATTGTGAGTCACTACGACTTAATTGCAATTCCAGTCGTGGATCCTGAGAAAAAGCTTTTGGGAATTATCACAGTTGATGACGTGGTTGACATCATTCAAGAACAAGCTACGGCCGAGGCTTACGCCTCCGCGGGTCTTCAAGAAGATGATCGTATTTACTCGCAAGCTCGTCGGAGTTTTGGGTTTCGACTCCCTTGGATGGTGTTCAACCTTTTCACGGCCTTCTTGGCCAGTTCCGTCGTAGGAATGTTTGAAGAAACCATGAACGAGCTCATCATCCTTGCGGTTCTTAATAACATTGTTGCCGGCATGGGCGGAAACGCCGCGATCCAATCTCTCACAGTTGTCACACGCGGTATCGCTACCGACGATTTTAAATTTATTTCTTATTCTAAAGCGGTGCTCAAAGAAATGCTCGTGGGAGTTTCTATCGGTGCGGTCACCGGTGTTTGCTGTGCTTTCATTGTCTATTTCTGGAAAGGGAGTCTTCTCGTTTCTGGAGTTATTGCGACCGCGATGATCATCAACTGCTTTATCGCAACCACCTTCGGTTCCATGATTCCTATCATTTTAAGAAAGTTGAAGTGGGATCCTGCCGTAGGTAGCGGAGTTATCGTCACGACCTTCACAGACTGTGCGGGTTTCTTCTCGTTTTTAGGCATCGCAACACTTGCTCTTAAATACTTCGGCAATCCCTAGACGAGGCGGCCCGTAAAGGCCGTATCCTTCGTTGCTCGGTCGGGTCGCTTGTGCGGCCTACAGGAAGTAGGCCTTCCGCGCTTCCCTCGGTCGCGCCTCGACTACGGCCTTTACGGATTGCCTCGACAAAAGATGTGTTTCTTTGGACTTCTAGACTCTATCCTTCACCCCTTTTTCTCGAAAAGTAGAGGTAAGGTGTGTAAGCATGAAGCAGCTCATTCAGCGGATTCAGAAAGCAAAAAATATTATTCTCAGCACACATCGACAATGTGATGGTGATGGCCTCGGCGCACAGCTCGCGCTTTATCACGCACTCGTAAAAATTGGGAAAGAAGTACGTATTCTCAATGTTGACCCTACTCCTAAAAAATATGCGTTTCTTAAAGGCTTTCAGGAGATTCAATATTTTGAGCGCGCCTATGATCCTATTGCAAAAACGGATCTGGTTTTGGTTTTTGATACCAATGATGCGCGTCTTCTCGGCGAGCTCTTTCATGAATTCAAAAAACATTCTCGCGAAGTGATTTTTGTAGATCACCATCCCGTACTTGAACAAGGCCCCACCCCAACTCTTGGCTCTTACATCGATACGAATGCCGCAAGCACCGGCGAAATTGCATACAACATCATTAAAGATTTAGGAATTGAACTCGATTCCAACATCGCTCAAAATCTTTATACGAGCATCGTTTTTGATACACAGCTTTTTCGTTTTATTCGCAGCTCGCCCAATTCTCATCTGATTTCTGCGGAGCTCCTGCAACATAAAATTAACGCTGAAGAAATCCATCGATCTCTCTTTGGAAATCAAACGATCAGTAAAATTTCATTTCTTGCCAAAGCCCTCTTACAAATTGAATATTACTCAGATCGCAAAATTGCAGTCCTTAAAGTTCGCGATAAGGATCTCATAGATCATGGCCTTAACACCGATGAAACAAACGATATCATTGATATGATCATGAACATCGAATCCATCGAAGTTGCCGTGGTTTTTCGTGAAGATGGCGTCGACGATTATAAAATCAGTTTCCGAAGCAAAGGGAAATACCGCGTTCTACAGATCGCTGAAGATTTAGGTGGCGGAGGCCATCCGTTCTCCGCAGGGGCTTACAAAAAAGGAAACTTCGATCAATTGAAATCGAAAACGTTAAGTCTCATGCTAACACATTTTAAGTTGGTGTCTTGATGGGACAAAAACCAAAACAAGAAATCATTTGTTTCTGCAACAACATTTCTCGTGAGACCATCGAACAAGCGATTCGTGACGGTGCCGATACGCTTAATAAAATTTTCGATGCAACAACAGCTGGTGTAGGTGCCTGTGGCGGATCCTGCCGTCGCAAGCTCGCTCCACTTCTTGAGGAGTATCTAGCTTCAGGCAAGTTCCCGGAGACGATTCGTCCCGACATGACCGGCAAAAAACGCAAAATCATTTAGACGGCTAGAAGATCGCTTGAGCTTGTCATATATTTTTCAAGAAGCGGAACCATAATTTTGGCCCGACGGATCTGGCGGGTACCATGCCCGCCGTCAACTGAAATCGAAGTGGTTGCGGTTATTGGCTAACTCCATTAGAAATTGATTGGTGGCTCTGCGCTTGACCATGTACTTCACTGCATATTTTTATATCTAAAAAATGTTCTAAAGCTCTTTGAGCGTGAAACTCGCCATCATCCCCGTAGTAGCGTTTCTTACCCACATACCACTTGGCCGGATCGCCAATTAGAATTGTATTTCCCTGACGTTGACAAGGAACCGAGTATAAGGGAACAGAACCTTGGGTGCAAAGTCCATCTGAAATCATTCTGTTGTAAAGAAACTGAGCAAATTCTCTCGACTCTAGGGTCTGCTCAATATTGTCCCCTCTCAAAACACGGTAGTAATCTCTTCCGTGCCTCGTGATCTCGCAGCTTTCTAAAGTTGTCTTAGCTTTACAGACTCCACTGCGAATCAAACGATTTCTAAATTCCAAGGCCGAATCATAGTCATAAGTTCGTCGAACGACTCCATCTCCTTCTAAGACTTCAAAAGACTGATGCTTCTTCGAAAAACGAAAATCACAAATTTGATCAGACGCAAGGCCCATAGAGCCAACTGTCAATATAAGTGCAAATAACAATCTTTCCATTACTTCTTCTCCTTTGTAGATACACACTTCGGAATAACTGCAATCAATGCCAACCCAGTTTGGCTCGCCAATTTGTCGACGAATAGCTCAGAGCCTTCGTTAATAGCCCTCCAATTATATGATGTTATTGATTTATTTGTGTCTAGAGACTTTATATAAATGGTTACAATTTAGGGAATGTTATGGGTACACCGATACGATCAGAACGGTGCTAGATACCGGAGCTTAAATACAAACAATCCTCAATTTTTAATTTATAAAAAAATAGTATCATGCATTGGAGTTATCGGCGCGAGGACTGTCTGAGCTTTTTGACGCTGCTCATGTTTCCGCCAAACCTAAAGTTACTTATTAAGACGGTACTGAAGGAGCTTCACAACGTCATGGCGGCAGGAGCCGCAGGCTGTAGACGCGGAAGTGGCACGACTGACTTGTTCGGGCGTGTGACAACCAGAGAGGATAGATTGGTCTACAACATGAGTAGGAATCGCTCGACAGTGGCAGAGCTCTTCTTCTTTGTACGGTAGAGCAAATTGTCCTTGGGCTTTCGCTAAAACTTCGCGTACTAAAAGGTCTGTGTGATGGGAGCCGATGGGAGCGCTAATTTCATGCAGAGGTTTCCCTACATTTGCTCTCAGCTCCTGAACCTTTTGAAGATGCATGTGACATCCCATGGCTCGCACCGCTTTTAACACACCTTTTGTTTCATCCTGAGACACTTCCACATCTACTTGTAGAGAGTCTCGATGATCGATTTGTGCGGTAAATGTTTTAAGTGCCATGAATTCTCATCGGAAAAACTCTACGACTCCTTAATCGCACTCACAATGATGGGCACCGGGGCATCGCCAGCAAGGCTTCTTAAGCTCACTGGGAAATCTTTAGGTATAATAACGTGAGTGACTTTATTTTCGCGATAGGATTTGGCAATGAGACGCTTAAGACTTTGGGTGTTTCTGAATCTAGAGAACCAAGTTTTTTTTATCAGTTCATACATTTGTATTTCAAACTTCGGTGAGGATCCTAAACGTAAGACATGGTCGATCCAATACTGAGGGACCGACTTATCTACGACCGCCAAGAGTCGACAGACTCCTAAGGGATTTCGATCACGTTTTGCCTGCACACAGGAACGCCCTACTAAAACGACAGAGGCATGACCTCGCTGAATCACTTTACGCGTGACACTTCCAATGAGCCAGCGCCGAAATCCCCAGCGTCCATAGGTACCCATGACAACCAATGCTAAGTTCTGTGTGTGTTCAATGGCCTCTAAGATTTTTTCAAACGGAGACCCCTCAAGCAGACGATAGTAAATTTTTACGACACTGTGATCATCAAGCTTGTAATTTCTGACCTTCCCCTTCTCTGAGAGACTCGCCAAATATTTCCGGTAAACTGGCTCACGAAAGTTGAGATCATTAGGGTCGTCAACATGAATCATATGCAGATCGGCCCGAAGAAGATGTGCCAGTTGTACTCCGACAAGAAAAAGCGTGCGCGATCGTGCCGTACCGTATAGGGATTGGTTCATATCATCCGTCGTTAAAACAACTGGTCGACTCATAGGCTTTCAAACTCTGCCATGAGAGCGACGTGATCGGAGAGTTGGTTCCACGGCTTCCCGCTTAAACATTCGACATTTTTTAACTTCAAATGGCGATAATAAATACGGTCTAATCTTAAGAGCGGGAAAAAACTTGGAAAAGTTTTGGCGTGTTCTCCACTCCATTCTTCAAAAGCTTCCTTCATCCCTAACTCGCGAAATAATTTTTCAGAAATACGACTTCGCCAATCGTTAAAATCTCCTGCCAAAATGAGCGGCATTTCCTTAGGAATTTTCTTGATGTGTGCGTGAAGTCGATCCGCCTGTAGCTGCCGACCCTTTTCTAAGAGATCAAGGTGAAGACAAATCGCGTGTACGATGATTTGATCTTTCGGTAACTTAATTTCCGAATGCAGTAAACCACGTTTTTCTCTCTGGTTAGTGGAAATATCCCAGTTTTCCCATTTGATAATCGGATAGCGACTTAAAATCGCGTTTCCGTGATGACCTTCAGAATAAACCGCGTTTTTTCCGTAGGCGTAGTGAGGCCACATTTCATCAGCAAGAAACTCGAACTGTGTGGGCCAGTCCTTATGATTCTGGCTGTGTTTTTCATGCTGGCCTAACACCTCTTGCAAAAAAACCATATCCGCACCAACCGTACGAATGGCTTTTTTAATAGAACTTAAAACAAATTTGGAATTCAGAGTCGAAAACCCTTTATGAATATTATAAGAGAGGATTTTCATAACCAGTACCTAAATTTTAAAAGCAATTGGCCCATCCATTTTTCAAAACGTGGTCTCACGAGCCAATCTTCCATCGTTATGCTTTTTGCTTCCTTTAAATCTTGCTCAAACTGTCGACTCAAACTCTCAAGATTTTTCACTTGAGTGATGACGACGTCCACCTCTAAATCTTGAAAAAGGCTTCGATGATTTAAGTTACTCGTACCCACTCGCCCCCAATGATCGATCATAACACTTTTTGCGTGCAAAACTCGCGGCACGTATTCAAAAATCTTAACTCCTGCAAGCAGAAGACCAAAATAAAAGGCCGACGTCACCCAACGCATGAAAAAGAGATCTGACTTGTGAGGGACAAGGACATAGACCTCCACACCGGTCCAAGCGGCATAACGCAAAGCTCGAATCAAGGTACCGTCTGGAACAAAATAGGCGTTCGTGATCCCTATTTTTTTCTGAGCAGAATAAATGCGATAAATCAGTTCTATATACGATTTGCGGCGCTGTTTTCTGGTGAAATTAAAATAAATAAGATTTTGGGTGAACCGCTTGAGCCCTCGTCGATCCAAAACTTCGGCTAAACCCGTGGCATATTTCCACGCACGCTGAAAGGACTGATGAAGCTGTGACACTTCTTCGCCTTCGACATAAACCGAAGTCTCTCTCCAGCTTGTAGGATCGTTTGAAGGAATTAATTCGACTTGTGTGAGGTTAGAACTGCTCACGATGGCGCGTTTTTGATCAAACAGATACACTTTGCGGTGATTGCGCCGATTAATAAATCCTAAAAACTTTAAATAAGTTTTCCAACGCACCCACCAGAGATATTGAGAGAAGTTATGATCCCAAGGTGTGGGATGATAAATGCGTACTTTTACATTATTTTGTCGAAGTCTCTGAAGATGAGTTCGACTAAATCCAAACGATCCAATGCCATCCACCATGAAGCGAACCTTGACCCCCCGATGAGCGGCCGCGATCATTTTCTCAAGAATGAGTCGTGGCTTTTCTTCGTCTTGGAAAATATAAACTTCAATTTCTATAGACTCTTGGGCGTGGTCAATTTGGTGGCAAAGACGCTGGAAGAGCTCTTCGCCGTCGTAAAACACTTCTTCTCTATCCCATTTCTGAGTCTCTTTGGTTTCCACGTGTTAATAATCCCACTCAACCCGGCCTTTGGCTAGTGGATTAAACCGAGTTTAAGACCGAATAGAATAGCAGAGGGGTATCAAATGAAAGCACTTCTTATTTTAGGAATTCTACTCTCAGGATCTATAGGATTGGCTGAAGAGATCGATTCTTTTTATGAGCTCTTTTGCAAAAAAGAAAACCGCTACGACTTCAGAAATGCCTTCAATGCAGATCCATCAAGAACGGCTGGGTCACCGGATAAAGATTATTTCGATTTCGTCGCAATTGGGACTTATACGTATGTTACGGATCGTTGTAAGGATAGTACAAGTAAACCACCTAAGGCCTTTATTGAAGATGCAGATTCAGCCTGCAAGGATACCTGCCGCAAGGAAGTCACAAGAATTAAATCTGAGTTAACCAAAGATGACTCTGTTACAGATTGTCTCAGTTACTGCAGCGCTGTTCGATCAAGAAGCGATGGGTTCTTAAAGGGCTATCGAGCTGCCTTGAGCAAAAAACCTGTGTGTGAAACAACGAACGCTCGACCTAGCGATCTTCGCGGCGGCAATAACAACTCCGCTCGCTAAGTGGCACAAGCCTTGCTCTCTCCATAGTTGAATCATTCTATGGAGGTTTTATGAAGCTCTCTCAGCGTTTAGCTGTTTGTGTGTTAGTCGTCGGTGCCATTTCCTGTCAAAAAGGCTTTAAGGTTGCTGAGGGTGAACTCACCACCGTCACCGCCGTAGATAAGGAAGCTCAGCTTCAAACAACCTCTCAAGAACTCCAAAGCGAAATCAAAGCTCTTGAGTCAGAACCTGATCGATCCACCACACGCTGTCTTGAACTCAGAAAAAAACTGCAGCACCTCGTCGCCGAATTAAAGCAAACCTCAAAATCTATGATCCACACGCAAAGTCAGAGCCTACTAGCGTCCTCTGAGGTTTGTGAAAGCAAAGAAGTTAGCGAAACAACCGAAGAGATCAATCCTGCTATTGCCAAAATCCAAAACCGTAAATCCCAAATTCAATCTCTCGAAGAAGAAATCCTCCAGAAGCTTAAGAAAAACACAAAAGTCTCTTACCTCTACTGTGTGAGCAAAGATCAAGAATGTTTAGAAGGTCTCACAAACCTCAATTACATCGCGGGAAGCGAAGAATTGAAAGGAAAGGCTTTTAAATCCATTCTTATCGATTCTGAAAATCGATCTACTGACGTTTTGGGCCGTATCACCATCAAATATAACGATGGTGCAGATGCGACTTTGAATTTTCTCAAAGCTCAGCCGGCGTTTGATCAAAAAGTGGCTGATCAACAAAAAGAGAAAGATGAAAAAATCAGTGACCTTAAAGCCAAAATCATTGCCAAGCTTGAAGGAACGGAAGTCACCTCTGTCATTTGTGCTGTGGAATCTGATCTTTGTTTGAAAGCTCTTTCACAACTGGAGAGCATCGCTCATGATGGAGCTTTAAGAGGTCGGGCCACGCAAAGTATTCTCCTCAATTCCAATACGAGTGACATGAGCGAATCTTTTACCGTACTCATTTCTGCAAGCTCCACCGCAAGTCAGATGCTTGAAGTTTTAAAACGCCAACCTCACAAAGACTCCGACACGGTTGCGAGTCTCTTAGCCCAAAAAGTACAGATCGAAATGCTGACAGAACAGGCTAAAAAGCAAATTTCAAACGTAGAAATTAAATGTCTATGGATCAACCAAACAAACTGCATTATCGGACTTTCCAACCTTCTTTACATCGTTGGAAACCCTGAGGTCCAAGGAAAAGCCTATAAGACGATCTATCTCTCAGAGAAAACCCTAGAGATGAATGAAAACTTCAGCGTCGCCCTTCAATACAACGTGGGCGCAAAGGCTATGCTAAAAACTCTCAGCGCACAGCCTTCACTGACCCGCTCAGATGCCCCCTCTATCGCAAGTGACCGATCAAAGGAACAGTAAGTTACATTTCCTGAAAGGCCTATTTCTCGAGCCTTTCAGGAAAAACCTTTTTGCCCAAAGTAAGGCCGTCGCCTCCCCACCCCATCGAACGAAATCGAATTAAAGAAAATTAATTTGCCAGCTTTCGAAAGCGGGCGAATGATGAAGTAAATCAAAAACAACATGCTTTTAAAAAAGCATCATTTAAAAGGAGATTCCTCATGAAATCGCTTCTTGCACTTGCGATCGTTACTAGCTTTGCTCTTTCCGTTTCTGCTACAGACAAAAAACCTGTTATGCCCCCTGGCCACCCAGAAACAACTGTTGCTCCAACAGCTCCAGCTAAAAAAACTGCTAAGAAAAAAGCAGAGAAGGACCATAAAGCTGAGGACCACGCTCACGAAGATGACAGCCATACTCACTAATTGATTTAAATTTTCATGTTTTCAAAAGCCGAGCTATGAGTTCGGCTTTTTTATTTACTCTTTGTAGTATTCTTCCGGTAAGACAGCCGAAGAGCCACGATTGACATCAAAGCCCGTACTTTCATGAGATCCCATAGGTGGACGATAAGAAGCCGGCGCTCTTGCGTCGCAATTCTCACCCACACACGTATCTTCTTCCCCTACTTCCGTGACCGAAGGTTCCTCGAAACGCTCGGCCAATTCTCTTAAAAGAGAGCATCCACTGAGCGAACATGCGAAGAAAACAAGGGTTCCATAAAGCACAAACTTCATTCTCTTATTTTGCGATCTATTCTCATTTCCTACAAGGTCCTATGGACCCACTAATACATAAGATTTTGGTCCAGGAGAATCTCCTGAAAACCTGTATACTCGTTTTCTTGAATCCCGGGAAACCGTACAGGGCTCTGGAATACCCTACCGTTTCCAAGAATACTGTTAACCGCATACATGTATCCTGAAGCGTCTACTTGAAATACATAATCTTCAGGGTTACTGTAATGTTACCTAACATATTACATGGAGCATCTTGTGATACCTCTCAAGCGATCTCTCTCCTCGTCTGTCGGGAAAAAGTTTGTGATGGGTCTATCTGGCATAGCTTTGGTGTTTTTTGCCATTACGCATTTGGCCGGCAACCTCACACTTCTTGATCCCTCAGGAAAAGCCTTCAACCTTTACGCGAAAAGTCTTCATGACTTTGGCTATCTCGCCATAGCTGGAGAATTTGCGCTTTTAGGATTATTTCTCGTTCATATCGTCTACGCCGTTTTGGTGACTCGCGACAATAAAGCGGCTCGCAAAGAAGCTTATGCTTCTTCCACCCCGAGTAAAGGTGGTCATTCGAAGTCGAGTGTCGGCTCACGGAATATGATTATTACGGGAGTTCTACTCCTCGCATTTCTCATTTTGCACGTAAAACAATTTCGTTTCGGGCCAAGTATCGATATGGGTTACACCACTGACGTCAACGGTGAATCAGCGCGCGATCTTTACCGACTGGTTGCTGAAACTTTTTCTGATCCTTTAAATGTTGGAATTTACGTGATTGCCATGGCCTTTCTCTGGTTCCATCTTCGCCATGGATTCTGGAGTGCTTATCAATCTCTTGGAGTTTTATATCCTCGTATTTCAGGGCCGATTTATTGTTTCGCCTGGGTGATGGCAACTCTTCTCGCCGTGGGTTTTTTACTCCTCCCGATTTATCTCTATGTCCTTCAGCAAGGAGGAAACTCATGATACTTGACGCTAAAGCCCCTACCGGACCTGTCGAAGGAAAATGGGATAAATTCACAGGTGACATGAAGCTTGTGAACCCCGCGAACAAAAGAAAATACAACGTCATCGTTGTGGGCACTGGCCTTGCCGGCGCTTCGGCCGCCGCAACACTCGCGGAGCTTGGTTATAACGTAAAAGCTTTTTCGATTCATGATTCTCCAAGGCGCGCGCATAGTATTGCCGCTCAGGGGGGCATTAATGCTGCAAAAAATTATTCCAACGACGGTGATAGTATTTATCGCCTTTTCTACGACACGATTAAGGGCGGAGACTTCCGCTCACGTGAATCAAATGTGTATCGTCTTGCTCAACTGAGTGTGAGCATTATCGATCAATGTGTCGCTCAAGGTGTTCCTTTTGCCAGAGAGTATAGTGGAGAATTAGCGAATCGCTCTTTTGGTGGCGCTCAAGTCTCTCGGACTTTCTACGCTCGCGGACAAACCGGCCAACAGCTTCTCCTCGGAGCTTACTCGGCGATGATGAGACAAGTCGACGCCAAAAAAGTAGAGCTCCATACAAGACAAGAACTTTTAGATGTCGTGAACGTCGATGGAGTTGCGCGTGGAATCATTACACGTAATCTTGTGACTGGAAAAATTGAACGCCACGCCGGAGATGCTGTTCTTCTTTGTACTGGCGGTTATGGACGCATTTATTATCTCTCGACAAACGCGTTCAACTCCAACGCAACGGCGATTTGGCGAGCGCACAAACGTGGTGCCTACTTCGCAAATCCTTGTTACGTACAAATCCACCCAACATGCATTCCTGTCTCTGGTGAGCACCAATCCAAACTTACTCTTATGAGCGAAAGCTTAAGAAACGACGGACGCGTTTGGGTTCCAAAAAATAAAACCGATCTTAAGAAAAGTCCGAACGACCTCACTGAAGGCGATCGTGATTATTATCTCGAAAGAAAATATCCTAGCTTCGGGAATCTCGTTCCCCGTGACGTGGCCTCTCGAAACGCGAAAGATGTCTGCGATGAAGGCCGCGGCGTAGGAAGTGGCCGCGCCGTCTATCTTGATTTCCGCGATGCGATTAAACGCGATGGTCAAAAAGTGATTTCGGAAAAGTACGGAAATCTTTTCGACATCTACCAAAAAATCACTGGCGAAAATCCTTGGTCTTCACCGATGAAGATGTACCCCGCTGTTCACTACACAATGGGTGGACTCTGGGTCGATTACAGCCTCATGACAACGGTGCCTGGCCTCTTTGCCCTTGGTGAAGCGAACTTCAGCGATCACGGTGCAAACCGCCTTGGAGCGAGCGCGCTCATGCAAGGTCTTGCGGACGGATACTTTGTGATTCCAAACACTCTTGGAAATTACTTAGCTCAAATGAAGCAAACAAAAGTGACAACCGATCACCCTGAGTTTCAACGCTGCGAAGAAGAGGTCAAAGGACAAGTCCATAAACTTCTTCAAGCGGGTTCAAAAAATAAAGGGGGCAAAACAGTTCTTGAGTACTACCGAGAGCTCGGACTCGCTATGTGGGACAACGTCGGTATGGCTCGCTCGAATGAAAGTTTAAAAGCGGCTTTAAAGAAAATTCCCGAAATGCGTGAAGAGTTTTGGAACTCGGTTCTGATTGGTGGAACAGGTGATGAGTTTAATAAAAACTTGGAAGTTGCTGGTCGTGTCGCCGACTTCTTAGAGCTTGGCGAACTCATGGCAAAAGATGCTGAACACCGCACAGAATCTTGTGGTGGTCACTTCCGTACCGAGAGCCAAACTCCCGAGGGCGAAGCAAAACGTGATGATGAAAAATTCAGTTACGTGGGTGCTTGGGAATACAAAGGTATTGGCAAAGAAGAGTTACATAAAGAAGCCTTGTCGTTTGAAAACATTAAACTCGCTCAGCGAAGTTATAAATAGTTAAAAAAGGACTTTGAAACTATGAAACTAACATTACAAATTTGGCGTCAAGATGGTCCAGGCAAACCAGGTGTTTTGAAGAGCTACTCGATCAGCGACATTTCTCCCGATATGTCTTTTCTCGAAATGCTCGATGTACTCAACATTCAACTCTTAAAAGCGGGCGAACGCCCCGTAGAGTTTGATAGCGATTGTCGCGAAGGCATCTGCGGATCCTGCGGTTGCATGATCAACGGTCAAGCTCACGGCCCCAATCGCGGTACGACCACTTGCGAACTTTACATGCGTGAATTTAAAGACGGCGACACTCTCGTGGTGGAACCTTGGAGAGCTACGGCATTTCCGATTGTAAAAGATCTCGTGGTCGATCGCGCAAGTTTTGATCGCATTATCGCCTCTGGCGGTTACATTTCGGCAAAAACAGGAAAACACGCTGACGCAAACGCAATCCTTGTTTCAAAAGAAGCTTCGGATAAAGCTTTTGATGCAGCGACATGCATCGGCTGCGGCGCCTGCGTGGCCGCCTGCCCAAATGCTTCGGCTTCTCTCTTTACTTCCGCGAAGATTGCTCAATTAGCTCTTTTACCTCAAGGCCAAATTGAACGTACCACTCGCGTGGAGAAGATGGTTCACCAAATGGACGCCGAAATGTTTGGTGGTTGCACAAACATTGGTGAATGTGAAGCCGCTTGCCCGAAAGAGATTTCGATTTCTAACATCGCTCTCATGAAATCGGATTACCGCAAAGCGACTCTCGGAAAAGGCTAACAAAAGTGCCAGTGTCTTTTTTCTGGCTACACCGCGGCCACTTCGTGAAGCGATAACAAAAGTGCCAGTGTCTTTTTTCTGGCTACACCGCGGCCACTTCGTGAAGCGATGTAGCCAGAAAAAAGACACTGGCACTTTTGTTATTCGGAGGCTGGAGAACGCCAGTCACTATCAAGTGGCTCATCATCAAAGGTCGGCTGGTCGGCCGACTTCACTTCAAACATTTCCACTTCTTGGTCAATTTGCTGAGTGATTGTTTGGATCTCTGGCAGAGGCTGTCGATAACGAATCGTTTTTTTCACGACTCTCGGGGACTTCCTGTCCAATTTAAAAGCTGACTTCTTGTCAGCTGCTACTGATTCTAGCGGGTGAAAAAGCATCATGCTCAAAACCAGTAACCACATCCATGTACTCATCAACATAACCACTCCTTGGGTACCTCGTGACTGTGCAATCGCAATACCCAGGAGCACCCAAGAGATACGAGGAAATCTTCCTTAAATTGCTATGTGCCTGTCACCCAGACGATTAAAAATAAAATGATTTAACTTCATCTCAAAATGAGAACCTACATTTTTTTACCAGACTAAAGTTTGGAATCTCATAAAAATCGACCTTTGTGGGGCGAATACAAATCGTTTCTTCCGATAAAATTAAGTAGTGAAAAAAACGCTGATTTTCCTTTTATTCTGTCTGTCCACTACAGCTTTTGCTCAGGGACAAAAAAGCACCGCAAAACCTGCGGCGCCGAGGCCTGCACCCAATAGATCTATGCAACCTCCCGCAAGAACACCAGTTGTGCAACAGGCACCGCTTGTACAGCCCATACCGCCTGAGCTTCTCAAAACTCCGCAGGATGGGTTGACGCCTTTCCGTGTAACCGTGCCTCTCACGATAGGCATTGATGTTCCTCGTGGCAAGGTCACTCGCAATTACAAAGTCACCATTCCTCAGGGAAGTTTTTTATTAGGACGGATTGAATCCAACTATCTTATCATTCCTGTTAAACGTCTCAACGGACCTGATCAAGAAGTTGCCATAGATATCACCGCCAAAGACAAATCTGGAAAAATATTTTTACAGGAATTAAAAACTACCGCTCCTCGTCGCACAATGTTCATTGACGAAAAAAGAGCGCAAGTGATTTTTGAACATCAACCCGCTGAAAACAATGAACCTGCTACTCAAAAACCTATTCTCCCGTCAGAAAATAAAGTCCCTCCGATCATGGAAATTACCGGAACAGCAATCTGGGAATTAAAAGACAAAAATAAGAATCCCGTGTTTGCCCCACGAGCGATAGTTTCTCAACCTATTCCCAAGGATGAGAAAATCGACAAGGAGTCTGAAGAAGAGTTTCGCGAAGGCGGAGTCATGTTTTCTTCACTTAAAAGCTATCCCGATTTACCAGTACTTCGAGCGGACACCACCACTAAAAAAATTGAAGCTAAAACCAACGAAACTCCTACTGACAATGGTCTTCGTCTTACTATTTCGGCAATTGAAAGGGGCCCACTTCTCATCACTAATCCCGTTATGAGGTTGGATGAAAAAAATCCTACAGTAGAAGTCCTGGATGAGACTTCATCTCCTCCACCAAAGCGCTCTCAGGGAGCTCCCAAACCTCCTTCATCCAAAACCGAAGCCGGAATTGCAACTCCAGAATGTAACGACTGTGGAGAGAAAAATGGTCTTCAGCAACATATCGCGTCTCTTGTAAAACCCAACAATAAACTCGACGAGCTCTATGTAATTGTCGAAAAATACTTGGGGCAACCAATTAACGACTGCAAGACGATTGGTGATGAATACACCGTTCACGACCGTACTCTTTTCAATAGGGATCCAGCAGATTGCGTTCCTAAAACAACGACTCAAAAAGGCAAAGACAAAAAAGGTAATCCCATTAACATTTCTGTTACAAAAAGGCCTATCGGTCTTCATAAACTGGCCTGTGATTTAAATGCAGATCCTGAGTTTACAGCACTCAAGAATGATATGCCTGGCGTTGTAGAAAATCTGCAAGCCGCGGATCTTTGTTCACGCAACTGCAGTGCAGAAATGGGCGGCGGCAAGTGTGGCCAAAAGCATGAATATCTTAAAGCAGTCGTAGCCAGTGTTTACAATCGCTATACGGAGGCTTTTGGTGATTCTCGAACGGGTCGTACTGCCTCGACATGGGGAAAATCTCAGCTCTCTACGTCTGCAAAAGGCCTAGAGGCACATCCATTTATTAATGTTATACTGAGAAACAAGGCCTACTCTGTATGGGATGCTCCAGGTGATGACTATAAACGCGCACTGTGTCCTCCGTACAAAGTAGACGAAAAGTTCTGGGCTGGGGGAGTACAAGCTAAAGCAACAGCAGAGCAAGTAGAAAGTTTTAATGTTTGCAAACGCGAGTGCTATGATGCCATTTTTGATTCTCCAAAGTTTTTAAAAGGGAAAGAAAGTTTCAAACAAAAATTCTATACTTCTGGTACGGACTGGAAGGATTTCCACGGCATGCCGCCCATGAAAGCAGCGCCCCACAGGGCACTTGTAAGACTTGCTATAAGTGAGTACAAAGCTCAACCAAAAGATCGCATCATAAAGGAAGTTCTAGTTAATACTAAGAGAACTAGAAAAAATAGAAAAACAGGGAAAAAAGAAAAAGTTTATGTAAAAGCATATGAAGTTGAGCGTAATATTAGTAAGGTTCCCACCATTGATGGCAAACCACTCACTGTTGGCGCCTGTATGGAAGTTTATGACGATAGTTTCTATACGGAGTTGCCATGATTAAATCTCCTCTCATATTCATGATTGCTCTTAGCTTCTCGTTTGCTTTTGCAAAACCTTCTCCTGTAAAACGTGTTCCCAATCAAGAAGAAGAAATCGCTTGTGATGGTAACTTAGGCGAACAATTTGTTCGCGTCGTCTATAAAGAGAAAACACATTTCCTTGTTGTCGGCGATTTGGAACCCGTTATGATTTACTCCAATGGTCCAGAAAAAAACTGCGAACAAATCCATCTGTTTTCAAATAAAAATATCATTGTTATTGAATATTTTAAAGGCCTACTGGGTAGAGATGCAAACATAGAGGAAACACAGCTTCTCGTTTATAAAGTCACGCGTACCGCTGCGCCTCTACCTGCAAACGAAATCCCTGCCGCTAAAAAGGAAGAAAAAAAATCAGAGTCAGAATCTCCGCCTACTCCAGCAACGAAAGTTTCAAACGGTAAAGTTGAACTTATTCAAACCTATGATTACCTTATTAAAGAAGTCGGTAAAAAATCCGCACGCTATATTCTGAAGAACACCTACACGCTCAAAGAAGAAGCAGATCACGTGAGTCTCGAGCTCACCGACATGACTCTCGGTCGAAACCGTAAGCCAAAGAATAACAAAACGATTTATCAGTTGAAATAATCCCTACGCCTTATGCATCGCATAAAGCACGAGCAGCTTTCCTCAGCCCTTACACGTATTTTTGAGGGACGGAGCTCAACTAATGGGCTTTGCGACTCACTCTGACCATCGCCTGTGACGCAGCATTTCCGCAAAAAGACATCACTCCATTTTCTGTAGACCATTGGGGACGGAGCACATAAAAAATGCCATGTTCACAACTAAACTCCATGGGAGTCACCACAGCTTTTCTTCTATCAAAGACCTTATGGCAAAAGCTAATGAAGAAAAATCCGGAGATCGTTTAGCCGGACTTGGTACACAAAACCTCAGCGAACGTGTCGCCGCAAAATTGGTGTTGGCAGAACAACCTCTTTCCATCTTTCGCGAAAATCCCTCCGTCCCCTATGAACAAGATGAAATCACGAGGCTTATCGAAGACAACTTAGATCAAACCGCCTATAACCTCCTGCGTGGCAAAAGCGTCGGCGAATTTCGAGAGTTTCTTTTAGATCACAAAACTTCCGGCAAAGACATCGCACGCCTTGCTTACGGAATTACTCCTGAGATGGCGGCGGCTGTGACCAAGATTATGTCCAACATGGACCTTGTTTTAGCGGCTTCCAAAATTCGCGTGGTCGTAAAATGTAATAACACTTTAGGGCTCCCCGGCCGCATTTCTTCAAGGCTTCAAACGAACGACCCTCGCGACAACGTCGAAGGTATTCTTGCCGGCATCAAAGAAGGCCTCTCCTACGGAACCGGGGACGCAGTACTAGGAATTAACCCCGCCACCGAATCCGTGAGAAACACGGCCGATATCCTCGCCGCTCTTTATGAACTCATTCAAAAATACAAAATTCCCACACAAAATTGCGTACTTGCCCACATCACCATCCAAATGGAAGCCTTGCGCTTGGGCGCACCCGTCGACTTATTTTTCCAATCCCTCGCGGGGACGGAGCGCGCAAATCGAGTGTTTGGAATCAACGTAAGTCTGATTCAAGAGGCATCCGACATGATCGCGAAACTCGGAACAGCTAAGGGTCCTAATCGTATGTACTTCGAAACCGGCCAGGGCACCGCTCTTTCTGCCGATGCTCACTACGGTACCGATCAACTTACCATGGAAGCCCGCGCTTACGGTTTTGCTCGTCACTTTAAACCGTTTCTCGTAAACACCGTTGTGGGATTTATCGGCCCTGAATATCTTTACGATGCCAAACAGATCACACGTGCGGCTCTTGAAGATCACTTTATGGGAAAACTCATGGGAATTTCCATGGGCGTTGATGATTGTTACACAAATCACGCGATTTGCGACCAAAACGATTTAGAGAACTTGGCAATACTTCTCACCGCCGCAGGCGTAAATTATTTTATGTCCCTTCCCATGGGGGACGACATCATGCTGAACTACCAAAGCACCAGTTTTCACGACAACGCATCGGTCAGAGAAATTTTTAAAATGAAACCCACTCCGGAATTTGAGGAGTGGCTTGAGAAAATGGGTATTTGGAAAAATGGTCAGCTTGGTCCACGTGCGGGAGACCCTACCATTTTTGAATCTTCACCCCTCTTTCACTAAGGTAAAAGAATGTTAGACGAAAAGATCGAGCAGGAAATTAAAAATCAACGAGACGCCGAGCGAATCAATAGAAATCGCGGTGTACTTGATCGTTTTTTAAAAAACCAAGACGAAGCTTCAAAACCAGTAAAAATTCCTAAGCGTTCTCAGCCAGGCCTGAAAATTGGTTCTCGCCCCTGGCATCAGGTGGAAGAAGGCCAAGTCCCCCATCATCAAGCTTTAGGCGATGACTCACAAACGAAACAAAAACACGAACCTCGTTACCAACTGATTCCAAATCCGAAGAACGCTCAGAGGCTGAAAGAATTTTTGCAGTGCACGGCCGCCCGCCTCGGTGTGTGGCGTGCGGGCGTGCGGCCTAAAACCAAAGTGATGCTTGATTTTCTTGCGGATCATGCGATCGCAAAACGCGCCGTTTATGAAGATTTCCCCTCAGAAAAAGTGAAAGCTTTGGGATGTTTTGAAGTGCGTACGCAGATCGATAATAAAGACAATTTTTTACTGCGACCTGATCTAGGCCGGGTTTTAAAGCCTGAGTGCGCCGCTCGCCTCAAAACACATGTTGAACAGAACCCTGATGTGCAAATTGTCATCAGTGATGGACTGAGCGGTATCGCCCTTAATGTGAACATCGAAAAGCTCCTACCTTTTTTAAAACAGGAGCTTTCAGTCAAAGGTTATAAAATTGGAACACCTATTTATTGCCGCTACGGTCGTGTCACTTTGCAAGATCGCATCGGCGAAATCGTAAATACGAAAGTTTCCATTATTTTGATTGGAGAGCGACCGGGACTTGGTACCGGCGATGGCTTGAGCGCCTATCTCATTTACAATCCCAACCCGACTTCCACTCACGCGAATCGCAATTGTATCTCGAACATTCATCCACGTGGGCTAAACGCTCAAGATGCCGCTCGTTACATTGGGTTTACTGTGAGTAAAATGTTTGAACAAAAAAAAAGCGGCGTCGATCTCGATATCGGATAGGAGCCACCATGAATATCGTGCCTGTAAAACCAAAAGTGTTAAGCGTTAAACTCATCCCCGACGCACATAAAAGTTTGCTCGAGTCTTTCAGCGCTTCGCCTAAAGATGGCACCTCTCTTGGTCTTATCACTTGCGATATGGATGACGCCCTCTACGCTGCCCTTGATGAATGCACGAAAGCTTCTCAAGTGAACGTGATCTTTGCAAAGTCGTTTTATGCTGGCTCTGGACATTCCTCAGGTCCTCTATCGGGAGAAGTTCTTGGCATCATTCATGGGAGCGATAACCAGTCGGTACAAGATGGTATCAATTCATGTCTTGCCGAACTGGAACGAACTGCTTGGTTTTATAAAACAACCGGCTCTCGCGAAATCAATTTCTTTCCTCACGTCATCTCATCTCTTGGTTACTATCTCTCGAAAGAGTCAGGACTAAAGCCTGGAGATCCCATGGCTTATCTCATCGCGCCGCCGATTGAATCTGTGATCGCTCTTGATTGCGCACTCAAAGCCGCAGAAGTAAAGCTTGTAAAACACTTTAAACCGCCCACAGAGACGAACTTTGGCGGTGCCTACCTCACTGGATCCCTTGATGAAGTGGAAGCTTCGGCGAAGGCTTTTGCAGAAGCGCTCTGCATGATAGCCGAAAGACCTTTTGATTTTGGTCTCCCGACAACGACATAATCAGTAAATGAAATCTAAAAACTTACGTCCAAGACATTTCGCAAGCGATAACTACGCCAGCGTTCATCCTGACATCATGAAAGCGCTCGTAAACTGCAACGAAGGCCACGCCACCGCTTATGGTGATGACGAGTACACCGCACGTGCGCAAAAAAAGTTTCAGAAAATCTTTGGCGACGTGGAGGTTTTTTTTGTTTTTAACGGGACTGCCGCCAATGTTTTAAGTTTAAGATCCATGATCGACCGTTACGAATCTGTGATCTGTTCTGCACGGGCACATATCCAGGAAGACGAATGTGGCGCTCCCGAAAATATCTTAGGTTGCAAACTCGTTACTCTACCCACCGAAAATGGCAAAATCACCGCTCAACAAATCGAAAAAAGTCTTTTAGTGAATGGCGACCAACATAAAACGCAAACACGTGCGATTTCTTTGAGCCAAAGCACCGAACTTGGAACCGTATACTCCCAAAAAGAATTAAAACAAATCTCTGAAGTCGCAAAAAAACATGGAATCTTTGTACATATGGATGGAGCACGAATCGCCAACGCTATCGCACATCTTGATAGAAATATCAAAGCGGCCACTCATGGTGTGGACGTTTTAAGTTTTGGCGGCACTAAAAATGGCCTTATGTACGGCGAAGCCATCGTGTTTTTTAATAAAAAGCTCGCTCAGAAGATGAAATTCTACCGCAAACAAAATATGCAGCTCGCTTCGAAAATGCGTTTTATCTCCGCACAATTTGAAGCTCTCCTTACCGATAGCCTATGGTTAAAAAATGCGGAGCATTCTAACAAGATGGCTCAGCTTTTTTCCAAAGAGCTAACAGCTCTTTCAAGAGTGGAGATCACTCAATCTGTGGATGCCAATGCCCTCTTCGTCCGAATCCCTAACTCTTTGATCGAAAAACTACAAAAAACATTTCATTTTTACTTATGGGAAAAAGGGACGGAGCACTCTATTGTACGTTGGATGACAGCCTTCGACACAACCTCTCAGGACATTGAACAGTTCGTGGCTACAATAAAAAAATAATATTAATGTGCAGCGTCCGGACCATTTCCGGTTTAGTTCTACTAGACATGGTCCTTCTATATTCATTAGCACATAAGCTAGGATTTTATTTCGCAAGACTTTTCATTTGTGAGAATTCCTAGATCTATCCAGCTTTTTCCTTCATGTGGCATTATTCATCAATATTGGCGCTGTCATAACAAAGAATATTACTTAAATTCTTCCTCAACGAAGTCGCTTTATCTTCAAAGCGTCAAAGATGCTCTTAAATCCCATAACAAAGAAAGCTCTCTTAAAATACAGGCTTACGCTTGTATGGACAATCATTTCCATAGTCTGATGAATTACACACAAGAAAGCTCAAAACTCTCAAATTTCCTGAGACAAGCACATTCATTATTTGGCGCTAGGTATAATAAAATTCATAATAGATCCGGTAAAGTTGCTGAAGGCAGACCTAAAACTTCTTTAATTGAAAATGACGAACATCAGATTCGAGTTCATTTTTATATAGAAGCAAATCCTATTCGCTCTGGAAAATGCACAGAGTTACAGCTGAGGGCCTATAAATATTCTAGCTATAGGTTTTATGCTTACGGAATTAAAGATGAGTTTTCAGGAACTCTGACTATACCTAACTGGTATTTAGCTTTGGGAATTACGGCAAAAGAACGGCAGGCAAAATATCGAACACTGTTTAATAAGTACCTCGACAAAAACAGAGAGTATCCAGAGTTTTTTTCTTCATTTATTGGTTCGCCAATTTGGCAAATAAATACCAGGCAGTTCGTGATTCAATTAGTAAAAGAAGCTTCTATTACATCTTCAGCCTGAAGGTTAAAATATATTTTAAATTATAAAAAACAATTTCAAAGAAGTTGATGGCCAACGTGTATTTTAAGACAAAAAAAGTACCATCTTTTTATTAAAATTACTTACGAATAGAAAACTAAAAAATTTAAATTCATCAAATAGGTTTATTTGTGCGGATGAATTCCAATCATGATCTTTAAAACGACTAAACTCAAAGCTCACTTATGAATCTTCTTCTAATTTGAGGAGTTATGCTCCGTCCCCGCTATAAAGAAGGGTTCTTAAAACTATTTTTTCTTTTTCTTAGCAGTTAACGCAGGCTCTACCCGATGAGTACGGCTGTAGATAATGAATCCAATCCCCAACAGTACAAAAGGAATGCTGAGTAACTGGCCCATATTCAATGGCAAAGCGTTTTCAAAAGGGACTTGATTCTCTTTGACGAGTTCAATGAAGAAGCGGCTTCCGAAAATACAACAGAAGAAAATCCCGAACATCCGTCCCCTGTATTGCCAGGCTTTTGTTTTGTCGTAGAGGTAGCGCATGAGAAAAAACGTCAACAAATAGATAATGGCCTCAAAAAGCTGGGCTGGATAACGAGGGATCGAGTCGACATGGTCAAAGACCACTCCCCAACTGCTATTCGTTGGCTTCCCGAGAATTTCGGAATTCATCACATTTCCTAAACGAATGAAGCACGAAACAAGAGCGATAGGATAACTCAATCTGTCAATCAGCCAAATGTAGTCGAACTCTTTAAATCTTCGTACAAAAAGCCACAAGCTGAAGAAGTTGCCAAGGGTCCCACCATGACTCGCAAGTCCTCCCTCCCAAATCGCCAGAATACGGAGAGGGTCACGAAGATAAATTTCTGGCTCATAAAAAAGACAATGTCCCAAACGTGCACCAATCGTGGTGCCAAGGATCAAATAAAGAAGCAAGTGGTCAAGGTGTTCGCGATTATATCCCTCGCGTCGAAACACTTTGTCCATAATACGATAACCGATCATGAACCCAGAAGCGAAAAGAAGGCCATACCAGCGAATACTTAAGGGACCTAACGAGAAAATTTCAGGACTGGGTCCCCAATGAAGAATCATCTTTGCCTCAATCTCATAGACCCTGTGTCAGGGTTGGGTTTAGACTATTATAGTGAAACTTATGCTGCGAATTCAACCGCTAAGGAGAAGAAACAATGACAAAAACTCACGATAATATGGGGCAAATTCTCTCCAAAACATCAATTTTCGACGGCGCCATCCCTTATGATCAAATCAGCCACGAAGATTTTCTCTCATCTATCAAAAAAGAGATGAGTAAAGCTCGCGCCAAGTTAGATCAAATAAAACAGAGCTCCGTCCCTACTTTTGAGAATACACTTCTAGTGTTTGAAACTTTTGCCGAAGATGTTGAAGCCATCTCTACGGTGTTTAGCAATCTATTTAGCGCCGAAGCCTCTGAGGAAATTAAAAAAATCTCCAAAGAGATGGCCCTTCTTCAGTCAGACTTCTCAAGCGATTTGTTTTTGGATCAAAAAATTTTTGAACGAGTCGATGAGTTATTTGAGAAAAAAGATACCTTAGGCCTAAATTCCGAACAAAAAAGATTACTCACCGAAACTCATCGTTCGTTTGTACGTAACGGAGCTAAGCTAAACGAAGAGCAGAAAAAGAAAATCCGTACGATTGATCAAGAGCTCTCGAAGCTCACCACTCAATTTAAAGAAAATGTACAAGAAGCCACCAATGAGTACGTCCGCCTTGTGAAAAATGAGTCCGAACTTGCCGGACTCTCTCCAGAGTTTAAAGCTCAACTTCAAGAAGAGGCAAAAAAACGCGGTCACGAAAAAGAATGGGCTCTGACTCTCCATGCCCCCACCTACGTCCCCTTTATGGAGATGGGAGAAAACGCCAAACTTCGTGAAGAACTCTACCGAGCTTATAATGGCAAATGCATTCATGGTAAATACAGCAACGAAGAAGTTATACAAAAAATTGTTAACTTAAGAAAAGACCGTGCCCAACTTCTCGGATTTTCTTCTCACGCAGACTTTGTTCTTGATGATCGTATGGTTCAAAACACGAAAACCGCCCAGAACTTCCTCGAGAAACTCAGGGGTGTGTCCCTCTCGGCAGCCAAAAAAGAAATGAATGAGCTCTCCGATTACAAAAAACAGTATATGGGCTCAAGTGAAGTTTTTCCTTGGGATACGGGATTCATTGTCGAAAAACTCACTCAACTAAAATTTGATGTAAATCAGGAAGAACTCAAACCTTATTTTGGAGTTCAAAATGTCTTAAAAGGAATGTTTGGACTTGCTAAAAGACTTTACGGAATTGAACTAAAAGAACGCCAAGATATTCCCGTTTACCATAAAGACGTTCAAGTATTTGAAGTCACAAAAAGTACAAATCAATACGTTGGCCTTCTATATGTCGACCTCTACCAAAGAGAATCGAAACGTGCTGGTGCTTGGATGACTCAATTTCGTAACCAAGGACTCTTTCAAGGGAAAGTTTGCCGCCCCCACATTTCCATAGTGATGAATTTCAGCAAAGGTTTACCGAATGAGGAAACTTTTTTACGCTTTGACGATGTGAATACGCTTTTTCATGAATTTGGTCATGCTCTTCACGGGCTCCTCTCAGACGTGACTTACCGAAGTCTTAGCGGAACATCCGTAACTTGGGATTTTGTAGAGCTTCCCTCACAGTTTATGGAAAATTGGCTTTTAGAAAAAGAAGTTTTTTACTCCATCGCCAAACACGGAAAGACAGGCGCTGCGTTTCCCGAAGAGACTTACAAAAAATTAGTAGAGAGCCAAAAATTCATGGCAGGATGGATGTCCTTACGACAAGTGCAGTTTGCACTTCTTGATCTCGCTTGGCATTCACAGCAGCAAGATTTTAACGGCAACGTTCTCGAGTTTGAACGAGAAGTCACAAGCACCACGCGACTTCTTAAACTCATCGAGAACACGAGCTTCTCTGCAGGATTTCAGCATATTTTTGCTGGCGGGTATTCTGCTGGATATTATTCTTATAAGTGGGCCGAAGTGCTCGATGCAGACGCCTTCGAACATTTCAAGATGAATGGTCTTTTCAACGAGAATATTTCAAAATCTTTCTACGAGAACATTCTCTCTAAAGGAAACACCGAAGATGCGATGGAGCTTTATAAAAAGTTCCGTGGGCAAGAGCCAGACCCGAACGCACTCCTACGCCGCTCAGGCCTAATCTCCACCTAAACTTCCATAAAGCTTGGAGAGAGGCTCGGCGCGACCGAGCAACAACATATCCGACGACCCTTATGGATATTTAGGTGCCGGTTTTAATGGCGGCGCCTTCACCCATTTTCGCTCGGATGAGAATACAACGTTGTTCTTCCTGTAAATGAATACGTAACGGTTTCACGATTGCCGGCGGTAATCGAGAGCTTTTGCTCTTCAAAAAACTTTCCATTTTCTCACGGCTGGATTCATCACAGTAACGAGGAATCATGGATTCCGCCCAAGTTCCCATAAACTCTTGATCTTTTTCCGTCGCAAGAGTGGCCGTTTGTTCTAAAACCAGGCTCAGTAATTCGGCATAGACTTGCGCTTGAGCTCCTGTGAAAAGATGATCCATCGCTGCCTTTTGTCGGCCGAGCGATTCCTCATTCTTCTGACCCAGTTTTTCAAGCCATGCTTTCTTCACTTTTATATCTGGCGAAAGCACTTCCGCAGCTATGGCTTGCTTCATTCCCTCTTCAGAACTGTCACGCTTCTTTTCGGCTGCAATGAGTTTTGCGACACCTGCATAATTATTCTGGCTTAAACGCTTAATCACGGTCCAGCGAAGATCTTGATCCACCTTGAAGCCTTTTAACGGTCGGGCGCTTTTTAAAAATCCTGCTAATCGTTTTTGCGCCTCAAGAGATTCTGCGAGCTTGGTGTAAGACGTAAAAAGAATTTTTTGATGTCCACTTCCCGCCTTCGCCTTGATTAATCTATTCCATAACATCTTTTCTAGCTGAGAAATCACTGCCAAACGCTTTTCGCTTTGAGGATAATAATAAGTAAAAGTGTCTAAGGCGTTAAAACCACGACCGTGAAGCGAGTCGAGCACCAGCTTCATCGCCGGCAAACTTTGTTCTTTAGGAAAATGCTGAAGCACAATTTCCAGATAATCTGCTAAAGAAATTTTCGCATCTCTCAACATCTCAAAGAGGTTGCCCCAAATCATCGTACGCAAGAGAACATCGTCAATCGTTGAGAGATATTTTTTCGCTGTTTCGATACTATTTCCGTCTAGCTCGACTTTGACATAATCATAGTCGCCGAAGTTGGAGTAAACAAAGCCTGGACATTTTTCACCAATGAATTCGCTCACAATCGTCGAAGCCGTTTGGTAACGCAAGTTCGCCGTCTTACGTTTTACGAGACGATTATTTTTCACATCAAAGAGCGCAATCTGAGTGCGATGCGGGCGATCCACCGGCTCTGCTCCAGGAGGTGTTTTAAGAAGGTCAAATGTTTTTACACGGCCTTGTACACACTCATACTCTGGCCTGATAGAATCTAAACCTGCTTTTTCAAGCCAAAGCTTCGACCACTCACGTAAATCCATTCCGGAACTTGAAGCGAGAGCTCCCGTAAAATCTTTAATTTCTGTATTACCATACTCATGGGCTTTAAAATAAATCCTGAGTCCATCACGAAAAGCTTCTTCGCCCAAAAAGTAATGAAGTTGTTTTAAGACGCTGGCGCCCTTGCCGTAAGTAATTCCATCAAAATTCACAAAAGCCGAGAGAGTGTCAGGAACTTGCCCTTCAATCGGATGGGTTGTGACAAGCTGATCTTCCCAATAAGCCCATGACTTAATGCTTGTATTAAAAGTTTGCCATGAGTACGAGAAGTCTTTCATTTGCACCACGGCCATCATTGATAGGTAAGTCGCAAAGCTTTCATTAAGCCACAAACCGTTCCACCATCTCATCGTAACCAAATTTCCAAACCACATGTGTGCCATTTCGTGGAGAAGAGTCTCGGCGAGGCGCTCGCGATCTAAAGTCGTTGGGGTGCCACGAATCACGTAGCGTTCCGCAAACGTAACCGCCGCCACGTTTTCCATCGCTCCATAGTTAAAATCTGGAACGATCAGTTGATCATATTTTTTAAAAGGATAAGGGTAATTAAAATACGATTGAAAGAATTTAAATCCATGACGAGTCGGTTCAAACCAATCAGATACGCGAACGTACTTGGCAAGCGACTTTCGCGCAAAAAGTCTTAAAGGGATCTCTCCTGCTTGAGATTTCCAAACTTTGTAAGGTCCAGCGTGAAGAGAGAAAATGTAAGGGCTGATTTGAAGTGTTTCTTCAAAAGCCCATTTAATCATTCTCCCTGATCTTCCTACCTGCTTTTCTTTCCCTGAACTAATCACCACCCAGTCAGATGGAGCTTCGACTGTGAGATGAAAAACTCCCTTCATATCCGGTTGATCAAAACTTGGAAACATGTGATTGGCGTCGTAAGGCTCGAACATCGAATAGATGTAGACTTGCTTATCCTGCGGATCTTGAAACCGGTACAGGCCCGTTCCGTTTTTAGAAAATTTCTGCGTGTAACGAATGAAGATGTCGTTTTGTCCTGCCACCAACAGGTCTTCAGGTAACCGAATACGAAAATCTTTGATCTCGACTTTCTCCACTTTGATTCTGTTTACGAGAAGCTCGGTCACTTCACCGTATTTAAAATCCACCCAAACGTCGTCTTCTTTTTCAACGAGCCGAAAAGAGAGAGTTTCTTCACCCGCAAAAGTTTCTTTCTCTTTTTCGAGCTTGATGTGAAGTTTATAAACTGGATCCTTCACCAAGCGTGAACGTTCCAATGCAAATGTTTCTTTTAAATTTGCATCAACATTTGCTTGAACAAAAGAGGCTGCAAACAAAATGAACCCTGTTAATAAAATGGAAACTTTCATATTCATCTCCTATACCAATTGGCTGGGATCAACACCCCATGAAATGGCAATAGCTGTTTCTTCTTCGTTATTTTTTGCTTTTTTAAATTTTGCTCCAGGGCGGCCCTTCACACGCGCTTCACATTCCGACCATGTTTTATGCCGTTGCAGCACCCCGTTCACCAAACTCAAATAGGTCATCGGCATTTTTGGGCCAGAATTAGCAGATTTCATCGCAGGTAAAGACAAGTCTGCAGGCAATTCGAGTAAATCGTAAGTGTAGCCATCCCAGCTTCCTTCATAGAGGTCAGGCTTTTGCCCCTGAGAGAATTCCACCGCAATGACATCACAACGCTCATTTCCCGGAACGCCCGTATGTCCGCGCACATAATTCCACTGAAAGCGTGATGAACCTAAACGCGAAACCTCAGGCAAAATGAGCTCCCATAAATCGCGATTGGCGACATCCTCACCTTCGGCGGTCTTCCAACCTCTTTTTTTCCAACCATGAGCCCATGCCGACACGCCACGAAGTACGTAGACGGAATCAGAGAATACAAGAATAGGCGTTGTACTACTTTTAATTTTTTTTAAGCCTTCGAGAAGCGCTTGCATTTCCATACGGTTGTTCGTTGTGGCAAGGACTCGGCCTCCAAGCTCTAACACTCCCTTATCAGGAGACGCCAAAACTGTCGCCCAACCCCCAGGACCGGGGTTTCCAGAGCAAGCACCGTCACAAAAAAGAAGAATGGAATTGAATTTTTTCACGGAATTGATTCTGAAACAGCTCCCTCCGAGAGACAAGCCGAATCTTAGACGCACAGCCTTTGTAAAAGCTCAAAAATTGACAGAACCGAAGCTTAAAAATAGCCTGAAGCATACGAGCAAAGGTTAACAAACATGAATATTCGTTTTTTAGGCGTGCGAGGTTCTGTACCCCGCCCTAGTACAGTGTGGGAAACTCGCGAGCGAGGCCGTAGGCTTTTATCTGACTTCATTGAATTTGGTGCACAAGCCAACAATATCGGTCGCTTCCTGGAATCTGAAGATCGCTGGAAGGTGGAAGGCTTTGGGGGCAACACGACTTGTACGGAAATCCGCACGGACCAATTTCAAATTCTTATCGACGGAGGCAGTGGTCTCAAACAAGCGGGCGAAGAACTTATGTCAGGTCCTTGTGGAAAAGGAAAAGGCGAAGTTCATATTTTAATGACTCATTTTCACTTAGATCATCTGATTGGCATTCCCTTTTTCAGACCCATTTTTGTACCTGGAAACATCATTCACTTTTATGCGGTCCAAGAAGAATTAGAGCCTTCCATTCGCGCTATTTTTCATCGACCCATCTTCCCTGTAGAATTCAAAGATCTCGGCGCAAAAATCACTTTCAATGCCTTACAACCAAGAAAACCTCTCACTCTTGGAGACATGACCATCACTCCTTACATGCTCGATCATCCAGATCCATCTTGGGGTTATCGTATTTCTCATAAAAATAAGAGTCTCGCTTATTGTGTCGACACGGAATGCACACGTTTTACGCCAGAGCAATTAGGCCCAGATCTTCCACTTTACCAAAACATTGATCTCATGATCTTTGATGGCCAGTACTCTGTAAAAGAAGTGATTGATAAAGCGAACTGGGGGCATTCCGTTCCGAGTGTAGGCCTAGACCTTGCGATGCGCGAAGGAATTAAACAAGTTGCTTTCGTTCATCACGATCCTTTTGCGAGCGATGAGGATCTTGTCGAAAATGAACGACAGACCCGGCAGTATTACGAACAAAGATTAAAGTCGGCAAAAACTGAAAAGCTAAATGAAGTGGATTGGCAGTTCGCGTACGAAGGTTTACACATCAAGCTTTAACCCACTCGTGACAAACTCGCCTTACGTACAATCTCAATAATTTTTTGCGCGGTGACAGGCTTAGAAACAGACCCGTCAATTTCGAGGTCATCGAGGCCCGGTGCTTTTTGCCCTTCAAACATGGCAAAAATTTTGGTGGTTTGATTCTGTGAATGTATTTGTTTTTGAAAATGTCGCAAGAGGTCTAAACCAGAGGCGTTTTTCATTTTCATATCGACCAGAATGACATCAAAGGTCGCTTCCTGAATTTGCCGAATCGCCTCTGAGCTCATCGAGATCTGAGAAGTAAATCCATAAATCTGAAAACATTCCGCAACGCCTTGTGCAGACTCAGCGTCGTCATCTATAACAAGGACTTTGAGATTCTTTTTTGGCATCTCCTTAAGATTTTCATGAAACATTTCGTCAAGCAATTCCAACCATGACCATCTTTAGATCCTAGACTTTCATCAGAAATTTCTTTGTGACCCTCGGGCCTAATGATAGCCTTATATTTACCCCAACTGGCCGTTGGGAGGTACTTTCGGAGGTTTTTCATCGTTCAAGAATTCATCACTTTTTCAAAACGAATAAAGGGTCCCGCAAAAAGGGCGCTCGACTTTACTTCCTGGCTGCAGCTTCAACCAGAACCTGCTTTGCCTCTCGACTGCCATCTTAAAAGCACGCTTTCCCACCACGACCACCATAACGTAGAAATTAAAAATTACTTTGAAGTCTCGCAAGAGAAGTTCCACAGCGAAATGGAAGTCGCACTTTTTGTCCCGAGAAGTTTGCAAGCAACCAGCTGGCGTAAACAAGATATCTACGGAGATTTTCGGCCGCGACTAAGACTTTCTATACCCATGCAGAATCGCCTTGGTCACTCGGCACAGAAAATTGCGCTGGAAAACGTGGCGCAAGATTTAAAACAAACCCAGAGATCTCAACTCAACGAACCCTTTTCTTACGTCGAAAATTTGCAAGAAAGCATTAAAGAGCTCGGCGCTATTTTTAGCGAGAATCTCAAATACTCTGGCTCTAAATCTAAAAAACATATTTTGATGTCTTATTCCCTTCTCGCGCCGGACAACTTAGGCACTACCCAAATGTTCGACGTGATTTACGAGATGGACCTTTATTCGCGACACCTTTTAACGATTCGCGAGTGGAGTTCGCAACATCCGCTTCAACAACTCCTACATTTTCTCGACGATTTTATCACCCAAGCTTTCATTCAATATTTAGGGCAAATGCAAATCGCACTTGAACAAGGGCAAGCCCAAGGCAAAGGCACACACTTTGCGGAACTTCATCAAGAACTCATATCGAAGATGAAGTCGATTCAGCTCCGCGAGGTTGAGTATTCACAAAAGAAGAAAAAGATGGAGCCAAACAGCACTCCGCTACAAGGCGAAGCCTATCTCCATCACATGGGGCAACTCAAAAAATTCTTTCAATCACGCATGTTTCTTGATGTGACTCGAAAACCATCTGCGCAAAAAATCTCTGAGACCATGGCTCTCGTTGGCGCCACTTGTGCCGGTAGCTGGGCGATGCTCTTTCAAAAGCTCAATCGCCCCGATCTTTTTGGCGTGGCCTTTCAAGGTCTTTTTATTTTTTGTTTTGGGGTTATCGTTTACGTGCTTCGCGATCGCATTAAGGACTGGGCGCGCGAGCGCTTAAGTCAGCGAGCCACTGAACTTATTCCTGACTTCGACCAACAGCTTATGACCGATCAAGAAAACGGGAACGATTCCGTAGGCTACGTGAAAGAATGGTTTCGTATTCAATCCTTACAAAAATGTTCCGCAAAAGATTCCGCTGAGTGGACACAGTGGAGAGAGGCTTATACGCCGAAAGCCATTCTCTCTTCTGTACAAGAAGACTTGATCGTTTATAAAAAAGCTCAGGAGATTTCTTCTACGGCCTCCAAAACTTGTCTTGGCACTCACTCCATCTGGGCCGTGCAAGAAAACATTCGTATTAATTTAGAACGATTTTTACGCCACATGGATGATCCTCATAAAGATATTTCGATTCTTCAGACGGACGGGACCCTCGCGGCCTACCGTTCCCACAAGGTGTATCATTTTTATTTTCTCGTCCGAATCAAATTGAACGCTAAGAAGAAAAGTTTTCTTTCCTTGAGCAAATCCGCAGAGACCCAACCCACCCACTCACAAGATAAACTTTATCGCGTCGTGATGGATAAGCTCGGCATTCAACGGGTCGAAGAGGTTCTGTGGGTTTAATGTTAGGAAATGTTTATTCGTAAATGATCGGAATGCCACGGCAGTAAAGAAATTCTTTATTGCGTGTGTGCGGCTCTTTCGTGCGTATAGGTTGACCCGTACGTGCGTACTCAGCTCTGGCCCATTCACAAAACGGAAATTCGGTATCCGCTTCGTTTCGGTAATTCACCACTTGGCTAAAATTAAGTAGAGCTGCCGCTACTAAACAGAATTGTAAAACCTGAGACGACAGTCGACGTTTAAAAATAGCCCATAACATATAGCCACTTAAAAGAACAATCAGTCCGCTGGTAATCGCATCATGAAGCACGTTGGTTTTATAAATTCCGTAGGGATAAAGAGCGACGAGTGGCAAAGCCCAAAGAGCATACTTTTTGGGCTCAATGCTTTGTACGCCTTGCTGAAACACTTTCCATACAAACTCTGTCGCGAGAAGCGCATAGAGAGGCATGAAAAAATTAAAAAGATAGATATGCACCATTACGTACTTCACGCCGAGTACAGAGTAAATGGCCGAACCGAGCGACAAAAGAAGTAGTGCCCACTGATAGTTTGTGGCTTGGGACCATACACCCTTTTTATAACTAAAAATTTTTGAAGCTCTACCGAAAACAAGCTCATAGAACACAAAGCTTGCAAACAAAGGCCCTAAAAGACGGGCTTGGGAGACAAAAAAGTTTTTTACAAAACGTACTGGCCACAAAGCCTTTTCAACCCAGTCTTCCGCCGGAATATATTCGGGATTAAAAATCTTTTTTTGAACAAAGGCTAAGATGTCCCAAGTACCTTGAAGGTACATCAGCAAAGCGACACAAAAAAGAAATCCAACAAACGTTCCTGCTAGCGTCTTTTTAAAATCTTTTCCACGAAGCCACGCAAAGGCCAAAAGCGAAGCGAAGTGAAAAAATCCGATCCAAGCCGTGAATCCCGCAATCAGCGCCCAAAAAAGTGACCAAAAGATTTTATTTCTAAGAGCTGCGTAGGTGGAAAGTAGCATGAACGTCAGCGTGAACTCGGTGATCGGATCGATGTGCGTTCCAAAATACATAGGCCCTAAAAAGAAGGCCTGAAAGAAACTTGCAAAGACCGCTCGATACGGTTCGAGAGGCCACACCTGAAGCCCTATTAAAAAAACGAGAAGAATAGCTAAAGCAGAGTGAATCAATGTGGAGAGTCTCGTGACCCATTCCCCCTCTCCAAAAACCAAGGTCAGTCCCCACATGGGATACAAAAAAGCGGGCGAATGGTTCTCATAGAGGTCTGGACTGGCAGTGTCACAAAATGAAAGATAGAGACCGCGTGAAATGTCAAAAGGCGTGGATTTTAAGCACTTCAAAGCGTGTGTTGTCGAGACACCCGCAAAATTGTAATGGTCATTATTTTTCCAGTGGTCGGTAATTCCGTAAGAACGGGTGAGAATGCCGAGTGTAAAAATCACTAGGAACATCTTCATTGGTGAAAGTGGGCTTGTTAATACCTTCATGGATGCGACCATGCTCCTCTTGAGGTGAGCCCAAGTCAATATGTGGCATTGTAGGTCATCCCTCCCTCACTGTTGGCTTTAAAAAAATTGCTATTCATAGTATGAAGTAAAAATGCGGTGTCTTCTTTTTTGTTCTGCGATTTTTATGTCTTCGACCTCTGTCTTTGCCGAAACTTCTCTTGTTGCTACAACAACCACCGACATACAATCTCTCGTCTCTACCTTAGCCCCATTTTTAAAAGTCCAATCTTTTACCGATGCAAAACAAGATCCTCATCACATTGATATCAAGCCCAGCCATGTCGTGGTGGCCCAAAAAGCCAAATTGGTTGTCGCCATCGGATTAGGTTATGAAGAGTGGCTCAAGAAATTAAAGGTTGATCAAAAAAAAATCTTTCTCCTCGGCCCACTCATGAACCCGGAGACAGACCCTCTTCTCTCCCATAAAAATCATCCTGAGGGAAATCCTCACCTCTTTTTAGATCCCCAGCGAGTGGCCGATGTTATCACTCCCCTTTCTTTAAAACTTATAGAAGTTTTTCCTGAGCAAGGGATGGAGATTAAAAAAAGAGCGCAAGAGTTTCAATCTCAACTTTTAAAACAACTCGCTCTTTGGAAAACCCAGCTCAACCCTCTCAAAGGTAAAAAAGTGATCACCTATCACACGACATTCTATTATTTTCTCAAACGTTTTGGGATCGATACGCGCGCAGTATTGGAAAGTCATCCCGGTCAAGCTCCTTCACCCCAACATTTAGCAGCAGTCCTCTCGATGATAAAAAAAGAGAATATTGATTTATTTTTGATCGAAAATATTTTTTCTCTTAAGAACCTCGAAAAATTAAAAGAAAACCATCAACAGCTCAAAATTCTTGTTCTTCCAACAAGTGTTGGCACAACTCCGTCCCTTAAGGATCTTCCGACTCTTTACCAAGAAATCGTTGATTCTCTCGCTTCTCGCTAACTTTTATTCTCCTTCTAAATCAAAGCTTGGAATATTCGAAAAAGCAATTCGCGTAGGCGCTGCTACTTTGGCTTGGTCTACTCCTGCGAGATAAACTAAATTTTTATTGTACTTGTTATTTAAACGATCCATCGCCCGGCTCAAATCTAATCCCTTAGTTTCTTCAAAAAAAGAAGCATTACGATTTTCATCCGCTACTAAATCAGAAAGCACCACCGAAACTTTAATGGGTGATCCCCCAGGGCAAGTCTTCCACATCTCTTGTAAAATTTTATTAAAACTAAATGTGTCCTGACACTCGAGCATTCGCACTTCTTCTCGCCACTTTGATCCATTTAAATATTTTAATGAAACCGACATTCCACACGCCCAATGATTGATTTTGCGAAGCCGATAAGCTGCTTTGTGCAGGAGTTTTTGAGCGACGGCGTAGGATCCCTTAGGATTTCGCAGCTCAGGAGCCAAAACGTGAGAATGGCTAATGGATTTATGTTTTTCGGTTGAGATTTCTAAGTTTTCGCCGCGAATCCATTTGTAAAACCTTTCCCCAACGACCCCACTCCAAATGCTTCGCATTTTATGAAGATCGGCTTGATACATTTGTTCTACGGTATAGATCCCTGCTTTTTGTAACCGAATCTCCATATTGTGGCCGATGCCTGGAAAATCTCTCGGCTTGAGCCGAAAAAATTTTTGAGGAATTTCACTTCGTCGAACCACTGTCAGTCCGTCAGGCTTTTGCATATCGGAAGCGACTTTTGCCAAATATCGATTAGGTGCTAGTCCCACTGAACATCCGAGTTCGCTCCCTAATTCACGAATTTTCTGTTTAACCCCTTTTGCAATCTCCATCGCTTTTGGAATACCACGATCGGATCCTGTAAGACGACAGGCCATCTCATCAATCGACATGACAACTGTCACCGGAAGACACGATTCCACCGCATCTATAATACGATGATGGTAATCGGCATAATTTTTATGATTTCCTTTTACAAAACGAATCCCGGGGCACATCTGCCTCGCTTCAGACACTCTTGTCCCCGTCTTTACACCGAAAGCTTTCGCCTCATAGCTCGCAGCAATGCAGGAAGTGGTTTCTGCAAGAACAGGCACAACCGCAACAGGTCGGTTGCGAAGTACAGGATTTAGCTGTTGCTCAACAGAAGCAAAAAAAGAGTTGAGATCCACAAAAAGCCAGTCAACAAATTCCACTTCGTTTCTTGGCGCTTGTTCGCTGACTTCATCCCATTCTTCCTTCGTGTTCTCAGAGTTTGAATTCATTTATTGTTCGACACGGATTAAGCCCACGAATAGACCTTCAATTTCAAAAGGATCATGGGGACGTACAACAATGGGAGCATATTGAGGATTTGCAGAGTGAAGTTCGATACGATCACGAAGTTTAAAGAATCTTTTGATCGTCGCTCCGTGCTCGATAAGGGCTACAACCTTCTGTCCGCTCTCGGCCGTCTTTTGTTTTCGTATGATCACGTAGTCACCTTCAAGAATGCCGTCTTGGAGCATGGAATCACCCACAACTTTTAAAACAAATAAGTTATCTGGATCTTTTCTTAGTTTCTCCAACATGAAAGGCGGAACTTCGATGCGTTCATCATTCAATAGACTTTCGATGGGTTTCCCCGCCGCTACGTGACCTAAAAGGGGAAGACTGTTTTCATTAAAGGTCGGAGTCAGGCCCCGCTTTGCATTCCAAGAGCGGGAGAGGTAACCGTTCTGCTCTAAACGCACGAGGTAATTCTGTACGGTGCCTAGTGAACTGAACCCGAAGTGACGAGCGATCTCCTGCTGAGAGGGGCCGTAGCCCCTCTCGCGCAAGAAGTCTTGAATGAAGTCCAGAACCTTCTTCTGTTTGGGGGTCAGGTTGTTAGGAGGAGAGGAAGAGTCTGTTTTCATACATCCATAGTATGTGCGTAAGTTATGCGTAAGTCAATGCGTTTTTCTTATATTCTCGACTCGACCTTGAACCCTAAGATTCTCAGGGCTTTGAAATAACTCACCTACCCCTATTACAAGCTCTTACTTCAATTTCTCATACATGATCGAAAAACCTCTGCTTTGCAAAAACTCGATTCACCAATCGCTACATTTTGAACATCCACCCTCATCCTGCAGGCACAAATAAATGAATTTTTTTTCACCAACACATGAACGAACTTTGTTTGAAAACTCCCAACTCGAGCAGAAATTTGAAAATCTAGTCTAGTGAACCTTACAAAGCTGAAATGTTTCTGTAAAAAAACATTTCAGCCCCTCCCTCGAACAAAATATTTTTTCTCTCGAGGAAATCATTTAAATCACAACTCGACTTAAATGGGTCAATTTGCACGCGGCGAAAGTATGGATATTAATTTTTCTAATCGAAAACTGTAAAAATCGCACTTCGGCACAATGACTAGTTTTATTTTTTGTCGTGCACGGTCGGACACTTTTTTTTCTAGAATGAAATTAATAAATGAACAACCAAAGTGATCCTCATCTAGGTCTTCCATCCCGGAAACGTTTTCAAACACAGCCAAGGAGGCGCTCATGAAAACTCTCATATTAATATTCACACTTTCCCTTGTGATGACCTCACAAGGCCACGCAATGGGTTCTGGAAAAGTAAAACCCCCAACCGAAAAAGAAGTTTTAGATCCAGGTGAACCCGCTTACTGCGATCCAAAAACTTTTTTGGAAAAAGAAGTAAAAGCGGACTTAAAAGATATGGACAATGCTCACCTCTTTAAAGTGGGGAACATTACCATCTTAGGACTCGGTGTAGGTAATTCTGACGCAAAGGCCATCAAGAATTTTGCGGCAGCTCGCTCTACAGCAAGTGCAAGCCAAAATTACTGCACATGGTACTACAACAAAGGGAATGATGAAGCCGAAGAAGATTTCACTCACATCTACCTTACAAATCCAAAAGATTTGACGACTACAAGTGGTCCTCGCGAATACGGGACAAAATTGAAAGATCAGTTTGCGAACGCTCGCACTAGCTATCTCTCGTGTCTTGCAGATCATAAGTATATCGCCTTCGGTTGCAACGGAATGAAACACCGTGGGCCATCAGTATTTGCCATGATTCTCGCCTACTCTGGTTGTAGCCCAACAAGAGCCGCAAAAATTGTGAATGTTGTTTGGGGACTTAACGGAGTGGACGAACCCGTCAGACTTTCAATCGCTACTGAAGGTAAAAAGCTCGGCGATGCAAACCCTGTTCAGCGTCAACAGCTTCAAATGGCTCTCGGTCATACACTTTAATCTCGTTTGCTTATCTTCTTTTAAAGCCAGCTCCCTCCGAGCTGGCTTTTTTATGTTCTCATCTCAAGATGATGGTATAGGATCCCGAGCAATCTGAAGACAAAAAAAAGCCAGCGCGAATGAACTGGCTTTTTAAAACATTTAATTCTGAAAAAATCTTAATGAGAAGATGTACAAGAAATCTCTATATCTGACCAACCGGAGCGGAGAACATATCCGTTATAGTCGGGACCTTTATCTTGAAGTCGGTAGCCTGATTCATAATCGTCATCATAATCACGGTCTTCAAGAGAGGCTTTAAAAGTCGCATTTCTTGTTTTAGGAATTCTCAACACGAGAGTTGAGTTGTAACTTCTTTGAGTTGCAGCGATATCACGCTGAGAATACACATTGTAGGGTGACTTCTCAGAAACAGGATCCAACTTAAGATCTAAAGAAAGAGCGTCTTGCGTAGTAAGATTTTTCAATGAAATTGAGCCAACAGATTCGTCGTATTGTAGTTGAAACGCAATTTCTATTCGCTCGTTTTTACATTGAATGCTCTCAACACCAGAGGCCTGAGAAACAATAGCTGTTACAAGGATTAAAAAGCTCAAAATAATTTTCATAAAAATTCCTCCAAGAGCCCACAACTTATACTTGATTTTAAGCCACCTCAAGGAATGCAAAAGGGATTAACAAAAATTCACGTAAAAGACATGGGCTAAGCTTTAAACAACTTCCTAGAGGCGTCTATCGATTTTCTGTCTCTATATGACTATCTGCCTGGGAGTGGCAGCCATTTTTTAACAAACTGGATAACGGAAAAATAAAATTTCGTTTTCCAACTAGGCGCTGGTGTGTTTGTCCCGGTGGTTTGAATCCATAGATCAGGATTCGGCATGGTAGATAAGCCATCGAGAGAATAGAGGTTGATCTCCGTGATCCTCGCCTCTCTTACAGCTCTTAAATCTGAAATCAATTCCTCAGGCTTCTGAAAGCCTTTGACCGGGATAGGAAAGACGCTGGAACCGATCTCTCCCAGATCAATGGCAGCTTTAGCCCCAACATACCGTTTCGCCATTTTAGCGTATTCGTAAACAATGTCAGAACCAATAGGCCCTAGCAGGTTTATAAATTCGGGACGATAAACCATAAAGGACAGTTCATCCCAATCCAAGCCCTGGACAGGTACACCAAAGAGAAATTGAAACTGCGGTAAGCCATCCGCAAAATCATGAAGCACCATCGGAGCCGTCACCGCATGAAGTTTCACATCCAGACGATGGACGTCGTCGATCATTTTTTGAAAAGTTGCGTGGGCCTTCCAGAAAACAAAAGAGTTTTGATTTTCTGAAAACACTTTGGAGGCACACCAAATGTCTTTATGAGACAAACACGCAGCCGCAGCTTTTAACTGTCTGGGCGGCGATTCGAGATCAATGGAAATCCATTTGACGGGAACTCTCTCTTCTTTTGCACGAGTCAGAAAATAGAGCACCGTTTGTCGAAACTCTTCAGCATTCCAAACGTTGGCCCAATAGCCTTTTTCCTCTTCTAAAAGAATCCAAGGTCGCACTTCAATTCCCTGCTGCTGAGCCTTACGAATAAAACCAAAAAGCCCGGGTTGTGATATCTCGTGAGATCGCACGGCAAGGTGGAGATCGATATGATGAACTTTTAGAAACTCGAAATGTCGTTCTACTTTTTCGGCATCAAGAAACTCACTCCACACCGCAAGCTTCGCCTGAGCATTGAAGATAGAAAAAAAAACAAGAAGGCAGAATACTGTTTGAAGCCGTTTCATGCGCGCAAACTATGACGACGAAATAATCTAATCAAGATAAAACCAGATTTTAACAGTTAGGTGTGGTGGTTCTATTATGGAGGTGGTGTCGAATTATGAGTAGTTACGTCTAGTTAAACCCTCAAATCCAAGATTCTGCCAAACTTTAAAAAATTCTTGCAATAATTATCGAATTCCGATAATATCGGAACATGATTATCAGCTTTGGCAATCAACTCGCGCAAGACCTTTTTGACGATAAAAAGTCAAAGCAAACAAGAGCCTTCCCTGCTGAACTTTTTCGGGTTGCACGCAGAAAGCTTTTGTATTTGCATGAAGCTGATAACTTAACAGACCTTCGAGTTCCGCCAGGCAATCGGTTAGAAGCATTGAAGGGCGACTTGCACGGCTTTTATTCGATTCGAATTAATGATCAATGGAGAGTAATTTTTAAATGGTCCGAAGACAGAGCAAGCGAAGTAAAGATATTAGACTACCATAGATAGGAGAGCTTATGAAACAACCGAAAAATCCATTCCACCCTGGAGAAATGCTTCTTGAAGAATTTCTCGAACCTATGGGTATGACTCAAGCCGAGTTTGCAAAAAAATTAAAATGGACGAAAGCCAAACTCAATGAATTGATTAAAGGCAAACGTGGAATCACTGCCGATTCAGCTCTCGACTTGGCCCAAGCATTGGGAACTTCCGCTAAATTATGGATGAACTTTCAAGCGACGTATGATTTAGATCGCGCCATGAAATCTAGGAGTGCGTGACACTCTTATACTTGGTCTTCAGATCTGAACTTTTAGAACCACAGCGATAGTCATCAAACCAGTGGTTAAGTGCGCATCTGTACATGATTATGCTTTTGGTATCCTTTAGATACTTTTGAAGCCTCTGTTGCAAACGCACCGCTCGGTACTATGAAAAAAATTGGTGGGGCAGTATATTTTGCCCCACTTTGGGGCAAAATCGATTGCAGTTTGACGTGTCTGCCTTTAATCTCTGCAACATGGAATATACCGAGAAGCGGCAAGGTTCGCTAAGTACTAAAAATTTTCGACAGTATCTTCAATTGGAGCTACTACGCCGTTGCGAAAAAAATCCGAGTTATTCACTCAGAGCTTTTGCTCAGGCTTTAAAGATTGATCACAGCACTTTGTCGCAGCTGTTGCGCGGAAAACGCTCCCTTAGTGAAAAAATGCTAATAACCTTAGCGAACGCTTTAGATTTAGGTCCACAAGAGATTGAACCTTTTCGAAGTAAATTAAATAAGGATGGTTCTCGTCAGGGTATTCAAGACCTTTCTATTGATTCATTTATTGTGATGTCTGAATGGTATCACGACGCAATTCTTGAATTGATGAGACTCGAGACTTTCCAAAATGATCCAAAGTGGATTGCGAAACAACTCAAGATTACGGTAAGCCAAGTCACAATTGCACTTGAAAGACTTGAACGTCTTGATCTTATAGAAATACCAAAGAGCGGTATGTGGATAAGCCATGCGGATCGTACGGAAGTTGGAATTGAAACCTCATTTACGAATTCGGCTCTTCGTAAATATCAAAAGCAAATCCTCACCATGGGTATTGAAGCTCTTGAGAATGTACAAAAAGAGAGTCGGCATAACATCAGCAGTACGGTAGCGATAGCTATGGCCGATCTACCAAAGGCTAAAAAGATGCTCAACGACTTTCGTCGAAAATTTAGTGGGTTTTTACAAAGAGAAAAAGTTCAATCTAATCAAGTTTATCAATTGGGAATTTGTTTTTACCCATTGACTCAAACGAAAGGAAAAGAAAAATGAAAATAACAAAAGGCTTAGCTTTAGTAGCTTTTTTATTCGGATCAATTACTTATGCGGACCAAGGCAGAGGAGGCGGTGATCCGGCGGCTACAGAGTTTTTAATTGCCGCTGATAAGATTTGCATTTGGATGGGCACCCAAAAGAAACACCCTTCTATTTCTACAACCACATGTCTTAATGTAGTTGAGAAGATTCAAACCAGTCTTAATAGTTTCGGTAAAGCGAAATTGATTTTTTCGAACGAACCTTTGTTCGATGAAAGTGGAAATCCAAAGGATGCTCTTTTTGATCGTCAAGAGTTGTCCATCAAAATAGACCGTAATCGCTGGATCTCAGGAACTATTATAGATAAATACGTAACCGTCGGCATAGAAATTAGCGGACTCTTGGGAATTCAAGATCGCTATCAAGTGGGTACGGAAGTTCGAAATAACTGGAACCAGGTTTTTAGTGCGACCCCAGCATCGTATCCATCATTAGTTCAATTTAATGACCCAAATGTTCAGGGCGTACAACTACACATTGATTTCGTTACGAAACTTCTTGATGGGACTCTTGTAATTTCAAATCCTTCGGTGACAATTGGACGCCTTGGTTCATTTTATCTTCACAACTGGTCTGGAGAAACACTTGATCGAGACTTTCTATGTCGCTTATATGGCTTTTCCAAGAGCAGTGGAAGTGGATGGCATCATACCAGAATTCTAAAGCACTATAATATGGTCGAAATTGCGTCGGATTTTGAAATAGAGTTTATCAGAATAGAGGATAAAAAAGAGGATCTTGAATTTGTTATTTATATTGCTCCCGAACATAAAATTATCAAAACGATGGGCTGTCGTTGAGACAACTCCATTCGAAGTGAATGGAGTTTTGGGGAAGAGCCCATTATCTTTCATTATTTTTTGTTATTTTTCGACGACCTGAATTCTGTAACTTATTGAATCCATTGTTGTTTGAATTTCAGTACTTACTTCAGTTTTTGAAACTATAGTCAGAGAAGTTTGGAGGTGGCGGCGAGAATCGAACTCGCGTAGACGGTTTTGCAGACCGGTGCCTAGCCACTTGGCTACGCCACCCTAAATTTATCAGATACCAGATATCCGACAGCGTGATATCAGATATCCGCGGGAAGGGATCAAACTAAACTGAGTCTGTGCTTTGAGTCAACTCAGATGAGGTCTTCGTTTTCTTTCTTACGGGCTTTATTGGGGGCTGACACAGAGGTCTATGGAGTTCTAAAGACCCTAATTTGCGAGCTTCTTCCAGGTGATGGGGTTCAATCATTAAGGAACTCTCTAAATCAGCCACACTTCGAGCTACCTGAAGCCATTGTAGATAACGCCTATGAGAACCGATCACGCCGTTCTTCACGCCAAAGAGACTGCTTTTTGTAAGCATAGGTTCAAGATCCTGCAAGGAGAGCGAGGAATTGCGGCGTACCTGTGCTCGAGATTCCAAAATAAAAGCTCGAGATTTTTCTAATCTTTTTAGAATGTCCTTCGATAGAATTTCTTGAGGGCCCTGCTGCCATTCATGTGATAGAACTTTCACCGAAATGCGATCTAAAATTGGGCCAGAGAGTTTTTCTTGATACTGCATTCGTGAGCGATCTGTACAACGACAACGGTTCCATCGATCCGGAACAAATTCCCCACAGCGACACAAGTTTGTCGTCGCCAAAAACAAAAACTGGCTCGGATAAACCTCTACTTCAGATCCTCGACTGATACTTACCATCCCCGATTCCATCGGCTCTCGCAAACTCTCTAAGACTTTTGGTTGAAACTCTAAAAGTTCATCAAAAAGAAGAACTCCTCCATGAGCTCTTGTAATTTCACCGGGCCTGGGAGAATTTCCACCGCCAATCAAAGATAGCTGAGGCATAGAGTGATGGGGATTCACAAAAGGCCGCCAAGAGAGAGTTTGTCCAAAGCGTCTCGCGATTTGGCGAAGTAGCAACACGTCTTTCTTTGCAGGTTCTTGTAGAAGACTCCAGATCGCGTGCGCGACGGTCGTCTTTCCGGTTCCAGCGGGTCCCGCGAAGAGCGCAGAATGCTCTCCGTGCGCAACAATCGCAATAATCTTTGCGAGCTCGCGAGAAAATTTCCACTCACCATGTTCTGGTCTATCTACCACGAGCGAACTCCAATCAGCGTCTTGCCTCAATGGATTTCCTAAATCCGATAGCTGAGAAATTTGCAAGCTACCGAAGGGAAATTTTTGTTCTGTCTTTCCGGTATAAATGTATTCCTTTTTTGTTTCTGACTGATAATCCACAAAATGCGGTGGGCAAGAAACGTCTCCCGTTAAACTCAATTCGCCATACAAAAGAGGCACAGCCTCTTCAGGAACCGGAACTTGCCCCGTCTCCCAAAGAAGAGCAGAAGCAATGGCTAAATCCAAACCGGAACCCACTTTTTTTATGTGAGAAGGTTTCAGATTCACTAAGATCTGCCGACTTGTTGGCCACTGAAAGCCCTGCCGATCAAACGCCGAGCGAATTCGCCAGGCACTTTCTTTAATCACCTTATCGGGCTGACCTAAAATCTGCATGGTTGGTAAACCAGGAGCCAAATTCACTTCGACTTCTATTTTTCTAAATCCTAAACCCCATTGAACCAGTGAATGCACTTTCATGAGCAGACAACTCTGCAAACAAAAGCCAAGGGAGAAAACTTCTTACTGGCAAAAGAGGACTTTTTGTTTCCGAAGTGCGACTTGCTTTAACGGATTAAAGCGGCGCGCCAGACTCTATAAATTTTAGATTTCGTTAATTTTAGAAAGTGGATGGTGTTCTTGAACTGTCTCCACTAAACGTTGAGTGGTCACATTGGTATAGATTTGAGTTGTCTGAAGACTTGCATGACCTAAAAGCATTTGGATAGATTTTAAATCCGCACCGGATTCTAAAAGAGCCGTTGCGCAACCGTGACGGAATTTGTGCGGGTTAATCGTTTCTTTAGCACCCGCTTTCGCAGACCAAGCGGCAAGCCATCTCCAAATATCCACTCGACTTGGTCTGTGACCACGATCGTTGATGAGAATCGCTTGTTCACTCTCTTTTTTCACCAAGTGTTGTCTCACGTCTGAAAGATAAATTTTTAATTCTTTCAGCAATCGATCCGTCAAAGGAACAAGACGTTGCTTATTTCCTTTACCGGTAATCACTAAGTGACCATCGATTTCATTGAAATCTTTTAAATCCATGGCGATGAGTTCGCTCACACGACAACCCACTCCAAAGAGCATGAGTAACGTGAGCTGATTTCTGGCAGAACGATACGGATTCTCTACCCGACAAGCTTCCAGTAAAGATTTAAACTCTTCGAGAGATAGTACTTGAGGTAATCCCACCTTCACTTTTGGTGGACGAAGCTCGCGGAGCTCCGGGCGCTCATCCCCCTTCGTCTCACAAAATTTTAAATAGGTACGAAGGCTCGAAATCACGCGTGCCTGAGAGCGCGTGCTGAGCTTTTGTTTTTTCATGAAAGAATAGAACTGGCGAATGTCTTGTTTGGTGTCTGCAAACTGCGCGTAGAGTTCAAGGTCACGACGATAAGCCATAACTGTGTTGAGCGAACGCCCACGAATTTGTTGGAGATCATCAAAAAAATCGACCCAGTACTTCAGTGACATAACTTGATTCAACTGAACCTATAGGGGTCTTTGCAAGTAAAATAGGGTTTTATTGCTTAGCGATATCTCTGGGTGCGCCTTGATTCGCGTCAGGGAGTGGGGTTTAGCGGAAGCCGACCATCGAGCTGACTTGGCCGATAGAGAATTCTTCGTTTTCGGTAGAGAGCACACCAAATTGCATTTGGATGACATCCATGAGTTCTGAATCGGCATCCGTATCATCAGATCGAAGAATGAGGGCCTTGTTCCCTTGTGTACTAAGAGGGAAAGTCACTTCAAATACGCCGTCATCCACACTAGAGCCAACTTCGGCCGTTGTCGCATTATGAACAAACGTAAAGGCTTGAGCCTGGGCTCCAGTTTTTTTCACATCAATAATGAGAGCGTATTCACGGTCACCGTTATTCAAATTTTCTACGAAAAAGATTCGGAGATATTCCATATCTTTAGGTTGAATGTCGATCCCGAGATCTTCAAAACTTAAAGGAGCAACTACATGGATAGGTCCCATCGCTGCTTTTCCGGTGTTGTCGGATTCTGCAAAATAAATCATGGAGGATTGATCTTTTGTTAAATTGAGAGCCGCTGCGGATTGAGAGCCCGAAGCTCCACGCGTGCGAATGTCTGAAAGAAATTGTTCGACTTCCTCGGCACTTCGGCCAGGATCGGCTTCACGGTAGCGTTCTGCACAAGCTCCTAGCATCGTAAATGCCAGAAGCATCGGTAGAACTTTTAATTTGATTTTCCCCATGAAGCTCACAACTCTAACCTCTTAAATTCTTGTGATCGTAAACTGTGACAGAATATCTCGGCACATAGAAACGTTGTAGTAAGGGTTCGCCGGAGGGTTTGTGATCTGCATCCAACCGAACATCGTGAATGGGTATTGGCCACCATTAAAGGCCACAATCGCTGGTGCTTTTGCGTAGAGGTAAAACTCTGGTAAATTCACTTGAATGGGTCCGTAAGGTCCATTGATGATAATATTCAAATCACGAATCGTTGGCTGGCTTCCTGTTGGACCAGAAGTCATTGTTCCTGGACGTCCTGGAAGTGGAGAAACCACGTAGTCACCTACCGGAATTCCGCAGTACTGATCAGCTCTTGAAACTCTGATCACGCCTGAAGCTTCGACTTGTCCTGAGTAGCTCACACCTGGTTGTAATTGACCCGTGTAGTTGGCAACGCGAATTTCGAGTACAAGATCTGCCAGAAGCGCTCCCGTTCCTCCGTCAATATGGCCTACACCAGCTGCAGCGATCGCTCCCGTAGGAAGTACGCCTCCGCCGGGGCCTGTGCCTGGAGGAGCATAACCTCCGTGTGCGCCGCCGTTATCGTTATTGTCTTTCTTACCGCAGCCTGTGAAGGCCAAAGCAAAAGCTAAGACAGTGAACCACAGATAAAACAATTTATAATTGTTTGCTGCGCGAACAGTTGTGGTTTTCATTTTTCTATCCTCCTAAGAACCTAAGTCCTTTACTCTCGGTCCTTATTGTCTAATGGCCGTTGAGCCGTTCAACATGCTAAAAGTTCCAAGTCTCGTATAAAATCCTTGTCCATTTATTGTTCTGTTCGGATGTACCGAGCTCGTCATATTGATGTTGTTATTCACTAAGAAGTCTCGGCAGTCATAACCGCTATAAGCCGTGTTGCCGCTCGATTTAATATTCCAGCAATACTCTTGGCTCTGTACGTTCGTAGATTGGAAATTTTTAAAGTAAATCGTTCCGCTCAGCGGTCCTACACCATCTGCCTGATCGACGATGATGATTAAACCACCAAAACGATCTTGAGCAAAACCTTTAAAGTAAATCACGCCACCAATATTATAAAAGCCGTTATATAAAGTGAGGTTCGATAAACTTTCGTTACCCGCATCAAATATATACTCATTATATTTTGTCCCACTGCCAGTACTCGAGGCTTCTTCAAAGGCGAGGCGAATCTTTCCTGAGAAAAATCCAGTTGTACGGTATCGATCTAAATCCACATTCATTTTCATTACCGGATTCACATTAATATCTATATTTGCAGGTCGCTGAAGAAAGCTTTCCAAAGTTTGGTACGAATCAACTTGTAAGTTCACTGTAGAACCGCTCGGCCAATTGTAGCGCTCCGATATATCCTCATCATCTTCTGGAGGAGTATCAGGGTCATCCTCATCAGGAATACCATCGCCGTCAGAATCATCACCACGCGGAGGTGGCGTTGTCGGAGCAGCTGTTGCCGCAGGTACCGAAGCCTGAGGTCCGCCGCTACTACACGCTGCAAGAGTCGAGAGTAGAAGTACTACCGCTAAAATTTTCGACCATGTTTTTGGTTTCACTTTCATCACTCCTAGAGAAAACTCTTTTTCAAGAGAGTCCCTCAACGGACTCAATTGCTAAGGCTGTGCCGTGTTTTTTAAGAGTTTACAAAAGCTTGAAAACATTCATGAATTTCTAAAACTTATGGGCGCAGGGAGATTTCGTAAGTTACTGAAAAGAGACCTTTTTCGGCTCCGCAGTTAAAGTAAAACTTGAAAGCCTTGTACTATTAAGGACTTACGAATTTGTAGGCAAACCGTATCTCATGTACGAAGTTTAAACACCCAGTCTAAGTGGCCAATTTGACTGAGGAATTTTTAGAGAGAAAACTTGGAGTCTCATTCTGAGACATAGGATGAGAGAGAATAGCTCCGTCCCTCATAGGTTTTGCAGAAATGAGGGGTCCGTCCGTGGACCCAATTCTGAGAGCTCATCCTAAACTCTTATATTTCTATGACAGAACTCCCCCGCTTTGGGGTTAGCCTCGCGTTGACAAGATCTCAGTTTGAATGTTTAAGTGTGCGTTCTCTTGAATGAATTCGCGAATACACGAATTCTAGAATTCATGGAAGTTATCTGCGCGTGTGGCGAAATGGCAGACGCACCAGCTTGAGGGGCTGGCGCCAGCAATGGCATGGTGGTTCAAGTCCACTCACGCGCACCAAACCTTTCTGGCAAACATCCTGCATTACTTTCTTTTATCAGTTTAAAAAGGTTTTTATCTGAGGGCACACCTATGTTCTCAGGGAAGGCTTAAGAGATATAATTATGCATTTTTTAATTTACTCCATTTTTCTTACATCTTTAATGCAAGCCTTCTTATTCGACATCGCTCTTGCAACAAACACTTGCGCTCATATTAACTCATCCGCTTCAACACCCACGGAAACCTCTCCCCGTGAGATGAGAGACCAGGTATTTCAAAGAATCATGGATGCTAACACTCGTTTTCCAAAAACAAATTTCGTGATTATCCTGAGTGTTTTGGAACAGTTCTTGAGAAACCCTAGAAATATAAACGCAGTTTCGTCTCCCGTAACTCATGAAGAGACATTAATACTCGCAAGACGCCTGGATAAAATTCATGAGGCTTATGGAATTCCAGTAGCAACAGAAGGGTACGAAACATCTCGCCCTATTCACCAACGTATCCCACTCGCAGAAGTGAGGAGTTTGGGTGATATGTTTGTTAAAGGACTACCACGTAGCCTAACAAGACTTTTAATTTCGCTTCAACCAGAACGTAGCTTTGCTTTTGAACAGAGTTTGTCTATAGGGGAAGTCGACTTCTATGGAGACCTAACCCATCACTACACAACGCTTTCTCAATCAACTTCAAAAGAAGGTAAAATTTTAAGATATTTAGGACCCGCTCTGAGGCGCATTCTAGAATCTAAAGAATTAAATGAGGCTTCTCTTCACTACAGAAATACAATCTCCCAAGGTCGCATGGCTGGCCCACAGGGTGATCGTTCGAGACCTCTTCCTAAAATTACAATCACTGCTAGAGATTTATCTGTCATTGTAATGGATCAATTAAAAGATGAGCTCTCACACCTAAAACCAAACCAGTCTTTTTTTGATAATTTTTCTAGATATTTCCTAGGAGGCTAGTCGTACAACAACTGGTGCAAGAATCTCCACGCCCGTACCGGCACCCACACAAAGAATTCGCGACTATGACGAAAGATCTTTTAAAACAAGACTCATCAAAAAAAATGCAAACATATTGAAAGCTTGTCATCTGGGAATCGCTGGTAAATTGTCATTGATTTTCAAGTCAGCGCACAGTTACAGTCTCACTCATGATTGTTTACACAGGCTCGACAGGAAGTATTGGTTCCGACATGCCTCCTGGCCCCATTCCTTTAAAAACGCGCCTCGAAGAGAGTGTCGAACAAATGAACAAGGAGCTTGAGGAAAAAACCTCTGCGCCCTTTAGCATGATCCATCTTTCAGGCCTGGCCTCCGTTATGGAGTGCGAACGATCCCCTGAAAAGGCCTACGAACTGAATGTGAATGGTTCTTTAAAATGGTTTCAAGCCGCCGAGGGAGCGGGATGCAAACGTTTTATTTATGTTTCCAGTGCGCACGTTTTTGCCGCGCCTCCCAAAGGGCAATCCCTCAATATTCATTCGCCCGTTGGCCCCCGATCTGTTTATGCAAAAACAAAATTGGAAGCGGAAACTGCTCTAAAAAAATATTCTGAAAACTCTAAAACGGAACTTATAATCGCCCGAGTTTTTAGCATTTGGCCGAAGCTGCATAGACCTGGATATCTCATTACGAATCTTCACATAAGAGCCCAAAAGAAGGATTTCTCCCCTCTATCAGGGCTATATAATGTGCGTGATTACATAAAAACCGATGAGATCTGTAAGCAGCTCGTTGCCCTCACGGAGGAACCCTTCACACCTACGGTTTTAATTTGCACAGGTCATGGACGCACCATTCAAGATGTCGCCGTTGAGGTCTTTGCAGAGTATGGCCTGGATGGTCATTTACTAAAGGAAGCCGCTGGACGACCTGACGATATTCAATATATAGTCGGCACACCTTATGAGTTTAAAAACAAACAGCCCTGGAGCTGAACAAAAGTATCGCCTTGCTAGCAATAGCTTTAACGAAGAGGAAATCGAGGCAGCCATGGCTGTCATGCGCAGTGGTTATTACACCATGGGCGAAAAAACCAAAACTTTCGAACGCGCGATTGCGGAGTGGATCGGCGCTAAACACGCCATCATGGTAAATTCCGGCTCCTCAGCGAATTTACTTTTAGTCGAAGCAATGATGAGACCACTTCATGGCGAACCGAAGCTTCAAGTCGGCGACGAAGTTCTTGTGCCCGCACTTTCTTGGCCCACCACTATTTGGCCTCTCGTGCAGCTTGGATTAGTGCCTGTTTTTATCGATATCGATCCCGCCACTTTAGCCATTGATTTAGAATCGGCTCGTAAAGCACTTTCACCAAAAGTGAAAGGTCTCTTTTTAATTCACGTTTTAGGTCAAGCGGCCAATATGAAAGCGATCGCTGATTTTTGTGAAGAAAATCGCATCACTCTTATGGAAGACTGCTGTGAGAGCTTGGGTGCTTACTTCAACGAAGAACACGTAGGAACTTTTGGAGTAGGTGGAACTTATTCTCATTTTTTCTCACATCATCTCACGACGATGGAGGGTGGTACGATCATCACTAACAACGACCAGATCGCCGACGACTTAAAAGGTCTACGTGCCCACGGTTGGTCACGCGATCGATCTGATAAAAATTATTGGGAAAAAAAATATCCTCACCTTGATCCCCGCTTCTTGTTCGTACAAACCGGTTACAACGTTCGTCCTACAGATCTACAGGCTGCTATCGGGCTTGTTCAGATTAAAAAAATTGATCGATTTTTGGATACGCGCCTTGAGTCTGCGCGCCTCGCTCACGAATTGACTCAAAAACATGCTCCTTGGATTCGCCTCATCGGGAATGAAAAACTTCAATCCGTAAATTCACGTACTCAGCGCACGCATTCGTGGATGACCCTTCCTTTTGTTTTAGATGAAAAGTCACCGGTGAACGTACACCAAGTAAAAGAAATTTTAGAAAAACACATGGTAGAGACTCGCCCTATCATTGCAGGAAATCTTGTAAAACATCCGGTGATGGATCGAATCAAAACTCGCGTAGTGGGTGAAATGAAAAACTCCGATCGAATTTTAGATCGTGGTTTCATGATCGGCTGCCATGCGGAATTCACTCAGCAAGACCGTGATATCCTGACCCACGCATTTAGCCAACTTTCTCGCTTATAGGTTCTGAAAATGAAAACACTCGTTGTCCTCCCCTCTTACAATGAAAAAGAAAATTTACCGAATTTGGTTAAAACCATTCTCAATTTACGACCCGATTCTTGGACCGTCGTTGTGGACGATAATAGTCCCGATGGTACCGCAAAGGCGATTGAATCCCTAAAGGCAGAGCTTCCCGCAGACCAATCTCGTCGCCTTCATCTTATCGTACGTTCAAAAAAAGATGGACGTGGTGGCGCCGTTCGCGAAGGTCTCAAGTGGGGACTTCAAAACTCAGAAAACTTCGAAGCCTTCGTTGAAATGGATTGCGACTTCTCGCACCCACCAACTGACATTGAAAAAGGTGTGGGCATGCTCAAAGATGCCGACATGGTGATGGGGTCACGTTATCCTCATGGAGAAATCATCGGTTGGCCTCTCAAGCGCCGTGTGTTTAGCTTTTTTGCGAACCAACTGGCACGCACATTGATTGATTGGAAAATCAGCGACTTCACGAATGGATATCGATTTTATAATCGGCGAGCCGCAGAATTTATCTGTAAAATGCCACAGCAATACAAAGGTTATATTTATCTCAGCGAAACCATCAGCTATCTTTTACGAGCGGGTTTTCGTTTAGACAGTTTTCCAATCGTATTTGTGAATCGCCAGCGTGGCGAGAGCAACACGAACTTAGGCGAAATCTCTCATGCTCTTAAGGGCGTATTCAAAATCGGCTGGGAACATCGCACTCAAAATATCGAAAAGAATTAAGGGCAAACTTTTGCAAGGGTGAGACGACCATCGGCTCGCCCGCGCGGAGTGAAGCTTTCAGGTAGCATTAATTCAAAAGGTGCATTGTTCCAGGGGTTCGTTGACCACTCTCGAACCACACACATTTTTTGTGACTCTCCCAAGCGTTGAGATGTGAGTTTATACTGCGTTCGTTCTTCATTCCACTCGTCCGCCACATAATCACAGTGAGGCATGCATACCCATCCCCCACTTTCCCAGCTGGAATACCACAAATGCCAGTACGGCATGACGGGTGGTTTTTGCCAAATAGGATTGGAGTGATTGAGTTCCGTGCGTTGAGTCGCATCGGGCAACAGCGCCTGCGGCCAACCCGGCAAATACCAATTCACAAATTGCGGGACGTAATCAATCAGAACTGGCTTTTGCTCAGTACGAATTTCTTCAAGCGCCAAATGCAATGGTTGTTTTTCTTGGGATCTCGCCTTTTGAAAATCATTCCACACAACTTTCAAACCTTGAAAAGCAGAAAACTGTCTTGTCGTGAGATCCGGTCCTAAAATAAAAATCAAAATTACGAGGCCGTGAGCCCACTGAAACTTTTTTTGCGTAACCATAAAGGGTTGAAAAACAATATTCCAAAAAAGAAAAAATGTTGGCAGATAGAGATAATATCGCGCCTGCGAAAAAGGATGAGCGTCGAGGGCTCCCGTCAGCAGATACGCGGAAATCATCAGCACACAAAGTACGGCTGCCAATTGTCTTTTTTTGAAAACAACCGCGAAAAGCGTCGCAACGAGTGTGTAATCTAGAGCGTATCTAACAAATGATTTGTTGGTAATACTGCGAAAGAGATGTTCACCCGTCATCGTACCCCATGCACCTTGGGCCCAAGGGCGAGTTAAGCCAAGAAGCGTAATCAAAGTTATAAGCCCAGGAAGAACACAGAATAGAACCCACGTTTTCCATTCACGTTGAGATTTTTCTTTCAACATCAGAACGCAAAGACTCATAATTCCAAGAAGCGCGGCTAATAAAGAACCGCCTAAGGTATGTACTTGAGGTGCTAAAAAAATGACTATGGCAAGGATCGACCAGCCTCGCTTTTGATTCCTTCGGCAAAAACCCAGTGCCAAAATTCCTAAAGCGGCAAAAAGATCAAGAAGTGCATGATAACGAGAAGTTCGATGATGCAGAAGGCGCGTCGTTTGAAGTCCGTAAGTTGCACCCACAACGAGCGCAAGTGGCAATGGCACCCCTGCAAGCTGAGCGAGACCATAACTCAATATTGTGCTTGTCGCAGCATGCGCGAATACAAAAGGCTCTCTCACCGATTGATCACGAGAAAATCCCAAATGAGGCCCTATCGCGAGCCCCGTAGCTCCCCAATAAAACTGCCCCCAAGGAGAATAACGATGGAGGCTACCCTCTTCCAACTCTCTTCCATGGGCATTGAGCGAAACATCTTCTTCGCTTAAAATGACCTGAGGAAATCCTGTTTGCAAAATAGCTCGAGCACGCTCCGCCGTCTCGATCTCGTCTTGCCAAAGATGACGATAGCCAAGCCCAAGACTGGAAAAGACAAATAACAGTACGCCTAATAGTAGGTGCGACCACAAGGATTTACTCATTGGCTTTTATTCAGCCTCTAAGCCATTAAAAAGGCAAGCTCTTCGGGGTGCTCCGTTCCCACTCTTTGAGCATCCAAATTGCTCTACTTTTCCGATATTCCCCTCGAGCAAAGCTCATGTGGGTTTAATACGGAGGCTAAGTCGGTTTTATGAGATTCCAGAGACAAATTTTGGCCTGGTTTTGTATTTTTTCCCTCTCGGTCGCCTGTGGAAAAGGCTTTCAAGTGAAGGGAAAAACGAGCGAAATGACCGGTCTCGTAGTCAAAGATAGTCGTTACCGCACCAACCAATTAGTCGATGAGAATATGGATTACGAAAAGTTTGTTTCTAAAGATCCAGCCACACCCGACGCTACATATACTCCGCAATCACGGGGAAGTTTTGATAGGGGTTCGCTTGTTAATGCGTCTCTTCTACCTTCGAAAGGATCCGGATATATCGCTTCACCCGCTCATCGTTTAAAACATTACTCTAATTTTGAACTTCAAAAAGTGATCACTTTTGCCGCAGCAGAAGTTCGTAAAAAATATCCACAAGGTTCCCCTCTTGAGATTGGTAGCCTTTCTCCTGCAAATGGTGGACGTAATGGCGATCATAAAAGTCACCAAAATGGAACCGATGCCGATATTTATTATTACTCCATTAACGAATCAGACGATCACGACATGGTGAAAGGTGGAAAGGTTTTAGATCATTTTGATTACACTCGTAATTACCTTTTCATGAAGCATCTGGTGAGCACCGGACGCGTCATTCGTATTTTTGTATCGGAAGAGATTAAACGAGCCCTTTGCAACCAAGCCGCTTTTTTAGGTGAATCTACAACGGTCAACGAAACTCTTCGACGTATTCGACCTGAAGCAGGTCATGACGATCACATGCACATCCGCACCTATTGTCCGTTTGGCAGTATCCCGGGATGTCTCGACCAAGAGGAAATTTCTAAATCGCAGGGACCTGAATGCGAAGTCTTAAAATTAAAAATGTCATTTAAGAAGTAATTTGCCGTTTTTTAAAATGTATTCGGGCGCCTTCTCACGAAGGTTAAAATCATTGGACATCGAAAAACCGTAGGCGCCTGTATTCAAAATCGCCAAACGGTCTCCTGTCTTTGCTTCTTTCATCTTTCGCGATCTTGCAAACACATCCGTCGATTCACAGATAGGCCCTACCACTTCGTAGTTTACTTCTTTCTGAGAAGTCTCTTGAAGCGGTAGAATTTCGTGATGGGCCTCATAGAGCGCGGGCCGCATAAGATGGTTCATTCCCGTGTCTAAAATTAAAAATTCATTATGACTCGTCTTTTTCACATACTGAACTTCGGTGATGAGAAGTCCTGATTCTGCCACCAAAAAACGACCGGGCTCTAACTGCAGGTCACAATCTAAATCTTTAGTGAGCTCACTGATTGTACGACCATAGCTCGAAACATCAGGTGGAGATTCGTGAGGCTGGTAAGGAACGCCAAGGCCTCCGCCCACACTCAAATGTTTCAAAGCAAAACCCTGATCGCGAAGAGATTGAAAAAGAGGTTTCACTTTACGAAGTGCCTCACTGACAGGTTTCACATCCAAAAGCTGCGAACCGATGTGAAATGTTAAACCTACAAGGTTTAAATATTTTTGATTCTTTTTAATGATTTCCAAAGCTTGAGGAATCGCCGATTCTTCAATCCCAAACTTGTTATAGTGAGCGCCTGTTGTAATGTGTCGATGAGTTTTCGCTTCGACATCGGGATTAAGACGTAAAGCTACCGAAGCTTTTGTTTTTTTTCTTTTTGCAATTTGCGCAATTCGTTTAAGCTCCGGCAAACTCTCTACGTTAAGAACTTTGATTTTTTTCGCAAGTGCAAACTCAATCTCTTCCACCGTTTTCCCGACTCCTGAAAATACGATGGTCGAAGGTTTAAAGCCCGCTTTCATTCCCCATTTAGCTTCACCCGCAGAAACAACGTCTAATCCCACATCTTGATTCTTAAGGAATTGTAAAAGAGACAAATTCCCATTTGCCTTCATCGCATAGTGAATATGAATGGGTCGAGTAAAGGCTTCGATCAACTCGTTAAGTCGCGTTTCAACAAGATCTAAGTTGTAAACATAAAAAGGAGTTTTCTTTTTCGCAAAAATTTTCGGAAGAGACGTATCTCCAGAATGAAGCGATCCATTTTTATAAATTAAATTTTGTTGAGCTAAGAAAGATTTTAAATTTACACTCATAAGAATCAAGTTTTCGCATCAAGGCCAAACGCCGTATGAAGTGCTTGAGCCGCACTCATCAGCTTTTCGCGATCAATAACCGCACTGACTTTAATTTCGGAAGTGGTTACGAGATGAACTTGCACGCCCAATGCAGAAAGGGTTTTAAAAAATTTCGCGGCAACCCCTGGGTGATTTCTCATACCGACTCCGATAATCGTCACTTTCGCAACTTGATCCATAACAGCGATTTTTGATTTTGGAAAACGATTTTGAGCAATTTTACGAGCCATCTCGCGATCATCGTCCGAGACCGAGAAGGAGAGTCTTTGCCCATCAACCACGTCGCTCTGGCTAATAATGTCGATCACCACACCGTTTATTGAGAGCTCTTCAAATAGATCCGAGAGAACTTGTGTTCCCCGCTCGACAGGATGGATGGTTAAAACCGAAGTATTGGTTTCATGAGTCACGCTACTGACAACTGCATTTTCCATGATTTCTCCTTCAGGGACGACCCAAGTACCTTCTCTGAGTTCAAAGGTGGATCTTACATGAATTAAAACATTATGTTTCGCTCCGATTTCTACGGAACGACTATGTAAAACTTTGGAGCCAAGACTCGCCATTTCGAGCATCTCTTCAAAAGAGAGTTTTTCAATTTCGCGTGCTTTGGGCACGATTCGAGGATCAGCAGAGTAAACGGCTGGTACGTCGGTGTAGATCTCGCACTCTCGAAGTTTTAACGCCGCCGCCACCGCCACGGCCGTAGTATCAGAACCTCCGCGCCCCAGTGTCGTGATATGTCCTTTTTCATCAACACCTTGGAAGCCGGCAATGACCGGAATGATGTTATCATCAATATCGTGAAGTAATTTATCGGCATCGATCGTGAGAATACGTGCACGTGAATGCATCGAATCGGTTCGAATGTTGAGTTGATGAGCGAGATAAGGCCTAGCTTTTTGCCCGAGAGATTCAAAGGCCATACTTAAAAGGCTCACAGCCACTTGCTCACCAGACGCCAAAAGCATGTCGTAAGAAGCTCCACGGTAGTCAGAAAAAGTGTCTTTTGCTAATTGAACAAGACGATTGGTCTCGCCAGCCATAGCCGATACCACCACAACGGGTTTTTGCCCGCGTTTTTTATCTTCGAGAACCCTTTTGGCCACATTTTGAATGCGTTCCACCGTGGCAACGGAGGTTCCTCCATATTTTTTTACAACAACATTGGCGACTTTCGACATGCTGAGATATATTACACTGGTTAAAGGACGAATCAAAGTATGAAAACCTTCGTATTTGGACATACAAGCTTGGGTCTTCCCATCATGGGCTACTCCTTTGGTCCAACCCCCTCACAAGTGCTTATTTTGGGTGGTGTTCACGGAAACGAAATTGAAGGAGTGACTTTAAGCTTTGGTCTCATTGAAAAATTTTTAAGGAGCTTTCCCTTTCAGATCGGAGTCACTGTCGTTCCAGCCTTCAATCTCGACGGTGTTCTCGCAAAAACAAGAGTGAATGCCCGCGGAGTCGACCTCAACCGAAATCTTCCCACAAAGGACTGGAATCCGAAGGCCTTCAATGAACGCTACCCACCGGGGCCTTATGCGAATAGCGAGATCGAAAATCATGCGCTCGTTGACTACATGAAGACCACGCCCCTTCGATTTATATTAAGTCTTCACTCTTTCCATCCCATGATTCTTGTCAATGGAGATTGCCAAAAAGAAGCCGAACTCATGTCACGCTTTACAGGTTACGAAGTGAAAAAAGACGTCGGCTATCCAACTCCTGGAAGCCTTGGCACTTACGGTGGCCACGATTTTAAAATTCCCACTATTACTTATGAAATCGAACGCGGGCAAAAGCTCGATGAGGTTTTAAAAATACACATCCCACCCGTGATCGAACTCATCAAATATCTTGAAGGAAAAAAGAAATGAGCTCTATAACTCTTATCGAAAACGCCTTTGATCAAGGACTAGACCCCAACACGAAAGAAATTACGGCGGCCGTCGAAGAAACGATTCAAAAAATCGATCAAGGACAATTACGTGTCTGTGAAAAACAAGGATCCGAGTGGAAAACCAATGCTTGGGTGAAAAAAGCGATCCTGCTTTATTTCCGAATTAAAAAAATGGAAGTCATCAAGGCGGGAGATCTTCAATTCTTTGATAAAATCCCTCTAAAAAAATGGACCGGCCAAGAAGGCGTACGCGTGGTTCCTCATGCGCTCGTTCGCTTTGGTGCTTTCGTTAGCCCCGGCGCGATCTTGATGCCCTCTTATGTGAACATCGGAGCTTTTGTGGGCAAAGGCAGCATGGTCGACACTTGGGCCACCGTAGGTTCTTGCGCTCAGATTGGTGAAAACGTTCATCTCTCAGGCGGCGTTGGAATTGGCGGAGTTCTGGAACCCGCACAAGCGAGCCCCGTGATCATTGGAGACAATGCTTTTATCGGGAGCCGTTGCATCATCGTAGAGGGTGTTCGCATCGGCGAAGGCGCCGTCCTCGGAGCCGGCGTCACTCTCACCGCTTCCACAAAGATTATTGATGTCAGTGGCCCTACAGAAAAAATTCTTCAAGGACACGTACCCGCACAATCGGTGGTGATACCAGGTAGCATTACCAAAAAATTTCCTGCTGGAGCTTACGGAGTGAATTGCGCCTTAATCATCGGTCAGCGAAAAGCCAGCACTGACATGAAGACGTCCCTCAATCAAGCTTTGAGAGATTTCGAAGTTTCAGTTTAAAATCAATTTTTACTCGAGTGAGAGTTTTTTGCGAAACAGAGCGCGAAGGCGCTGATTCTCAAGCTTGATTTGCTCCAGAGTTTGTTTTTTCTTGAGAGCTTCATTTTGTTCGCTCGCGATATTTCTTTGTACGACTTCTGCGTGAAAAGTCGCAGCTTTTTCAACGGACTCATTCCAAACTGTGCGAAACGCTAAGACCGCTTTTTTAAATTCGGCTTTGGTGCCTGGGAAAAGTTGCGCCCATCTTTTCATGTGATCACGAATATCAATAGCCCGAGGAATCGAACTCGTCGCTACCCCTGATGCGTCGACTGCTGATATCCAAACTTCAAAACCTGCGGGCAATGGTAATTCTTTTCCTCCACGCGGAAGGACATCGGCCTCGCCAGAGACTGTGCGCACGAGCATTTTGCCATTTTCTTTAATCACCCAAGCTTCGGCCTTTTCTAAAACATAAGATCCAAACTCAGACTGAATCTTGATATGTCCATTCGTGCGTACCCAAATTTCACCCGACACAAGCGTGATGAGGTCTGCATCATTACGCAAAATCGTTGTGCGACCACCAAGAATAACATGAGCAGTCCCAACTGTAAGGTCATATTTTGATTTATCAAAAGTGCTCACCGCACAAACTACTTGCTGAGCCAAACAATTGAGAGGCTCCTGAATCGCCTCACCCAATTTTGGGTAAGCAACCGACGCTTTCACACGAATCTCAATAAAGAAAATCATGAACACAAGAAAGTACTTTAAGACTTTCATAAAGAAATCTCTTTAAGAAGTTTAGACGCCTGTTCCGTCATTTCTGGATTCTTAAAGTTATTAATAACTGTATTATAAATTTGTTCCGCGTCTTCAAGACGATCACGCGACGTAAAAATTTGTCCCATTCTTAAGAGCGCAAAACCGGTCAGATCATGCTCTGGAAAGAGGGTGACCATTGAATCAATGTAATCTGCGCATTCATCGAGCTCGTTCATCTGATACGTGCTCTCTACTAATAAAAAATAAGAGTCAATCACGTGACTTGAAAGCGGAAATTGCTCAATAAGTTTCTTCAGAAGATCTGATGCCTCATCGAATTCCTCAGAACGAAAATGGCGTTTTGCTTTTTCAAAAAGTGCGCTTGAATCTTGAATGCTTAGTTTTTCTGAATCTGGCGCCTGTACAATACTTGCAATCGTACGCTTTTGATAAGCTCCTAATTCTTTAGAAGCTTTGGGTAAAATCGTAGCGACGGATTGCTGGAAATCTTGAAGTTGATAATAAGCAAGAGCGGTTTTCATTTCTTGGCGGCGAAGCTGTGCCTCGAGCACTTTTGTACGGTGCTCGTAGAACACTTTTCCGTTGAAGTGTTCGCGAACATAGGAATACCACTGGAGAATTCCTATGGTGAGGATCAAAATCCAAAAGCTAAACGCCTTGAGTGACATCAAGAATCCTATCGGTCAAAACACGACAAGATATGAGATGAATTGAGGATTTTCGCGAATTACATCTGCTCTGGGGCTTGCATTCCCAGGACCTTTAGCCCGGAATTGATAACATCTTGTGTGCAAAGCACCAAAGAAAGCCTAGAAATCTTTAGAGCTTCTTCGCCATCTAGGATTCTATGCTTCTGGTAGAAGTGATTGAAGGCTCGACAGAGGTCCAGGAGATACTGAGCCACCACATTTGGTCGATAGAGCGAAAAGGCCGTCTTAAGTGTGTCTTCGTAGAGTAAGAGCGTTCGCATCAATACACGCTCTTCTGGAGAATCTAAAGTGACTTCAAACTTCTTCTCAACTTCTTTACCGTATTTTTTAAGAATACTGGAACATCTTACTGAACAATATTGTACGTAAGGCCCACTATCCCCTTCAAAATCTAAAACACGGTCCCAATCAAAATCCACATTCTTCACTCGATCGTTGACGAGATCGTTAAAAACAATCGCGCCCACACCGACCTGCTGAGCAATCTTCTCAATGTTCGGTAAATCAGGATTTTTTTCTTCAACACGTTTTCTCACAATTTCAATGGCACGCTGTAGAACATCGTCCATAAAAATCACACGGCCACGGCGAGTGGACATCTTACCCTCATCTTTAAAACGATACATTCCAAATGCGATATGCTCGCAGCCTTCGGCCCATGCATATCCCATCTTTTTTAAAACCCCGAAGACCTGTTGAAAGTGAAGCATCTGATCTACGCCTACAACATAAAGAATTTTATCTCCTTTTAAAACTTCACGACGGTAAATTGCCGAAGCAATATCACGAGTTGCATAAAGAGATGTTCCATCAGATTTACGAATAATACAGGGAGGCATATCGTCTTTAATAAAGACCACTTGAGCGCCTTGGCTTTCTTCCAAAATTCCCGCATCTTTTAAACGTTTTTCCGTAGGGGCCAAATGATCGTTGTAGAAAGCCTCACCTTGAATCAAATCAAAGTGAATATTAAGGAGCCCATAAATACGTTGATACTCCTGCATAGAAATATCTAAAAAAAGACGCCACAACTTTTGAATTTCGGCATCCCCTTGCTCCAAGCGCTTGAAGTAGGCCGAGCCCTGAGCATCGAGATTTTTATCTTTTTCCGCTTCTTCATGAAAGCGCACATAAAGCTGGAAAAGAGATTCAAAAGGTTTTTCTTGAAAAGGGTATTCTTTGCCCCAATTTGTGTAAGCCCACGCCAATTTTCCGAACTGTACGCCCCAGTCCCCCAAGTGATTAATACCAATGACTTTATAGCCTTGGCTTTCTGCTAAGTTTCGTATCGCCTGCCCGATGACGGTGGCTCGTAAATGGCCAATACTCATAGGTTTTGCGACATTAGGAGACGAATAATCAATGATGACAGTTTTTCCAACACCTACGGTCGTAAAACCAATATTTTTTTTACTCGTTGTATCAAGAAGGATTTTTTGAAGATAGCGCGCATCAAATTTAAAATTCACAAAACCTGCAACAGAATCCACATTTTGCAGCTCAGAAATTCCGCTTGATGACATCTTTTCTTTGACATCACTTGCGATCAGAGCAGGTGCTTTTTTAAAACGCTTTGCTAAAGAAAAAACCGGAAGTGAGAGCTCTCCATGCTCCTGATTTTTAGGCACCTCAAGCAAGTCAAGCACTTCTGCCTCGGATAAACTCGTAAATTCAGAAAGCTTTGCGGTTATTTTTTGTTTTAATGATGTCAACATGATTTTTCCACCATACCAATAATTGCCGCGTTTTGAAAGTAAACATTCGAGATCAATTTTCTTGACCAAAATTCTGACCGGAATTAAATCTTTCTCTCTTTCTAAAATAAAAACTTAAACACACGTTCTTCACGGAGGAATCGCCAGATGAATAAAGCTCAACTCGTCGAAAAACTTGCTCTCAAAGCTCAACTTACAAAAGTACAATCGGAATCGTTTTTAGACGCAACCCTTGAGATTATTCAAAGTGCGGTATCAACAGGAGAAGGTGTAAAGCTTGTAGGCTTTGGAACTTTCACTTTAGCCGATCGCAAGGCGCGCACAGGCCGCAATCCTCAGACAGGGGAAACTTTTAATCTTCCAGCGACTCAAGTTCCAAAATTTCGCGCTGGAAAAGAATTTAAAGAATTCGTCGCTAAGCCTTCAAAAAAGAAGCAGTAATTTATTGCTTCTTGCTCCGTGCTTGCTGAGTAATATTTTTGAATATCTGAGGGATATTCTCTTCTTCAAAATCTGAAGAGACAGCTTTTTCACTAGAAATTGATTGGTCCATCATATCTGCCCGTTGGACCAATCTTCTTTTTCCCAAACTTAGTTTTCTCATCAAAGCACTATTCGAAGCGCGCGAAAGATTCCCCTCTTCTGCTTGATGAAGCTCCGCTTTCCAGTTCGTATAAAAACGTTTCCATTCAAATGGACGGTCTTTTAAGCGTGCATATTGACGATCAAGAAGCTCGGCCTTTTTCTGGTATCTTGTCGCAATTTTTTCGACAACTGGTGAAGATATGACCTTCTTACTGGCTGGTTTCGAAGCCACCTTTTTTGCAACTGAAGCTGCCTTTGACTTCTGTGCCATTTTGGCGACAGGTTTATTCTTTTTAGCAGCGACCCTTGTCTTTGCCGGAATGTCCAGCGCCTCTGTACGCCCCGCCGTTTTTGGCTCTTCCTTAGTCATGTTTTCTTTTTTCGGATTTATAGATGGTTTTTGTAAATCAGGATTTTTGTTTTGCTGATGAGGAACATGAAGAGCGCTTGGTGCAACATCAGGTTCTTGCGTGAAGTACCAGACAGAAAAAAGGCCGGTCATCGCAAGCGAAAGACTGAGCATCACCCAAGGAAGTAATTGTCCCTGTGCAGCCTTATCGATCTGTTTTTTAAAGTTCCAGGCAGATTCCTGAAGGGGTTGCTTTGTCACTTCTAATTTGCGTGGTTCTTCCTGAAGACGCTCAGAGAGAGTGAACGCCCCTAAAGATATTGGTTGTTCAGAGACCGTCGCAGACTCTTCCTCTGGCTCTTCGATGACTTCTTCACTAGGAGCTGCAGTGAAAGCTGTTTCCTCTTCTACTGGCTCCACTTCTTCCGCCGCTGCTGAAACGATTAAAGGCTCTGTTTGGGGAGATAGCTCCGTGACCGGCTCCATCGCCTCAGGAAAACTTTCTACAAAATCTAAATGCTGAGTAGGGCTGACTTGCTTGAGTACATTTTCAAGAAGCGCTTCTGGAGTCGCCTCTACATCAGAAGCAACGGCTTCTGCAGGCTCAATAAAATCCATCACGTTCCTGGAAGTCCCTGAATGGAAAAATTCATCTACTTCGTTAATGCGAGACCACTGAACGAATTCTGATTTCCAAATATAATCTGAGTACTTTGCTTTTCCTGTTTGGATTAAATCCACAACTTCTTCTTTGGTGAATGGCCCATTCTGAACAAACTGTCCTTGCTTCAGCTCGCCATCTTCAAGTGACATATTCTCTACGAGGAGAATCCACTCTTTGGAGGTATGAGGTTGCAACTCTGCGTGATCGGAAATCTTGACGATCAATTCCGGACGAAACTCTTTTAGAGTTTTCCAATGTTCATCACCTTTACGACACATGAGCTCATCATCGTTAATTTCTCCTGTATTAATTTTTGTCAGAAGCTCTAATTGACTAAGAGGACCTTCTACCTGTCCTGATCGATAGAGAAACCATTCCATGACGAACTCTCCTCTTTGAGAATTATAACCGAACATCTTGTTCTTCTAGCCAGGAGGGAACAACTTCTAACTGCTTAATACGAGATTTGAAAAAATCATGAAAGCTCTCGTTATAAACATCAAAAGCCATCCACTCTTGGACCTTCTTTGATCTTATAACGCCAGACCGATAATTTGCAAAAAGACGTTCGCCGAGCAGGCCCCCCAGGACCTGAGCTGCATGAAAGTAACTCGATTTTCGTCTTGGTTTAAACTTTTTCGAGACATCAAAATGTCCTTCAGGACCTTGAGCCCATTTCAAAAACTTCATTTTCAAACCCAAAACCAGGAGGAGAGTCTCTTTCATTTCTGCACCTTGGGTCATGAGATCTTCGATGCGATCTGGCTTGCGGCGATGGTTCATCAACTTACTTGCAAAAAAACAAAGCGTTTCCAACCAAACCGCGGCCTCAAAATCTTGAGAAAAGTTCCAAAGGGTTGTTTTCCTACCACTCAATTGACATTGCAAATAGTCTCCGCACAGGGCAGATACGTGGTTGATGTTATGACTTAACAAAATAAAATTTTTCTTTCCTGGAAGAAAAAAACTACGATTACGGCCCATTAGATGCTGAGCCATCAATAATTCTTTTTGAGAAAGATTTTTTTCTAACAAACGCCAGACGTTTTCGCTTTGTAAATCAAACGCCTCAAAGTCCTGCGCCGGAAGTTTTAGAGACAAATCCTCCATCACCACTTGGAGCAAGTGGCGCACCCATTCTGTAGGGTCTAATTTCATCTCTAATTCTTGCTCGCCCTCCCCTTCGAGAAAAAGTTGGTAGTTTTGCCAACGGACCCAAGGAGGAGACGTCATAACACAAAAATGATTTTTTCCTTTGCGCAGGACCGAAACCTTGTTTTCTACTTTTTGTATCGCTAGCTTAAAGTAAAGACTTTCTGAATCTTGATGAATCACTAGTAAATCTGAAGGTTTTTTTAGAAGCGGAAGAAGTTTTTGAGGCAATTGTGCGCGCGAAAGATGTAGATCTCCAAAAACGATGTAAATCAGAGCCTCAGGTGAGGTTTTAATTTTTTTTTGCAGAACTTGAACAGCCATTTTTTCGCGTTGATTTAAGCTCCGCTCGTTTGTTTTATTCACAGAGCTATTCAAAGCGACAACTTTGTAACCTCTTTCCTGCGCCAGCTGTAGCAAGGGCCGGTAGTGTTTCCATGGGAATCCCCATACCTCGTCCCATCGAATACGTTTGAGAAATTGAGCTTCCGTAAGTTTTTTCTGCAGATAGAGGTCAAGATTCCTCTGCTCCCGAACAGGGAAAACTTCCAGAGCTAACATGATTTTTTTTCGCTGAGGTAAAGACCTTAAAATTCTTAAGTGGGTACGCTGAGATTGAACATGAGCATGAAAATCGGCCCCTAAAACGATACGGCTTTCTTCGACTCTTTTAAGAAGCTCATCGGAACTAGAAATCGTCCATCCCGAACCAAATTCCTTTTCATAACGTTTTCGGGCGCTATACAGGTCCCTAGGAAGCGGACCTAGCAATGATCCGATATGCTCCTTGACCCGTTGCAATAGTAACTTTCGCGCTCGCAGCCAACTTGGTTGCAATGATCTCGACATGAGAGTTATCATACCCGAGCTATATGAAACATCAAACGAAATGGCCCCTTTGGTTATCTCTGGTTTCCACCGTGATCGCGGTGGGTGTGCATATGTACCTCACCCAACATCACTATACTTTAATATTTGGGGCCTCAGACTCTCCGAGTATTTGTAATATCAACCAAACTTTTAGCTGTGACACGGTCAACACAAGTCCTTTTTCTGAATTCCTTGGAAAACCCATCGCTCTTTGGGCGGCACTCACTAATACCGTTCTTGCTCTTTTTCTTTTTTGGCAACTTATCGCTTCCGCAACGCCCTTTCTTCGTCGCCTCAGTTTTTATATCGCAAGCTTTATTCTCTTAGGCTCTATCGTTATGGGTGTTATTTCCTTCACTCAACTCGGCACTTTCTGTCTTTTTTGTATTTTTGCCTATGTACTTTCACTTCTCACATGGATTGGTACATTTAAAAATTTAGAATCTTTGGATTTCTCTCTTTTACCTTCAGACGTCAAAACGCTTTTTGCCCCAGGTCCTGATGGCTCTAGAACGCCTCTTGTGTTTCTTTTGCTCATTCCTGTTTTCACATTTATGGCCGATAGCATGGCCGTTTCCTCTCACGTAAAAAATTTAGACGTGATTATAACGGATGCCCTGAATAACTGGAAAACGGCTCGCGTGAACACTTTTGATACCAGCACCGGACTTCATCTTCGAGACAAAGCGGGTCAGTACAAAATGACCATCGTCGAATTTGCAGATTTTGGTTGCCCACATTGCAAAAGAGCGGCTCCTAGTCTGCATGCTTTCGCCAACTCTCGTAACGATGTTCAGCTGATTTTTCTAAACTACCCTCTCGATGGAGCATGTAATGCCGCCATTCCTCGCGAAGGGCGTACCTGTCCATTAGCAAAAAGCACTTATTGTAGCGAACAACAAAATAAGGGCTGGGCGATTCATGATTGGGTTTTTCATAAACAAGGACAAGCGGATCAGTCTAACTTTGAACTTGCTTCTAAAGATTTAGGCTTAGATTACGCAACTTTGAGCCAGTGCCTTAGCTCTGAAGAAACGACGAATGTGATTCGAGCTCAAGCTGCACAAGGGAAAAGTGCTGGCATCGAAGGCACACCATCCATCTTCGTGAATGGTCGGCAACTACCTGCCGGCTTTTTTATACCGATCCTTGAAGCCGCCTATAAAAATTTATAAATTGAGTAAACGTGCGATGATGCTTTCCAGATGCTGTAGCAAAAGCTCATAAGAAACCTGCATATGTTCGTAAGCTTCCATAAAAAGAGCTATCCCGCCTATTGCAAAACAGCTTAAAAACATAGCCTTTACAACCCAAATGGTAGACCTGGAGTCTTTCATACGAAGCTGCTGTTCAATCTGTACAACACGCTGGAGACTCCCTTTAAGTTGCTTGATGTGGTGACCGACCACCTGACTGATTTCTTTTCTTTTTGATGCAGAAATGTTCACTGCACGAGTAAGGTTCTTTTTCGAGCGAATCGCGTTGATAACGTTCTCGATATGTTCAAATAAGCGATCCGTTCTGTCGGCATACGTCGGATAGTTTGCTTTGTACTCTTGATAAGCTCTTAGCTCTCGAATCGCGCGGTCATATTTTTCGGCAGTCGTAAATTGGACGATGGCATTCCCTAACGAATCAGGATTACCGTCAGAGACCATTTCTTCTTCAAAATGCTCTTCGGTTTCCTCGCCTTCGACTAATTCAAGATCTTTTTTTGCTGTATTATCAGCCATATAAGAACTTTTCGGACACCCACGATCAGGACTTAAATCGAGAACATAGAATATATTGCCTAGGTCTTTTGACAGGCTCGCTGTGGAACATAAAATAGAACCATAGGTCTCATATCGAGACCTGCTAAAGCTTTAGGATGAGGTTTTTCATGTCGTCTCAAAATCATACAGAAATCAATGTTCCCATTCCTTCTGAACCGGCGACATTGGATGTTGCTTTTCAAACACACAACTCAACACACTCCGTTGCGATTGAAAGTTTGATTCAACAAAATATAGATCTCTCGACAAGATTAAATATTCATATCCGCCGGGTGAGTGATTTAGAGCAAGGTATTCAACATTACCAAAATCAATTCACACAATTTCAGTCTCAAAAAGAAGCTTACAAAGAAGAAATCCAAGTTCTTCACAAGCGTTTCCAAACTCAAGAAAATTTAGTAATCACATACCGTATCGATAAAGAAAATGCAGAAAAAGCATACGCTAATCTCGTTATCGATCACCGAAATCTCAAAGAGAAAACAGAGAAAGATCGCGCCCTATTTATCGGCCATATTCGTCGGTTAGAACAGTATCACCGCCGCATCCGAGAAGTAATCACTCCTCTTTTTAGAAAATATAAAAATGAAGCTTCCTTGGTACCTGCTTTACAGCAAAAGCTTCAGTGGTTTGAAAAATATAAATCCAAAATAAAAAAGAATGTTCGCCCATGGGTGAAAAGTTTAAAATTTGATCTTCAAACGCAGACAGATAAAGCCCAAAGAAGCGAACTCAAAAGTCATGAGCTTGGAGCACGAATTCAAGAGCTACTAACGCATATGAAAGCTCAGTCTGACCACTTCGAACAAGATCAGAAAACGCTCGTGGATTATCACGAAAAACGTTATGGCCATATTTCTAAAGAACTCGAACTTTACAAAATCGACTTTGAACACCAAAAACAAAAACTGGAACAAACCACAATTATAAAAAATAAATTCGAAGAGGCTAACGCCGCTCACGAAAACAAGACTATTTTGGCTGAGCGCAAGCTTTTGACCCTTGAGGCTTCGTACCAGGCAGATATCCAAAAACTGCAAGGCGATATCAGGACGGTTGAAGAGCTATGGACAGAAAGCAAGAAGAACGCAGAGATGCTCGAAGCCCATTTGGGAGCTGCTCAGCGTCTCAATCAAAAATTGAGCGAAGATATGCAAGAAGCCCGGAAAGAAAATGAACTCCTTCGTTTGCGTATTCGCCAAGTGAAACTCCAAGCAGAGGTCATTCCTTCTGCATCGATACTAGAAGTTACAAGACCCACACTCGCTGGCACGGAGGCTCTTTTTCAAAACCCTCTCGTCCCCCAAACTTTGATTGGTGAAGAGAACACGGCATCTGCCGATCGTATTGAAGATTTATTTCTGGAAATTCAAAGCGGTCACTCAAAAAAGCACCAATCACACGCTGCTTTGGGCTCTAGCCCGCTCCCCGATCGCGAAGATTTCGGCGACCTCCTCTAAAAGGTGCCATAATAAGGTGCCAGGTTCCGTTTCCGGGTCACACCGCGTCCATTTTATGACGTGGTGTGACCCGGAAACGGAACCTGGCACCTTATTAGAAGAAGTTTGATTCCGCACTTATGCTGTCCCCATTCACTCTTACGCGAATGAAGTTTTGTCGTTGCCCCAAATCCATTTGATCGTTGGCTCCGCCGGTCACAATATATTTTGTATTACCGAGATCACCTTCCGCGTGTCCGTGATAATGACCCGCAAAATAAAGGTCTACTCCGTGTCGATAAGCAATGTCCTTCACGATCGCCGCTTCCTCTTCGGAAGACATCCGATAGATGCTTGAAAAATGGCCGTTCCACGGTGAGAAATGAGACACTAAAATAACATGCGGCCGCGTATTGCGGCTGAGATCTTGTTCAAGCCATTCCAGCTGATTCTGTCCCATCACTCCATTTGCCGTGTCGAGCATAACGATATGGGCATTATCCGCATTGAAGGAATAAATACTTCGCCCAATCTGTGTGCGGTAACGAGACCATCCACCAAAAAAGATGTCATGATTCCCGATCGCGGCTCTCCAAGGTAGGGAGAAGCGATCAAATATCGCTTTAAATTGGCTGAATTCACCCTCCAAACCACCGTGAGTTAAATCACCGGTGACAACCGCAAACGCATCACCGTTTGCTTGAGCAAGACTTGCAATCCGATCAATTACGCCCCCACCAGGACTCCCTACGTGAGTGTCTCCCATTACAACAAAAGAAAATTGGTTTGTTCCTGTCGGATCGATATCGGCTGGAGCGGCGAGACCGCCAGAAAAGTTATCAGAAACTCGGTCATTGAGCTGAGAAAGGCCAATGTTCGTGCAACTGATAATAAATAAAAAAACACTCCCCAGAGATAAACAAAGGGAAACACCTAGCTGTCTCGAAAAATTTTCTTTCATTTCACACTCGCCGGCCATGGCAATTCATTAATATTTAGGCTACTCCCTAATTTTGGCGAACTTTTGAGAGCTTGTAAAAGCATTCTTGTGAAGTCTTTTTTAGAAACATACCGTCCCCCAAATTGATGCGTCACAGAGGTCACCATTTGGATATCGAGCCATTCCGACCCAGACCATTGCAAGAGTGAAATGAGCTTTAATAAACACAACTTTGAGACATCACTTTCTAAGCCAAACATACTTTCGGCACTGAAATAATTTTGAATCCAGACGCCATAAATTCCGCCTATAAGTTCCTGATCTCGCCAGCACTCCAGGCTTAAGGCGTAGCCCTTCTTCTGCAACTCACAGTAAGCGGGAATCAGTTCTTCAATAATCCAAGTGCCAGATTGATTTTTTCGGCTGCGTTCGGCACAAGCTCTCATAACCGCTTCAAAGTTTTGATTGCAGGAAAAAGTGAAATTCTGTTTTTTAATTTTTTTTATAAGGCTAGAGGGAATATGAAGTTCATCGAAAGAAAGAATGCCCCTTTTCTGGGGAGCAAACCATAAACTTGGCTCGTCTTCGTGAGGCCAAGGAAAAATTCCCTGGGAATACATTTTGAGAAGAGTGGGCGCATTAAAAGGTAATCCAATGTATGCGATATCACGAGCTGAATATTCGTATTCTTCCATGGAAGCTTAATCGGTGTACGAACCTAACTCACTATTGGATTTTGAAGCCCATGCAGAACGGCCATCATCATCCACAACAAGATCCGTTCCTAATTCTTTCATTACGTAGGAGTCCGTAGTTTCTAAAACCTTTTTCACAAAACGACTCATAAGATCATGACCGGCTTTGTAAAGAACAAGATGTCCCATCAAAGGTTGCCCAAGAGTTACGATATCACCTAACGCATCCATCGCCTTATGACGGACAAATTCATCAGGATAATGTAATCCGCCTGGATTTATAATGTTCATATCATCAAGAACAATGGCATTGTCTAAACTACCACCGAGCGCCAATCCTCTTGATTGAAGATATTCAACATCTTTTAAGAAACCAAAAGTACGCGCACGCGAGAGCTGCGTTTCAAAAGAGTTCTGATTAATGTCCAAATCAATATACTGAGTGCGAATACGTGGATGTGGGAAATCAATCGTGCATGTCACTCTTAGGCCATTGTAAGGCATGATGTACGCGTGACGTTCTTCGTTTCCAAGATAGATTGTTTTTGTAATGTAGAGATATTTTCTAGGTTGCTCTTGTTCGATGAGTCCGACGTTTTTAAGAGCATTCCAAAACACCCAGGCACTTCCATCACCGATCGGGATTTCTTCGCCCATCAATTCAATAATCAAATTATCAATACGTAAAACTGCAAGTGCAGCAAGACAATGTTCCACAGTCGCTACAGAAAAATCAGGACCGCCAAGAGTTGTTGCCTGAGACGTCGCCGTGATATTTTTAACATGAACTGCAAGAGTCGGTTTATGAGGCAAATCGGCACGGACAAAATGAACACCCGCATTAGCTGGCGCTGGACGAAAGGTGAGGCCGACTTTTTTTCCCGTATGGAGTCCGATACCCTCTACTTTGATAGGCTCTCGGATAGTTCGTTGCAAAAACATGCTCTATTCATACCATTTTTAGAGGGGGCCAAGCAAAGATTTCTTCATAATTCACCGATAGAAAAGATATGCACTTAGGGAAACTGATTTTTACCTTTTTTCTCGTCCAATTGGCTTTCACCGCCTGTTCTAGCTCAGAAAAAGCAGCTGAACCTTATGACCCTGTGACATCCTTGAACGACAGATTTCGAACGGATACACAATACCCTACTCGAGCACCCACTGGTTCACCTGACCGCTTTTTCAAATCTTGCAGCCAGACAGCCCAGGGAAATCACGTTTCAAAATCTACTTATTTTTGTCAGTAATTAGACAGGTTGAATGGGGTCCTCTATGAAGTCTTTTTCTTCATCTTCAGTCCACTCCGCGGTTTCTGCAATTTGCTGAGAAGCAAAATCGATTACGGAAACGGCAAGGTCAAACGCGCTCAGAGCCTTCACTTGATCATCATAAATCTCGACAGGTCCGTTATGGATACTCAAAAACAGACGACGAAACTCCGAATTTAAACCACAAAATTTAGGTTTCACACTATTGCTCGTAGAAAATTCATTGAGCAAATCTAGAAAGATCGTAATCCCACATGATCCTACAAAGTTGAGTTCCTGAAGATTAAAAACCACTTTTTCATTCTTCAACTTCGCAAGGCAGGTTCTCTTAAAAGGCTCAGGTGTTTCAAAATCCAATCGTCCCTTTAAACGCACAATTGTGATTTCGCCTCTTTTGGATATTTCTGCGACCATTAGGCCTCCCCTTATTTTTCCTCGCGACAGCTTATTTTTCCGAGCAGAAGTGTCGATAACTTTCATTATATCCTGCAGGTTTAATGGGACAATGAATACAAAGGCTAGGTTTTGATAACTCATATGGTTGCACAGAATCAACTCTACGTAATCTCTACACCTATCGGACAAAATCTAGATTTAAGTCCCAGGGCTAAAAGCCTGCTCTCTGATGTCGATGTCATTGCCGCAGAAGATACGCGCGTTTTCAAAACGCTGGCAAATGAACTAGGAATCAAAGTCAAAAAGGTCGTTAGCTACCATGATCACAACGAAAGAAACTCGGCGCTTGGATTGATTCAACTTCTCAAGCAAGGACAGTCCGTTGCTTTGGTCTCAGATGCTGGCACACCTGGAGTTTCCGACCCTTCACACAACATCTTAGAACTCTGCTACAAGGAAGGAATCCGAGTGGTCCCTGTGCCTGGTCCAAGTTCCGTCATGGCCGCTCTCAGCGTATGCCCGATCGGTGGCGCCGCCCATTCGTTTTTTGGTTTCGTCCCCTCAAAATCAGGTGAAAGAAAAAAATTTTTTAAAAAACTCTCTACATTAGAACATCGTTTTGTGGTGTTTGAATCTCCTCATCGAGTCGTAGAGCATCTTCAAGAGGCCCTAGAAATATTTGGCGACTCTCCACTCTTTATCGCACGTGAAATGACAAAAAAATTCGAAGAATTTTTATTTGCAAATATCTCCGAACACCTCGCGCATTTTGAAGAAAAGCCTCCCAAAGGAGAATTTGTTTTTATTTACGCACCAGTGGCAAATGAGACGACAGACAAAGACTTCGACCAATGGCTAGACTCACAGCTACGAGAGGGTTTGTCACATCAAGATATCTTGAAAGCGGCTCAGTCTCGAACGAAAATGAATAGAAAGACAATCTACTCAAAAATATTAGCATTAAAGAAATCCAACGAAACGAAAAAGAAGTGATGTGGATATGAAATTATTTATTACAAAATTATTTACACCCTCCGCCTTTAAATTAGGACTCATCATTACTTTTATTTTTCTCTGGATGGGTTTTCAATTTTATGTCGACACTCATTCTTCAAGTTGGGTTTTACAGCGTTTAACAGAAATGCATCAAAAATCCATCGATATCCGCTTGAACGACCGTGGACCACGGCCCGGCTCAACGGATGTTGCAATTATCGCTGTTGATGAACTCTCGGAGGAAAAGATCGGTCGATGGCCATGGCCAAGAGGTAAAATAGCAGAGATCATTGATCTTCTTGTCAGCTATGGAGCCAAAGTTGTGGCCTTCGATGCCGTTTTTGTAGAGCCAGATAAAAATCAAGCAACCCTTTCACTTTCAAAAATCAAAGAGTCGAAACTCGTGAATAGCGAACTCAACGAGCTCATCGACCAAGAATTATCAAAAGCAAACACGGATTGGGTTCTCGCACGTACGGTTGAAAAACAATCGAGCCACCTTGTCATGGGTTCTTACTACGACGAACCTTCTGATAGTTACTACCCTTATCAGGAATTTTGTGGAAATCTTTTGGCAGAAAAAACTCCTCAATATGCACATCTGGAAAAAGAAGAAAAACCCGTCATCGCGGTTGATCAAGATACTTTTGCAATACCTGAAGCTTTCAAAGCTTTCTTACAACAGCGTTTTACAGATATTGAAACTCATGTGACCAAACAATGGGCTGAGGAAAACAAAAACCCAGAAGAATTGCCTCAGGCTATCGGGAAAGCGCAAACAGCCTATTGTGATCGTTGGCTCATTTCTACAGGCGAACACAAAGATGAGATGTACGAACAACTCGCTTTGTCTTGGCCACAATTACGTACAGGCATCGAGGGATGGGCGGAACTCAACTTTGATGAAGCCGTTCACCGAATTAAAACCTCTAGTCTTAATAATACCGTTCATCGTACAGGTCGATGGTGGACCAACCTCTCCGTCATTAACGAGGGCGCAAAACATACGGCCTATTTCAATGCCACGCTAGACGGAGACGGAACCGTTCGTCGAAGTGGTGTTCTGGTTCGTTACGGTGGTCTCTTTATGAGCTCTCTCGCACTCAAATCCGTTCTCCTCGCAAAAGATCTCAACGCTATGATCACTTTAGAGCAAGATCCTACGGATCCCGCCTCCAAAATCGTTTCGAAACTTGCACTCATTGATAGCGAAGGCACTGAAGTACAAACTCTTCCCGTTGATGGCCAAGGTCGACTTTTAATCAACTATGCCGGAAGCGATCACATGTTCCCGCACATGAGCATCTATGAACTTTTTAATAAACGTGATGATGCCAACATTAGCATTCGACAAGGCGACAAGGTTATTCAACAAGTGGTTAAGAAAGCCGATTTCTTAAAAAATAAAATCCTTATTTTTGGCGCCACCTCTACCGGCACTTACGATCTTCGTGTCACACCTTTTTCCGAAAATTATCCTGGAGTAGAAACTCACGCCAACCTCATCGACAATATGTTGAGATCTGATTTTCTCGTGAATCATCACAGTGAAGGCCCTAAAATGCTGATGGCGTTAGCTATCATGGGCCTTATTTTAAGCTTCGCACTTTCTCATTTAGGAGCTGTTCAGGGGCTGCTTGTGACAGCAGGTACTGTCGGAGCTATTTACTTCGTCGATCGCTTCTACCTCTTCAAGGCCGGTATCATTGTCGCCGTCATTCTTCCACTCATGATGGTTTTTACAATGTACGTGATGCTCACTTTTTACAAATATCTTACTGAAGAGCGTAAAAAGAAGGCGATGAGAGGCACTTTTGAAAAATACGTTTCGCCCGCCATTGTTGCTGAGGTTTTAAAGCACCCAGATAACATCAATTTGGGTGGAAAAAAGCAGCGCATGACAGTGATCTTTTCTGATTTGCGTGGCTTTACTACTATTTCTGAGAAACTCGATCCCCGAGTACTTTCTGATGTTTTAAATAAATATTTAACGCCTATGACAGCGCTGGTTTTTAAAAATGACGGTACTCTTGATAAATATATGGGCGATGCCATCATGGCGTTTTTTGGAGCGCCGATTCCTTATCCAGACCACGCAAAGAAGGCCTGCCAATGTGCCATTGATATGATTGATTTGCTTCCTAAGCTCAATCAGGAATTCAAAGCGATGGGCCTCCCCACTATCGATGTCGGAATCGGTCTCAACACTGGAGAAATGAGTGTTGGTAACATGGGTTCAGAAACCGTGAGAAGCTACACGGTCATGGGGGACGCGGTAAATCTGGGCTCTCGTCTTGAAAGTATTAATAAGCAATACGGAACACGTATTATCATCAGCGAATTTACGTACGAAGAAGTGAAAAATGACTTTATAGCTCGGGAAGTCGATTGGGTACGAGTTAAAGGCAAGATGCAACCCGTAAAAATTTACGAGCTGATTGCTCCAAAATCCAAGGAGTGCAAAGCACTGCCTATGCTCGAGGAGTTTGAGAAGGGTTTTAAACAATATCACGAGAAAAATTGGGATGAAGCTCACGTGCATTTCGCAAATGCATTGAAAATCAACCCTGACGATAATCCCTCTAAGCTCTATCTCGAACGCACAACTGAGTACAAGGAAAGCCCCCCTCCTCCAGACTGGGACGGCGTGTACGAAATGAAGACGAAATAGCACTGGGGATTTGTTGACAGACGCTCACCCTCGTTGCCTAATAAATGAGGGATGAATGTAAGAATCATTGGAAGCCATGGCGGCACAGCTCCTGGCTACAGAACAAGTTGTTACATGATCAACGATGATTTTCTCATCGATTGTGGTTCTGCGGCCTCTTCATTGACATTAGAAGAGCAAGGCAAAATTGAGCACATTCTCATCACACACCCACACATTGATCATGTAAAAGACATCTGCTTTCTCATCGAAAATTCTTTCCATAAAGATCGTAAACCACTCGTACTACGTTCAACATCGGTGATCCTCGAAGACATTCATAAACATCTTTTTAACAATGTCCTCTGGCCTGATTTTTCTAAAATCTATGTTGATACCGCACGCACCAAAACGCTTCTCCATTTCGAACCTCTTGAAAAAGAATTCAACATTCATGGTATCAAAATTCATCATGAAAAGGTGAATCATCCTGCACATGCTGTCGGCTTCATCTTAGATGATGGCAAATCTCAAATTGTTTTTAGCGGAGATACAGGACCGACTGACGCCCTCTGGATGGCTGCCAATCAATGCCCTAATTTAAAAGCGATTTTTACAGAAATTTCATTTCCTACCCGCCTTGATTCGTTAGCAAAAGCTTCTGGTCACTTCACGACTGCCCAATTGTTAAATGAACTGAATAAAATCGATAACAAAGAAGTTCCCATCTACATTGCACATTTTAAACCTCAATTTTTTGATGAACTCATGGATGAGTTTTATAAGCGAGCCAAAACAAGTCATGCAGCAAAAAGAATTCAGCTTCTTAGACAAGATGACAATTTTGTGTTTTAGAGGCACGTTCATATATTTTGTTTTTCTCGCTGTCCTTGGCTTTTCCATACATGGCAATGCGCAAGTGTCTTCAAAAGTGGAGTCCATGCTTCTCAACGCTGACTCCATGGTACGAGACACAAAAAAACAAATGATTTTCTTAAAGGGTAACGTGCAGTTGGTTTTTAAAAACCAACACATTCGCGCCAATCAAGCCACTGTGAACGTAAAAACAAAAACGATTGAAGCTACGGGAGATCTTTCTCTCATCAGTCCCCTTTCAAAAGCGATCGGCACTCACGGAACCTTTAACTATGAGACCAACAAGGGGATTGTTTATAACGCCTACGTCGAAAAAGGTGCACAGATTCAGTTCACCGGCGAGGTCATTGAAAAAATTGGCGACGACGAGTACATCGTCCGCTCGGGAGAGTTTACGGCATGTAACACTTGTCCCGCATCCTGGAAGTTTCGCGGTTCCAGCATCCGCGCGACTATGGGTGACTACGCCCACATTTGGAATCCCGTCATGTACATCTCTGGGGTTCCCATTTTTTGGCTTCCTTATTTGATGGTTCCCATAAACACTCAAAGAAAATCAGGTCTTCTCTTCCCGCAACTTTATTACGGAAATCAGTCGCGATTCGTCTATTCCCAATCTTTCTTCTGGGCGATGTCTGATAGCACAGACTCCACGTGGACTTTTGAAAACTACCAGGGAAGGGGTCCGAAAGGACATCTCAATTATCGATATATGCTCACAGACAGAAGTCTTGGAGAACTTGATACTTCTTTTTTAAGAGATAAAGGTTTTGCTACGCCTGATGAACTCTCTGACCGTCAAGGTCAGCATATCCCACGATACCTTTTTAAGTATCGTCACTATTATGATCTTCCCAATAATTACGTTCAACGAACACAAATCAATTACGTTACCGATACGAAATACCCTCGTGATTTCCCCGGAGATATTCGAGGGCATGGAGACCCAGCTTTAGTAAGCAAGGCCTCTCTTACAAAAAATTCTGACAACCATCATGTCAGCATCGAAGCCAGTCACCATAAAAACCTTCTGGCCGCAGACCCGCTCTCTGGAGATTCCGAGTCTGTTCACCGCTATCCCAGCATCAAATATACTTTCGCTCCACAAAAAGTTGTAGGAGATATGCTTTTCGAAATGGAAGGTCGGTATACGAACTTTGCTCGTAGCTCTGGAAACTTTGATAAACTCAACGTCAACCCCGTGACCGGAAGACGCGCCACTCCCCCAACCGTGAACAAAAATGCTACCAACCCACAAGTGTTTGACCCTAATACCGACTTGATTCGAGCTGGTCAGCGAGCTGAATTTGAACCACGATTAAGTTATCCTCTACACGCCGGTCGATATCTCGACCTGCTTCCTTCCATTTCTTATCTCGAGAGCAATTACCAATTTGGAATCACTGATCAACCTTCGGCTTCTCGCCGGTATGTAAGAGGAACTATTTCTGGACGCACTCAATTTGCTACGATTTTAGGTGACCGAGAAAACCCCAAAGCAACAAGATACAAACACGAAGTACAGCCTGAGCTTGTCTACACAAATATTCCGTGGCTGGATCAACCGCCCCATCCTTTTTTCGGTGAGAACGAACCATTCTTCAAACGTGAGCAAGCCCTGAGCAATTCCGACTTCCCCCAATTTGATGACTATGACAGATTGTATGATCGTCACATTACAACCTTTAACCTCACCAATATTTTCACTCGTCGAACGGGAAATGAAGAAAGCTCTAACTATTACCGCCTTGCCAACTTCACTCTCTCTCAACCCTATGATAATTACGAAGCGTCAAGGGAACATAAAGAGGGTGAAGCTCTCGAGCCTTACGGACCTCTGTACGGTATTCTCGATTTGCGTTTGGGATATCTCGAAAGCAACAGTACGGCCCGCTACTACCACTATGACAACATCACCGCTTTTTCTTCGCGCGTACGCTATAATTTTGGTCGTAATTTTTTACAAATCAATACAGCCCATGAATTTCAAATCAAGAAGACGCTCTACCAACCAAACGCCACCTCATATCCTTTCCGGTATGCCACTCATTCTGATGTTTTAAACTACAGTCAGAACGTAACCCCCGCCATTGGCTATAAATCAAAATACTTTCAAGTTGCAGGTGGACTGAACTTTTCAACAACTAGCGGACGCCTCACCAACTTTAATTACGTGATTGACATCATTCCACCAGGGGATTGCTGGGGATTCACATGGTTTGAAGATCATCCTATTAACGATTCAGGAAGCGAAACAAAGTACGGCTTTGCCTTCACCATCAACTATGGAAGCGGCGCGCGTACTATGAACTCCAGCTCCTTTGATCGTTATCGCAACTAATAGAGAAGCTTAAATAATCCCGCCAAATTTTTCAGAGCCATTATGACTACGAGGAACAGTTTCTTTCTGCTACCATTTTTTTCTTATTGAATTCCCCCGAGAGAAACTCGATAAACTCTCCTCTCAACAAGGAGACTTTTATGACGACTTTTTTATCAACTTTTTTTGTTTTTATAATCACACTCATAGCGACTCAGCCAAGTGTTGCGGCTGACGAAGTAGATCAGTACAATTACTGCCAACTCACACAGCCTGGCCAAAGAGATATCACTGGCCGCTACTGCACCCAAGGTTACGGAGTCATCTATGATGGCTACATCGTAGACAATGCCTGTCACAGCACAATTCAAGGAGCCTACGACGCTCGACGTTTTTTGAGAGCTTGCTCTTATCCACCTCCCGCTCGTGAGGGTTATTGCGAACTTCTCCCACCAACCAGAAGAGATTACAGTCAGCGTTTTTGTCCAACAGGCCATGCATTTACCTATGGCGGTTACATCGTCGACAACGCCTGTTTCACAAATATTGATCGCGCTCTAGAGCAAATGCGAATCACTACTTCATGTAACAAATTTAGTCGCACTCGAAATTGTGAAATCCTGCAACCCAAAGTTCGTGATAGAAACAACCGTTGGTGTGAAACAAGCTACGGTGTTGCTTACCAAGGAGTCATCGTTAATAACCAATGTTACTTCCGACTCGACGATGCTATCAATGCAATGGAAAGATCTGCGTACTGTTATTAAAAAGAAAAAACTTTTGCGGAGAGATGGGCCCCTTCAAGGTTGCCCGTCTCACTGACAATGGGCGAGAGAATCGGGCGAATGCTCGATTCTTCTGATGGCGCATAATCTTCGCCGTCCTCATCACCTTCACCAGGCACAACGTAAACTACGTAAAGGCCTAACAAAATCCCTGCGTAGAGTCCTAAAGAGGCTCCCCTTGCGATATTCTTTAAGTTATCACCAGGACGATCTGTAAAAGCCAAAGTGGCTGCACCTACGAGTGTTCCTGCAAGAACCCCATAAGCAGCGCTCATAAATAATTCTCGGGTCGGCTCTGCTTGTGCTGCTTGAGGGCACATAATGGATAAACTTAGCGACAGGCTCAACACCACAATTAAAAATTTACGAGGAGCCTGGGAGAAACGGTTCATATCCTTTAAGTTTTTCGACTATTCGGTGCTGTGTCAAATACTTTGGATTCCGCCAAGACCGTCCTAAAAGATGAGATGATCTTTATGGACCTCAATAACACCATCCTGACTCACAACGGCAAGGTGCGACTCCACATGAGTGTAATGACATGCGAACTGTTCATGAGCCCTTCGTAGTCGCACTCTCTGCGAAGCCGACACGCGAAACGCCTCAAACCCTGGGCGTGGTGCAGACTTTACTTCGACCAAGATGAGATGGTCCGAGGGGGAAATAAAAATGAGATCGATTTCGGCAAAGTGGCTTTTATAGCGTTGGGCTTTCAGCTGAAATCCTTGCTTTAAATAAAACTGTAAAACTTTTTGTTCGAGCTCTTCACCGAGTGCTTGGTAATTTCTTTTTTTAAAAAGTTTCACTCCAATATTCCTTCACACCGGCAAAAAACTTGCGATGCTCAGGCGTCGGTCCATGCTTCACAATCGCTTCACGATGAATTTGGGTCGCATAACCTTTGTGCTGCTCTAAACCATACTGAGAATACTGAAGAGCCAACTGACGGACTTGTCGATCTCGAGACACCTTCGCAACAATCGATGCTGCTGCAATCGGCTTCACTCGCAAGTCTCCTTTTATGATCGTTGTTTGAAGAAACTCATGACCGAGCTGCGGATCACATAAGCTCGGAATTTTTTGATTTCCATCAATCAATACATGGCCCACTTTGACTCCCAGCGCATGCACCGCACGCTTCATCGCAAGGAGAGAGGCCTGAAGAATATTGAGTTGATTGATTTCTTGAACACTTGCTGAACCAACACCGTAAAGATGGTTTTCCATAATCAGCTCGTAGAGCTCTTCGCGCTCTTCTTCAGCGAGCATTTTGGAATCTGTAAAACGACGAAGACCCTTCTCGGATTTGAGAATGACAGCGCCCGCATAAACAGGACCAAAAAGACAACCGCGCCCCGCTTCATCCACACCAATTGCAGGTTGCGGATGAAACTCTGTCCACTTTAATTTTTTAAATGATTTTTTATTGTTTAGGAGTAGCTTCATCTTTTTTTGAAGCTTTTTTAGCAGTGCCCTCTGAACCAGCAAGGGCCGACATCCAATCAGCTTGAACGCGCGCTTTCTTGCCTTCGAGACCACGTAAGTAATAAAGTTTTGATCTTCTCACGATACCCTGAGAAACGATTCCCACTTTTTCAACCGCAGGGCTTGAGAATGGAAATGTTCTTTCCACGCCTACGCCGTCAGAAATTTTACGAACTGTAAAAGTACGGCCGATGCCTGCACCTTGAAGCTTGATCACAACGCCTTTGAAGATCTGAACGCGTTCTTTCTCACCCTCTTTTACTTTTACATAAACTTCCACAGTATCGCCGGAGCGAAAGTTCTCTGGAACACGGTGAGCTTGTTTTCCTAAAGTTACACGTCTGATTAAATCGAGCATAGGTTTCTCCGGCTAATTTGAATCCTCGTAGCTATCATGCTCCCAATAGACGGTCAAGACAGATACTTACGGCAGAGCGAACAGAAAGGTGACGATATTCCCCACCACCCACTGCTCCCTTTATAGGTTCGAGTAACCGAGTGTTCTCGTAAACGCTCTCCTCAAGCCCAAAGCCCGTTCCAAAGACAATAAAGTAACTTCCCCCACCCGATGACCACATCTCCTCCCTAAGGGCCTTAAAATCGATCGACTCAATGCCAGGCTGAGCTTTAGCAGATGTTGTAATGATTTTAGTGTTCGGATCCCAAGCCTGTAGGGCTTCGGGTAAGGAATGAGCTACGTCCACCATCGTGAGGGCCGTGTGACGCATATGGTTGTAGCTAGACCCATAGCCGACTCTCCAGAAATCTAGCATGCGACTCACAAACGCGAGCTGCTCTTTCATGGGATTAATCACGTAGTATTTTTCAACCCCGTAGGTACGACTCGCACGAGCTATATCATGAACATCAAAATTTGTAACGTTGGTACAAACTACGCTCTTTGCTTTGTCATAAACAGGCCAGTGGACAAGTCCTACCGCGACTCGTGGGGGAGTGTTCATACCGAAGTTCCCGAGAGAATTCCGCAGGCTCTTTTTTGAGATTCGCTCAATTCTTTTACTAAATCTTTTGCGTCTTGAAGCTCTACATTCAGCTGCGGATTTTTTTCACATAGTTGAACCCAAAGATCAGGACGCTTCGTCGAAGTGTTATAGACACTCATGAGATATCGCCATCGCTGAATTTTTTGATGGTCTCCTGAAAGTAAAATTTCTGGCACATCTAAACCTTCAAACTGTCGAGGCCGAGTAAAAAGCGGAGCTTCTAAAAGCCCATCACCACTAAAACTATCTTGCTCCGCGGAGTCTCCATGACCTAAGACCCCTGGCTTTAAACGAGCGACCACATCAATCACGACACTCGCCGCAAGCTCGCCGCCAGAAAGCACGTAATCACCAATCGAGATTTCTTCGTCGATGTATTCAGCAAGCACACGCTGATCAACACCACCGTAACGCCCACTTAAAATAACTAAATGTTCGTATTGCGCTAATTCCTCTGCCACTTTTTGTGTGAGCAGACGCCCTTGAGGGGAAAGATAAATCACTTTGATGAGAGAATTTTGTGATCGGGCATGGAGAAGAGCTTTTGTTAAGGGCTCAGGCATCATTACCATACCGTCGCCACCGCCGTAAGGACGATCATCTACAGACTTATGCACATCTTGTTTCGCGTAGTCACGAAGCTGAATGGTTTGAAGTTTCAAAAGACCTTTTGCAAAAGCACGACCGACGACACCCTCTTTCAGAGTGGCTTCAATCATGTCTGGGAAAAGTGTAAGTACAGAGAACGTGATCACTGAACTTTTTCAGAATCAATCAGTCCCGAGGGAAGATCCATATTGATCACTCGCGCTTTGTAATCGATGGACTTAATAAAATCTTTCACAAACGGAATTTCAACAAATTGATCAGAGGATCTCTCTACAACTAACAAATCCTGAGCTCCGTTAGAGGAAAAAGAACGAACAGGTCCTACTTCGCCTTCGGCAGTCGTAACTGTGAAACCTTCAATTTCTTTAAGGTAAATACGTTCACCGGGTTGAGAAACCAAACAGTCGCTAGGAATTTGGAATGCGGCTCCTGCAAAAAACTCAGCGTCGGTTCGGTTTTCTAATTCTTTAGTTCGTAGAATAAGGCCAACCTTGTGAGGTTTTAATCGGTCTACATTAAACGAGCGCCATACGGGAACCCATTGGCCTTCGACTTGCTCTCGCCAAACAAGTACAAAACGACTGAGCTTCTCCGCCCAATCTGCTTTTTTTGCGAAAACGATAATAAATAATTCGCCTTTTAACCCATGGGCGTCGCGAACTTTTCCGACCGTGGTGTAGCCAGGAATGTTTTCGTAATGGATTTTTTCTTGATCCACTTTGATTCTTTCAGCAGCGGTTTTTGATTCAGTGGAGGCATTTTCAGTTTGGCTCACGGACACTCCTTAGGCATTGAAGAGATCGTCTACCTCATGAGCCTGCATCGCGTCAAGAAAAGGGGTGAAAAAGGCAAAAAAAACCCAGAGTTGTTAAGGCTCTGGGGATTTAAAGTTTTGAACAGTCAATTTCAGCTTTTATTCAACGATTTCTAGAACACTACGTTTGTTCAACTTTGTGCTAGCAGCATTAAGGATAGTGCGCATGGAGCGAGCAGTTCTTCCCTGCTTACCGATGACCTTACCTAAATCCTCTTTTGCAACTTTGAGTTCAACGACAGTCGTTTGTTCACCAATGACTTCATTGACCTCGACCTGATCAGGCTCATCAACGAGAGCCTTGGCCATGAACTCTACGAGTTCTTTCAAGCTTGTGTGGTCCATCACCTATCCCCTAGTTAGCCAATCCTACTTGAAGACCGTTTTTGTTCTCCAAGCTAAATTGATTTTATTTGATTCAGTCACTAAATGATTATGCCTTAACTGTTGCGTTTGCAATAAGCTTTCGTACGCGATCCGTTGGTTGGGCACCTTTTTTCATCCAGTCGCCGATTTTTTCCATATCTAATTTCAAACCTTGTTCTTTACCACGGGGATTTGGGTTGTATTGTCCTACAACCTCGATAAAGCGTCCTTCTTTACAAAATCTTTGATCAGCTACAGTCACACGGTATTTCGGTTCGTGTACAGCACCAAAGCGAGCCAATCTAATTACTACTGCCATTACAAGTTCTCCTTCACATGACGGACAAGACGAAACTTTTATCAAAAAAAACTAACTCTGCAAGCCTAAAATACAATTTAAGGGGCAATGGGGTCAATTTAGAAAGGAAAACCCATTCTGCCACCACGTCCAAGACCCATTTTCATCATTTGGGACATCATTTTCTTAGCGTCTACGAACTGTTTAACAAATTTATTTACATCGCTGACCTGTGTACCGCTTCCCTTGGCAATTCTTAAGCGGCGGGAACCATTCAGTATATTGTGGTCCCTACGCTCCTCCATAGTCATGGAGTAGATAATCGCTTCAATTTTTTTAAGCTCCTTATCGGGGGGGGCCATATTTTTTACCTGTTTCATGACCTGCCCCATACCGGGAAGCATTTTAAGAATACTCTCCATACTTCCCATTTTCTTAATTTGCTGAAGCTGAGCGAGAAAATCTTCCACGGTGAACTCGTTTTTGGCCATTTTTTTAACGGCATCTTTAGCGGACTTCTCGTCCATCACCGTTTGGGCCTTCTCCACAAGCGTAAGAACATCTCCCATATCGAGAATTCGAGACGCCAACCGATCCGGGTGAAATACCTCGAGCGCATCCACTTTTTCGCCAATGCCCATCAACTTAATGGGAACTCCTGTGGCCTCGCGAATGCTGAGAGCCGCTCCGCCACGTGCATCCCCGTCCATTTTGGTGAGGACTAAGCCCGTGAGACCGACCTGTTGATGAAAGCCTTCAGCAACGTTCACAGACTGCTGGCCAAGCATGGCATCGGCAACAAGAAGCACTTCTTGAGGAGGTACAATTTCTTTCAGTCGCTTTAACTCGCTCATGAGAGTTTCGTCGATTTGCAAGCGACCGGCGGTATCGACAATGATAACATCGATGAGTTGATCTTCTGCCCATTTTTTTGCTTTTTGCACAATGTCTTCTGGCTTATCCGCACTCTGTGAAGGAAAAAATAAAATTTGATTTTTTTCCGCCAAGACCTTGAGCTGTTCAATCGCTGACGGACGATAAACGTCTACAGAAACGAGGCCGGGTCTCTTACCAAGATTTTTTTGTAAATGGAGAGCGAGCTTTGCCGCCGTCGTAGTCTTCCCTGCTCCTTGCAAACCGACAAGGAAGACAATGGAAGGTTTGTCTTTAAGTTCGAGTCGCGCGGCACCGCCACCCAGAATCGTCACCAGTTCGTCATGAACAATTTTAACAAATTGCTGACCTGCTGTGATCTGATCTTTTACGTCTTGGCCTAAAGCTTTGAGTTTGATGCGATCAATGAAAGTTTTTACGACTTTGAAATGAACATCGGCCTCTAGAAGACTTAAACGAATTTCCCGAAGAGTTTCTTCAATATTACTTTCTGAAATTTTAGCTTGGCCCTTAAGGCGCTTGATGCTCGAGAGTAATTTTTCTGAGAGTGAGTCAAACATAAATCCGTCCTTACCAACGACCGTACATGCCGTTACGTATACTTCTCACGGCAAGCCAGTAAAGCAAAATCGTGGTGATAAAAGTAAATAGCCCGGCAATTTCCATTTCCACGTCTGTGTGGCCAACGATGCCATACCTCACCCCGTTAATAAAATAGAGCATGGGGTTTAATTGAGAAATCCACTGCCAAATCGGATGGAGTTGGTCGATAGAGAAAAAGACCCCACCTAAATATAAAAGCGGGAGAAGGATGAATCCACCCACCGCTGTCATCTGGTCAAAATTCTTTGCCCAAAAACCAATAGCGATTCCAAGACACGAAAAAACAAGGCCACCAGTCACGAGAAAGTAAGTCAAAAGAAACGGATGCTGAATCGTTAAAAATTCACCAACAGAAAACCAATAGAATACGTCGCCCATTAAAAAAATCAAAATAGCGACCGCCACTCCACGCACGAGTCCGCCCAAACTCATCGCTAAGGCAATTTGGCTGGCTGAGAGAGGAACAACGCGAAGATCTTCTAAATCTCCATGAAACTTTGAAGAACCAATGGAGCTTGAAGAATTTTGAAACGCATTGTTCATACAACCCATCATCAAAATTCCTGGAATGAGAAATGCGAGATAGTGAGGCACTCCCTCCATCGCTATTTTATCTCCAAGACTCACGCCAAAAATGAAAAGATAAAGGCCCGAGTTTACAAGCGGAATCAGCAGCGTCTGTCTCGCAACTCGAAGGAAACGTTTGATTTCCTTTTTCAAGAGAGAGAGAAAGGGCACCCATTTCATACGAGACATATCTACTGTGGAAGTTTTCACTGGACACCTACCGATGATTCTTTGGGCGACAGATGACCTCTTTGTAAAATATGAATAAAGGCCTCTTCTAAATTCCCCTCACGAATTCGCAGGTCCTTAATCGATTCCATCGGAAGATTGAGTTGCGCGAGGAGCTCCCCGAGAGTCACCTGATAAGGAAGACGAAATTCTAATTCGTTCTGTACTTGCTTTGTTAAATAGACATTTTTTAAATTTACAGGTGCGTGATTCAACGTGATATCCACCTGTCTTTGTGTGAGCTGTCGCACGAGACCTTTCGTTTCACCCACCTGAAGGATTTCACCTTTATGAATAATGGCCACGCGATCACATAGCTCTTCGGCTTCTTCTAAGTAGTGGGTGGTTAAAAGAACACTCATTCCCTGTTGATTTAATTCGCGTACGAATTTCCAAAGAGAAGTTCTGAGCTCGACATCAACTCCCGCTGTTGGTTCGTCGAGAAGCAAAAGTTTAGGTTTATGAACGAGAGCTTTGGCGATCAGCAGACGACGCTTCATCCCTCCGCTTAATTGTCTGACACTTTTATGTCGATGCTCACTAAGACTGAGACGATCCAACAGATAATTGATTTGTTCTTTATTATTTTGAATTCCGTAATAGCCAGAGTGGAATTCCAAAATTTCTTCGACCGTAAAAAAACCGTGGCTTACGATTTCCTGGGGAACGTATCCTAAAAGCAGCTTCGCGTCGCGAAGACTTTTCGCGACATCCACTCCAAAAACTTTAGCTGTCCCCGATAAGGGGTTCTCGAGAGTTGTCAGAATGGAAATAATAGTTGTCTTACCAGCGCCGTTTGGACCTAAAAGCCCAAGAACTTCGCCCGTTTTCATACTCAGGTTGACACCTTTTAAAGCTTGAAGACTTCCATAGTTCTTTTTCAAGTTTTCGAGCTCTAAGGGGTTCATACTAGTCCTTCACGATGAGTTCGTTGGGAAGTTCGTCATGATCATGCTCAGAGCGAGGGAACTGAGCCGTAATAAGCTCTCCCATTTTCCCAATGATATTTAACATTCCTTGAGCAAATTGTTTTTGATGAATAGATTCTGTTAATTCGTGTAAAAATTTATCCCAAATATCAGGAGGCAATTTGCTAGAGATAGAGGAATCTGCAAGAATTACGGCTCTTCTCTCCATTAAAGAAACAAAAATGAGAATTCCGGTGGCCCCTGTTGTTTTCTGCAAACCATGTTCGTAAAATTCTAATTCCGCTCGCATTTCCACTTGGCGAGCCAAATCGTCACGATCGCTCAGCCATCTTTGAATAAAATGTAGTGGAGCAAGAAAACGGATAAGAAGAAAAATGATGAGAAGCTCAAGCAGCCAACTTAAGCTTCGCAGAAATGTGCTCTCCTGAGCGAGCCAATTAAAATCTAAAAAGAGAGCTCCCATTAAAAGTAGCAGCCCTAATATGAGAGGGACATGTCCAACAGAACTCGAACGGCGCACAACCATCGGTACGATTTCGCCGGAGGTGGTTTTTTCAGCCTGTCTCACGGCTTCTGAAATGCGCTCCACATCCTGTTCGTTCATGAAAGAGTGTAGCCAAGAGCATTGAATAAGAGATTTTTTACCACCGTCCAGATGCCCCTCCTCCGCTGAAACCGCCGCCACCACCGCCGCCAAATCCTCCTCGAAAACCTCCACCACCCCAATGGCCTGAAGGTGAAAGCCCCCATGGAGAACGACGTCGGCCAGAAAAGCCACGGAATATCGACGACACAACAAAAAAGATTAAAAAGAAAACGAGCTGAAGAATATGTCCGCCTGGTACATGTAAACGCGCTGGTGAACTTCTCTGCGCAGGAGCGGAACCGAGCTCAAGCCCAGGATCCGTACGTGATAGAATCGCCTGAACTCCTGCGACGATTCCGCTTTCCACATCACCAGCTTTAAAATAAGGAACAATCGTATCTTCCACAATACGTTTTGCGTAAGCATCAGGAAGATCACCTTCGAGGCCTTGGCCTACTTCAATTCTTACCTGACGGTCCTGAGTCGCTACTAAAAGTAGAACTCCATTATCTTTCGTGGCGGTGCCTAACTTCCATCGATCCACGACTTGTATGGAAACCTGTTCAATGGCTTCGCCACCAAGACTCGCGACTGTAAGGACAGCAATTTGGCTCCCACCTTTTTTGCGGACGCTCTCTAGTGCTTGAGAAAGTTTGGATTCCGTCTCAGCGCTCATGACTTGCGCCTGATCTACAACGGGCGCAGTAAAAGCTGGCACCTCAAACGCCAAAGCATTTTCATAAAGAAGCGCCGTCAATAAGGAGGCAAATAACGACCTTGTCACAAATTACATTTCTACTTTCGGAGCTTCTTGAAGAGTTTCAGCTCCAACAACAGTCCACTGTGGAAGCTTATCGTTTTTATAGAAAAGGCTATTTGTCCAACTTGTTGGAGGCACAGTGATTAAGTCGTTAAAAGCTTTGATCGCTTCGATGTTTCTTTGTCGAGCAATCGTAATACGATTTTCAGTTCCCTCAAGCTGGGCTTGAAGATCACGAAAGTTCGCATCTGCTTTTAAATTGGGATAGTTCTCGCTGATCACCATCAGTTTGCCGAGAGCTTGCGTAAGTTGTCCTTGCGACTGTTGGTATTTCTCAAGAGTTTGTGCATCGAGTTTTGTTGGATCTAAATTGATGCTAGTCGCTTTAGCGCGCGCTTCGACAACACCTTCAAGAGTTTCTTGTTCGTGCTTGGCGTAGCCCTTTACAACAGTCACTAAATTGGGGATTAAATCTGCGCGACGCTTATATTGATTCGTGACTTCGGCCACTGAAGCTTCGACTTGGTTTTTGGCTTGAGGGATGGATTGAATTCCGCAACCCGAAAGAAACAACATGGATACACCTAAAAGTAAAACGTAAGTTTTCATACTCTCCTCTGAGTTTAAGTCGCTATAACAGATTCCAAATATGAATCATGTGGCAGAAGAGTCAAGAGGCGGACTCACGATATTGATTGAGTTCATTTGTGAAGTATATTAGATTTGCTGCATATGGATAAAAATACGAATTTGCCGCGCTTTGAAGAGGTTGAAAAAAACATTGTTCTCTGTGTTTTCCTAAGTTTCATCACTTTCGGCATTTACAACTTGTTCTGGCAAGCCCACCAAATTCGCGTTTGGAACCAGTTACTCGGCTACCCAAAGTATGGATTTTGGAAGTGGTTTTTCCTCTCACTGTTCACGTTTGGGCTATACCACATCTATCACGAATACATTATGGGTGATGACATGGTAAAAATCCAAAAAAAGTTTGGGCATGAACCCAACAATCTTCTTCCGGTCTTAAGCGTTGGATTAGCTGTCATGGCTCTTCCAATTATTGCGGATGCCATTCAACAGTACGAACTTCATAAGCTTTATGAGGGTCAACTGGATCACAGTCGAATGGGTCGCGTAAGCGCAAACGTTTAGTTTTCAATGACCACGTAGCTCAGTTGGATAGAGCAACAGTTTCCTAAACTGTGGGTCGCAAGTTCAATTCTTGCCGTGGTCACCAATTCCTACGCTGGTCGAATTATAAAATCCATCTTGAATTAGGATGCCTTAACTGAAATCTTCAAACCCGCTCGGCGCAATTGATCATTAACCGCAGTTTCAACCGCAACCACAACAGATAGCCCGCACTTCTTAGCAATTTTAGCCGCAAGGGCTGGCGTTACAGATTGACGGCCCTTTTCAATATCGCAGAGAGTGCTTTTTGTAATTCCTAAGAACTTAGCCATTTCGACTTGGCTTAAATCTTTAACGGTCCTAGCTCCTCGCAAGAAACTACCAAAACTCATAGGACCAAGGTTTTTTTCTAAAACTGATCTTAATTTCTTAGTACTCATGTTTGTTTACCTCTATTACCAAGAGTTCAAGCCCTTGGATGGTTTCTATGTAAATAGCGCGATAGGCTTTATTTAATCTTACCGAGCGTTGGCCCTTTCTATCACCTTGCAGCGGTTCATCATGAAGACCTGGAAACTTACGTGCCTCTCGAATTCCTAAGCGTTCAACTGTTTCCATCCAGTTCCGCAGCGACTCCATAATGTGCTTTGGAATTTTTCGAAGCTGCTTTTCAGCAAGCTTCGAAACCAATACTTCCGTTTTAACTTCAAAGCTGTTCACACCAAAGCTCCTAGTACGGTAATATACCGTACTTTAATAAAAAACACAAGAAATGGTTTGAATCTAGTATAACGGATTTAATAAATTAAGCCTTCTACAGATTGACGGTTTTGATAATCCGTAATACCTAGCAATTCGACTTAAAGACCATTTCTTGCCCCAACGCAGGCTTGCCAGCTCGTTGTTATCAATCTTTGGCCTCTTCCACTGCACCTGATACGTTTTAATCACCGTGAGTGGTTCGACAAGCCTAGGTCGGGGGTCACCTTAGTCAACCATAAAGGGTTCTCTTCATTCAACTATCCGTTGGCGCGGCTTTAGGTTTTTATCTTTAAGCATTCTTTAGCCATTTAAAAGCGCGGCGAAATCAGAAAATTCAGCAGCTAAATCACGAGCCCCCTGAGTTTGGGTAAACAATGAATTTATTGGCTACTAATTATGCCATCGACAAGATTGATCTGGCGAGAAGCCATTTGAGAAAATATTTGATCGTGGGTGACGTAAATTATTGTGGTGCCATGTTCTTTATTAATTCGTTTAAAAAGATTCATGACAATTTGCCCGTTGCTCGAATCCAAGTTTCCGGTCGGTTCGTCAGCAAATAATATAGAGGGTTTCATCACTAAAGCGCGAGCAATGGCAACTCGCTGTTGCTCGCCGCCAGAAAGTTGACTCGGAAAACTTTCCGCTTTATCGCGAATCCCGAACTCTGTTAAAAGCTCTAACGCAAATTCACGACGCTGCTTTTCCGTTTTAGTTTTTAATGCCGGCATTAAAACATTTTCAAGCGCCGTCAGCTCGGGTAACAGGTGATGAAACTGAAACACAAATCCCATTTTTTGATTACGGAAACTATGAACTCCCTTTTTTCCCATTGCTGTGAGCGAAACATTATCGACTAACACTTCACCCGATGTAGGAGCATCTAAACTGCTAATAATATATAACAACGTGCTTTTACCAGAGCCTGAACGCCCCGTGATCGCCACCATTTCGCCGTCTCCGACTTCTCCCGAAATGCCTTTCAAAACCAGCGTGTGTGGCTCTCCAAAACTTTTTTTGATATTACTCATAACAATCGACATTACGAATTTTCACCTCGAATAATATCGATGGGCTCAAGCTTACCAGCAAAGCGAGCCGGAAAATAGCTCGCGAAACTTGAAGAGAGCAGCGCCATAGTAAAAGCCTTCACATAGATCATAAGATCGCTTGAGACCATCATGTAGCTGCCACCTAAACCGCGATCCGCCGAAACTTCAATATTAGACATTACGTAAGAAGAAATCGCTCCAAAGCCAAGACCAACAACGCCTCCCACGAGTCCTAAAATCATTCCTTGAATGAGAAACAAGTTTGTAATATCGAAGGGCTCAAAGCCCATCGACCTTAAAATCGCAATTTCGCGCCGCTTGTGAGTGACGGCCAAACTTAAAATATTATAAATTCCGAAGCCGGCCACAACTAGAATTGAAATGGTCATAGCATTGCGAACGATATCTTGGGTTTTAAACACCGACATTATACCTTCGTTTGATTGATCCCAACTTTGCACATTTTCTTGGCCGATAAGATTATAAGTTGAGGCGACTTCGGCCGCCATACTGACATCTGTTAAACGAATCGCGATATCAGAAATTCGGCTGGGCGTTTGATTTAATTGTTGCACATCTACGAGCGAACCAAAAATTCGAGTTTCGTCTAAACCTTTCACACCCAAATGAAAAACCGAAACAATGCGAAAAGGTTGAGGCAACCCCTTACCAAGTGTCAAAAAAATAGTTTCGCCTTGAGCCGCGCCTATTTTTTTTAAAAAAGCATCTCCCACAGCAATTCGGTTGCCAGTGGTTCCAATGTCGGCAAACCGACCCTTAATCATAGAGCTTTCTATGTTTGAAACCCCACGCTGCTTGTCTGGATCTACGCCCACCAGGCTAATACCTTGTGTGATCTTACCGTAGGTGGCAATTCCTTGTGCAACCAATTGTGGTGAAGCCCCAGACACTCGTTCATCTGCCTCTAGCCGATCAAGCCATTCTCGAGGTGCTAAAATATAAGCATTGTCTTTTCTACCTGATGGCGGCTTTACCCAGTGCACGTGGGTGTCAGAATCAAAAAAAGCAGCATACAAACTTTTTTCATTTAACATTTCTTCACGGGCTTTGATTCTGATGTGAGAGTCATTGTTGACTAGTTGATCAACAATGAACGTTTGAAAGCCCAACATCATTGCAGAAATCGCAATGTAAGCCGCTGTACCGAGAATAATACCTAGTAGAGTTAAACTGGTTTGCTTTTTTCGACTTAATAAATGTCTAAGAGCTAGAAAAATCATTTAAGACTACTTTCTTAAGACAAGCTCATCATCTTTGCCAATATTTTCAGAAATGACTTCGCCCCACTCACCGTCAATCACGCCAAGTTTTATAGGCACCCGCTCTCGTTTGCCACTTCTAATGCGAGTCACTTGTCCGCCAACAATACTACGAATGGGGATCAGCAAAACGTTGAGCTTTTTACCGACAAGTATGGCCACATCAGCTGTCATGCCAGGCAGCACACTTGGGGGCCAGATTTTTAGCTCAATGCGAACAATAAATTGGCTGTCTCTTGGGTAAACTGACGACACTGTGCCCTCAAACTTTTCGTTTCTTAAGCTTTCAAAAGAGACTTGGACATTTTGTCCCTTTTTAACTCTTAGAATGGATTGCTGCTCAAGGCTGATCTCAAGAAAAAGATTCTCAAGATTTGTGACAGTCACAATTGCAACTTGTGGAGTCACTAACTCTCCTTCTTTATAGGCGATCGAAGTTACCGTTCCCTCTATGGTAGAACGCATAACATTTTCGTCAAGCTGAACCAAAGGCTCACCCGGTTTTACAAGATCTCCCTCTCTAACAAAAAGTTTTTGCACAGTGAGCATGATACCGGCCCTTACACGATATAACTTATCTGCCGTTACCGTGCCGAGACCATAAATGCTCTCTACTACGTCGCCTTGTTTAGGTTTTATTTTTTCTCTAGAACCAAAAGGCTCAAATATTAATAAAGTTACTATGCCCAACAACAGAACTGCCAAAATGATAACAATGAGTTTAATGCTTTTTTTTGACATGGCCGCCTCTCAGATTAGAAATTAGCCGCTATCCCATCATGTGTCATTAATAAACAATCTTTAAGATTTAAGTCGGCGATCACCCTGCCAATACAAAAGAATTAATTGATCAAATTTCCGTTAATACTTTCTCTGGAAGAGCCAGCAACTTAACTTCGATAAGATCCTTTATAGCGCCACGAAGAATCTCTGTTTTCATGACGGATCCACCCCTAGAAACTGTAAAATCGTTTATCTGACTTTCTCTCGTATTAGCGTTTAAGAATTTAGAAATGTCTTTCTGATCCAAACCAAATAAACTAGGGAGCTCTGCAATCGTGGATGTTCCTTTTGATAACATTTTTGTATAAGCTTTCATAAATGTTCCATAATCCACGAGATTTATGACTGCTTTTAGCAACAAAAGATCATTAACGGTTGGCTTGGATTTCAAGATAATGACTTTTAGGGAGCCTCCTAAATTGGAAAACTCGGCGCTAGTAGATTCTATTCCAGTGTAAAGGCGTTCAGTGGGTTGTGGTAAGGCGAAGCCTGACTTTGTCACCGCCTCGGCAAATTCCTTCTGAACGGGAGCTACAAGAGAGCGTAACCATGGAGCATAGGTCCGAGCATCTATATCAGCCAACCGAGTGGCATGCTCTACAACAAATTCAATTTCCGATAGAAACGTAACCAAATTAGCACCTTGTCTCAAAGTTGGTGTTTGTGCCGCTTTTCTAAGAAAGTTTGCATCCACCGCTTCGTAAGCAATTCCAATGTCTATTAATCGATCTGCATATTCTTTTAAAATAGGGCCACTAGAATTTCTTCCGTTGGGAAGCACTCGAAGGATTAAACCCAAAACGTCTGCTGAATCTCCTATAGTGAGCAATCCTAAAGAGCGGTTTTTCGCTCCCGTTTCTGAGAGCGGTTGTTTTACTAAACGACCATTCATAATCAGATCTTCAACTAGTTTAAGAACCTCGCAATTTATGGTCCAAGCTTACGGGGAGCGAATTGCCCATCACTACCAACAGCTTATAGGGGTAACACATCTCGAAGTAATAGCCTTATGATGTTTCTAACCGCCTTATTTACTGAGGTATTTTGCCCCAGGCGAAGCACCAAAAGAAGCTTAAAGACAACTTCAGTAAGGCTCGGCACTTGCAATCCTCTATTGAGGAGGGACAGGATGAAATTGCTATTTATTATTTTTCTTCTGGCAGCCGTGGTTCTCTTCTTAGATCAAAAGGGATATTTTGACCGCACAGAAAGCGAAACAGAAGCTCGCGTTTCTGAAATCACTGAAACAGCGGCGTCAACACCTCCACAACCTTCCGTACTGACTACTGTCCCTACTCCCTCGGACCGTACTCAACTGAAAAATCTACTCAGAGCTCGACTCTCCCAATTGAACGCTGCACTTGCTCGTGTGACCAATCAACAATCTCATGTGGATACTGTGAAAAATTATATTCAGGCTTTGCAGACAGAAATTCAAAGTTTGCAAACCTTCATCAGTGACTTGGGCCAAAGAACTTTCGAAGTCAGCGAGCAGGAACAATTTTTTTTAAGACAACAGAAAATCCAGTCCGATCTCGCCATTGTAAATCTAGAAAATCAAATTCAAACGGTGAACCAATCTATCGCCGATCTACAGGCACAAATGGGACGTGCGCCCGCAAGCATTCCTGAACCAACGACAACCCCGAATGTTACAATCAATTCTTCTTTGGCTCAGTTGCAAACTTATAAAGAACAAATTCAGTCACAAATGAGAACTATTGAAATCACATCCAACATTCAATCTCTTGAAATATCAAATGCCGCTCAAGAAGAAAAACTTGCTCTTCATAGTCAGCTTGTAGAACATGATCGCCGACTTGCCGATCTCAATACCGACCTCCTCTATTGGCAACGCCAGCTCACCGCCTCTGGAAATGAGCAAGAGAGACTTCAACGAATTCAGACACTTCAAACACAGATTGCAGATCTGGAAAAACAACTTTGGGCCAAATAAAAGCCTAGTATTTTAACTAATCAGGCCACTTCTTTACACCCAGATACGTTTGCAAAGAAATCAAAGCTAATCCACATCCAAATGGATCCAAATACTTCGGCAGAAATTCAAGTCGCATCCGTCCTCGTGAACCGTGTTTCCAAAAAAATTATTTTAACTCTTCAAGACCTTTCCTCTGGCTATCAAGTTCGCGCTTTCTTAAGATAGAATCGTACAATTTATTTTTCCCAGGAGCTCTTTTCCTGGGAAAAAACCTCTCCAGAAGAAAAGGTTTTGACCAATTCAAGATTGATGTTCAAGCTAGAGAGCATGCCCGCTCTCAAACAATGGCTCATGACACTCTTACTGATTCTTCTCCCTACACAAGTCGTGAGTTACACCGCCGAACAACTTCTTCGCAATCAACTCGATCCGAAACTGTTTTATCGGACTCTTCAAACTCCGCATTTTTTTGTTCACTATCCTGAACACCTACATGAAGTTGGACGTCGAGTCGCAGGAGTTGCTGAAAAGTCCTACAACAAAGTCACTCATACTCTTGGGAGTGAACCTGGTCCAACTCATATCGTGGTCATCGATCAATCCGATGAACCACCAATCTACACTCTTCATTTTCCCGAGAGACAAATTTTTTATCCCATCGCACTTCCCCAATACGCTCGAGGACTCAATCAGTATGCCGATTGGCACGACTGGCTCCTCACTCACGAATTAACCCACGTAACGCAAATTGATCAGAGAACGGGCCTCTACCGTCCTCTTTCCGCGCTTATGGGCTCATCCATGCGACCTCAAATTACAACTCCTGCTTGGGTGAAAGAGGGTTTGGCCGTCTATCTTGAGACTCACCTCACTCCTAAGGGGCGTGGCGAGAGCAGTGAGTACCGAATGATGATGAGGACGGCTCATCTCGAAAACGTCTTAGATGATTCTTTTTTCGCTCGTAAAGACACCGTTTTCACTTTTGATTACAAAGAATGGCCTTGGGGCGTGCGACCTTATTTATTTGGATACTTTTTAATTCGTGAAATGATCGCACAAAAGCCAGAAGTTTTAAAATCTCTGCTGTACCAACAATCCAAATCCCTCCCGTTCGCTATTGGTCCCGCTCTCAAAGCAGCCGGCTTTGAAACCTTTGACGACTTATGGAAAAAAACTCTTGAAAGCATTCAGCTTCAGGCTCAAAGAGAGCTGGCAGAAATTCGCAAGAAACCCGTAACAGCCCTCGAATTTCTAACCGACACGGGCCATATTTATCACGGGCTTGTCCTTTCGCATGACGGAAAAACTCTTTTTACCAATCGTGACCATCCTGATTTTGAAAATAGTGTTCTGCAGCTCTCGTTCAATGAAAACGGAACGTGGAATCCTCCGGTGCCCCTCACCTCGCGCGCCTCAGGTTACCAAATTTCCCTCTCTGGGTCCGGGCGTTTTCTCGCATTTGATCAAGCTCGCCACAAAGATCGTTTTTACCGGCTCAGTGATCTTTATATTTACGACCTGAAGCAAAATAAAATTATTTCGGTGAGTCCCGCCCTACGCGCTCGTGATCCTGATATTCATCCAGACGGAAAACAGATTGTTTATGTCAAAAATCATAGTGGAAAAAATCAATTAATTTTAACAGACACGGGATGGAACCAACCCAAAATTCTTTTAGAAGCGAAAAACTATTCCCGGATCTCTGGACCGCGTTTTTCTCCGAGCGGCCAAGTGATTCTCTTTAGCCTTCACAATTCACAAACCGGCGGTGAGGATCTTTATCAAATTGATCTTAATGGAAAAACCAAAGCATTGATCGTAGATGGGTTTCAAAACCTTTTTCCGTCTTGGGTTTCAGAAAAAAAAGTTATCTTTTCTTCTGATCGCACCGGAGTAACAAATATATATGAACTCACGATTCCTTCGGGTGACCTTAAACAGTTGTCTAACGTAGAAGGTGGATTCTTCTTTCCTGTTCTTGATCCTCAAAAAAAATGGATTTACGGGATTGGTTACCATGCAAAAGGTTATGATGTGGCTCGATTTGCAGTACCAACTGCACCTCTCACTACTCAAAAAGCAACTATTCAACCAGAAATAATCACGTTAGAGCCCGCAAACAATTACGTAGAGTCAGATTACAAAGGCACAAAATACCTTTCACCTCAGTACCTGGCTCCAAGCATCGTACTTAGGCCAGGAGCTTCTCAACTTGGAGCTACTCTTGGTGCCGTGGATCCACTTTACTTTCAACATTACACTTTTGACCTACGACACGATTCCGTCACACAGAAAATCATTAGTAATTTTTATTATTTCAATGGCCGAAGCGAAACTGCTTGGGATCTCTCTACTTCTCATAACGTAAAACCTGTAAACGGGTACTCACCTCTTTACGAAATATTTCATAGCGAAGTCAGTGCCCATTTCCTCTCACCACGTAGAAATTACGAAGTCATAAAACCTTTTTTATTTCATGAAACACGCCGCCTAACTTCTAGCGCAGAGTACGTAGGCGCTGGAGTACAAATACAAAGTGATACAACTTATAAAAAAATGGGCGCAAGCTTTGCCCAGGCAGGCCGCAAATATGCCCTTCAGTTGAGCGAATTTTTATCACTCAAAAGTGAAGAGACGTCGACAAGCTTAAGTGTCGTTCAGATTAAAAGTCATCATGCCCTCCGTGAAAGCGAACATGTACTTCATCTCTCCCTTGATGGTGCAGGCTTTATCGGAACCCAACCCGGGTCCAATACCTTCTTAACTGCGGGCAGCCAGCATTCTTTTCCTTACGCCTTAGCTAGTGATTATCCGCTATACGGTGCGGCTCCAAATTCCATCCTAACAAAACGACTTATTATAGGAAGTGCGCATTACACTTTTCCGCTTTCAGATATTGAAAGAGGACTAGGTGCTTCTTCGTTTTATTTTGGTCGACTCTCTGGCGCCCTGCGAACCCAGATTGCAGGAGTTCCGCGAGAAAATCTTTTAGGAGATGGCCTTCCGTGGAGCGTGGGAGCCGAAATTTATCAAGCGCTCGATTTGGGACAGGTCTACGCGCTCCATCTCCATTTGGGAATTTATCAGGGTTCCGTAGCTCTTGGTAACGACACTCAAATTCTTTTTACGCTTTCTACGTCTGCTCCCAATTAAAGGATGACTTAAGTTGAGACAAACCGCCTAGAAAATTTGAGAGAGTCTTTAAAATCAGTTATTCTGTATGAGCTGTCTCCAAATTGAAGTGGGATGCACGAATTGGTTTTGTGCCAATTGCGAAACAAAAGGAGTATCGATGTTTTCCAAAATAATTTTATCTGCAGCTTTACTTGTGGCCTTAAGCCCAAGCTCAAGCCTTGCATCTGTCCGTGAAGGCTTTGCTTCAGGACCAGATGTGGAAGAGGAGGGCGATCCTCCACCTGCCATCCGTGAACGTTACAGCGTAGGACCAGATGTGGAAGAGGATCCAGGCGATCCGCCTCCTCGCGAAATAAAACAGGCCGCGCGACCTGTACTCAATCTGAACGAGAAGTAATTTTCTTCTGCAAGGCCGCTTTCAAAGCGGCCTTTTTATTTCTACCCGTTGGACGAGACATTTTTCCCCACTTTTTATCTCTAAACAAAATTAAAAGTTCTTCGGAGACGGATTCAAGTTTGCATCTCTACCTTCAAAAGGAGGCACCATGGGTCGCAACACTCAAATTAACAAAAAAAAGCGCGATATTATCTCCGAACAAGAATTCAATCTCCGAAGCTATGGGGATGACAAACCACCAACCGAGGACAGCCCTGGTGACTCCGAAGAAATTTCGGGAGAGGCATTTTTGATCGGCTTGAACTATATGCCAGACGAAAAAAATGAGTATGATCGAGACGAACAAGAGCAACCTGTCTTTGATCGTAAGTCGACTGCTCCCAGCGAAGTTCCAAGCTCTGAACTCGATGATCCTGAGGACCGTGAGTCGCATCTTCCAGAAAACGCGAAAGTGGTCTCTTCCGAAACTCCAGCGCCATGGAAAGATTTAGATTCACCTACCTCTACACATTAACAACAAAAATGTTTTTTTAGAGGCGACGATTTTTACTTTGGGTAATGGTGTTTTCGAAATGGAATTCGCCAAAATATTTTTTGGAAGCGCGATTATAAGCTAAAGCGGCTTCCTTTTCAGAGTCAAAATCTCCGAGGTTGATAGATCGTCTGTCGACCGTAATCGCCGCACGCCATTTGTCTTTCTTTTTAAGATAGGAGACGCCTCGATACTTTGAACTGGTGTCTTTTCTTTTTTTCGGAAGCATTTGCTGACGTTGTTGAATGGAACAGACAATTAAGTTGTTTTTGCGGTAATCGAAGCCCTCAAGATGACGTCTCGGATACACGAGCTTTCCCTTCGCCGGTCGCATAAGAAACTGGGGAAGACTCACGTTCTTCACACCTCTATCGGTGCGGACACTCGTAATAATGCTAAGTTTGGAACTGTCTTTCCGACGGCGAATACGCCATGTATATTCAGCGACCCGCTTGAGATCTTCTTGATCAATCTTGACTTGATAGCGACCCACAGAGAAATAACACCATTTTTTTAGCATAAGATATCCCTTTCAAGGCATCCTACCATTGATTTTTTTAAGAAGCATGTGACAATAGAACAAAGCAGTCGGAGGAACATCATGACTCTCAAAACAAAAATCGTTTTTATCCTAACGTTTTTTTTAGTGCCAGCTTGTTCCTCAAAGCAAAAAGTTGAAAAAACAAACGGCCCCAAATCCGCAGCAGTCGTGAGTTCTAAGAAAAGTACACCCGCAGTCACTACTCAAGCAAAAGAGATAAAATGCACTTCTGGGAAAGACAAACGAGTGATTTCAGTGCAACCGCTCAATGGTGGTTGTCAGGTAGTTTACAGCAAATTGACCGAAATTAGTCCCATCGCAAATTCACAAAATGGCATGGGGCACTGCGAATCTGTAGCAAGTCAGATGCAAAAAAAGCTAGAAGGAGCTGGATTTAAGTGCAACTAAAGCCTGTCCTTTCGTCGAGAATAAAAATAGCTTCTCGACTTTTTGCCAGCTCTCTCTACAGAGTCTAAAATCTTCCCTTCCCATGGGGACCTTTACAGTCCTTCAATACTCGAAAAATCTGAGGTTTTTCCGATACCTAGAGTATGACGGCGGCTCCAAAACTCGAGTCCATAAACGGAGTTCTAGCGCATCGCGAAGAACTTGCGGAAGACGATTTTGAGTTTTTAAAAACCACAGTGCTTTTCAAAGATGCAGAAGAAGAACTTCTGCAATCCATCGCCGGCTTTTTTGAAAAACAAAGTTTTGAAGTTGGCGAACCAATTATTTTAGAAAATGAAATTGGCGATCACGTGTACTTCATCAAATCCGGTGCCGTCGAAATTGTGAAGTACATACCCGAGGTCAAACATATCGCTCGTCTCATACTTTTAAAAAAGCCCGCACACTTCTCAGAGTTCTCCGTGCTCTCAAAAAATAGCAAATCAGGATCCGCTTTTGCCTACGAACCAACAGAAATTTTAAAAATCAAAGGCGATGCATTTCTGCACGTCCTTCGCACTCATCCACAAATCGCACAACGACTTGCCGTCTACCTCGCTGGCTTGTATATGAAATCTAACTCTTCAAAATCTTTTGTGGAGTTTTATCAACTGCGCTATTTACGACCGAGAAAAGAAATTCTTCAACATTTGCCCAGCACTCTGTGGAAAAAATATGGCGTGCTTCCTCTGTCACTCGACAACAATGTTCTCCATGTCTCCCTCTTAGATCCTTTCAACAGCACATTTTACGAACATTTTAAATCTACTACGAATCTCACTATCAACACTTGTTTGATTACACAAAACGATTACGATGCACTTTTTAAAAAATTAAACGTTAACTATCCTCCGCCAGATTCAGAAAATATCAATCGTGAACCTATCGTTCCGACATATCCTGACTTACTCAGCCTTTTAAAATCCAATTTGCTCTTCTCCCATTTCCCGCCAGAATACCTAGAGCAACTTATTCCGCATTTTAAAACTCTACACTTCAAAGCTGGAGAAAAAGTTTTCCTCAATAACGCAACCGCCGATTATTTATACTTGATGGAATCAGGGAAGATCTCTCTTCATCGTCCTTTACCAAAAACAAGTGGCTTTACGGAGTCTGGTCAAATCCTTCCAGGGAACCATTTTGGAGAAGCAGCACTTCTCGCAAATGTTCCTCAGCCGTCTGTCGCACAAGCGACACGCGCTACGGTCCTCCACGCCTTACCTGCAGACACCGTTCGACATCTCCTCGCTTCTTCGGAGTTTTGCATACGACTCTCACAAGGGCTTGCTCAAAAAATTCAAAAACGTTCACAGCGCGCCGGTATCAATCATTCGATCATCACCGAAACATTAAAGATCGAAGAATTGGCGTCGCTCATTCCGTTTTCTATCATCAATGATCACAAAATCATTCCCGTGAAAATTCACGAAAAAGAAGTGACCATCGGAACCGTCAATGCCAATCGCGAAACCATTTATCCGCTTGTTGGACGCTATTTGCTCGATTACCGAATCAAACTTGAAATGATCAGCGAAGCTGATTATTCGAAATGGTCTAAAGAGTTTCAAAACTACATAAAAAATCTTAACGCAACAACGACACCAACTCCTACACCTGGCAACACCGCAATTTCTGCCAACACCGTGGCGCTACTGGATGATTTAATCGCTCGAGGATTCAACGACCGAGCAAGTGACATTCACTTCGAATGTGGTGAAGAAATTATGGTCGTACGCTTTCGTATCGATGGGGTCTTAAAAGAACATTCAGAAAAATTTCCGAAAAATCTCGCACGTGAATTAATGAGTCGCATTAAGGTCATGTGCCAAATGGATATCGCAAATCATTTCATTCCACAGGATGGACAATTGAAACTCAAAATTGGTGACAACGCCATACTTGCACGCGTTTCTTACATCCCAACAAAAAATGGCGAGAAAATGGTGTTGCGTTTAATCCAAACGAAAAATGCGATCATCCCTTACAACATGCTCGCTCCTGACCGTCGATTGATTTCGATCCTTCGTGAAGTCACTCAGAGTAATCAAGGACTCTTCCTCATCACCGGTCCTACAGGTTCGGGTAAGAGCACCACACTTTATTCGGTCCTCAATGAATTGAATCGCTCTGATGCAAACCTCATCACGCTTGAAGACCCTGTTGAAATGAATATCGCAGGAATCAATCAGGTCGAAGTCAACGAAAAGACCGGAATGACTTTCGCAAAAGCTTTACGGAGCGTTTTGCGGCAAGATCCAGATGTCATCATGGTGGGTGAAGTGCGCGATGAAGAATCCGCGCAAATCGTTTTCAAAGCTGCCATCACGGGTCACCTCGTGCTCTCTACGCTCCATACGAATTCATCTCTTGATGTTACTCCTCGCTTGAAAGAGATGGGTGTCCCGCCAGGTACGATCGCCGCCGGCCTCCTTGGAGTTCTCGCACAGCGCCTTGTGAGACGTATTTGCAAACACTGCATAGAGACACGACCGATCAAAACACACGAAATCGCATTTTTGAAAAAACATCTTCCTCATCTGACACAAATGCCTGAGCATATGTCCGAAGGACGTGGCTGCACGAAATGTAAAGATACAGGTTTTTATGATCGTATCCCTGTCTACGAAGTCTGGAGAAAAACACCGGAAGTGAAAGCGCTTTTAACAATGAGCGCAGGGTTTGAAGAACTCAAAAAAGGTGTAAAAAACGACGGCTTCGTTTCGTTGATTGAATGCGGACTTCAAATGGCCGTCAATGGTCTCACCACCGTCGACGAAGTCATGCGCTGTATTACCGAGACTTAAAGAGGCACTTGAATCGTAACGTCTATCTTGCCGCCACAAGCCTCAATAAGCTTCTTGAGCGTTTTAAGATCATACTGTTCGTAATAAGGGTTTTCGTAAAGATTGATTGTGAGCACCGAAACACCCGTGAGTTGCGCGAGTTTGCCGGGAGTGAATCCCGCTTTCTGTCGAAGAACTAAAAGCTTGTCCGAAATAGTTTCGGAATGAGGGAGTCCTGTCCCAGACTTTTCTTCCATTGAATTCTGTTCTGTTGGCTTCATGCTGTTAAGTTCATTAACTCTGATAGGACAGCAATCGGTCAACTAAAATCACTCTCTTTTCAATTTCTCTTTCACTCTTTTGATGATTTCTTGGGCTCGATGTGAAGGTTCACGTGTGAGAAAACCAGCACCTATTCCTTTTGAATGATCAGGCACAACCGAAAATTGTTTCGCACTTAGATCAATGTATTTTCCCTCTTTTGTTCGCAAATACCAGTGAGTTCCTAATGCGGTCGCAATCCTCATAGGAGTGAGGCCAGCTTTTTTCCCTCCTAACAAATGATAAAGAGCTTCCGTTGCTGCATAACAATGTCCAAAAAGTTGCAAATCAATTTTCTCCGGATTCCCCTTGAGAATAATTTCTTCTCTAAAATCACTCCAAGTTTTTGTCAGTACATCTGGAGTCAGTACCGATTGAATGATTTTGCTTAATTGAAAAGCAGAAATCGTTTGTTTTCCACGAAGTAATCCACAACTAAGATTGGCGGCGTAAGCCGCTTGAGAAAAACTGATGAAAAAAACGAGGATCCACTTCATAAGGAATAGCTCTGCCATAAATATTCCAACTTAAAACCAAACGAATGCCTACTATCCTGTCTATGCCTTATAAAAAGGACCATTTACGTCACTTGTCTAAATAACGCCCCTCAAAACCTTGAAATGGTAGCTTTAATCGCTTCCTAGCCGAGTTCTTACTGGTACAAAACTTGATACTAAGACCTTACGGAACAGGGTTTTTTAGACCCATTAAATCTCTCGGGAGTGCAGAACGTGACAAGTAATCGCCCGCAAAAAATCATTTCCTTTTTGTTAGCCGTGCTAGTTCTATCTGCTTGTGGGACAGCCTTTCGGGCGAGTCCCCAATTAGAACTTAACGGACAGAACTTACGAACAGGCGCTCTTAATAAAGATGAAAAGCCCTACACCACTTTTTCTGCAACTCCTAACTATGAAAAATTGGATAGCCAAATTCCTAAAACCACAGAAGCAAAACTCTTTGCCGCAAGTATTGAAAAAGCTCGTTTTAACTCTCAATTTCAAGATGGTTTGATTCAAAACAACGAAATGGAAGTTCAAATCTTTTGGAAAGGCATCACCGAACCTCAGGTTTTAAAAGGTCAATTGACCCAGTGGCAAAACCAACAAGGTCCGGTTTATGGTGCAAAACTTCAAACTGTTTCTGGTCACCAAAGCGACATCTACATTGATGCCACTTGCGAAAGTGTTTCTTGTGAAGTGATACAAAGTTTAATCAAGTCGAGTAAGACAAATGATGTTCTCGGTGGAATCATGTTCCACAATGAGGAGCGGATATTAAAAACTCAAGAGTCTGAAGAAATTGATCCCAATAAAATGAGTCGACAAGCCCGAGAGTTTTATCTCTCTCACAAGCAAGGAACTGCCGTAAAAGTACGTGCATCTACCATCGTAAATGGAACTTCCCAATATGAAGTCACTGAACCTGTAAAGGTTGGCGACAACTTGGTTGACCAAACCATCCTTAAAGGGGATCTCGTCAGCCCAGAGGGTGATAAAATCGACCTTTCCGAAACCGCGGGTGCCATTAAGAGTATTGGCCGCACGGATCTAGTAGGAAATGATGAAGAAAATGGTGAATTGATTTTCTTGCAAGAAGACACGGCAGAGGACACGCCAACACCTGTACCAACTCCCCCAACTTCTTTATCTCCAACGAAACCCTTACCTACAAAACCCGCTCCAGGGGCATCGACGCCAACAGCTACAACTCCTAGTAAACCTCGTGCGCAGTTTGTCTTTTCTCTTGAACGACCAAAACCAGCAGCAGCTCGCGCTGCAAGTAAACCTGCACCAGCACCTGGCGTTTCCGACAAGCCTATTCGTATTGATCAGGGTCTCGGAAAAGGCGAATGCACTATCGCTCATCCTTCACAAAATTCTCCGCAAGTAGAAGCCACTATTCAAAGCATCATGAAAGATTGTGCCCCACAAGATCCAACGATTTATGCTCGTGAAACGAAAGCGCAGTTTTTCAGGAAATATCGTAAATTTCTACAGTCGGATCTCGATTTTCAACTCATCAATGTTTTAAACATTCATAAAACAATGGAAAAACAAACTCGCCATGAAGAAAATAGCGATGCTTGGGGTTTCCAGCTGATGTTAAATCAAATGAAGCAAGCCAATCACGCGGGCGTTTTAGCAGCCGCTATGACTGTTGTAGAAACAGGATTTATGAATCTTGGAGGCGCTGCTGGAGAATGTGGCGTTATGCAATTCATGAAAGCCACTGCTCGCGACCGTGGCCTCACAAATCTTTTTAATCCAATTTGGGGCAAAGTGAATGGAAAGCAAAGACGTGTTTGTCGCACGGATGATGACCGTGTCATTTTTCGAAAAGCAATGCCTGCTTTTGCACGACATATTACTCTACTCAACAGCTACTTCCCTAACAATGCTCTGATGATTACGGCATCTTATAACGGTGGACAAGGGGCCGCACAAGATAGCCAAGAAACTGTTGAGGCTCGTCTCAAAAGTGATAAAAAACTTCGATCACTTAGCCCCGCTGAGATCAAACTTATGAGCAATAATTTCTTTTGGCACAAAGCTCGTGGCACTTTAAATTCTGGCGCCATTGCTCACACTGGAAAAGTAGCCGCTGCAGTTCAACTTCTCCTCAACACGCAAGTTTATGATGAAAAGATTCGCCCATATCCTTCTATGAAAGCGGAATAAAAGGTGCCAGTGTCATTTTTCTGGCTACGTTGCTCCACGAAGTGGATGCAACGTAGCCAGAAAAATGACACTGGCACCTTTTACTAGCGCCCGTTCAGGAAAAGGAGTATTCCGTAGGCCATGAATCGCACCAAACTCAGCGTCAACGTTAACAAGCTCGCAACCCTGAGAAACTCTCGCGGAAAAAATAATCCCGATGTTCTCGCCATGGCCCTAAAAATCATCGAGTATGGTGCTGAGGGTATCACGGTTCATCCACGCCCCGATGAACGACACGTTCGACGAACCGATGTCTACCAATTAGCAAAAGCCGTCAAAACTGTGGAATTCAATATCGAAGGTTATCCATCTGAAGATTTCATCCAACTGATTCAAGAGGTTAAACCCGCACAGGCAACTTTAGTTCCTGATCCCCCGGAAGTGCTAACTTCGAATGCGGGCTGGAACCTCAAAGAACAAAAAGATTTTCTCAAAAAAGTGATTCCAGAGCTACAAAAGTCAGGTGCGCGCGTTTCGCTTTTTCTTGAACCTGTTGATGATAACGAACAAACCATAGCTTTACTTAAAGAAGTGGGAGCCGACCGTATCGAGCTCTACACAGAAGCCTACGCCGATGCTTACCTGACTCCTGAGCGCGACAGTGTAACAGCCCGTTATCAACGCCTTGCCTTCAAGGCCCATGAAGCAGGTATTGGCGTCAATGCGGGTCATGATTTAAATCTTGAAAATCTTATGTTTCTCGTTAAGCAAATTCCCGTGATTGCGGAGGTTTCCATCGGCCATGCGCTTGTCTGCGACGCCCTCGATATGGGAATGAAAACCACCATCGCAAAATACCTGCAATGTCTTGCGCGTGGATAAAAAGTGTCAGATGCGAGGCGTTCAAGCCAAAACCGAGCGAAGGCGTACGTTTATGTACGTTGGAGCGAGATTTTGGTGATTGCAACGAAGCAGATGGCGCTTTTTATCCATGCGCAAATGATTTCTAGACAGAACTAACCCTATTCGATACAACTTTCGACATGCTAGATCTCAAGATTTTCGCGGGCAATTCGAATCATGCTCTCTCCAGTGCCATTGCTAAGGAAATTGGGGCAAGCCTTGGTCAATGCCAAGTAAAGCGCTTCGCCGACGGCGAAATTCAAGTAGAAATTCAACAAAATGTTCGCGGATCTGATGTTTTCGTGATCCAGAGTACCTGCCCACCTTCTAATGAAAATTATATGGAGCTGTTCTTGATGCTAGATGCTTTTAAGCGAGCTTCTGCTTCAAGAATCACCGCCGTGATTCCTTACTTTGGTTACGCGAGACAAGATCGCAAAGTTGCTCCAAGAGCGCCAATCTCTGCAAAGTGTATTGCTGATCTTATTACGACGGCCGGAGCCCAGCGCGTGCTTGCGGTTGATCTTCACGCAGGCCAAATCCAGGGCTTTTTTAACGTCCCTGTAGATCACCTTTTTGCTATTCCTACCCTTGCCCGTAGCCTTCGTGAAAAATGGGGCGTTGGAGAAGATATAATCGTTGTGAGCCCTGATGCCGGAGGGGTCGAGCGTGCTCGAGCCTTCGCAAAACGTATGGAATGCTCCATCGCAATCATCGATAAACGACGTTTAGGCCCTAATGAGGCCGTTGCCCTCCACGTAATCGGGGATGTAAAGGGTAAAACAGCCATTATTTTGGACGATATTATCGATACAGCCGGGACTTTGATACAAGCCGTTGACAGCGTGATTAAAAATGGGGCAAAACGGGTGTTTGCCGTAGCAACACATGCGGTTTTGTCGGGCCCAGCGATTTCGCGAATTCAAGCAAGTCAGTTGGAAGAGGTCGTGTTTACGAACACAATTCCTTTAAGTCCTGAAGCCCAAGCGTGCGAAAAAATTAAAGTTATTACGGTGGCACCCCTTGTTGCTGAAGCCATCAAAAGAATTCACGGAAACGATTCCGTCAGTTCATTGTTCGTTTGAAGGAGAGATTATGAAATCCAATGAAACTATCACCCTTGAAGTTCAAGCCCGTGTCCCTGGCAAGCACAACAACCAAGTTGTAAGATCAAATGCCGCTGTTCCAGGAAACATCTACGGCCCTAAAATGAAAAACATTTCTCTCTCTACTCCTGAAAGAGGAATTCAAAAGTATATTTCTCACACTTTTGATAACACGATTTTTACTTTGAAATCATCTGAAAGCACGTTGAATGGTCTTCAAGTGATCATGAAGCACAAAGAGATTCATCCGGTCACTCGTCGTCTCACTCACATTGATTTTTACGCTCTTGATTTAACAAAAACGATCAAAGTGAAAATTGAGCTTCGTTTTGTGGGTAAAGCTCGCGGTATTGCTGATGGCGGTCTCTTCCAACCGATCGCTCGTGAGATTGAAATCGAATGTTTACCAAACGCAATTCCTGACTACTTCGAAGTCGATATTTCTGATCTCGGCGTACATGATAGTGCTCACGCTTCAGACATTAAATTGCCTGAAGGAATGAAGTTGATTTCTGACGCCGGACTGACTCTAGCGACAGTGACAATCATTAAGGAAGAAGAAGCGACTCCTCAAGCAGCGGCGGCTGCCGGAGCAGCAACGCCTGCTGCTGAGCCAGAAGTTATTGCTAAAGGTAAGAAAGATAAAGAAGGCGAAGGTGCTGCTGCACCTGCTGCCGGCGGCGCTAAGAAGTAATCTGAATGTATCTGATTGTAGGTTTAGGCAACCCGGGTTCAAAATATACCTACACTCGGCATAACATCGGCTTTCTCGCCATTGATCATCTCTGCGAAACCTTTCAAGATCCCGAGAATCAAAAAAAAGTCCAAGTCCATTCTGTTAAAAGAATGGATAAGAAATGGAATTCAGAAGTTTCTGAATTCACGATCTTTAATGAAAAAGTTTTCCTCTTAGCACCACAAACTTTCATGAATTTATCTGGAGAAGCCCTTCAGCCTTTCATGAATTTTTATAAAATTGACCTTTCTCGACTCCTCGTAATCCATGACGAAGTGGACCTGCCTTACTTCCGCATGAAGTTTCAAAAAAATCGGGGTCCCGCAGGTCATAATGGGCTTAAAAGTGTTAACGAACGTTTAGGTACTCAAGACTACGCCCGTCTCAAGCTTGGTGTCGGGCGCCCCACTATTCCCGGCATGCAAGTTTCTGACTGGGTTCTTCAAAATTTCTCCGAAAAAGAAATGGAACAAATGCCGGAGTATTTGAATCGCTCGACAGAGGGTGTATTATCATTTTTGAAAAATGGTTTTGAAAAAACAATGACCGCCTTTAATCAAAAAATCGATACAGCGGAAACAGATAAACCAGAAAAATAACGATCAGAAAGGCCCTTTCATGGCACTCCAGTGTGGAATCGTAGGACTCCCAAATGTTGGTAAAAGCACGCTCTTTAATGCTCTCACAAGCGCGAAAGCCGAAGCTGCCAACTACCCATTTTGTACCATCGATCCCAACGTAGGCGTGGTGACCGTTCCTGATGAACGTCTCGATCAAATTGCTAGCGTTTTTAAACCAGAAAAAATTCTTCCCACCACGATTGAGTTTGTTGATATCGCAGGCCTTGTCGCCGGTGCGAGCAAAGGCGAAGGTCTTGGAAATCAATTTCTTGGGCATATTCGCCAAGTTGATGCCGTTGTGCATGTGGTCCGTTGTTTTGATGACCCAAATATCATTCACGTTTCGGGCTCTATTGACCCGCTTCGTGACATTGATGTGATCAACACGGAACTCATGCTTGCTGACTTAGATGTCATCGACAAGCGTTATCAAAAAGTGGCAAGAACCGCCCAAAGCACCAACAATACCCAAATGAAAGCCGAAGCCGCTTATTTGAAGCGCCTACTCGACGCTCTTCAAAAAGGACTTCCCGCTCGAAGCGTGGCTCTTGAAAATGATATGGAAATTCCCATCGCCCAAGAGCTTCACCTACTTACACATAAGCCTGTCCTCTACGCTTGTAACGTGAATGAATCGGATTTTGTAGCTGGCGGAAATAACTGGGTCGAGCAAGTTCAAAAACGCGCGAAAGAGGAAAACTACCGGGCCATCGTGATTTGTAGTTCTATGGAAGCAGAAATTGCACAGCTCCCACCCGATGAACAAAAAGAATTTTTGAGCTCCATGAACGCAAAAGAATCAGGCCTTCGTCGCCTCATTCGCGAAGCCTATAACCTTCTCGATCTCTACACATTTTTTACAGCAGGCCCTAAAGAAGTTCGCGCGTGGACCATTACAAAAGGGATGAAAGCCCCGCAAGCGGCAGGGAAAATTCACTCCGACTTTGAAAAAGGCTTTATCCGCGCCGAAACTTATCACTTTGATGATCTTATGAAGTTCAAAAGTGAGAATGCCGTTAAAGATGCTGGCAAATACCGTTCGGAAGGAAAAGACTACGTCGTGAAAGACGGAGATATGTTTCTCTTCCGATTTAACGTCTAAAAAAATCTTTCACTTACTCGATGCGGAAGTCCTGAATGAACAAGTTGCTGATCGCGTCAATGTGGAAATCTTTTACCCTTTTATTCAAAAGATAATTGAGCCCTTCTTGAAACACCGGAACGATGGCCACTTCTTCTTCGAGAAGAATTCTCTGTGCTTGATCGTAGATCAGAGCTCGTTTTTTAGGATCTTGTTCTGTAGACCCCTGACGAATGAGATCGTCATATTTTTTGCTCGCAAACTTTGTGTGGTTGTTTCCGCTTTTAGAGAGAAACATATCCATGAAATTGTGCGGATCTGGGAAGTCGGCGCCCCAACCAAAACGAAATACCGGGGCCGCATCAGCTCTTAGAGACTCTAAGTAGACCTTCCACTCTTGGCTCGAAAGTTCGACCTCGATATTCAAATGCTTCTTCCACATTCCTTGCAGGGCTTCGACAACGGTTTTATTATCTTCGCGAACATCGTACACCACAGACATTCGCGGGAAGCCTTTTCCATCAGGATATCCAGCTTCAGCGAGAAGTTTTTTCGCCTTTTCAGGATCAAACTTAAGCCCAATGTCTTTATTAAAAGCGAAGAGTCCATCAGGAATCCATGAAGTGGTAGGAATCCGACCATCTTTTAAGATTTTCACAATTTCTTCACGGTCAATCGCGTGGGCAAGAGCTTTTCGTACTTTCACATTGTCTACGGGCTTTTTCTTAATATTAAATCCAAAGTGGTAGCCACGAAGATAGGTACGATTATGAAATTGAGGGTCGTTCTTCACCTGCTCAATTTGCAGAGAAGGAATTCGGCGCATAAAATCGATGCGGCCTTTTTCGAAAAGGCTCATCGCTGTGGAAGCATCCTCTACGATGAGGGCCACGACCGTTTTGATCGCAGGTTTTTTACCCCAATACTTTTCGTTACGTTCTAAAACCAATTTATTATCGTGAGCCCATTCCACAAGTTTGTAAGGTCCAATTCCTACAAAGTTTGCTGGGTCCATAAATTTATCCCCAACCTTTTTTTCAAGATCCACACGCACCGGATAAGTCACAACAAACGCCACCATATTGAGCCAGTAGCTGGCTGGTGAACGAAGTTGGACCTCGAGATTTTGATCATCAAGAGCTTTTACACCCACTTGTGCAAAGTCCTTTATTTTTCCAGAGTTGTACTCTTCAGCATTTTTAATATCAAAGAGAAAGTAAGCATATTCCCCGGCCGTTGTAGGTCGAAGCAAACGCTCCCAAGATTCTACGAAATGTTGAGCTTTGAGAGGAACATCATCACTCCAGACAACTCCTGAGCGAATTTTAAACTTAAGAGTTAGTCCGTCTCGACTCACTTCATAGGATTCGGCCAATGCTGGAACCGGTCTCATGTCCTTATCAAAATGAAGAAGACCTTCTCCTAAGTTATTCATGAGATCGATAGAAACTGTATCTACACCTTTTGCAGGGTCAATATTGGGTGGCTCAGAAGCCACTCGAAAAACGAAGGTATTGGGATCGGATTTTGTTTCTTTTTTTGTACAACTATTAAGAATCGCGAAACTCAAAACTAAACATAAAATACGAAACAACATAGAAACCTCGTTTATCTGTTTTTTAGTTTGGGATCAAAAGCATCTCTTAAGCCGTCACCAAATAAATTAAAAGCCAACATCGAAATATAGATCACAAACCCAGGGAAAAGAATGAGATGCGGATACGTTCGAATTGAGCGCCATCCATCATTCGCAAGGACTCCCCAACTACTGTATGGAGGCTGTAAACCTAGACCAATAAAGCTTAAGAAACTTTCTAAAAGAACGCTCGAAGGAATCATAAATGTGAGCGTAACAATCACCGGGCCTAAAATATTAGGCAGAATATGTCGTACGACAATTCGAATCTGTGAAAGGCCGAGCGCCCTAGCAGCTTCAACATAAAGCATTTCTCGTGCTTGCAAAACTTGGCCACGCACCATACGAGCCATACTCATCCAATTTAAAATAGAGAGGGCCGCAATCATACTTACAAGAGCTTTCAATTCCGGATTATCAATCAAATCAAAAGCTTCAATCATCAGCTTCAAAAGAATCATCAGCGGGATCTCTGGGATCGTGCTGATAATGTCGCAGGTTCGCATGATAAGACGATCTATAGCACCACCAACCCATCCAGCGAAAGATCCGACCAGAAGACCGATAAAAAGAGAAATCAGCGAAGAGACAATTCCCACCGTCATAGAGACGCGGGCTCCATAAATAATTCGTGAGAATAAATCTCTTCCTAAATGATCCGTCCCCAACCAATTTGTGGCGTTAGGAGTTGCGAGCAGCTGATCAATGTTTTGCTCTTCAAAAGAGTAGGGTGTGATCCAAGGAGCTAAAGCAGCAACAATAAGTACCAAAAGAATAAAGTAGGCGGAGATGACAGCAGCTTTGTTTTTCTTTAAGCGCTTAAGGGCATCCCCATAAAGAGACTGACTTTTTACAATTGTATCCTGGCTCATGATTTAACCCGGATGCGAGGATCCACAATTCCATACATCAAATCTACGATAAGATTAGCTATGACATAACTAAATCCAAAAAGAAGTGTGAGCGCCATGACGAGAGGATAATCGCGGTTCGTTACACTCATCACGAAATGTCGACCCATGCCTGGGATATTAAAAATCACTTCGACGATAAATGTACCCGAAAGAATTCCGGCCACGAGTGGTCCGGCGTAAGTCAGTACAGGAATAAGGGAGTTTCGCAAAACGTGTTTAAACAAAATTGTGAAATGATCAAGACCCTTCGCTTTCGCTGTTCTGACAAAGTCCGCCTGTATGACTTCTAATACACTCGCTCGCGTCAGTCTCGCAATGTAAGCTGCAGGACGCACACCCAATACAATGACCGGCAAAATATAATACTCTGGTCCTTCCCATAGAGCGGGCGGCAACCAATCATTCCAGATAGAAAAAACTAAAATTAAAATAGGTGCGGTAAGAAAACTCGGTACGGCAACCCCACTCATCGCCACAATCATCGTCAAGTTATCGATCCAAGTATTATGTTTCGAAGCCGCAAGAACTCCAAGCGGTACACCAACAAGAAAACTCAAGATAAGAGCGTAAATTCCTAGCTGAAAAGAAATGGGATAAGCATCAGCGATGATATCCGAGACGGTACGACCAATAAATTTGTATGACTGGCCAAAGTCTCCCTTAAAGAGATTCACAATATAAGTTTCATATTGAATAAGGAGTGGCTTATCCAACCCATACTTCGCATCGATATTCGCTTTGATTTCTGGGGGGAGCGCTTTCTCGCTATCAAAAGGGCCACCGGGTAAAAACCGAAGCATGAGAAAGGTCAGCGTTGCAATAATCAAAAGGGTAACAAAAGCTTCGATCAAACGTTTCGTCACATAGACGAGCATTTGCTGAGTGATGATAACGTAAAGAGAACCTAAGAAACTAAAAAAAAGAAGACCCCCGTAAATCCAAAGAGGGTCCAAATCCCACTGAAAAAAACTATTCAGCAACGAAAGTAATGCAAAAAGCCCAAAACAAAGGCCAAGAACCGTGCCTAATCTCATGGATTTAACTGAACGTTTTTCCAAATGAGTTTATCGAGTGAGTTCACCGGATAATTCTTTACACGCTTGTTAATCAACTTATGTCGAACACTCGTGTAGAGCGGAATCACGGGATTGTCTTCTTCCACAAGCATCTTTTGTGCGCGTGAGTAGATCGCACGACGCTTTTCTTTATCAAGCTGCCCCACACCCTCTTCTACAAGTTGGTCATAGTCTTTACTCTTCCACCGTGTGTAGTTCTGTGCGGAGAAAGTTGTCATCAAATTGATAAAGTTATCAGGATCTGGGTAATCGGCTGACCAACCCATGCGGAAAATCGCTGGAGGATCCACTTTAAGGCGGTTGAGGAAAACCTTCCATTCTTCGTTCGCAATCTCAATATCGACACCAAGATTCTTTTTGATTTGAGCTTGAAAATTTTCCGCGAGACGGCGGTGATCATCACCCGTATTTGTCACGATGGTGATTTTAGGAAGTTTTTTATCTCCACCAAAGCCAGCTTGAATCAAATACTGCTTCGCTTTTTCAGGATCAAACTTCAACCCTCGCTCTGGCTCATGTCCAAACATGCCCACCGGCACCCAACTTGAAAGTGGAATTTGACCACCCCTAAGAACGGCCACCATTTCTTCCCTATTCACAGCATGAACAAAAGCTTTACGGATCAAATGATTGTCGAAAGGTTTTTTCTTGGTGTTGAAACCATAATACTGAAGAACAAGTAATGGTTTTTTTACCATCTCAGGAGCGTCTTTGAACTTCGTGATATCACCCGAGCTCATGTTATCAATGACGTCGAGCTTTGACGTTTCGTAAAGATTCATTGCCGTAGATTCTTCAACGATCATGTAACACAGAATATTTTTTATTTTCGCTTTTTCGCCGTAGTAGCTGTCGTTACGCTCAAGAACAATCGCCTTATCGTGATCCCACACTTTTAATTTGTAGGCTCCTAAAGTGATCATGTTCTCAGGCTTTGTCCAAGCGTCACCGTGTTTTTCAATCACGTCTTTACGAATCGGATAGGTCGAATGATGGGTGGTAAGGTAAGGAAAGAAGCTCATCGACTGATTCAAAGTCACTTCAAGAGTATGAGCATCGATCGCTTTCACTCCCACCTGGGCGAAGTCTGTTACCTTTTTATCAAAATAAGCCTGAGCATTTTTGATTCCAAAAAGAAAAGATGCATATTCAGAAGCCGTCGCCGGGTTCAAAAGTCGTTCCCAGCTATCTACAAAGTGTTGTGCGGTGAGCTCTACACCGTCGGTCCACTTCACATCTTTACGAATTTTAAAGGTCCAAATTTTTCCTTTTTCAGCAGGGGCCCAGCTTTCTGCAAGCGCTGGTAAAAGTCCCAAATCTGGATCTGTGAGGTTATAAGTCGTAAGTCCCTCCATGATGTTATCTTCCACTTTGCTAGAAACCGTATCTGTGGATTTACTCCAATCCAAAGAAGGTGGCTCAGTCTCTAAATTCACGCGAAGAGTTTCTCGCATATCGAGACCGTACTCTTGCTTCTTATTTTTTGTGCAATTTGTGAGCGTGATGGAAAGAACAAAAGCGACAACGAACTTGATCCAAAATGGAGTGATGTTTTGCGTCATGATTTCCCCTCGGTTGTTCCTTCTAAGTCGCTTTGTTCTTAGAGAAAGTCAATAAATGCCAAGGGGTTACAGAGCGTATTTAATCCCAATTTTCGCGAGATTCAACTTCGCCGGTGATGGTGATCCCAACAGGCTTCGCAAGCCAGCTCAAAAGCTCATCGCTCTTCGCGGACTTATTATAAAGCTGTCGGTAAATATGATAATTTTGGACTACTTTTTTAACGTAGTTCCGCGTTTCTAAATAAGGAATATGTTCCACAAATTCATCGACATCTAAACCCGAACCAAAGGATTTTATCCAACCCCTCACCTTGTGCGGACCCGCGTTGTAGCCTGCGGCCGAAAGCGCGATATTCCCTTCAAATTGCTTCTGTAGTCGTTGAAGATACCGAACGCCTAGACGCACATTTGTTCCAGAGTCGAAAAGCTGGGGAACTGTAAATCCTTTGAAGTCCAAAATTCTTGCGACTTGCATCGCGGTATAAGGCATCAGCTGCATGAGTCCCAAGGCCCCCACGGGAGATTTCACGTCGGATTTAAACTGACTCTCTGCTCTCATGATGGCCCACGCAAATTCCTCAGGGACGTTGAAAGTTCGCGCAAAAGTGGTCACGGATCTTTCGTAGGCACGTGGATAAGCGGCTTGCCAAAAGAGGCGCCCCTCTCCCGTAAAACCGAAACTGTATCTTTGTCGTGAAAAAAAGATTTGTGAAATGTAGCTTGAACGATGGAAAGCGCCGATGGACTCATACCTGGAAACAAGAGTTTTTAAATGATTCGGTTGAGAAGTTCGACGTTCCAATTCAAACAGTTCCCACGTCGCCCAATCTGTGAATCCGAGCAAAATGAGATCGTTGGCTCGCTGAAAGCGCTTTGCCATGTTCGCACTTTTGAAAGCCTTCGCTAAAGAGGCGGGCTCTTGAGCGACGGCTTCGGCGCCTTCATCTCCATCTGCTTCATCTTCGCCTGATTCAAAAGTCGCAAGAGTTTTTTCATCATCTTCGCTCTCGTTCTCTTCGTTTTCGGCAAGCGATTGTGCCGTTTCTGAGAGAGCCGCAAGCTGAGCTGCATCACCTATGGGAGAGGACTTTTCATCCTTCGATTCGTCGGCTTGTTTTGCGAGCTGGCGAATATCAATCGCCTTAAGTTGATGAAGTCTGGCCTTTGCGGAAAGACTGTAGAATCCCAAAGATTTATCAGCGGCAATTCGTTCAAATTGCGCGATGGCCTCAGAGTTGCGATTCATCTTGTAGAGACTCATCGCCATCCAATACATGTTCTTCTCGGCCATCAAAGTGGGTTTACGTTTTTTCTTTGCACCCGCGCTGGATTTAAATCCTTCATAGGCGCCAACATAGTCACCTTTTAAGTAGCGAATCCAGGACAAATGCCATTTGGCATCTTGGCTCAAACCAGAACGTGGATACTTTTTCATGAATTCTTCATAGCGTCGGCTGGCACCATCATAATCTTGAAATTGATAGCTTAAGAAAGCCGCTTGAAACAAAGCAGAACGCCCTGCCTTTGATTTTCTGTTCAGTGCATGCGCTCTTTGAAAAGAACCAACGGCAACTTGAAATTCACCAGCTCTTGCCGCCACTCGACCGAGAAGCATGAAAAAAGCAAAATCACGACCCTCTTTTTTGTAATAAGGAAGAAGGACATTAAATGCTTCCGTCACCTTCCCTTCCGTTAAATAATAATTCGCTAAGAGCGTATCGACGTGAACTTTCGTGAGAGCTGTTGAACGCGTCTTCACCTCTTCAATCTCTTTCAGAGCACGTTCACTCAAACCTTGCTGCTGCAAATTTTTAATTCTCGCACGCTGATCCGAAAGCGAGGCTACGCACTCGAGGGGTTTAGAATCCACCGTAACTTTATGGAGATCAATTCCCCAACTCTGCGTGAGGCTGTGATGAGAAAAGCGAGAGTACAATTTTCGCGCCCACTTACAGGCATTAAAGCGCTTGTTCCTAAAGAGTTCAGTTCGCACAAGTCCCATGAGCACTTCAGGGTAACGAATATCTCCACGTGTACGTCTTTCTAATTTCGCGAGCAAATTGAAAGCTGGAGTCCATTTTTTTTCTGAGAGCTCAAGCTCGGCCAAGGCCATGTGCGATTCGATAACGGCACGCCCTATCTTGGGCTCCAGTGATTGCGCTTTTTGAAACTCTGCTTTGGCCTCTGCCGACTTTCCCAGAGTTTTTAAGCTACGGCCTTTATAAATTCGAATGAGATCTTCAAATTCTTTTGAAGGCACAAGCGCCAAATCAAAATATTCGATGGCTTTTTCATCTTTCTTTTGAAGTTGCGAAATATACCCAAGTCCAAAATAAGCAAGACTTTTTAAGTTGAGGTTGGATTCCTTTTCAATATCAGTCGAAAGCACACGAAAAGCTTCGTCGTACTGAGCAGCCTTCATGAGAGATTGAAAAACCTCATAATTCGGCCCTTTATCTGCAGCATGAGCGCGCTGGATGCTTCCTGCAAAGCCCACAAGAAAACAGAACAAAAGCGTGATTCGGACGTAGAGAGTCATCAACAAATTGCCTTTTCTTTAGATAGATATTTATGATACCCGGAAGCATGGCTAAGTCGAAGACCAAAACTATATTTGTCTGTCAGTCCTGCGGTGCACAAAGGCCCCGCTGGGAAGGTCGTTGCACAGAGTGCAGCAGCTGGAATTCTTTTGTAGAAGAAACCTTCACGGAGCCAGCAGCAGGTGGCCGCTCCCTACAAACAAAAAGCTCTTCCCAAGCCGTTTACACAATTAACGCCGTCCCCGATGACCACTCTCCTAAGGAGCGTTTAAGTTCCAAAATCAGTGAGCTCGATCGTGTCCTTGGCGGTGGCCTTGTGCGCGGGAGCTTTGTGCTCCTAGGCGGAGAGCCAGGCATTGGTAAAAGCACACTCATTTTGCAGATGGCTGAGGGGCTTGCAAAAGAGGGCGCAAAAGTTTTGTATCTATCCGCAGAAGAAAGTGTTGCCCAAACAAGTCAACGAGCCAGACGCCTTGGAACTCTTCAGAGCGAATTACAAATCGGCAGTGAAAATAATCTTGAACATATTTTGGATATTGCCCGATCAAAAAAACCAGATGTTCTCGTGGTGGATTCCATCCAAACAGTTTTTCTTCCAACGATCACTTCTGCGCCCGGCTCGGTCTCTCAAGTGCGCGAGTGCGCCGGACACCTCATGACGTTTGCAAAATCAGAAAATATTAGCGTGATTGTTATCGGACATGTCACGAAAGATGGAAACTTAGCGGGTCCAAAAGTTCTTGAACATCTTGTGGATACGGTTCTCTCTTTTGAAGGCGATAGCCATCATCACTTCCGCATTTTGCGTGCTTTGAAAAATCGTTTTGGAGCTACCCATGAGCTCGGCATTTTTCAGATGGCTTCGAGCGGGCTAAAAGAAGTTCCAAATCCTTCCGAGCTTTTTTTAGAGGAAAGACAAGAGGCCGCCATCGGCTCTGTGGTTTTCGCTTCTATCGAAGGATCGCGTCCTCTTCTCTGTGAAGTACAAGCGCTTACGATAAAGAGTCCAATGCCGATGCCACGTAGAAACTCCATCGGACTGGAAGTGAATCGAACTCATCTGTTGATTGCGGTTTTGGATCGTCACGGCGGTTTGCACCTTTCCCAGTCGGATGTTTTTGTAAACGTAGTGGGAGGATTGAAGCTCATGGAACCTGCCGCCGATTTAGCCGTTGCAGCGGCTTTGATCTCCAGCGAGAAAGGTCTCCCCGTCGATCCTCAATCTTGCTACTTTGGGGAAATTGGTTTGTCAGGTGAAGTCCGCGCCGTTCCCTTTGCAGACTTACGAATTAAAGAGGCGGCGAAATTAGGTTTTAGCAAATTCTATTTGCCAGCCTCTAACCGCAAACGTCTTTTTGATGTCCCTCAAAACTTAGTAGACAAAATTATTTGGGTTAAAAATATCGGACAACTGACAGCAGGTTTAAAATCGCCAAAAACTAATTCAAGCTCTCGCCCACCTGAAGTTTCCGTTTAAGGCCGCGCATCTCTTAAATGATAATAAGATTTTTTAGGTGTGTGATCACTTTTCAATAATCCATAGTCTTTCGCAATTCGTGGATCATCAGAAAGATGGTAAACAAAAGCCGCTTCAATTCGTGGAACTGCCGCTAATTTTTGTAAGGTCTCAAGAACTTTTTGCCCCTGAACCTCAGCTTCTGCATCCGTCGCAGATGTCCAACCAAATTCATCCAGCCAAATAGGTTCCGTGCTAAAACCATTATCTGAGAGGATTTTCAAAATAGATTCCCTCTGTGTGATGCAATAACTTAAATAGCAAGACTTACGACCCTTCGTGAGATCATCAATGATACCCGCAGGAGTGTCACTATAAGCATGATGAGAAATAATATCAAAAAAACGCTTTCCCTCAGCCGTCTGTCTTTCGCCCAGCCGACGAAAGAAGTCTTCAACTTTGATGTCCGCACTCAAGAGGCCCGAAAGACTTGGGCCGACAATTTTTAAGTTCGGATTAATAGACTTAATGGCTTGTATTGACGGTAGTAAAAGTTGGTCGATATATTCGTCGGTTGTGCCGATCCAAAACTGATTCAGATTTGGTTCGTTACCCACTTCAAAATATTCCACTTGCCCTTGATATCTTAAAGCCATCGCTCGCACATATTCCACAAAGTGTGTTTTACCTTCAGCAGTCAAAGTCCCATTTTCTCCGCCGTTTGTAGAGGCCCAAGCAGGTGCGGCTCCTAAAATAAGAAGCGGGCGAAGTCCACGCTGAACAGCTTGAGCCACAGAAGCATCTAGTACTTGCCACTCACCTGCTTGCTGAATGTTACTTCGTGAAGTCGGTTCTACAATATCCCATCGCATATCAAGTCGGACGTAACTCATGTGCATCTCAACCGCGCGATCCAGCGCTGGAACCGCTTGGGTGGTGTCCGTTGCCGGCAAATGTGCATTCACGCCCCAAAACATTTTGCCAGTAGGCTGCACGGCCTGAGCCCCTACAGGAACTCCAGCATCTTTCACCTTCATGCCTGGGCCACAAGCAATCAGCTGACTCAAAATGAGACACAAAACAAACTTCGACCTCATACCTAGAGTCTATTCCAATAAGCATACCTGCTTGGGCTTCATAGGTGAGTTCTTATGCCCTCAAAATGAGACAAAACAATTTTTGCGCCTCCTTCTGTCAAAGCATCAGACGTGCTCCATGGCCTGAGCATTAATGTGCTGAGATCGGTGTTTTGAGATTGGAAATGTGATCACGCTTTTTGCTCTATGAGTGTCCAAGAGGTAATTTGATTATGAGCTCCAAGCAATGGCTCCATGTTCACAAAACTGTTCAAGGTCTATTCATCTGCTTGACCTTTTTTGCCATTGGAAATCGAACCTTAGCCAATTCAAATAGCCAGGATCAAACTTTCTTACCATTGGTTGAATTCATTAAATTGGAGAGTGAACACCAAAAACGAGCTAAATCAATTTTTGAAGCTTCATTTTCAGCAGACTTCCCCAATATGAATTGTACAGGCACATTCATTTCGAATGAGGGGCACTTTTTAACGGCGGATCATTGCATTCAATCTTGCTTTAAGTTTGGCGATAACGACTTCGAGAAGTACGTTGAGTACGAAGCAATTAGAGGGCCCAATCTGGAATTTGGACAACAGCAATGGCTTTCTCTGAGAAGCTTCAAGAACGAAGTCGTCACGGATAAAATTTTGTGTGAACTCGAAGTGAATGGAGAAAAAAAGAAAGCACGATTAATTGCGGCAGGTAAAGGAGCTGTACAGCCATTCTCCCCCCTATATCTCAAAGAGCTTTTGCCAAAATATAAAGAATACGAATCTAAAGGCATCGGCTGGCCATCAAGTGATTTTGCAGTACTTCAATTAATTGAGAAACCACAAACTCCATGCCTTCATATGGGTAATCGGTGGCCTCAGAAA
>JBFWOZ010000002.1:0-142177 GCA_050250255.1 Bdellovibrionales bacterium | reverse complement strand
ATGACGAACACGAGTACGCAACGAGCCATCAAAACAAACACCCCGGTGGAAAGAAGGAAGTTTCGCGTGGCGTTTTTTGTGAATACCGCCGAGAACCGCTTGGAGTTGTCGCGAGCATTACGCCTTTTAATTTTCCAGCGATGGTTCCTATGTGGACAATTCCCATTGCTCTTACGCTTGGAAATTCTTTTGTCTGGAAGCCATCAGAAAAAACTCCTCTCACAAGCCAGCTTTTGGCCTCCGCCCTACAAGAGGCGGGCCTGCCTAAAGGTGTGTTCACCGTTCTTCAGGGTGGAAAATCTGTCGTGGAAGCCGTCATAGATCATCCGTCCGTGAAAGCCATCAGCTTTGTGGGATCAACGGCCGTTGCACGAGTTGTTTACGAACGCGGAACTCGTCTTGGCAAGAGGGTGCTCGCTCTCGGTGGCGCCAAAAATCATATTTTTCTTTTACCAGACGCGGATACGGCTCTCACCGGAAAAGGTATTGCGGATTCGTTTGTAGGATGTGCAGGTCAAAGATGTATGGCCGCGAGCGTTCTGCTGCCGGTGAATAATCCAGAGAACCAAATTCAAAGTATTGTGAACGCCGCCTCTCAGGTCCGCCTGGGCGAAGATATGGGCGCGATCATTTCAAAAACCCAGTTGGAGTTTTTAAAATCTGCCATCGACCGCGCAGAAAAATCTGGCGCACGCATTCTTTTAGATGGCAGAAAAGTAAATGTACCCAAAGAGTATGAAGGTGGTTACTGGCTGGGACCTACGATTTTAGATCAGGTGGAGCCCGACAGCGAAGCTGCAACACTTGAACTCTTTGGTCCCGTTCTCAGTATCGTGCGCACGAAGGGCCTAAAAGAGGCTCTCGAAGTAGAAAATAAAAATCCTTATGGAAATGCGGCCTCCGTGTTTACTAACACAGGTGGCATTGCTGATTTTATTTCTGCCAACGCAAAGGCGGGAATGATTGGCGTGAACATCGGCGTTCCCGTTCCAAGAGAGCCCTTCTCCTTCGGTGGAATTAACGAATCGAAATTTGGTCACGGTGATATCACCGGAGATCATAGTTTAAATTTTTGGACAAATATAAAAAAGGTAACAACAAAATGGCAAAATCAAAACGACGCAACCTGGATGTCATGAAAAAGCAAGCTAAAAAAGAAGAGTTTAAAAAGCCCTCGCACGTGGTTTTAACCTCTCACAAAAACATGATCTTTAAAGATCGTCCGCAAATCAATTGGGGCGCAAAAAACGCCAAACAACGCGGACCGATTATCGCAACCACCAACAACCAACAGTTGCGAAATGCCATCGGCTCTCATGGCGGCGGCTACACCGTTTACCGTGCGCTTTCAATTGCGGCCGGTCACTACCCGGAAGATTTCAAAGCAGATCTTCACAACACGCAAGTGACCTCACAAATTGGTCCGTTCCCTTCATGGACCGATCCTGAGAAAATTGTTTCTATTGATCCATGGGGTTCCAACATCGTCGAAAACTTTAGTGAGTATCTCGATAAGGGATTTAGCATTCGCCCAACTATCGCGGTCACGCAAGCTCACCTGACCATTCCTGAGATCATTCATTCTATCGACAAGGGACTTATTCCTATTGATGGCGAACATGTGACAAAAACAAAAGAACTCAAAGTGACAAAGGTGGCCTTTGAACCTGTTTGGTATCTTCCCGGAATTGCCAAGAGAATTAAAATTGACGAGGGTGAATTAAGAAAAAAATTGTTTCTTGAAACCGGCGGCATGTTTCCAGAGCTTGTCACTCGCTCCGACTTAAAGGTCATGCTTCCACCTATTGGAAGCACGACCGCTTATATTTTTGGTGATCACAAAGATCTGAGCAACCCAAAGGTGGAACTCACCGCTCGCGTTCATGATGAGTGTAACGGCTCCGACGTTTTCGGTTCAGACATTTGTACTTGCAGGCCCTACCTTGTTCACGGAATCGAAGAAGCTGTTCGCACCGCCCAGCGCGGAGGCGTCGGCATCATAGTTTATTATCGAAAAGAAGGCCGCGCCCTTGGCGAGGTCACAAAGTTTCTCGTATATAACGCAAGAAAGCGTCAAGAGGGTGGAGATTCTGCCGCCACTTATTTCAAACGCACTCAGTGTGTTGCCGGTGTGGAAGATGCTCGTTTTCAAGAGCTTATGCCCGACGTTCTCAACTGGTTTGGAATTAAAAAAATTCACAACCTCATGTCGATGAGTAATATGAAGTACAACGCCATCGTGAACTCTGGAATTGAAGTTGTGAATCGTTTTGAAATTCCCGATCACCTGATCCCGGAAGATGCGCAAGTCGAACTTGAGGCAAAACGTGCGGCCGGTTATTTCACAAAAAATACAAAACGGATTAAAAAGGGCAAAGACCTAGATCGCATTAAAGGTCGAAAGCTTGAGGAATAAAAAGTTTCATGAATTTTACTCAAAAAGACATTGATTACATTTTAAGCCCTCGCGCCGTAAGAGAAAGTACCAAAAAGATTTTCCAAATGGCTCTGGATGGGAAAACTCACTTTAAGGTGAACTTAGAAAAACTAGGTGCCGTCTCTGATTACGTTCTTTCCGTGATCCACGATAACTATCCAGATCTAAAGATTCCTTTTCACTCTCGAAACGGGCACCTGAATGCTGGCGGCGTGAACCGCACTCAGCAAATGGTAGAAAAACTAGGTGCTGTTTCCGCTTTAGACGCGGCTAAATCAAAAATTGATTTGATCGTTGTCTCCGTTTTGCTCGATGCGGGAGCCGGAGATAACTGGAAGTATGTTGAAAGTCCCGAACAGAAAATTTTCGCGCGCTCAGAAGGTCTTGCGGTCGCAAGTTACCATATGTTTCTTGCCGGCGGTTTTTCGGGAGACAAAAATAAACCACTTCAAGCCAACAGCGCAGGTCTAAAAAATCTGAAGCCCGCCGATCTAGAAAAACACTTTCAAATTTCGTCTTCTAACCCCCTCATTGGAGTGGAGGGGCGCATCCATCTCCTCAACCAACTTGCTGTCGTTATAGAAAAACATCCTACGATTTTTAAAAATGGTCGTATTGGGGATATGCTCGATGTGCTTTTGCAGGAAAACTCCAAAACTCTCAAAGCCGTAAAGGTTTTAGATTTTGTATTAAACTATTTGGGAGACATTTGGCCTTCTCGTTTACGTCTGGGCTCCGTGAGCCTGGGAGACGTGTGGAATTATTCTGGTTTTGGGAAACCAAACTCCACCGAGGGACTCGTCGCTTTTCATAAACTTTCTCAATGGCTGACCTACTCTCTTCTCGTGCCCATTATTGAAATGGGGGTCACCGTTGAGGGTGTTGATGAGCTCACCGGACTCGCCGAGTATCGCAACGGTGGACTATTCATCGATGCCGGTCTTATTGAGTTAAGAAATTCTGAGCTTTTAAAAAAGAAGCACGCACCTGAGACCGATCTGGTGATTGAGTGGAGAGCCCTAACGGTTTCTCTTCTCGATCTCATCGGAGACAAAATTCGCGAAAAATTAAAAATGACCAAAGAAGAGCTGCCACTCGCTAAGGTTCTCGAGGGGGGCACCTGGCACGCAGGGCGAAAAATCGCAAAAGAAAAACGACCCGGAGGAGAACCTCCTTTGAATATCATCAGCGATGGAACGGTTTTTTAGGAGTATGGATATGAAAAATTTAATTCTTGTTGATCACCCTATCGTTCGCCACACCCTTGCGAAATTACGGGATAAAAATACAGACAGCGCAAGCTTTCGAGGAGCCATGAACGAGCTCGCGCGATTGATTGCCTATGAAGCGACTCGTGATCTGGAGACCGACAACATCGACATCGAAACTCCCATGGCCAAAATGAAGTGCGAAAAGATCCTTGATTGGCCGGTGATCGTTTCCATCATGCGAGCGGGAAATGGAATGCTCGATGGACTGCTTAGCATGATGCCTTTCGCGGCCGCAGGACATATTGGGATTTACCGCGACAAATTTATTAATAATACGGTGGAGTACTATTTTAAGCTTCCACCCTCTATGAAGGGGAAACACGTTTTTCTTGCCGATCCTCTTCTTGCAACCGGAGATACGGCCGTGGCCTGCGTGGACCGTTTAAAACAATTCGAAGTCGGCCCCATCGCTCTTCTTTGCATTTTGACTTCTAAACACGGACTTGAAAAACTTCATCACTTCCACCCAGACGTGAAAGTCTATGCTTGTGCTGTAGAGCCCGAGATGAGTGAGCTCGGTTACTTAATTCCTGGTTTGGGTGATGCCGGTGACAGGCTTTACAAAACACAATAGTTTTTGGAAGAACAAAATGAAAAAGCCCTGGATCGTAGCCCTCACCGGCGGAAGTGGTTGTGGCAAAACAACGCTCGCTAAAAAAATTCAAGAGACCCTAGGCTTTAAAGAGTGCGCCATCTTAGGACAAGACAGTTATTACATTGATCAGAGCAAAAAATTTGATCACGATGGCGGTGCAGTGAACTTCGATCATCCAAGCTCCATCGATTTTCCTCTACTAGAGAAACATCTCAAAGAATTAAAAGACAACAAGAGTATCCAAGTCCCCATTTACGATTTTTCAACTCACACACGAAAAAAGGAATGTCTTACGTTTGAGCCCCGCGCGTATATCCTCGTCGACGGAATCCTCCTGCTGTCGCAAGATTTCCTCCTACCCCTTTTCGACGAATCCATTTTTCTCGAGGCGGATGAAGACACTCGCTTCCAACGAAGACTACAAAGAGACGTCCGCGAACGTGCCCGTACTCCCGAAGGAGTCCGCGACCAATTCAACCAACAAGTAAAACCTATGCACGACCAATTCGTAGAACCCTCAAAAGTCCATGCGAGCATCCTGATCCGCGACCACGAAGTCCTTGTGCAAAAGCCCCACGGCTCGGAGTTGCAAACTTCGCTCCTCGAGTTGCTTGCCAACTCAATATAGAACACGCTACCCCGAACACGGCGAAGGTCCTCGATTTATTAAACACCCGAGCTTGCTTAAGCGCCTCACATTTTTGTTCAACGCTTTTCTGGTCATACCGTGACCACAAACCATTGGGTTTCGGACCAAGTGCTTGACAAAGCAGACTGCTTGGTCAAAATTTCTTTCATGATTGTCTAGGCTCCTGCCAAAAAAGCGAAATTTCACGTTATTTTTTCGATCCGCTGAATCGAGGCGGAGTTTTTTTGTCTATAGAACGATTGGAACCAATTTTGAAAATTCGAGTTGAAACTGAGAACGATATTGAAGCTATCTTTGCTTTGAATAAAAGCGCCTTCGAAACTGATGAAGAAGCAAGGATCGTAGATACCCTGAGAAAGCGTGGCAAATTAACGTTATCTCTAGTTGCTTTAGAAGAGGATAAGATAGTTGGTCATATTGCGTTCAGCCCAATGTCTTTTGGTAGTGCTGACAATAATAGCAGGATAGTTGCTTTGGCACCTATGGCTGTTGCACCTTCAAAGCAAAAAACGGGAATAGGGTCGAAACTTATAAAAGAGGGACTGCGAATTTTGAAAGAGCGGGGTTTCGAAGGTGTACTCTTGGTTGGACACCCAGATTATTATCCAAAATTTGGGTTTAAGCCGGCGGCTTCGACATTTGGGCTGAAATGCGCATTTGAAGTTCCAGATGAAGCATTTCTTGGCCTAGAGCTTGGAGCCGATGGATTCTCTAAACTGAAGGGTGCTGCTCACTTCAGTGAAGAGTTCTCTAGTAACTAGGTTGAAAAAATGGGAGATGCTGACAATATCTCCCTATCTTTTGAATCGCCGAGGAGCTTTCTTTGCTCCTTAGACCGAAGCCCATGGAGCCTCAGTGTTAACAAAAATCAAAATTGAGAAATCGAGTAAGCAACAGATGTCTGAGGTCGCCCGAGTTTTTAAGGCATCTAGACAGAATGCCATGCCATTTCTGCCAGAAATTCACACCTCGGATGAAGACGCTGACTATTTCACCAACGTGGTTTTTGCTGAAAACCATGTTTATGTTGCGATTGAACTCAAGAGCGAGAGAATTATTGGTTTCATTGCATTCAGAGATGAGTGGGTGAATCACCTGTACATTTTGCCCCAGTTTCAAAAGTTTGGCCTCGGTAGTAAATTGCTCGCTCTAGCAAAACAGCACGCTCAATCACTGGAATTGTGGACATTCCAAAAGAATCTTGTTGCGCAATGCTTTTATGAAAAGCACGGTTTCATTGTTATAAAGAGGACTGACGGGACTGGAAACGAAGAAAAGGAACCAGATGTCCTTTTAAGATGGAAAAAGTAAGGGGCCATCAACCACTTGTTTCACAGACGCACTGAGATCTGAAATGTAAGCATTGAACGAACAAGCCTGTCTTAAGACAGGCTCGCTCGGGCATACCAATAATAAAATTATTATTGTAATTGATTCAGCCATGTAGGAACGGCGGCTGCCATTACTAGACGCCTTTAGGTAGCTTTGACGTAGCGGATGCGTGGGCGATCTTTTGGAGTACGCCCCATTCCGCCAAACATCGGCCGAGCATGCGTACCTAAGAATTCATACACACCAGCTCGACGTTCGTTATTCTCACCAGGCTCAAGCCATACGTAGGCTTTTTTGCCGACGGGCCTCGTGCATTCCACATCGAGAAATGCTGGCGACCACGTACCACTGTTAAGATGTTCGATTTCACCGACCCACTCATGGCGAATTACATGTGTGTGACCATAAATCACGCGACGAGTGTTGGTGATTTGACCCGCGATTGAAAGAATTCTTTCTTTGGGTTCTTTATACTGCACCGTCTTAGGTGTGATCGATTTTGCGTAGAAGGTAAAAAATGGAAAATAAAGAAAAAGTGGAATAAACATCCAGAAGAGAGAAATATTCCAAATGAGTTTAATCTGCATAAAGAGAATGTAAGTCAGAACAAAAGCGATCACGACAAGAAGTGCGCGATCGAGCCACAATTCACGTGCGATGATCATAGGATCGCTCGAAGCCGGATGCACACGAAGCTCCGCAAGCTCCCGCACCATTCTCGGCGTGGCGTTCGCGCGGCGAGCGATGTCGTTGACCTTGTCCTCAATCGTGAGAGGATCTTTAAGCTCGGCACGAAGACGATCCGTAAATGATTGAAGAAGCGTCATCATCGCTCCCCAAAACCATGCCCAGATAATAAAGGGCTGCGATTTTAAAAGGTAATTCGTAAAAAAGTTTAAATACTCTCGAGAAGACATGATGTAGTTCGAATCCGCATGGGGATTAAAAAATCCCATTCCATTGATCATGTAACGGCTCGCCAGATTTCCAAAAGGAAGGCGAATTTCTATCTGATTGTATTTCTGAATCAGCGGATTCACCGGATTTTGACAAACGCAGTAAGGGTCGTACTGGTTCCCATGCTCAATCACAGAATCTCCATTACTCACGTAAAACCATTCGTTGAAACGAACATGTTTTTTTTCTTCATCGTTCAGCTTTAATGCGTCGACAATCTCCGCTTGAATTTTCAGATAATGTAATTCCAGATCGTGATTCCCTATCACGAAAACGGCGCGATTTCCATTTTTCACAAAGTCGGAAAGGGCGGCAAACCACGTGGGGTGGTCTTCAATGATTTTCTGAATTTTGAAAAGAGACTTTGGCTCCTGGGGAAACATTCCGCGCGAAGCTTCGAGCCAACTAATACGATAAGGTGGCCTATCTGGAAGAGCCACGACGCTGTCAAAATCGAAAATATCTCCATTCAAAATGAGCTCAACAGAATTTCCGTGAGCTTGTTTTTGTATGTGTTCCAAAAATTGCTGAAACTTGGTGTCGTAAAAAAATTCTTTGGTTTTAAATTTTTTCCAGAGCGGGAACTTCGAGTGGATTGGCTCCGCCTCGCACAAGTGCAAATCGCTTATAATCGCGGTGTAATCACTCTTTTTGAAATCATCACTAAATAAAATCTGTTTCAACTCATGCTCTCTTCTCGCGAAGCTTCCTTCTTTAACATATCGGTTTATAGCTTATGAAGGCCCGCCTATAAAAGGTCTGGTTTTTTCAAATGTCTCATTTTGAGACAGCATCCGATCTCTCCTTATATTAGGTGATCCGTGTGTGTTCTGTCTTGACGGGTGTGGCCGTAAAAAGGCGCCTTTCGTGCATAAAACCTGAGCTCTTCAATAAGCTTTTTAGGCTCACGTTCTTTTAAGACCTTTGGATTCACCGTGGCACTGGCTTTGCTCTTAACGACTTTCATGATGAATACAAATTTATTAAATGACAAAGTCGTTTTTCAAAAAGTGAGCAAGCCTAAAAAATCCCCTCTCCTTTATGCGCTTACAATCCTCTTATTTGCCACCATTCTAGTGGCCGCCGGACGCAGCTTTGCGGCGAGCAATGTGGAACAAGCCGGCGTCGAGGCCTCACAAGTTTCTCCGACAATAAAGGATGAAATCATAGCGGATCATCAAAATCGTCTCAGTGCCGATTTTAAAATCCCAGAGAATCTTAAAAAACGCGTAGGCTTTTGGTTCGACATCTACTCTAAATACTCGGCCTCTGAGCATGTGATTCATCACGTAGACTATCCTTGGATTGTATTTTCAATTTATAACGAAAAAGCGATTGCCGATGCCGCGGGAAACCGTTGGACAAAATATCATAAAACACGCGCGGCCGTAAGCCTGGAGAAAAAGCGTGTACAAAGAATGCTTTTGAAGCTTGCTAAGAAAAAAAATTATGCAAATCTTAGCGAAGAAGAACAAAAGTATTTTGACTTGATGAAGGATGTTCCGGGGTCGCGACCAAAGGTGTTTAAGCATGCCGCCTATAACATCCGCGGCCAGCTTGGACAAAAAGACTTTATGCTCTCGGGCCTCCACACAAGTGGAAAGTACCTCCCTACAATGGAAAAGACGTTTGCCGAAAAAGGTTTACCCACAGAAATCACCCGTCTTCCACTTGTTGAAAGTAGTTTTAATGAAGCCGCCGTCAGCAAAGTGGGCGCCAGTGGAATCTGGCAGCTGATGCCTAAAATCGGAAGACACTTTTTATATGTAGATAGCGTGATCGATGAGAGGAACTCTCCACTAAAAGCAACTGAGGCCGCCGCAAAACTTTTAAAACAAAATCTTCAGATCTTAAAGAAGTGGCCACTTGCTCTCACGGCTTACAATCATGGACCTGGTGGGATTATTAAAGCTTCTAAGAAGGTGAAGTCAGACGACATCGGCGTGATTATCGAAAACTACTCAAGTCGTTCCTTTGGATTTGCTTCTTCTAACTTCTACTGCAGCTTCCTCGCCGCCCTCCACGTAGAAAAGTATCAAAAAGAAGTTTTTGGTGAGATCCCACGACACGAACATTTACAGCTGACTGCCTCCCCTGTTCGCAAATCTCTTCCGATGAAAAAGATTGCCGAAGCCGCAGGTCTTGCTTGGGAAGATTTCCTGAAGCTCAATCTCGACATTCGCAAACAAGCGATTTCAAAAAATCGCAAACTCCCTAGCGGATTCCGCTTACTGTTGCCTGCAGAGAATGCGCAAAAGCTTGAGGCTTACTACGACAGCTTGCCAACAAGCATCTCCCAGCGAGCGACCAAAGCGAGCGAAAAGAAACTTTAATGTGTATGATTCCTGAGGTCCCATGGATAGCGGCCTGCGAGAGCACCTTATGGGACGTGTGCAACAACTGCGACGTACTCGTCGTCGACCGAGACCACCTGGTGGTAAATGTTGTCCGCGCCTTCGCTCACGATCGAAACCGTGCGAATTCCGTGAGGCACGTTGTAGATCAGGAACCCGCCACCCGCGAGAGGCATCGGCGTTATTTCTCCTGAAGCATTGAAATATAAAATATCGTTGTGAGGTTTCCCGTTAATATCGAGGAACACATCGTATCGTTTGCCCTCTACGATTCCCACAATCATGCCCGTGTTAGGAAATCGATTGAGTCGAAGCGTGTTTAACCACTCGCCTCTGATCTGCGGAAGAAACATATGTTTATCGCGACGATCAAAGCTCATGCGAATCGGGAGATAATCTCCTGTTGGATCCGCTTCAAGAAACAAGGGCTCTTCTGTTTGGGCGACACTCACCTTTGCGAGGCCCGCCATGTTCGTACGAATGGATTTTGGAGAGGCGGCGAAACGTATCGTCGTCGGCACAGACTCTCGAGAGAGGGCATCGAAGGATTGTACAATCGCCACAGATTTTTTTCCAGAAACAATCTCAACCGGAGTGACGTGACGATCTTCCACAGGCAAAATCTTTGCTGGCAAATAGCGCCCCCGCACTTGAGCGCGGATAGACTGCGTTCCTGATGGAAGATTAAGGAACACAAATAATCCATTGTTACTTGTCGCCTGTAATTTCGTATCAGGCAAATGAAGCGAGTTAAAATAGATCGGACCAATTCCTTGAGAGCCCGCCGATTCGACGACCGCTCCTTCAATAGGTTTTCTTCCTTTAAGGACGCGACCCCAAACAATTCCACCATTTTGTAAATCATCAGCCTTTAAGCCAAAGTCTTTGGCGATAGTTTGTTGAAGAGCGCTGATCATCGATTGCGGATATAAAGTCACGGCCGCACGATGTTGGGCTGATGTCAGTACGAGAGAATTCCAATAACCTTTTTTCTCCGCCGTTAAGACCACAGAAGATTTTGGATGAATCCCATGGGCTTCAAATCGTCCAACCTTATTTGTGGTGACGCCGGGGACTGAAGACGTGTAGCTCAGCTTCGCTCCAAGTACGGGGTGTTCACTTTCATCCGTTCCGTACGCGGAGCTTGCTGTTCCCACAAAGCTGCTAGAACTTTTTTGATCTATTTTAATTTTGAGTCCCGAGATGCGTTTTGAAGGTGTCTTTAAACTGTTAAGCCAAATTTCGCCATCACCGAGCGGAGTACCGTCTGCCGCAAGAACTTCGGCTCTTAAGAAACCTTTTGCTTCTTTCGCCTGAAGAGAAAATTCTCCACGCTGAATATCCACAGAGCCTTCTTCGATTCGGCGTCCACTCATTTCACGGTAAACGACTACGGACTCTTGTCCGGTGAGACCAACGCCCATGACTTCCACAAGGCCAGAAAGAATAGTGCTAGCCTCTGTTGAGGCGAGAGATTGATCGGGTGTCGATGGAGTCGCCGGCGTTTCGCCTGCTGAAGGTTTTTTTAGGTTGTGAATCGTCGCAACCGTAAGAGGCGCTAGATCCATAGACTCTGTTTCTTTACTGGCCACTTCACGAGCAGGCGCCTCAGATCTCACAGTGTCATCTGCTGCCTGCGCAAAGAATCGTTGAAGCGTTTGCACGGATTGAGCATTCACTTCTTCTACGGAAGTCAGGATCGATTCAGAAAATGGCCTAGACTCTTCTTGAGTTGCGGGAGACATTTTTTCAGCACTTGCATAGATCGGCATCTTTAGGGTTGGTGCAACAGGAAGAATTTCTTTTCTAGAAATCTTAAGTCCCGCGAGAACGCGAATCTTTTGCTCAACGGGTTCAAGCTTCGTGAGATCTATAGATTCGTCCGCTTGATCTTTCATATGAAGATCTTCAATGATCGCCATTGGCGGGGAAGATTTTTTAATTTTGATTACCAAAGGTTTTGTCAGAGGAATTTTTTTGAAATGAAAATCTCGAGCTTGAGACGGCAGCAAACTCACGCTCGTGATTATGAGTGAACTCATAACGAATGATTTTAATAACCTTTGAGTCGTATCGAGTTTCAAATCCGCATCCTTGCTGATTGAGTAGCCATCTTTTAAAAGCCAAATCGTTTGGCTTACTTATATAGGATATTTAGAATGCGCGGAAATGGTCAATAAGGTTCTTGTTTCTGTTCTTTTGTAGGTATTCTTGGATAGCTTCGCTTAGCTGTTTGGCTAGTCGCTTGTCAGGACCTCGAGAAGCCCAAGCACGACCATCTGGGGAACGCTCTTCTATTTCTGCCGATACATCCAAAACATAAGGCTTTTCATTACCAATAATTCTTATTCGAGCCACGACTCTTAACTCATCACTCTCTCTCGATTTTTCCACGCGGCCCGCAGCTATACGAGGTCGAAAAGGTTGAGTAATCATTTCTCGACTCTCTTGCCTTGATTCTGCAATGTTGCCGCGAAAAAATGAGATCAGCGTAGATTTGATTTGAGAAACTGTAGAGTCCACGTCTTCAATACGATGGCCCGTTGAGCAAGCCGCGAATAGGAAAAGAAGCGTGACTATCCAAAGTGTTTTGACTTGTTTGAGTAGTCTCATGGGCTCTTTCCACCTTGCTGAACAGGACCTTTGACTACCCAAGCGACTGAATAGCCAAAATGTGAGAATGATTCACAAGCGACCCGACCGAGCAGCGAAGCATGTGAATCATTATCACTTTTTGGGGACCTTTTCCCAGTCTTTAAGAAAGGCCTGGATACCTTTGTCTGTCAGTGGGTGTGTGCAAAGCTGTTGTAAAACCTTGAATGGGCAAGTCACGATATCGGCGCCGATCAATGCAGACTCAAGAACATGTATGGGATGACGCACGCTAGCCACAAGAATGTTTGTGGAGATGTCGTAATTATCAAAAATATGTCGAATTTGACGGATCAAGTCCATTCCGTTTTGTCCTACGTCGTCGAGGCGACCTACAAAAGGAGAAACCATTGTCGCTCCAGCTTTGGCCGCCATAAGAGCCTGAAGGGGAGAAAACACCAATGTGACGTTTGTTTTGATTCCATCTTGAGAGAATTTGTTAACGGCAACGAGGCCTTCTTCGCTCATGGGAATTTTCACAACGATGTTTTTATGGATTTTTGCAAGCTCTTGGCCTTCGCGAAGCATTCCCTTGGAATCAAGGCTCACAACTTCCGCAGAGATAGGGCCATCAACTACGTCGCAAATGTCTTTGAGTACGCTGTTAAAATCACGGCCCGTTTTTGCAACAAGTGTGGGATTTGTAGTTACCCCATCAACCCATCCGCGCTCAGTCCCTTGTTTGATTTCTTGAATGTCAGCACTGTCGATATAGAATTTCATTGGGCCTCCAAAGGCATTTGTTGGATGTCACAGGTTTATTGTTGTCGACCTCAAAAATCAAGAAGCGAATGGCCCGCAGAATAGAATTGTCCCCATTTCTTACGCGCAAATCGTTGAGTTAAATCCTTTAGAGATTCCTTGAGAATAGGATGAACGTGATCCCCATAAATTTCTGCCGCGGGAATCAAAACCTGGGGGCGACGATGCATTTCGGGGTGGGGGAGGGTGAGCTGGGGCGTGAGACAGGAGGTTTCCCCATAGACGAGCAAGTCTATGTCTACGCATCGAGTCGCGCCATTCGCCTGCTGTTCAATATTCTGAAGTTGGGACAAAAGTTGGCCCGGTGAGGATTCGGTCGTCACCAGAAGGGAAACCGACAAACCATTCACCCAGCGCTGCTCTTGGGGATGGCTTTGGGAGGGACCACGCGATTCCGACTGCTCGCTCAATTCGTAAATAGAAGAAATTTTAGTGATTTCGCAAATTCTAGAAATTTTGTGAACCGCAAATTTTAAGCGACCTACCTGATCCCCTAAGTGAGATTCAATACTGATGAGCGCCTGAGAGGACTTCATGTAAACAAGTCATCCAGAGAATAAAGACCTGATTTTTGTTTCGAAAGCCAACGAGCCGCGATGAGGGCTCCGCGCGCAAACACCGTACGATTCAGAGCCGTATGCGTGAGCGCGAGTGTTTCTTCATCGCCCATCACATGCACGGTGTGAATTCCAAACACGCCGCCACCCCTCACCGAAAGTGGCTCGGGAACTTTTTTACCGACCGCTTTTTCTAAACTTTGCTGGAGTGTTATCGCGGTTCCGCTGGGTTTATCTTTTTTGTGTTTATGGTGAGTTTCTTCAATTTGAAATTCATAGTCCGAAAGTTGGTTGAGTGACTTCAGCATGTGCTTCAATGTTGTCACACCTAAGCTCATGTTCGACGCCCAAAGAAGGGGAATTTGCTTCGAGGCCTTTTCCATTTCTTTTTTTTGCTTTTCAGTAAGGCCCGTGGTTCCAGATACAAGAGGTGTTTTGGATTTCACGCATGCTGCGAGCAACTCCGAAAATCCTTCAGGTAAAGAAAAGTCGACGACCACATCGGACGATCCAAGGGTTTTCTTTTTTCGATCATAGGGAGCGGCCCACTGAAGACTTTTGTCGGACTCAATGAGTTTTTTTAACTCTTGTCCCATTCGACCGCTCGCTCCCGAAATACATACATTTAATTTTTTCATAGAAGACCGCAGGCTTTCATTTCTTTTTGAAGCTCTTTACGCAAATCCTCTTTCATCGCCGAAAGTGGCAGGCGCAATTCATCGGATTTAATGATTCCCATCATCTGTAGCGCGGCCTTAACAGGGATGGGGTTGGCTTCGCAAAAAAGTTTATCTGTGAGAACTTTATATTTTTTAAAATCGCCTGAGGCCGTCGAGTCTTTTTTTGTTGCTCGTTCAAAGAGCTCAGAAAACTCTTTCGGTATCACATGGGAGAGAACCGAAATCACTCCACGCGCACCTTGAAGCGCTAAATCTATCGCCGTTCCGTCATCTCCGCTCGAAAGCAAAAAGGAGGAGCCGCATTTGTCTAAAATTTGTTTTCCAAAAGCGACATCGCCCGTCGCCTCTTTAATTCCCACAATGTTTTTTTCTTTTGAAAGTTGGTAAATCGAATCTAGAGCGAGAGCCGCAACCGTACGGCCGGGCACGTTGTAGAGAAGAATCGGCAGCCTTGTAGATTGAGACACGGCTTGGTAATGTTGAACAAGCCCGCGCTGTGGTGGCTTATTGTAATAGGGGACTACTACGAGAATTCCATCGGCTCCCCAGCTCGTTGCTTTTTTCGAGAGCTCCACCGTTTCACTGGTGGAATTTGTGCCCGTTCCAACGATGAGAGGGACCGCGCCGGCCACTTCACTTTTTACAAAATCAAAAATCTTTTTCTTCTCTTCGGTGTTGAGAGTAGGACTTTCTCCCGTCGTACCGCTAATCACAAAACCGCTGACGCCGCCATCAAGTTGAAACTTCACTAACTTTCGAAGCGAATCAAAATCAACTTGTTGATTGTGGAAGGGGGTAATCAGAGCAGTCCATGTCTGTTCAAATTGGCTCATTTATTTCCTTCCTATGTCCAGGTGGCCCGCGAAGGTTTTTTGGACAGGGCCACGCAAGTGGCACACATTTCGATCTTGATAAAATTCAACTTCAAGTTCACCGCCCGGAGTTTTGAGCGATACTTTTTTGTTCGACTTGTTTTTTGAAACAGAAAACCCCGCCGCCAAGGCTCCAGTACCGCAAGACTGAGTAAAGTCGCAAACGCCTCTCTCAAAGGTGATCGTACGATATTTTTTTTGAGAACGATCTCTGGGGCAGACATATGTAACATTGGTGTGCTGCGCGCCGAAAGCTCGGTGATTTTGAATTTTTAAAGAGAGCATTCGATCGGGAAGTCGTTCAAATTCCCATTTTGTATGGATCACAAAGTGGGGAACGCCAGAGTTGATAAAATCCCCTTCGATGTTTTTTCCATCAACAGAAATTTTCATCGATTCCTTTTTCATTTCGGGACGAGCGAGCTCCACTTGAACCAATTGATCAAGCGCCGACAGGATTTTCCCCTTCACTACTCCGGCTTTTGTTAAAAACGAACATTCTTTTTTATTCAAAAGGTAAACGGCGCAGCGGGCGGCATTGCCACACATCTCCGCAAGGGACCCATCGGAATTATAAAAGTCCCATTTAAAATCATAGGTCGGATGCGGCTCTAAAATCACAAGTCCATCTGACCCCACGCCCGTTTGACGACGACAAATCTCTTGCGCAAACTTAGAACGATTCTTTTTTTGCAAAAGGGTCTTCCAGGATTTTTTCTGTTGGGACGAGCGCAGGTCAACAAAGACAAAGTCGTTGCCCGTTCCTACCAGTTTAAAAATTTCGAGCTTAGTATTCGGATTCAGCGCCACTCTCACTCTTTTCTGAATCTTCTTCTTGGTTTTCTTCACTAATTGGCGGAATCACGGGGAATGCCAAGGGCTCCGTCGCTCTCTTATAGTTCGGCTTTCCTCTTCCGAGCTCAGGAGCTTTTCCTGGCGGAATGGGGTCACCCCTCACGCCACATTGCACACATACAAAAATCAAAACAAGACCGAGCAAAGATTTAACAACATTCATTACACACCCACTCCTGTTTTATTTTTTAACTCTTCAAAATCAGCTTCGACCTTTTTCTGTTCATTACAGATGCGGGGCTCGAACCGATACTTATTCCTAGTCGGCTGGCTGATGTTCTTACAAAGATTAAGGTAAGCTCGGCCCAACTCAGTAAATTCTTTTTTCTGAAGCCTCTTCACTTGGTAGAGCCAGTATGTTGTCTCGGGAAATTTTTTATCTACCAAAAGAAGCTTTTCTAGCAGCTGTTCCGCCTGGTTGAGCTTTTCATCAGCCGCGAGCATCTGCGCACGCAAAAGATCAACGTACATTTTAAGATCAGAGCGCCGAATCTCGTTTCCGTCGATAATTTGTTTGGCCACCTCTTTTTGCGCCAGACATTGTGCGGATTGAAGCCTCAGGAGGACATGTTCTTCTTCAAAGGGATTACTTTCTGTTAACTGCTGCACAAGCTCGGGAAGTTTTTCGCAAGTGTTCTGAGAAAGATGGGCCCTCGCAAGTGCTTTTAATACCTGAACATTGCTTGGCTCAAGCGCCAAAGAATCTTGAAATCTCTCAATGGCGTCGGGAGTCGCTCCGTACTTTAAAGATTGCCCCAATTCAAAGAGCTGTTGGCCCTTTTCGGTATAAAATATCTCGGAAAGTTCCTGCAAAGTTTGGATGAGCTCTTTGCGTGCTACGCCTTTTTCTTTTTGGGCGGCTCGAATGAGGGTTTTTGTCGCCTGCAAACGATCTTTTTGTAAGCTGAGGTTCTTGGCTTTATCGATAATATCTCTGTAGGTTTCTTGAGTCGCCGCAGGGGCCACTGCGCTCAAAAAAAATCCTACCATGATCGCCAAGAGGACGACTTTTTTCATGGATTCACACTAGCATGACCTAAGGGGCTTTGTTAATAAGAACTTGTCGCGGCTTGCTACCATTCGCAGGCCCCACAACACCTTCTTTTTCGAAAATTTCAATCATTCGGGCCGCCCGCGGGTAACCCAAACGAAATTTTCTCTGAAGAAGAGACGCGCTCACTTCTCTTTGTGAACTGACATAATCAAGAATCTCATCATAACGTTCTTCAGCGTCAGGATTGAGTTCCCCGTCCATCATGTCTCCACCAGATTCATCACCAAAACTTTCAACGGCACGGACGGCATTATCATCAAAGTTTGGCTCTGACTGATCCGACCAAAAAGCCGCGACTTGATTAATTTCTTCTTCCGAGAGCCACGCTCCATGATGCCGCTCGGGCTTTGCGACCCCAGGGGCTAAAAAGAGCATATCCCCATTTGCGAGAAGTCGTTCGGCGCCGGATTCATCAAGAATGATTCGTGAATCCATTTTGCTTGCCACTTTGAAACTGATGCGCCCAGGTATGTTTGTTTTAATAAGGCCTGTAATGACATCTCTTCGCGGACTCTGCATCGCTAGAATAAGATGAATCCCACAAGCGCGAGCCATCTGTGCAAGTCGCACAACGTTGTGCTCTACATTCACCTTATCCACCGACATGAGATCGCCGAACTCTTCCACAACAATCACAATGTATGGCTGTGGTGTGAAGTAATAAGATCTTTGCTTAGACGCGCCCTCGAGATCTGTATTTTCTTTTTCAAATTCTTCCACTTGAGTGCGTGAAAGATTGCTCGTGACCTGATTAAATTCTTCAAGGCCGCGCGCTCCAAACTTTGACATCGATCGGTAACGTTTTTCCATTTCACTAATGGCCCACTTTAGCGCGCTCACGGCCTTGCGCGGGTCACGAACAGGCGGGAGAAGCAAGTGCGGGAGATTTTGGAAAGCGGCGAGATCCACCTGCTTTGGATCGACGAGAATTAAGCGCAGTGTTTTTGGCGAATGACGAAAGAGGAGGCCCGTTAAGACGGAAACAACAAACACTGATTTTCCCGAACCCGTTGTACCAGCAACAAGTAAGTGTGGCATTTTGCGAAGGTCGACGACTCGCGAAGCGCCGTTGGCCTGTTTTCCAAGCACGATCGGAAGCTTGACCTTATCATCCCAAAAGTGACCATCAGAAAGAATGTCTTTTAAAAATACTTTTTCTCTTTGTGCGTTGGAAGTTTCGATTCCCACCACATCACGCCCCGGAACTGGCGCGATAATTCGGATAGATTCACTGCTCAGAGCCAATGCCAAGTCATCTGCAAGCTCAGTGATCTTTGAGATTTTCACATCCGCATTGGGTTTAAATTCAAACATTGTGACGGCAGGCCCTGGCTTCACGGCGACAACACTTCCATTCACCGAAAATTGGGCGAGCTTATCTTCGAGCATGTGGCTCGTATTGCGGATTTCTTTTTCATCCACTTTCACACGTGATACCGGTGGATCTACGAGCAGAGAAAGTTTTGGCAACATCCAATTTTCAATATGCCGCTGAATCTTCACCGCTGCACGTTTCGCCGTTTGCATCGGCGCGATTTCTACATCGAGAACACTTCTAGTTTCACGCGATGCCTTTCTTGGCGCCGCAGCCTCTGTGACCCCTTCTTCTTCCTCATCCTCTTCGCTAACATGAATCCCTGGTTCTTCAAAATCTACGGGCTCAATTTCATTTTTTTGAATGAGAAAACGGTGACTGGCCGATTTCGCAGAAACCTCCATCTCAGTCGGAACCGCTTTGGCTGCCGCTAAAACTTTTTTCTTTTTTCCAAGCTCAAAGAGGCTGTCCCACCAACTCTGGGAAAGGGCCATAACTCCTGCGCCTAGCTTCCCGAGGCCCGCATGGAAAGGGCTTGAAAGTTTTTTAGTAAGTGATTCGATGAACTGATCGATTGTGACCTCCAAAAGAGCCACGAATCCCATAAATGTAAAGCTCAGTAAAATCACGGCCGCGCCGGCCTTATTAAGAACTCCCATAAGAGTTTTTGCTAGGCCTAAACCAATGCTTCCACTCAAGAGGACGTGTCCTTGAAATATACGCGTGTCGGGGATGAAAAGATGAATCAATCCCGTAACGGCAATCATCAGCAAAAAAGCCCAAACGATATTAGAGGTTGCGGGCTTATCCTGACGGAGAAGGTTTTTAATTCCCCAATAAAAAATAAAGCCGACAAAAAACCAAGAGGCCACACCAAACCCTTGATAAAAAATGTCAGAAAGAAAGCTTCCCACATATCCGCAGAGATTGACGACGCTGCGACCTGTGCCGGTAGAGCTAAAAGACGGGTCTTGTGGGTTATAACTTAATAGGGAAAGGGCCAAAAAAGAGCCGAATCCTATCCACGATATGATGCTGAAATCTCTGCGAAACTTCTTCAAAGTTGATGACATGATTTCAGTCTATAGAAGTGCATTTGACTTTGGAAGCAAAGCCTCATAGGCCTTGACCAGACGGAAGCAAAGCTCAATGTCTTTGACCGAATCTAATTATGATGAAGATCAATGAAATCTATCAAAGCATTCAAGGAGAGTCGTCTTACGTCGGTTGGCCCACCGTGTTTGTACGAACGTCTGGGTGCCATCTCCGCTGTACCTATTGCGATACAGCCTACGCCTTTTACGAAGGTCAAAAACTCTCCCTAGACGATGTTCTTACGAAGGTTTCCAATTTTTCCGTAAAGCATATCTGCATTACGGGAGGCGAACCGCTTCTTCAAAAAGAAATCTTCGAACTCATGAAGCAGCTTTGCGATCGCGAATATTTGGTGTCGCTTGAAACCTCAGGTTCTTTAAGTTGCGAACTCGTGGACGTGCGCGTGAAGAAAATTGTGGACGTAAAAACTCCCAACAGTGGTGAAGCCGATAGTTTTTTAATGGAGAATTTAAAATTTTGTACACCAAACGATGAATTTAAATTCGTTATCTGTTCCGAGCAGGATTTCGAATGGACCGAGCGCTTTGTCAAGGCACATGCCTTGTCAAGCAAACATGTCGTTTTTTATAGCCCGAGTTTTAAAAAAATCTCGGAAAAATGGCTTGCCGAAAAAATTCTTGCGGCAAAATCCACTGCAAGGTTGCAATTACAGCTTCATAAGTATATCTGGTCAGACATCACACGGGGTGTTTGATTTCATGTCCAATACGCAGACAAGTTTAACGAAGAATCTTTTCGTTGCGAATTTACAGTCGGTCAGCTTAGAAAAGTTGGTCCGCTCAAAGCTTGAAGTGCTTTTTAGCCAACAAGATTTGAAAGATTCCGATATGAACGGGCTTTATAACATTGTTATGGAGCAGGTAGAACGTCCCTTGATCGAGCTTGCGCTCAAAGCTTTTCGTGGAAATCAGGTGAAAACAGCGCAACTGCTCGGAATTAACAGAAATACATTGAAAAAGAAAATGCACGTTTATAAGATTCAAGCCAAGAGTCTGAATTAGTGCACCAGGCGGGTCGTCTAAGTACGGCACCTATGAATTAGGCCCGCCAATTTCTCTAATACCTGGATCCAAGTATTCTCGTTAACTGGAATACATGGATCCCTGAATTAACTTACCTGAATTCCTCACGCGCATTTAAAATCACATTCTGAAGATACTCAGCGAGAATGTTTCGGAGATCATCCATACTCATTGTTTGCGCATCAAGCCCAGCTTTTTCGATCATTCCTTTAAGCTCTCCCATCACCAGGTGTGATGGTAATCCTGTGGCCTCCGCAATTTGCTCTAAAACTTTCTCCACCGCACCCTCCATGGTCGTGTTTATTAGATCCTCCCATTGGACCAACCGGTGAATAGAATGAAAAAAGATTTCCTCCTAGACCAAAGAATTTGGACCTTGATCCAGCCCTTTCACAAAAGGTGCGCCGCTCCTTTTGGTAGCGACGATGCGTTAAGTCCGAAGGTCGGGAGCGCCGCTACGCTATTGCGACGAAACCATTAAGTAGGCAGACTGTTCGGAAGAGGTGCTTATGTATAATTCTGTATTTTTATTAAAGACTGTTGTTGCGACTCTTTTTCTAACAAGCTTCTGTCTGTCACAAGAGGTATCGGCACAAGCACCAACACCGCAAAGTCTTACAAAGGCTCAGCAGGTTGCAATGAAAGCCTACCTTGACGAAAACTGTGAAAAAAAAGTCTATCCCCCTAATCCCGTGTTTGTAGACTTGGTAACCATCTTGAGAGCAACCGATAAAAATTGGGGCCTCGCTGTGCTGAACAACGGACAAACTTCAATGGATAAAATTGCTTATAAAAGCGGGAACACGCTCTACTTTTTTGATTACGCTGGCCAACACTGTGGTCCCCATCAGGCGGTCTACGACCGTCCCGTAACATCAGAGTGGGCTGTTGGTGAAACAACCAGCAAGTGGACAGACGCAGAATTACCAACGGCGCGACCTGCACCCACCGCTACTCTAAAAAAACCATCGACTCGGAAATAGACGGCTGTTGATTTTTTCGAACATGAGAGGTGGGCGCTCCACATAAAATTTATAGCGAGCGGCAAGCCTGTAAACACCTTTAAACAACAATCAAACATCGTAGTCCTTGCGAAGCGGGCACATCTTTTGCTCTCTGACGGAAATCCCGGGAGAGCTCAATTATGAATTATGCTTTTGTTCTTTTTTCCACCCTCGTTTTTTCCTCACATTCTTTCGCCCAAGTGCCAAAGATCACAGAAGCCATCGAAGAGGCGATGCGAACCAACCCCTCTATCGAAGCTGCAGAGGCTCAGCTCAAAGGTTTAAAAGCTATCAGGGTTGGCGTGCTTCTCAATTTGGCATCCGTTACCTATTCACGCACACAAGCTTTTGGTCGCATTCAATCGCAGGGTCTGGAGGTTGACGGAGGAGCGCTCAATTCGCTTGGCCAAGTAGGGTTTACCATTGCTCCCGCCGCAATTTTTGCCTTTAAGGGACTTGGTTCCAGCATCCAAGCTCAAAAAAATGGTCTCATCGCCCTCAAACAAGCCATCACACTGGAACTGATTCGCATCTGGTTGGATTTTTATAACCAAGAAGGCGCAATACAAAGTTACAAAAACTTTTTGCAAGAGCTTGATAAGCTCGCGGTAAAGGTGAAGGCAGGACAATCGCCAACAAAAGAGGCTGACTACCAACAAGTACTCATCGCACGAAACGACATGAACAATATTTTAAATCAGACGATCCAAGCGACGGAGCTTGGGCGTATTGATTATGTAAAGGTCGTTGGTAAAGATCCCATCCTTCTCCCGCCCACCACGCCAGGCTCGTCTGAAGGCGATGATGATGACATTGAAAAACTAAAGAAGACCTTGGATTCCGTGTTTCCTCTCCCTACGGTGAAAGAGGCTCTCGATATCGCAATGATGAAAAACCCCCAAGTTCTCGCCGCAAGCTTCATGCGCGACAATGCAAAGGTCGATCTCAATGCCTCTCGCATCACGCCTTGGCTTCCAAACCTTACGATTGGGCGAGGTCGTATCGATACTAAAAATGCTTTTGATGGAATTCCTGACGTGCTTACGAACCAAACCTCCGTAACGCTCTCTTGGAGTTTATCGCCGGGACAGATTCCCGTCCATCAATCGAAGCTGAGCGTTTTACAGTCCGCGCAGTTTTCAGAAGCAACCGCTCGTCGAGAAACCACCGCCTCCGTTCAAAAAGCTTTTGTTCAGCTGAACACATTGAACCAACTTTGGATCACTCAGGCCGATAGTTTTAAACGAGCTAGAGCCGCGTTACTCGCTGTCAAAGATCCGAGTGTCAATGTGGCCGAAAGCCTAAACATCTTACGATCTTTTCTTGCGGTGTGGTCTGGACCAACAGGTTTTGTCTCTTTAACATCGAACATTTTTCTCGTGAAAGCCTCAGCCCACGCTCAAATGGGAACACTTTTCGAGCAAATAGAAAAGCTCAAGCAGCAAGGGCAATAATTAAGGCGCAAAATTAGGAATACGTTTAATACCGCCAGCAGATGGCGCGCCTCTTGGACCTGTGGGTGCGGGAGGCACCGGCGGTATATCTCGAGATGGCTCAAGATTTTCAAAACGACCGTATTCAGAAAACCATTTCAGCTTCACAGAACCTGTCGGACCGTTTCTTTGTTTTTGAATGAGGACTTCGGCAATCCCTTTGTTTTCTACGTTATCTCGATCGTAATACTCTTCGCGATAAAGCATCATAATCAAATCTGCGTCTTGCTCGATCGATCCCGACTCACGAAGATCCGAAAGCATTGGTTTTCTTTCGGATCGCCCCTCGACCGAACGGTTCAGCTGAGAAAGAGCAATCACCGGAACTTTCAGTTCACGTGCAATCGCCTTTAACGTGCGCGACATTTCCGAAACGATTCTTTCGCGACTCTCAACCTTTTGTTTTAAATCCATGATCTGTAAGTAATCGATAAAGATCATATCAAGACCGTATTGGCGCTTTAAACGGCGTGCCTTTGAACGAATCTCAAAGGGACTGATACCAGAGGTGTCATCGATGTACATCGGCGCTTCGCTCACCACAGAGGCCGATTGAATCAGGTTCGGCCAAGCCGCATCAGGAATATTTCCAAGTCGTACATTCGACATCGATACGCGGGCCTCAGAGGCCAAAATTCTCATCATCAATTGTTCTTTACCCATCTCGATGGAAAAGTAAGCCACGCTCTTCTTTTCGCGAATAGCCGCGTGCTGGGCCATGTTTAAGCTAAGGGCCGTCTTTCCCATAGAAGGACGGGCCGCCAAAATAATAAAATCGCCCGGTTGAAATCCTGCCGTCATCTTGTCGAGTTCGGCATAACCCGAGGAAATTCCGGTAATGGCGGCCTTCTTATGATAGCGCTCATCGATAATATCGAGACTCACCTTCACAAGTTCTTTGACTGGCGTTAAGCCCGTCGATGTTTTCTTTTCTGAAACGTTAAAAATTTGTCCCTCGGTCTGATCAAGAAATGTATCGAGATCTTCAAAATCCGCTTCGTAAGCTTGCTCCGAAATCTTGGTTGTCACTTGAATCAACTGACGAAGCACCGCTTTTTCGTGAACAATTTTTGCGTAGTTCGTAATAAAAGCCGTAGATGGCGTGAGAGAAAGGAGCTCGGCTATGTATGCCGCGCCACCAACCTCTTCAATTTCTTGTTTGTCTTTCAGAAAACTCGTTACGACGAGAGCGTCTGCTGGTTGACCTTTGCGATTCAAATCCTGAATCGCCACAAAGATTTTTTGATGGGCTGTCCGGTAGAAGTCCTTCTCACCCACGATGTCGGCAATATTATCCCAAGCACTGGGTTCCAGCATGAGCCCCCCCAGTACCGATTGTTCCGCCTCATTATTATGGGGTGGAACACGAACTTGCATTACTTCCTCTCAACAGAAACGGTGAGAGTCGCTTCTAAGCCTTCGCCGAGCTTAATGCTTGCGCGGTGTTGACCAAGGAGCTTGATCGGTGTTTCGAGATGGATGTCTCGACGATCAATGTTGTAACCTTGTTTTTCAAGTTCATTGGAAATGTCGGTTGTCGTGATGGTTCCGAACAATTTGTCAGAATCTTCACCCGCTTCAGATTTGAAAGTGATGCTCACTTTTGAAAGCTGACTTACGAGCTCTTTTCGTTGAGCCACGGCTTTTTTCTTTTTCTGGTCAGCGCTCTTTTTAAGATGCTCTAACTCTTTCGCACGTTTTTCTGTCGCCTCAACAGCGAGTTTGCGCGGAAGAAGAAAGTTGCGTGCGTAGCCGTCTTTTACACGAACTAAATCACCGACTTTCCCTAAGCTTTTCACATCACTTTGTAAAATTACTCTCATTTTATACCTCTCCGGTTCTTTGCTCTGATTTCTTTATCATTTTTGCTCTAAAATCGATCCACAAATCGATAAAACCTAACATCGCCACGAATAAAAATAGCTGAGCTATCAATAAAAAGTATCCTAAGGCCTGCCAAAACGGCCCCATTTTTTGCTTTCTAAAAAACATTCCTACAATCGCTATCCCTTGGAAAAAATAGACCAACACCGCGATGTTCAGAACGTTTGTAGCGGCCACTTGCACAGCCGGTACGTTTAACTCGAGAAAGCTTCCCAAGATCGAAGCCAGAAAAATCCAAACAAACCAATCTGGGGCTCGAAATGTTTCAAGTCCGCGAGGGCCCTCCTCGTCAAGGGCTGGCGCAGAGTTCATTCGCACATCCCACAACATAGCTAACCAAATACTGACTGCGAGAAGAATGATCATCGCAGAGGGTGTTTGCGCTACTAGTGTCGCGGTATCGAGTTTTATCTTTGGATCCATAGCTTGAAGTTGCTGCGAAAACATTTCGATCTTTTCTGTGAAAAACATCGTAAAACTTGAGCCCTGACTGCGCAGCCAAAAATGTCCCGCACAATAGAGGCTTCCCGCAACAAACAAAATGCCTATGGCTCCTGAGTACATATGACTTAACCCTAACTCTTTTGCTTCAACATAAACAGCGACCAATAAAAATGCTGTAAACAGCACGATACTGGTTTCCGCCTGACGACTTGTGAGCAGGGCGCCAATCGCCGCTGCCGAAAGTGCAAGATAGATTCCTCGGCCGAATTCTCGGCGAAGAATTACGAGCGGAACTGTCGCAACCACAATCGTAGCCAGCGACAGAAACACCGTCGTCAAAGTTAAAAAGAGTGCCTTAAGAGGCGCGCGAAGTGCTGTGCTCATAGTTACTGACTACGAAATTACTCTTCTTCGCCTTCGTCGAACTTACCTTCAAAACGACCGCCGCCGCGACCGCCATCACGACCGCCACGGCCGCCGCGACCGCCGCCTTCATCGCCATCGCCATCAAATCTCTTCATAGCAGCACGCTTCTCGGCTTGTTTTGCTTCACGCTCACGCTCACGCTGAGCATTGTTTGCAAGCTCTGTCTTAAATTTTTCAAGATGTTGAGCAAGCTCTGTTCCATCTTCTAGGCGAGTGTGAATGAAACGAAGAACTTTGTCGTTAATACGCATTGTTCTTTCAAGTTCCGCCACAGCTTTTGTGTCTGCATAGAATGTGGTGTGAAAGTAAAGTCCACGTGCAAACTTTTCGATAGGGTTCGCAAGGATGCGCTTGCCCCAAGTTTCAACGGTGTGAACACTTCCGTTATGCTCTTCAATAATCTTTTTATTTTTCTTAAAAAGATCTTTTTGTGTTTCCAAAGCACTTTCTGGATTCAAAATGATCACAGATTCGTAAGCTTTGACGGCGGCTTCTTTTTGAGCGCCTGTGGATGATTTACGTCCTTTAGACGCAACTTCAGTGGTCTTTTGCATAGTCTACCCTCGGTTAAATAGTCCCCCAAACTTATGTGGGGAACGGGTTGCTTGTTTCGAATTTTGGGCTCAGAGTATTACCATGTGGAGGGGGTCTGGACAAGGGCCATTCTCGAATGAAATTAAGAATCACAAAAGGTCCTCGTCAAGGGGATGAAATTGAAATCCGCGCAGGTATAAAAATTGGCCGATCGGGGGCTGACTTTAACCTGAAAGACGGTAAGGCTTCCCAACTCCATGCGGAGATCCGCCTTTTAGAAAATCGGAAAAACACCTATGTTCTCGTTGACTTGGGCTCCACCAACAAAATCCGTTTCAATGGGGGGAAGGTTTTAGAGGTCCCCCTCGAAGAAGGCGTGGAGTTCTCTATAGGCATCACCCATTTTGTTGTAGAAATTCCCGACTCGGAGAGAGCTTCTGTTGAAAGCTGGAGATCTACGGTCCAACGCATAGCGTCCGAGACCCCCATCGATCCCCCAAAAAAGAATGGGAGCCCCCTTGGGTTTCGACATCTGTTAGAGCTCCATTTTCTTAAGGGCCCTCAAAAAGGGGAGATTTACTCCTTCGCTTATGGTCCTCGGTCCGTTGGTCCACATAGTTTTGATTGTCCCATTCTTGAGTCCGGAGCTCCCTCGCTTTGTTTCACTCTTTCGCCCGACGAAGGCGGGCATATTATTTTTAAAACCCTCCACCAAAAGACTGTACTTCTTAATGAAAGCCCTGTTTCTTCCGAAAAGCTAAAGGATGGCGATATCATCTCCATTTTTGAAACACGAATGAAGGTTTTGCTAAAATAGCTTCGGAAGCGACGAATATGAGTACGAAAAGTACTGTCTCCAAAAGCACTGGTTATTTTGAAAGCTTCGATGGCACACCCATCTACTACGAAGTACGTGGCCAAGGACTTCCTCTGATTTTTGCCTACGGAATTGCCTGCGGATCTAATCATTGGCGACACCAAATTCGTGCCTTCTCTCAAAAATATAGCTGCATCACTTTCGATTATCGCGGTCATCACAAGTCGGGGATTCCTAAAGATCGATCTCATCTCTCTATCGATGCGATTGCTCGAGATGTTGCCGCCCTCTGCCAACATTTGAAAATCGATAAGTCCTGTTTTTTAGGACACAGTTTTGGAGCGCAAATTTTGTTACGCACTTATGAGCTTGCTCCACAACTTTTCCACAACATGATTTTAGTGAACGGGTTTGCGACAAATCCGATTCAAGGCATGTTCGGGCTCGATGCTGTGACTCAAGCGTTTAAAGCCTTCAAACAAGGTTATGAACAAATGCCCGAAACTATTTCTTACCTTTGGAAGTTTGCAGTGACGAATCCGATTGCGCTTCGATTAACAGGGTGGGCGGGCGGATTTAATTTAAGTCTAACAAGCTTCAAAGACATTGAGATTTACGCTCGCGGCGTCGCCTCTATCGAAATGGACGTGTTTCTCCAGCTCTTTGAGCAAATGATGACTTACGACGGTCGTCTTGTACTTGATCGCATTCAAGCTCCCACTCTTATTATCGGTGGCGACAAAGATACCGTGACCGCACTCCCCTACCAAAGAACTCTGCATAACAACATCAAGGGGAGTGAACTCCTTATCGTTCCTTATGGCTCCCACTGCACTCAACTTGATATGCCTGATTTTGTAAACTTGCGTATCGAGAAGTTTTTGAATCAAGTGGACTACCCTGCAGAGAAACCCGCCGCCAAAAGCAGCTCAAAGGTAAAAAAAAATTCTGATCGAGCTCTCGAATAAAAAAAGCCAGGTTTTTGTGACCTGGCCTTTACACAAGTATTCTTTAAAACTCGGAATTACTTCTGAATCGCAACCTTCGTGATATCAAACCCGTACTGAGTCACATCTCCGTCAGTTGTGAAAACCATCTTGATCGTATTCCCCATAGCAACGGGCGAAAACTCTCCAGTGTGGTTTCCAGAAAACGAACCAAGCTCTACTCCCGCGCCATCATAAAATTTCACGATGTCGTACCCAGCTTCTGTCTCAAATTTTGAAAAAGTGAGCGCAATCTTTGTCGCATCCGGAATCGTTACGGTGAACGTTTGATTCACGTTATTGCCATAAGGGTGTGGTGAAGAGAGCATGTGATCCACTTGCGGCCAGTTGGCAGGATCGTTCGCATCTGGCGGCGGCATTGTATTCGTGAGAGCGTTGTACGCATCTACGATGCCACCGCTACTCACAACACCCTTCATGCCAGAAAGAGGACGTGCCGTTTTCACAAGACGATCTTTAAGTTCCATCGCTGACATGCCTGGATATTTCGCAAGAACAAGTGCCGCAACACCTGAAACGTGCGGAGTCGCCATTGATGTTCCTCTCCAGCTCGCAAGACCATCACGCTTTCCATCTTGACCATCAAGCGCCATCGGAATCGTGCTGAGAATGTAATTTCCTGGAGCACCTACGTGAACCGTTCTCGCGCCATAACAAGAGAAGCTCGCCTTTGCACCCGTATTGGTGATCGCCGCAACTGAGATCACGTTTGGAATTTGGTAGTTCGCGGGATATTGAGGAGTCGTATCGTTGTTTGTTCCGTTGTTTCCAGCGGCAGCGATAAACAACATATTTTTGTCGTTCGCTTTTTTGATGGAATCAAAGAGGGCTTGAGAAAATCCACCGCCACCCCATGAGTTGCTCGTAAAATGAGCGCCCATCATTGTCGCATAATCGATAGCTTTGATTGCAGATGCAAGCGATCCGCTTCCAGAGGCGCTAAGGAACTTAAGCCCCATAATAGTAACGTTCCAGTTTACACCAACAACGTCCATGCCGTTATTTCCCTGACCACCGATGGTTCCAGAAACATGAGAGCCGTGCCCATGATCATCTGTTGGATCGCCGTCGTTGTTTACAAAGTCGTATCCGTTGATGTCATCAACATAGCCGTTTTTGTCATCATCAACGCCAGCACGACCCTTGGCCTCCGCTTCGTTCACCCAAGCTGTTGCTTTTAGATCTGGAATATTGAAGTCCACGCCCGTATCGATCACTCCAACGATCACATTTTTAGAGCCTGTTGTGATTTCCCAAGCTTTTTCTGCATTGATATCAATGCCCGCAACGCCCGGTACGTTACTCACAGTTTGTCCTGTGTTTTTCATTCCCCAAAGTTCTTTGTACTGAGCATCGTCTGGTGTCATCCCACCAATGCGGTAGATGAAGTTTGGTTCTGCATACTCCACAATGCCCGTTGAGCTGAGGCTTGCGATTGCGGATTTGCGTGTACCTTGTTTTTGTACAAGTACGAGATCGCCCTCTCTGTTGATCACTTCTTTTACTTGAGCTTGCAGTTGCTGAGATAACGCTTGTGCCGAAATTGAAACGAATGCTGGCTTCAATTTAACAACGAATTCGCCGGGCACTGCTTCTGGCGTTTTCGTTTTTGCAAATACCACTGATGCCATCAAAGTCGTGGCAATAAATAAAAACTTATTCATGATTCCTCCATGAAAAGACTGAGTAAAGCTTCCCTCCGAACTTCCTCAATCCGTGTCGAGCTCAGAATCCTTCTTAAGCCCTTATCAAACTCATTAGTGAAATCATGTTATGCACGTTCAATAGTGAACGAAATAAAAATGCCGTAACGCTCGCGGTCAACCCCCACAGTCAAAACTTTGGTCCAGCTTTCTCTAGACCTTTGTCGGTCTCCAAATTCTGAATCATTGGTTGACCTGTTATTAATCTCATCATAGTTGCTATCTCAGGCTCGACATTCGACGGGTCCTCATTACAACATGAGAGCGTCGTTATAAGAACCGCTATGAAGCGCGGTTAGCCTTGGAGGATTCATGGAAATATTCGTATGTGTAAAACAAGTTCCCGACACCGAAACAAAGATCAAGGTGACGGGTAACAGTCTCGATTTTGCTGGAACAAAATGGATTCTAAATCCTTACGATGAGTTCGCCATCGAGGAAGCTTTGAAACTCAAAACTCAAGTTGCCGGATCTACAGTGACCGTCGTGAGTGTTGGGCCAAAGCAAAGCGTTTCGGAAACTCTCCGCACAGCACTTGCGATGGGGGCTGATGAAGCGATGGTGATTGATGCTCCTGAAAATATCGATAACTTAACCGCCGCGCGCGCTCTTGCCGCCGCAATCAAACCTAAAGCTCCAAAAATTATATTTTCGGGAAAAGCCGCCATCGATGATAACTCTATGGCCGTCACTCAAATGTTGGCCGAAGAGCTTGGCTACACACACGCAACGGTTGTTTCGAAATTCGAGTGGGGCGCAGACAAGGTGACAGTGGAACGCGAGGCCGAAGGCGGCGCGAAGGAAACCCTTGAGCTCACATTGCCTGCAGTGATTGGCGCAAACAAGGGCCTGAACACTCCTCGCTACGCGAGCCTACCGGGAATCATGAAAGCAAAAAAGAAAACCCTTCAGGAATCTTCTCTTTCAGCTCTCTCCATTTCCCCTGAAGATCAGCGCGTAAGCTATTCATCCTTCCAACTTCCGCCCGATCGACCGGCATGCAAAATATTATCTGGCGATAGTGCCGCTCAATCAGCTGAACTTGTAAAACTACTTCGTGAAGAAGCAAAGGTAGTGTGAGGAACATATGGCAAAAGTTTTAGTTTACGGCGAACACTCTGAAGGAAAAGTAAAAACATCAACACTGGAACTCGTGGGTGTCAGCACAAAATCTGGCGCGGAGCTCACGGTACTCTTTCTCGGTGCGGGCGCAAAAACCGCAGCAGAAAATCTCGCAGGCTTTGGCGTGAAGGCGGCGCTCATATGTGATGATGCAACTCTCAATAATTACAACAGCGAGCTTTATCTTTCGCTTCTCACGACGGCCGCAGCCCATGTTGCACCTGACGTGATTTTAGCCTCTGGCTCAAGTAGCGCACGTGATGCGCTTCCGCGCCTGGCCGCTCAACTCAAAGCAGGTTTCGCAGCAGATTGCACAGAGCTTAAATTTTCTGGAAGCGACGTTGAAGCAAGAAAACCTCTCTACGCTGGGAAATGTACAGCTCAAGTGAACTTTAAAAATTCTCCAACGAAAATTGTTCTCATGAGAGCCAACCAACTTCCTTTACCGACGGCTCAGGGCTCTGATAAGCCGCAAGTTCAGGTTCTGCCAGCACCAAGTTTATCTCTTAAAACGATTGTGAAAAATATTGTTCGCGGAACCTCCGCAAAACTCGATCTTTCCGAAGCCAACATCATTGTTTCCGGCGGTCGCGGAATGAAGGGCCCAGAACACTTTAAGCTTCTTAACGATTTGGCTGACGTTCTGGGCGCCACCGTCGGTGCCTCGCGTGCGGTCGTGGATGCCGGGTGGGTTCCTCACTCTATGCAAGTTGGGCAAACAGGTAAGACTGTGGCTCCAAGCCTTTACATCGCATGCGGAATCTCTGGAGCTATCCAACATCTTGCGGGCATGAGCTCGAGTAAAGTGATTGTTGCGATTAACAAAGATCCTGAAGCTCCTATTTTCAAAAAAGCCACTTACGGAATTGTGGGCGACGCGTTTGAGGTTCTTCCTAAGCTCACGGAAGAGTTCAAAAAAGTTTTAGGGTAAAATTTTGTTCCGCCAATTTTTTTTGCCCCCGCTTCTCTTTGTTGTTTATTTTTTATGGACTCGCTCCTGGCGAGTCACCGTTGTTGAATCTGAAGGGCTAAAAAAACTTCTTCGAGAGAAGAGATCTGCGGTTTATGCCTTTTGGCACGGTGACGAGCTCGCCGTGATTCCGCTTTCCCGCTTCTACAAGGTCGCAACCATGACTTCCACCAGCCGAGACGGCGAACTTCTTGATCGTGTCGTGAGATGGCTTGGCGTAAAAACCTCACGTGGCTCTTCGACTCGCGGAGGAGTGACCGCCCTGAAGGGGCTTTTGCGACACAGTCAAAATGGTTACAATCCATGCGTTGCCGTGGACGGACCCAAGGGCCCTTACCACAAGGCAAAGCCTGGCGTTTTTCAGATTTCAAAAGTGCTTGAAGCGCCCATTGTCCCTCTCGCCATCGCAGCTTCTCATAAACATATTTTTGAAAAGTCCTGGAACAAAGCTCAGCTCCCGTTTCCTTTTTCGAAAGTCGCTGTCGTTTGGGGTGAGCCCCTGCCAATGGTGACAAGTGAGGATCCTCGTGATCCTGAGCTTGCAACTCGACTTGAATCTGCACTTGCCGCTGCGGGACATGCCGCCCGTAAACTCATTGCGCCTCCTGATGCCCAGTGCTAGCCTAAATACTCTAAATTAGAGGTAAAAATGATGAAAACTACTTTGAGTCTATACATTGCCTTTGGATTGATCTTTTTTTCTTTTGCAGCCCAGGCACAATCCGAAGTGATTGCTACTGTTGGCGATGAAAAAATCGCGATCGATGAGTTTAGTAAGCGCTACGAAGAGGTTCGAAAGCAGTCATTAAATCCTCCTCCACGTGAACTCTTCTTAGAAGATCTTATTCGTTATAAAATTGGTCTTCTTGAGGCTGAAAAACGAAAAATTAAAGACGATCCGATTGTAGCCGAACGCATTCAGCAGGAAATTTATAAAGGTTTAATCGAAAAAGAGCTCGGCAAAACCGTCGAAGGTATTAAAATTAACGAGAACGATCTCGTTGCTCACTATAAAAAAAATCCTGAAATCAGAACAAGCCACATCTTGATTGAGATCAAACCAGGCTCTTCTGCTACTGAACGTGCAGCTGCTAAAAAACGTGCTGATGACATTTACTCTCAAGTGAAATCCAGCAAGCGCAGCTTCGAAGAACTCGTCAATCTCTACTCGGACGATACCGCAACAAAACAAGCGGGTGGAGATATCGGCTGGCAGACTAAAATCACTCTTGTTCCCGCGTACTACAACACGGCCGAGCTCCTAAAAGTGGGGGCGATTTCTCGCTTAGTCGAAACTGAGTTTGGATTTCATATTATAAAGCTCACGGGTCGCAACCCCTACACAAAAGCAAACAAGCGACAAATTCGCGCCGCTGTTTTCGACGAAAAACGAAAACAAATTTTCGACAAATACTTTGAAAAGTTGAAATCCAGCTACAAAGTTAGAGTTCTGAAGAACAAATTTTAAATTTGGATTTTCCTATGAAAAAGCTTTCGATCTTACAAGCCCATGTCTTGGGCTTTTTTCTTTTTTCCTATTTAGGAATAGGCTGCACTCGCTCTAGTGAAGAGCTTCCCCAAAAACCACTTGTCGTTGTGAATGAAAAAAAACTGACTTCGGAAGAGTTTGGACGAAGAGTGGTCTCTCGAATTAAAGAGTATGACGCTCTCTATGCAAAACAAAAAGAGAGTTTGGATCGAGTAAAAGAAGAAATCGTTTCTGAATTTATTGCCGCTTCCCTCACTGAAGCCTGGGCCATCAAGAATGGCATTACCATCGATGAGAGCGCTCTACAGGCCGAAATCAATCGCGTGCGCTCCTCTTACCCTGACGATATTTCCTTTCGAAATGCTTTTTCTCAAGAGGGAATGACCTTTGAGCGCTGGAAAGAGGGCTTAAAACAAAATCTTTACGAACGACTCGTCTTCGAAAAATTGTCGAAGTCTGTCGCAGGGCCCACCGACCAGGAAGTGCAAGAATACTACAGCAGCCATAAATCGGACTTTGAAAAACCGGCACGCATACGCCTTCGGCAGGTCGTTCTCGAAAAAGAAGACGATGCCCGACGCGTGATGGCTCGTATTCGTCAAGGCGGGGGCCTCGAGAAAATGGCTCGCGAATTTTCTATCGCACCTGAGTCAAAAGAGGGTGGGGACACCGGATGGGTGGAAAAAGGCGTCCTTGGCGTATTCGACGACGCCTTTAAAATGAATGTGGGCGCCCGCAGCGATATTATTAAAAGCGCCTATGGTTACCATATTTTTGAAGCGCTTGGAAAAAAGCCCGCCACGCAACTCTCCCTTGCAGGCGCACGACCAACTATTATAAAAAACTTACGACTGCAGAAAGAGCGGGAAATGTTTGAAAAATGGTTGGGCGAACAGACAAAAAGTGCCAAAGTATTGAAGGACGACGCTTTGATTCGTTCTGTAAACGTGCACACTGAGGGGCAAAAATGATAAAGCCATTCATCACATCTCTTTTCCTTCTCTCCTTTTCTTTCGCCACAGCCGGTGATGTTGTTGAGCGAGTCATTGCCATTGTGAATGACGATATTATTTTGAAAACCGATGTTGATCGATTTGCCCAACGACTCAAAACCGGCGCGATTGTCGATGATCTCTTATCCGAAGACAGCCAAGGTCTCTTGAAGGATCGCAAAGCTCTCATTCGTCATATGGTGGATGAAAAGGTGATCGATTCGGAAGTGAAGAAGAAAGGTCTTACGGTCACGATTGAGCAGGTTGAAAAAGAAATCAGTAAAATCACGAGCCGAAACGGCATTAATCGTACGCAGCTCAAAGAAGCGCTAAAAAGTCAGGGCACTAGTTTTTCTGAATATCAGGAGTTTTTAAAAAAACGTCTTGAACGTCAGTCCATTATCGAACAATCGGTGACTTCAAAAATTAAAATTTCTGATGAGGAAATTTCGGCCTACTACTTAACTCATCGAAGTGGGGGGGCGACGGCAAAGGACAGCTTCGAATACAAAGTTTCGCACATTCTTTTTATGAATGATGGTGGCTCCTTTAAAAATGCGGAGCGAAAAGCGAAACAGGTTCTTGAGCGCATTCGCTCTGGAGAATCTTTTGAGACTCTTGCTTCAAAGTACAGTGAAGATCCTAATTTTTCTTCCGGTGGTCTGCTTGGAACATTTAAAACAGGTGAGTTTTTAAAAGAGCTTGAGTCCGCGGCAGCAAAGGTCGAGGTTGGTCAGGTGACGGGTCTTGTCTATACCAAGACCGGTATTCATATCTTAAAACTCTTGGACCGACGCTTAATTGCAGATCCAAAGCTTGAGGGTGAGAAAGAGCGCATTCGCCAAGTGCTTTATCAAGCGGCTTTCAAAAAACAATTTAGCTTTTGGCTGGATCAGAAGCGACGAGAATCTTTTATTCGAGTCAACGAGCCCGGCATTGCGATGAATTCCAAGTGAAAAAGCCCCTGAAAATTGTCATCACAACTGGCGATGTGGATGGTATCGGGCTCGAAATCACGGCCAAGGCATTGATCAAGATTGGCCCCAAGGTGGGTGCCAATTTTTTTCTCTGGCGCGCGCCGCAAGCATCAAAAAAATATTTACGCCGACTTGATTCTTATTTCAAACGACAAACTGTTCTCACTTGGCCCGAAGCCCTTAAGGTTTCTCTCGATTCTCCAAAGGTTTTAGTGGATATCAATTCCAACCGACCTCCGGGAAGTTGGGTCGAAGAATCTGCGAAGGCTGGTCTTTACGGGCATGTCGACGCTATCGCCACCGCACCTCTTTCCAAAACTTCTATCGTGGCGGGTGGACAAAAAGATTTAGGCCACACCGAAATTTTAAAAAGAATTGCGAAGTCGAATCCTCTTTACATGTCTTTTGTGGGCGATCAGTTTTCTGTAGTCCTTGCGACGGGACACTTAGCTGTCGAGGAGATTGCAGGACAACTTTCTTCCGAGCGGCTTGAAGCGGCGATACGTCACTCAATGACGCTCAGACAATGGCTTCCCAAGAAACAAGCCTCTAAGCCCATCGCGCTCGTGGGGCTGAATCCCCATGCAGGAGAGAGCGGCCTTATCGGAAACGAAGAACAGAAATACTTTTTACCCCTCATCGAAAAGCTGAAAAAAGAAAAGTTGCCAGTGGACGGCCCTCTGGTGCCTGACGTCGCATTTCAAAAACAAAACTGGAAAAAATATTCCATTTACGTAAGTCCCTATCATGACCAAGGATTAATCCCCTTTAAAATGATTCATGGGCTTGCCGGCGTACATATTACAATGGGACTTCCTTTTGTGAGAACCAGCGTTGATCACGGCACCGCAAAGGACATCTTTGGTAAAGATCGCGCCAACCCCGAATCTATGATACAAGCATTGAAATGGGCTATTGATTTAGCCAAGCTCAAAGCCGACGAAACAAAGGCTAAGGAGAAGCATGAAAACGAATCCTGAAATTTATAGAGAATATGATATTCGCGGCGTTTACAAAGTCGACTTTGACGAGAGCTTTGCGAAGCAGCTTGCAAAGGCTCACGTGTCTTTCATCAAAGCTCAAACGGGCAAAACTTCTCTTCGCCTCACCGTAGGACATGATGCGCGACTCTCTTCTCCTTCTTTAGCCCAAGCGATTGTTGAAGGCTATATGGAGAGCGGTGCCCATGTTTATCATCTGGGTCTTGTCACCACGCCGATTTCTTACTTCTCGACATTCCACATGGATGTTGATGGCGCAATTATGGTGACGGGCAGTCACAATCCTCCAGAGTATAATGGTTTTAAAATTTCCGTCGGCAAAGGAACCATCTTCGGAGAGAAAATTAAAAAACTTCAGACCATTATTGATTCCGAAGATTTTGTCTCTGGAAAAGGCTCTTGGGAAAAGCACGACATTCTTGATGATTATGTCGCCCGCTATAAGGAAGAGTTTGCGGGATTAAAATCTATTCCATTTGTTCTTGATTGCGGAAACGGTGCCGCGGGTTGCGTCGCTCGCAAACTTTATGAAGCGGTGGGATTAAAGCCAAAAATTCTTTTTGAAGAACCAGATGGCCTATTTCCTAATCACCATCCAGATCCAACGGTTGAAAAGAACCTGGTTGCACTCGTAAAAGAAGTGAAGGCCACTAAGTCACTTGTCGGAATTGGTTTTGACGGAGATGCGGATCGCATTGGTCTTGTCGACGATACAGGACGCATGATTTACGGGGATGAGCTTATGGTGCTTGTCTCTCGTGATATTTTAAAGTCAAAGCCTGGCCAACCTATCATCGGCGACGTAAAGTGCTCTGATCGCCTGTACGCAGATATTAAAAAATTAGGCGGTCGTCCTATTATGTGGAAAACAGGGCATAGCTTAATCAAAGACAAAATCAAAGAAGAAAAATCTCCTTTCGGTGGAGAAATGAGCGGGCATATTTTCTTTGCCGATCGTAACTACGGTTATGATGATGCTCTTTACGCCGGAATCCGCGTTGTGGAAATTCTTTCTCGAACTGGAAAAACAATTGCTGAACTTCTTGAAGGACTCCCCACCGCTTACAACACGCCGGAACTACGAATTGATACGACCGAACAGAAAAAACGCTCCATCGTGGATTTTCTCATTAAAAAATACACTCCCAAGTCTGAGCGCTACCGCGCCGACTTTACCGATGGTGTTCGTGTGAGTTTTAAAGATGGCTGGGCCCTTGCTCGAGCTTCCAACACACAACCTGTTTTGGTTCTTCGATTTGAATCCTCCACAGAAGCAGGATTAAAAGAAATCCAAGGCGAATTCGAGTCGGCAATTAAAGATTTACTATGAGTAAGGGTAAAAAAATCGTAGAGAACTTTGACGGCGTCACCGTTAAGGGCGCGCGTGAGCACAACCTTAAAAATATCGACGTTCAAATTCCTCGTAACAAAATCACGGTCGTCACGGGTCTGAGTGGGAGCGGGAAATCAAGCCTTGCGTTTGACACCATTTATGCCGAAGGGCAGCGCCGCTACGTCGAGAGTCTCTCGGCTTATGCTCGAAACTTTTTAGAACAACTCAAAAAACCGGAAGTCGATTACGTAAAAGGTCTTTCCCCAGCGATCGCGATCGAACAAAAGACTTCTTCGGTCAATCCACGCTCTACCGTTGGAACCGTAACCGAAATTTACGATTATCTGAGATTACTTTTTGCTCGCGTGGGCGTACCCCATTGTCCTAATTGCCACATTGCCGTTACCAAACAAAGTGTCGAAAACATCTGCAAACTTGTCTTTGAAAACAAAAATGAAACGAAGTTCATTGTCCTTGCCCCCGTCGCTCGTGGGAAAAAGGGAGAGTTTCATCAAGAATTCGCTCGCTGGATCAAGATGGGCTACACCAAGGCCCGCGTGGATGGCCAGGTTATTGAACTTGCCGCTGCCAGAAAACTTAAAAAAACAATCCCGCACGACATTGACCTCATTATCGACCGACTCGTTGTGCGCGATGAGTTTAGCAAACGTACGAACGATGCTGTGAGTGCGGCTGTGAAGTTGGCGAGCGGTCTGGTCAGCATTGAAATTCTCGGTAAAGAGATAAAAACCTATTCACTAAAATCCGCCTGCCAAAAGTGTGGATTTAACTTTCCAGAAATAGAGCCAAGATTTTTTAGTTTCAACAATCCACGTGGTGCATGTCCCGAATGTAATGGAATTGGATTTTTCTATCCCGAGGACGAAGAGATTGATCCTGATGATGAGGCTGGTGATGGTTATGAAGCGGTTGCTACCGTTTGTAGCTCGTGCCTGGGCCGACGACTCAAAAAAGAGAGCCTTTCGGTTCTGATCGATAACAAAAACATCATGGACATGTCGGAACTTCAGATCTCTCATCTGGAAGATGGACTTAAAAACACGAAGTGGCCTGAGCGAGAAACCGTCGTTTCAGAGAAAATTCTTTCACAAATTTTTTCCAGGCTTTCTTATCTCAATGAGGTTGGGGTGGGTTATTTATCTCTCAATCGTTCCATCCATACACTCTCAGGTGGCGAAGCTCAGCGCGTGAGACTTGCCACCCAAATCGGAACTTCTCTTGTCGGCGTTCTCTATGTGCTAGATGAACCAAGCATCGGACTTCACCCTCGAGATCACCATCGTCTCCTCGATACTCTCCGTACACTTCGTGATCGCGGTAATACCGTTTTGCTCGTAGAGCATGACGAGGACACTATTCGGGCGGCCGATTATCTTCTCGATATTGGACCGCGCGCGGGTATACTTGGCGGATCCATCATGGCCGAAGGAATGGTCGAAGAGGTTTTGAAAAATAAAGATAGTCTTACGGCCCGCTACCTTTCAGGACTCGAAACGGTGATCCAAAAAAAGGGACGCAGCATGGGAAAAGATCGTTCCCGCCTTCGTCTTCTCGGTGCTTCCGGCAATAATTTAAAAAATCTCGACGTGGACATTCCTTTGAACGCGCTCATCGCGGTCACCGGCGTTTCGGGGAGCGGTAAGAGTACGCTGATCATTGATACTCTCTACAAGGCTGTTGCAAAACATTTCAATAATCCCAAAATTCAACCCGCCACCTACAAATCGATAGAAGGCCTTCCTTATCTCGAGCGCGTGATTGAAATCAATCAACGACCCATTGGGCGCACACCAAGATCAAATCCCGCCACCTATGTGGGACTCTTTTCTCTCATCCGACTGCTCTATGCGGAACATCCCGATTCTAAAATTCGCGGATACAAACCCGGCCGCTTCAGCTTTAACGTCAAGGGTGGGCGCTGTGAAAAGTGTATGGGCGCTGGCCAAATCAAAATTGAAATGCATTTTCTTCCAGACGTCTTTGTGTTGTGTGAGGTTTGCCAAGGACAGCGTTATAACCGCGAAACTCTCAACATCAAGTACAAGGGAAAGTCCATCGCCGACGTTCTCAACATGAGCGTGAAAGAGGCATTGCCGTTTTTTGAAAACCATAAATTTATTCATCGAAAACTCGCAACGCTCAACAAAGTTGGGCTTGAGTACATTACGCTCGGCCAAAGTTCGACGTCGCTTTCTGGAGGCGAAGCCCAACGCGTGAAGCTAAGTCGTGAACTTTCGAGAGTGAGCTCGAGCAACTCACTCTATATTTTGGATGAGCCGACAACTGGCCTTCACTTTGATGATGTTAGAAAGTTAATTGAGCTTCTCCATGGGCTGGTGGATCAAGGCAACACCGTTGTGGTGATCGAACATCATCTTGACGTTATCGCTTCAAGCGATCATGTGATTGATCTCGGTCCCGAGGGCGGCTCCGCCGGCGGAAGCATCGTTGCGATCGGAACTCCCGAGCAAGTTGCCAAAGTCAAAGCGAGCCACACTGGCCGCTTCCTCGCTAAAATGCAGTAAACGAATTTAGCACAATGCTCATGATAAACAATTTTTATGTTGAGTGCGATCGGGTTTCCCTCTAACTTACGCACTGGTTATTATTAATAAGGAGTTTTTCAATGAAACTGTTTTTAAGCCTCTCTCTGCTCTTTTCCTCTCTTACAGCTTCTGCCTTAGAGGTCGATTTCAACTTCCTTTCGCGAGTTGCCATATATAATAACAACTCCCGGGAAGATCTCACTCGGCCTACGAGCGCACTTCTTGCAAAAAATGCGGCTGAAGATATTAAAAAAATATTTGATCTGTATTTAGCCGAACGAGGAACGACTGTTTTTGGTTTTGCCGCAGGTGGACCCTTTGGTGATTCAAGAATTATTGTTCACTTCAATGATCCTGAAGTCATTAAAACCTTAGAGGCCCTTGCAGACAATAAGGGCGACATTGATCTCACTCAAAAGACCACCGGAATTCCTATGTTAGATCAATTGAACAAAGATATCCTGGCCCAAAAAATTCATATCTATTTTTCTTCTTTTATTACTCTTTGGTTTGATCCGAAATTTAATCCTATTTTTGTTGCCGAAAAGTACTCCGCTTGGTCTGGCATTAAAGAAGCTCGAGTCTCCGGGCGTATGGGCGGCAGTGGGCGCGGCCATGATCTTATTCTCATCAGCCGGGAGCCTCGCAGCTACCGATTCACCTATCGATGGCAAGTGGGCCCAAGCCAAGATTCGCCTGTTTTTGCCCATTCTGTCATATTTGAAAACCAGGCTGGTCAGATGGTAAAAACGCTCTCTTCGGGAGATTCCATCCCGGCAGGTCATAACATCTATCGGTAAAGCGGAGACCGCTCATTGCCCAGTCCCTCTCGCGAAGATGCGTTGTGCTTACGGCTCGTCGCAAAATAAAAAAGGCGCTACAAAAAGAGCGCCTTTTTTACATTCAATGAATCTGAGTTTTCAGATTACATTTTTCCGATCAGTTGACCCGCGATCAACCAAGAAAGAACCACGAGTGATTCCATAAGGGCAAGACCGAGAATCAAAGGGATGAACATCTTTGGCTGAGCTGATGGATTTCTTGAGATACCATCCATTGCCGCAGCAACTGCTTTACCTTGACCGAAAGTACCACCGAGAGCCGCGAGACCAAGTGTCAAACCAACGCCAACACCGATGAGTCCATCACCACCGCCAGTAGCAGCGTGAGCTTCTTGTGCGAAAGCTGGAAGAGCCGTCATAGTTGCAACCAACGCGGTAGCTACATTCATTTTTTTCATTGTTTTCTCCTTTTGTGTTTTCTTTTTAAAGTTTCAGTTCTTTAAAAAATGATTTTCAATTTTGTTCTTTAGTGGTCGTGGGCCGTGGCTATCGATACATAAACCATGGACAACAACGTAAAAATAAAAGCTTGCATAAAACAAACAAATAGTCCCATCGCGTAGAAAATCATGGGAACTCCATAGGGAGCCATATTGAGGAAAATACTCAATACGCCGTGATCCGCTTGGATGTTACCCATAATACGAAGACCAAGAGTGACTGGTCGAATCGCATGAGAAAGAAGTTCGATGGGAAGGATCATCCAGGCCAACCACCAAACGGGGCCCATGAAATGCTTCACATAGTTCACAACACCGTTCGCTTTGATTCCGTAGGCGTTGTACATCACGAAAGAAAAAATACCGAGAGCGAATGTCGTGTTGAAGTTATCTGTTGCTGCAGTCATTCCCGGAAGAAGGCCGATCAAGTTATTGAACAACACGAAAAGAAAAACGGATGCGAAGAGCGTTGCATACTTTCGACCGTCGTGACCAATCACCATGTCGATGAGGTAAATAATCAAATCGTAAATGAGTTCGAAAAATCCGCGAACCGAAATTCCCTTTGCAGGTTCAATCGCAACTTCACCAGCTCCGAGAGTGACTCGTGCATATGCGCCTAAGAGAATCAAAAGCGATGAGGCGACAAGTAGTGTTGCCACATGAATGTTGTCGTGGTTTACGCCTGGAATAAAATATAGCCAGCTAAAGTGGGCTTCCATCTGTGTTCTGCTCCGGGTTTTTATCGGTCTCTTCGTCGCTCAATTTAATGTTCTCTGCTGCCATTTTCTTAGCGGTCACAATGGAAATCACAATCATTGTCGACACGAGTCCAATTCCTGCAGCCTCTAGCGAGAGGTTTCCAAGAACCAAAGTGTAATAAATAATCAGCATTAAAATCGCGTACTTAATTACAATGACAATCGCAAATTGGGCAACATCTTTTTTCTCAAAATGTGCTCTCCAAAGCGAAGCAAAGATGGCCGTATTAATGAGAGAGACCATCGACCCGAAAAAATAGGATTGGCCCTTAAGAGCGCCTAAACTGAAGTAAATCCCTACACTTATAAGCAGGCAAAGGCACCAGGAAGCGAATAGGATGCGAAAGAAGCTTTGGGTGGACACGGACCTAGTTCTCTTTTCTATCCCCATCCTCAGAGCTTTTCTCGAGGCTTTTCATCACGACAATGGCGTGAATGAACCAAATTACGATGGCGAAGATGACTCCTGATAACATGCCATAACGCCCCAGTTCAAACTTCTTTTCAAGCCACTCGCCTAAATAGGCAAACCCAATCATCAGGCCTACCAATTCGGTCACGAGAGCAAAGTACTTGATGTTTTCACCCATAGCTTACCTCTTTAAACCCCGGGCTCCCGGAAGCTGGTTCTGTCTCTGCTCCAAACGACGGAGTTTGGTTTCGATAAATTCAGGGTTTGGGTAGGTGGGCTTAATCTTATTTAAAACCTCACGGGCAGAGGCGAAGTCATTTTTTTCCTCGTAACAAATCGCAAGGCTTACGCCGACATGTTCATCGCGGGCTTTTTCGGGAGAGGTTTCCATGATTTTTTTGAAAATCTCAATCGCTTTTTCCAGCTGCTTTGTTGAAAAATAAATATTCCCTTTTAATAGCTGGGCATCAAACAGCATATCCGCGGGAATGTTTTTTTCCATCACCAAGTCGACCTCTGCCTCTGCTTGTTGAAAGCGACTGAGGTAAAAGTTTGCTTTTGCTAAGTTCATACGGAACCTCAGCTCTTCTTCCGGATGATGTTTTAGCTGTAAAAGTTTATTGAGCTCTGTGACGGCTTGCCCATGGTCAGAAAGGCGTTCGAAATAAATTTCCGCGACTTTTTTTTGCGATTCTAGTCTTTCGGATTCATTCGGGGAGTAGAGCACAAGGTGTTTATAGAAAAAAAGGGCCTTTTCGTAATTCTTTATTTCTAAAAATGTGATTTTTGTACCCATGCGGGCGGCATCTAGAGCATCTTTTGATTCGGGATGGCTCTTCACGAGTTTTTCGAGTTTAAAAACTGCCTCGTCGTAACGAGCCGCCTCGACATCTTTTTGGGCCGACTCAATCTCCGTCTCGCGCTGAAACCAACTGCACGAGCTGTTCATAGAGCAAAATAGCAGCAGGCCCATAAAAAAAGAGAGGTGCCTGCCGAAAAGTTTAATGGGTTGGTTCGCCTGGAGCTTTTGTCTCGTCGTCTTCATTATCCGCCACAAGAGCCACACAAGAGGCTAGCTCACCTTCATTGAGTGAAATCACTCTCACGCCCTGGGTGTTACGACCAAGCATGGAGATTTCTTTGCATCGAGTTCGAATAATTTGCCCTTTGTCTGTAATGATCATGATGTCGTCATCATCAGAAACGATGAGCGTACCCACGACATTACCAATTTTATCCGTCGTTTTCTGAGTGATGATACCCGTACCGCCACGACCCTGAGGGCGATACTCTTCCATCTCTGTACGCTTTCCGTAACCGTGAGAAGTGAGAATCAAAATTGCCTTTTTCGAATCCTTCAGAAGAACTTCAACCCCAACAACTTCATCTTCACCTACGAGATTGATGGCTTTCACTCCGCGAGCCGCACGGCCCATGGCACGAACATCATCTTCAGTGAAGCGAATCGACATACCTTCTTTTGTTACAACAAAGATATCATCTTTGCCGCTGCTGAGTTTCGCACTGATCAGGCTGTCATTGAGATCGATCGTTAAAGCAATAATTCCCGATGGGCGTGGGTTTGAAAACGCGCTGAGGGGTGTTTTCTTCACGACCCCTTTTTTCGTCACGAAAACTACAAACTTATCGTCTTCAAACTCCTGAACAGGGAGAATGGCCTGAACTTTTTCGGTTTCACCAAGTTTTAAGACGTTCGCAATAAACTTTCCTTTAGAAGTGCGGTTTCCTTGCGGCAGCTTATGAACTTTGAGCCAGTAGATTTTGCCTTTATCAGTAAACACAAGGAGCGTGGTCAGCGTGCTGGCCACGAAGAGATTCGAAACAAAGTCTTCCTCTCGTGTTTCCATGCCCTTGATGCCTTTACCGCCACGGCGCTGAGAGCGATACTCATCGATCGAGATTCGTTTGATGTAGCCCGTATGAGTAAACGTCACGACAACGTCTTCTTCGGTGATCAGATCTTCGTCGTCGATATTGCCCATATCACCCGTGATTTTCGTTCTACGATCGTCGCCAAATTTTTTGCGAACTTCTTCTAGCTCCCCAACGATGATCTTGCTGATCTCTTCTGGGTCACCTAAAACTTTTTTGAGCCAAGAAATAGTTTTTTCAAGGTCATCGATTTCGGCTTGAATTTTTTGTCGCTCAAGACCCGTCAAGCGCTGTAAGCGCATTTCTAAAATAGCTTGGGCCTGAATTTCGCTGAATTTAAATTTTTCTACGAGAGCAACACGAGCTTCGTTCGGCTCTTTACAAGCACGAATCGTCGCCACAACGGCATCAATCTGATCAAGAGCCATTTTTAAGCCGTTAAGAATATGTATGCGGGCTTCGGCTTTCTTGAGTTCAAAAATACATCTGCGTGTGACGACTTCTTTTCGGTGATCCAAAAAGGCCGCGAGCATGGATTTTAAATTGAAAATTTTGGGCTGATTTTTCGCATCCAGCGCAAGCATGATAATGCCAAAGCTCGTCTGCATTTGCGTAAATTTGTAGAGGCGGTTCGCAATCACTTCGGCGTTTTCACCACGCTTGATATCAAAAACGATACGCATGCCTTCGCGCGAGGACTCGTCGCGAATATCAGAGATACCCTCGATTTTTTTGTCCTTCACCATGTCCGCAATATTTTCAATCAACCGTGCTTTGTTCACCATATACGGAAGTTCCGTCACGATGATTTGTTCACGACCTTGCTTGTTCGCAATGACTTCCGAAACGGCGCGTACGGAAATAATTCCGCGGCCTTTTTTGTAGGCAGAAAGGATTCCTTCGCGGCCAGAGATTTCGCCCGCAGATGGAAAGTCAGGTCCGGGAATGATCTCAATAAGTTCATCGATGCTGAGTTCTGGATTTTTAATAAGGGCGATACAGCCACTCACTACTTCGGTCAGGTTGTGAGGAGGAATATTTGTCGCCATACCCACGGCAATACCCGTGCTTCCATTCACCATGAGGTTCGGATATTTCGCCGGAAGCACATGGGGAATTTGAAGAGAGTCGTCGTAGTTAGGGCCGAACGGAACGGTTTCTTTGTCGAGATCTGCCAAAAGTTCTTCGGCAAAATCTGTCATGCGCACTTCTGTGTATCGCATGTGGGCGGCATTATCGCCATCGATGGATCCGAAGTTTCCTTGTCCATCGATCATCACATAGCGCATGGAAAAATCTTGAGCCATGCGTACGATGGTGTCGTAAACAGCAGAATCACCATGTGGGTGGTATTTACCGATCACATCCCCGACGACACGGGCGGATTTTTTATAAGGCTTGTCGTGGGTGTAGCCTGATTCGTACATGGAAAAGAGAACTCGGCGGTGAACGGGCTTTAAGCCGTCACGTACGTCTGGCAAGGCACGGCCAACGATGACGCTCATCGAATATTGAAGATAAGCCTCTTTCATTTCCGTATTGATATCGACAGGAATAATGTTTTTATTTCCGCCGTTGCCCTCACCAGGCTGTGCTGGTGGCTGATCTTGTTCCACTGAACTACTCCCTAAACGTCTAACGCGCGTACTGCAAGCGCGTTGTCTTCAATAAATTTTCTTCGAGGCTCTACTTGTTCACCCATCAAGACGCTGAACGTTTCGTTCGCTCCAATTGCATCGTTGATCGTGACCTGTAGTAATGTTCTGTTTTCTGGATTCAATGTTGTGTCCCAGAGTTGTACTGGATTCATTTCACCGAGTCCCTTATAGCGCTGTACGTACATTCCGCGCTTACTTTCTTCCATGATGTGAGTCAAAAGTTCTTCGTAGGAATCAAAAGTTTTTTCTTTTTCGCCGAAAACAATTTTTATAGGAAGACTTAGTGTTTCGTTCATCTCGGCCCAGCGTGTTTCAAGCTCCCGCATTTCCATCGAAGTCGCAAAGCTGTGATCAAATGTTGATTTGAAAGTTTGGGCAAACCGAACGTAAGTAAGTTTCGCTTTCGTAGAGCTGTGCTCAGCATCTTTTTCAATTAAAACGTCCGCTTGAGTGACCGGCTTTTTAGAGTCGGTCTCAAGCCATTTACAGAGGTTTTCAAAAACTTCTTTAGCCTTAGCTTCGTTCTTTAAAACTTCTTCCAGCTTGTGATTGCGATTTAAGAGATAAATAATCGCTTCTGGTTCTAAACGATTTGCCAATGTTTTGAGAAGGCCTAGAAATTTTTGAATATTGAAAACTAGTTTTTTCATCACTTTCAGATCAGGCTTTGATCCGTCAGAAAATTTTAACTGGTTTACACTCGTTTCAAGAAGATATTCCGTTAAGGCGCGCTCGTCTTTGAGGTAGCGCTCGTTCTGGCCTTTTTTCGCTTTATAGAGTGGTGGCTGAGCAATATAAATACAGCCCTTCTCGATAATCGCAGGCAACTGTCTAAAGAAGAAAGTCAGTAGAAGTGTGCGAATGTGACTTCCGTCGACGTCAGCATCGGTCATGATAATAATTTTGTGATAACGTAGTTTTTCGATGTCCGCATCTTTTCCAACACTCGTACCAAGCGCCGAAATCATCATACGAATTTCTTCGTTAGAAAGCATTTTATCAAAACGTGCTTTTTCTACGTTTAAAATTTTACCCTTAAGCGGAAGCACTGCTTGAGTGCGTCGATCACGGGCTTGCTTTGCAGAGCCTCCCGCCGAGTCCCCTTCCACCAGGTAGAGTTCACACTGAGCCGGATCGCGCTCTTGGCAATCGGCCATTTTTCCCGGAAGCGAGCCGCTATCGAGCGCCGTTTTTCTGCGAGTAAGCTCACGGGCCTTACGGGCAGCAAGTCGCGCGCGTGCAGCATCCACACATTTTGAAACAACCGTTTTTGCATGGCTCGGAAAGCGATCAAACCAATCCGTAATTTTTTCATGAACAAGGCTTTCAACAATGCTTTTCACTTCACTGTTTCCAAGTTTTGTTTTTGTTTGTCCTTCGAACTGGGGCTCTTGAACTTTCACGCTGATGATGGCCGCAAGTCCTTCGCGGATGTCGTCGCCATCAAGAGTGCCGTCCACTTCTTTGAGATAATTTCCTTTGGTAGCAAAAGTATTCACGGCACGAGTCAGTGCGCCACGAAAGCCCACCAAGTGCGAACCGCCCTCATGGGTGTTGATGTTGTTACAGTAGCTGTAAACCGATTCACTATAAGAATCGTTCCACTGCATGGCTACTTCCACATCTACTTCGTCTTTGTTGCCTTTGATAAAAATCACTTCGGGATTTAAGGGCTTTCTTGCTTCGTTGAGATAGCTTACGAACTCGATAATTCCTAAATCAAATTTAAAGTTTTGTGACTTTTCTTTACGATCATCTTTCATCGTGAAAGCTAAACCTGGATTCAAAAATGCTAATTCGCGAATCCGGTTTGCAAGTGTGTCGTAGTTGTACGTGAGCCCTTCATCTTTAAAAATTTCTACATCGGGTTTGAAAGTGACTTTTGTGCCCGTGCGATCGGTGGTGCCGAGGTTTTGTAGTGGGCCCTGAGGTGCACCTTTTTTGTATTGTTGCTGCCAGATTTTTCCGTCGCGATAAACTTCTACAATCACGAGACTTGAGAGGGCATTTACAACGGAAGCGCCGACGCCATGGAGGCCTCCAGAAACTTTGTAAGTTCCTTTGTTGAATTTTCCACCGGCATGAAGAACGGTCATTACAACTTCAAGTGCCGATTTTCCAGAGCTGTGATTTGAAACAGGAATTCCACGACCATCATCTTCAACGGTAATAGATTCATCAGCGTGAATGGTAATCGTAATGTTTTTACAAAAACCGGCGAGAGCTTCGTCCACCGCGTTATCAACGATTTCAAAAACAAGATGGTGATAACCACGAACACCTGTGTCGCCGATGTACATTCCTGGGCGTTTACGAACTGCCTCAAGGCCTTCTAAAACTTGAATCGAATCGGCATTATAGTCGGATTTTTTATCTAGATTTTCTTCAGACAAAGGTTCCTCGTCCATTCCCAAATTCAACGTCGTTTTCTGCAAACTCTTTCACAACTTCGTCGGACATCTTTTCGATGAGGCCCGAGTGCACTGCGAAGTAGGTGTGTGCCACCTGCGTTGTTAGTTCTTTAAATTCTTCCTCTTGTAGCTGTTGTTTAAAATCTGAACCTTCGGTGGAAGTTACAAACGTTTGGGTTTTTACACTTTTTAAAAACCCTAATAAAAACGCTCTTTTTTCCGCATCTAGCTCCGATAAAACATCGTCTAAGAGTAAGACTGGATATCTACCATAGCTATCAAAATGTTGCATCACTTGACTGATTTTTATCGCTAAAATCAGAGCTCTTTGTTGGCCCTGTGAGCAATGTTGGCGAGAGTCCATTCCATCCAGCAAAATTTGAAGATCATGGCGATGAGGACCCGCTAAAGTCGTTCCCTGCGCGAGCTCTGCTTCGCGTAATTCACTCATTCTTCGCCCGATTGCGTTACGAATTTCTTCAGAATTGGCAGAAGAGAAGGGTTGGCTTGAGATTAAATACCTCATGGATGTCTTCTGCTGCGTTTTGTTGGAGATTTTGGACATCACTCGGCTTGCCAGGGGTTCAATCGCCTGGAGCCCATTTAATCGCGAAATCACCAAATCCACGGATTGATCCACAAATCGCGCGTTTAAAATTTCTAAGATATCCTGATGTGAGCGTTGAAAACCATTTTTCACAATTTCGCGAAGAAGTGCATTTCGATTTCTCAAAGTTTTCAAGAAATCCACCAACCGATCCACGTGGAGAGGATCGTGGGTTTGTGCAATCTCGTCGAGAAGCGTGCGTCTTTCTTCGGGCCCACTCTTAATCGCAGATAAACTTTCTGGTGCAAAGAGAACCGAAGGAATTCTTTTTGCAAGCTCTCTCACGCTAATTGGTTTTGAGTTGAGACGAAATTTTTTTGTTTTCCCTTGGAGAATCACTTCCAGTTTATAAATTTGTCGTTCGTTATGCAGAGTGAGTTGGATACGGCTGATTTTTTCTGGCTGGTGAAGCGAAACAAGGCTATCCACCTGGTGAGTACGAAATGAGTATCCATTCATCGCAAGGTAAAGCGCTTCAAGAAGATTTGTTTTCCCCTGACCATTTTGCCCAATGAACAAATTGAGTCCCGATGAAGGGCTCAATTCCACTTTTTTTAAATTTCTAAAATGATCAATTTCGATAGAAGAGAAATACACAGGATCGAAGCTTAAATTCTCATAGGCATGACCACGCATGTGTAGTCAGCATCGTGTCCTGGACGAATGAGCCCCGGTGAAAGTTGGTCGTTGAGTTCAATTTTGATTTCTTCATCATGGATACTGTTAAGAATATCCAGAAGATATTTTGCGTTAAACCCAATTTTCATCTCTTCGCCTTTATAAGCCACTTCGATTTCTTCTTTCGCGTCTCCCATTTCTGGGTTGTTAGAAGAAATTTGCATCAAACCTGGATTCAAAGTGAGAGTTACACTCTTCGACTTTTGATTTGAAAGAAGTGAAACTCTTCTGAGTGAAGATGTGAGTTGTTCTTTAGAAACAGTCACGAGTCGTTTCATATTTTTTGGAATGAGTTGGTTGTAGTTAGGATATTTTCCTTCAATCAACCGAATCATCAACAAAGTTGATCCGCCCTTAAGAATAAATTGTGATCCCTCAACCGCCATTTCGATCGCGCCACTAGATACTTCTAGAAGTTTTCGAATTTCTTGTAAACCTTTACGGGGAACAATCACTCCATCACTCGAAGCGCCAGGAACTTTTTCTTTTGCAATTGATTGTGTTTTTCGATTCACAAGACTGAGACGGTGACCATCTGTCGCCACCATTCTGTAATGAACTCCTCCCTCTTCAGGAAGTTGTTCAAAATAAACTCCGTTGAGGTTGTAGCGGGTTTCATCATGAGAAACGCTGTAAAGAGTTTTCTCAATCATGTCGGCGAGAACATCAGACTGAATCTTAATAAACTCTTTCGTAGAGTAAGTCGGGAAGATAGGAAATTCTTCTGATGAAATTCCCACAATATTAAATGCTGATTTTTTTTGCTTTACGCTTAACCAGTTATTCGTATTCTTTGTGAGTTGAACGGGTCCCTCACTTAACTCTCTCACAATTTCAAAAATACTTTTTGCATTTACCGCCACTTGTCCTGGCTGATCAATCTCTGCTGGAATCGAATCTGTTAAACTCACTTCAAGATCTGTTGCAAAAACTTTGAGTCGATCATCCTTCGCTTCAAAAAGAATGTTCGCCAGTACGGGCATGGTATTTCTTTTCTCAACGATGTTCTGAGTTTTTGAGATAAGGGAAAGTAAGTCAGATTTCTCAACATTGATTTTCATATTTTGGACCCCCTTATTTACTAGTTTCTTATATATATAAATACTAGTAGCTGTAGTAGGTAACGTGGATTACGGGACTTATAACCTAAATATCGAGAAGTAATAAGTTTCTTTTGTTTATTACTTCTCTGAGTAACCGTGAAACCAACCCTCTGTTTTGTGGAAAAGTCGTAATAACCAACAAACCCACGGAGTTATCAGCAGAGTTATCCACGGGCTAAATCACAAGCCGAGAATATTGTGGATTCTGCTCTCTAAGTTTTTAATAACATTATCTAAATTTCGATCTTCAAGTCGTTGATTCTCAATTCTCTGCAATGCGTTGATCACCGTTGAGTGGTCTTTATTAAAGAATCGTCCAATATCAGTGACGCTCTGGTTCAGATAGTTTTTCATGAGAACCATAGCTGTTTGACGCGCAGTTACCAAAGGACGGCCACGACTTTTCGACTTTAAATCGAGAATCTTCACATTAAAGACATCAGCCACCATTTTTTGGATCTGATCAGGCGTGAGAGTATCCAGCTGACTAGCCTGCGCCATCAGGGCTTTTTTCGCCACTTCCAGGCCTAAATGACCACCATAGAGCTCCATATGAATAGTCACGCGATTCAGGTTACCTTCAAGCTCACGAATCGATTTTTTCGAGATACTGGCAATGTAATTGGCTACGTCGTCAGGAAGACGCACTCCTTTTTTCTCTGCTTTATAACGTAGAATCGCCAGACGCGTTTCCATATCAGAAACCTGAATATCCGCAATCAAACCCCACTGGAGGCGAGATTGAATACGATCTTCTAAACCATGAATGTCATTGGGCATGCGATCACTCGCAACAATGACCTGTCTTCGAGTTTCAAAGAAATCATTCAGAGTGTGAAAAAACTCATCCTGCACAGCTTCGCCACGCCCTAGAGTTTGAATATCATCAATTAAAAGAACATCGCATCTTTCACGATATCGCAGTCGGAATTTATCCATCGTATTTCGACGAATTCCAGAGATACATTCATTAAGAAAACGTTCTGCAGAAAGGTAGCAAATTCTCATCTGAGGAAATTTATCTCGAATGTGATTTCCTACAGCATTGAGTAAGTGGGTTTTACCCATACCCGTTGGTCCGCAGATAAAAAGAGGGTTGTATCCACTTCCTGGGCGCTCGGCCACATTGAAGCAAGCCGCATGAGCAAATTCGTTATTTCGACCAACGACAAAAGTACCAAAAGTATAATTAGGATTTAAATAGAGATTTCCACTAGAGGAAGAGGTCTCCACGATTTCTGACGCAGGGGCCGTCTCAATATTTCCAGAGGTTGGAGTGCTGTAATGGGAGGAAGCCTGAGCCGCGCCACTAACGATAAATTCTACACGGAAAGGACCGCGATAAAGTTGAGCAATTTCGGAAGTTAACTCTTCAAGAACATTCTCAGAAAGCCAGTATTTATGGAGCTCGCTAGGAACCCGCAAACGAAGGCCATAACCATAATCCCCGAGATCCGTATCGATAAACTCTACGGCTTCAAACCAATTTTTAAAAGGTTTGTTCGAGGCATGTTTATTCAGGAGATCAATTTTAAGCTTTGTCCAAAATTCGAGAGAAAAAGGGCCTATTCCTGCGTTTTGGGTGCCCGTAAGTGGTCCAAAAGGCACGCGAATCTTCTCCTCAAGACTCTCAGATCCAAACGGAGCTGTCTCCGCTGGTGAGTTGAGAAAAAGATCAAATTGGTCCGAAATGGTGTTTTTCGGGTTGTTTTCTGTATCTTCCATGTACGATTGCCCCTCTGGTACGATCGAATGGTCTAACATACCGGCATTTTGATTTACAACAACTTGACAGTGAGTGTTGCGTCATGGTTCTATCCTCCTCACAATTGGAATAGTTTTGGAGAGTTCACATGAAACGTACGTATCAGCCGAGTAGAAAAAAAAGAAAAACCACTCACGGTTTCCGTTCTCGTATGGCCACTTCTGGCGGAAGAACTGTTCTTGCACGACGTCGCGCCAAAGGCCGTAAACGTCTTGCGGCAACAACGAGCCATAAATAATCCTGCGCGATGCAGGCGAGACGATACCAGACTATCAAAAAGAGGTCTGATTTCTTGAGACTTTCCCGTAGCGGAAAGAGACTTAAAGTCACGCCATGGATGATTCTCAATTATATTGTCGATAAAAATCCGAAGCCGGCCGTGCATGTTGGCTGGACCATTCCTAAAAAAGTGGGCACAGCTGTTTTAAGGAATAAATTGAAACGCTGGTGCCGCGAATTTTTTCGTAAAGAAGAGCTGACCCCAAACCAGCTTATCTATTTAAATATTGTGATTAGAGAACAGGGTGATGACTTTCTTAAAAAGCTTACATTTCAAGAGTTTGAAGAGCCTCTGGCGAGGGGCTGGAGAAATATTCGCTCCGCTAGGAAAAAAGCTTTTGATAGCGACCGTTCTCGCATATAAATCCTTACCTGCATTTTGGATGGGCGGAGCTTGCCGGTTTCAACCGAGCTGTTCGGACTATGCGCTTGAGGCGCTAGAAAAACACTCACCCTTGAAAGCAGCGGGGATGATTTTAAAAAGAATCATCCGGTGTCGCCCCTTCGGATCCTTTGGTTATGATCCGGTCAGCGCACCAGCAACAAAAAGGTAAATAAGAGAAATGAACCAAGAGCGCGAAAACTTCTTAGATCCAAAAACAATTATTGCAATTATTCTTGTGGGCGCCGTTTGGTTTGGTTGGCAAAACTACTTAACAAAAAAATACCCTCGCCCAAAACCTACAGAACAAACCGCAGTGACAGCACCAGCAGCAACGGCACCGACCACACCGGAAGCCGCGACACCAAGCGCGCCTGCACCCGTGGCAGCCATTCCTGCAAAGGCATCGGAACAAACATTGAAGTTCGAAGACGACATTTGGAGCTTTGAAATCTCTAGCCTGGGCATGGGCCTTAAGGGGATCCAGTTGAAGCGATATTTTGATCGTAGCGAAAAACCGATCATCATTGGAAGCACGGAAAAATATCTCCCATTAATGACTCAATTAAAGGAGCTGGCGACACCACCTCCATTCTCTCTGCAAAAAAAATCAGAGACAGAATTTGTGGGAGTTGCAAGGGTCGGATCTGCCACAATCACAAAAACCCTCAAAATAGATTCGGCGAAATATTCCATTTTTGTTCGCACCGAAGTGAGTGACCAGCAGGGACAAATCGCGGGCATTACTCATATTTTATCTGAAGACACGCTTCATAAAAATTCCAAGACGGCCGAAGGAAAAAACATCGCAACGGACACGTCTCAGTGGCAGAGCTTTTTCATTGCTCACGGGACCACGACAGACAGAAGTTTTTCATCTCAGGATAGTCCTTACGACAAAGGCTTTACTCAGGTGTCGCTTGCAAGCATGAGCTCTCGCTATTTCACCCAAGGTTTTTTCGACAGCTCGAGCGTTTTGCCGGAATTTCGCACAGGTACTGATGCGACAGATGAAAAAATGTATGGTCAGCTCACGCATACAAAAAATCCCGAACTTAAAGAAATGGATTTGCAATTCCAATTCTATGCGGGACCGAAAGACCTAAAGCTTTTGAATTCGGCAAACCCACAGTTCGTGAAGATCGTCGACTTTGGGTTTTTTAGCTGGCTTGCAGAGCCGCTCTTGAAACTCATGAATTGGTTTTTCTCCATAACCCTCAACTACGGTGTGGCGATTATTTTACTCACGCTTCTCGTAAGATTTGTGGTCCTTCCATTTAACATCATGTCGTACAAGTCAATGAAGGCGATGCAGACCATTCAGCCGCACATGCAAAGACTTCGCGAAAAATATAAAAACGACCCTCAGGCGATGAATCGCGAAACGATGAACTTAATGCGTGAACATAAGGTGAATCCCATCGGAGGATGTCTCCCCATGTTTTTACAGCTCCCTGTTTTCTTTGCCCTTTATCAGGTCCTTGATCACAGCATTGAATTGTACAAAGCGCCTTTTATGTTTTGGATTCATGATTTGAGCCTTAAAGACCCATATTATATTTTGCCAGTTCTCATGGGCATCACGATGTACGTTCAGCAAAAGATCACCCCGTCGACGCTGGATCCTGCTCAAGCAAAAGTGCTTCAATTTATGCCAATTTTATTTTCGTTTTTTATGCTGACGCTACCTAGTGGGCTCACACTTTATATTTTTGTGAGTACGCTTTTTGGGATCTGTCAGCAATATCTGTTTATGAGAGACAAGAGTCTAACAACACAAGCCGCAAGCGCACAGACGTAGGAGGGATAATGAGCTTTTTTAAAAAACTATTCGGTGGGGGAAAATCTTCTTCTGGATCCAAAGCGACCGAAATCATCGAGAGCACGCTCGATGGAATTTTCAAGGTAGGGGAGTTTGATCTTACTCATGCCGTTACTGAAGACCCTGAGAAAATTACGGTAGAACTTCAGGGTGGCGATGAAGAGCTATTAAAAGAAAAAGACGGACAGCTTATGGATGCTTTTCAATTTTATGTGAAAAGAGTGCTTCAGCACAACATCCCAGAGTTCAAAGCAGACGTTGTGTTTGATGCTGGTGGGTACCGTGAAGAATCTAGCCAGGCGCTCATCGAGCTCGCAGATAAGTTAAAAGAAGTTGCCATCGAAAAGAACAAATCGGTTTACATTCGCGCCCTCGCACCAAAAGATCGCAAGGTGATTCACCAGCATCTTTCCAACGACACTCGTGTGAAGAGCAAATCGATCGGCGATGGTTTATACAAAAAAATCAAAATTTTTCCAGCAGGACTTGAGCCACGTAAACGACAAGGTGACCGCAGAGATTCCGCTCACGCGAGCGAATGAGTTGGAACGCCAGTCTTTTAAGTCGAGATGAAGACACGATCTGCGCTTTGACCTCTGCCCAGGGGCGAGCGGGGATCTCTGTCTTGCGGGTCTGTGGTCCGCGGGCCGCAAGGATCGCAAAAGAGTTGGCACCACAGTTTCCTGATCAGCCCGAAGATCATCGGGCTTACTATCTTGATCTTTTTTCTTCAGAAAATGAAAAACTCGACGACGTCGTCATGACTTATTTTGCCGAAGGACACTCCTATACCGGGGATGAGACCGTCGAAATTTCTTGTCATGGTAATCCGCATATTGTTTCTGCAATCTTATCGGGCCTTGCAGAAAAAGGAGCGCGCGCGGCTGAACGAGGAGAGTTCACTTATCGGGCATTTCTTAATGGGCGACTAGATTTGGTACAGGCTGAGGGCGTGATGTCTCTGATTCAGAGCCAAACTCTGGAAGCTGCGAAGCTTGCCCAACGACAACTCGAAGGTCGCCTGAGCCAAAAATTTATCGACATCGAAAAAGACATTATTTGGACGCTCTCACGCCTAGAGGCCAACATTGATTTTGCGACCGAAGGACTTGAGGAAATTTCCACCGAGGACCTACAGTTTCGACTCGAAGAGGCGCTCGATAGTTGCGAAGATCTTATTCGCGCGTACAAAAGTGGCCATATGATTCGCGAAGGTGTGAACATTGCAATTGCGGGCCTGCCTAACGCTGGAAAATCAAGTCTTCTCAATGCTCTTCTTCGAGAAGATCGCGCCATTGTCTCTCCCGTAGCGGGGACGACTCGCGACACGATTCATGCGGAAATGTTTGTAGGCCCGATCAAAGCCAACTTTGTAGATACAGCGGGACTTAGGCTAACCTCTGATGAAATCGAACGAGAGGGCGTTGAAAGAAGTCACCGCGCCATCTCTCAATCCGAACTCACCCTCTATATTTACGATTTGAATAAGGGATGGCAGGTAGAAGACGAAGAGAATTGGAATAAAATCTCTGGTAAAAAAATGAAGATAGGTAACAAAAGCGATCTCGTGGTAACCGAATCACAAGAGGAATTGACCCTGAGTACAAAAACTAAAAAAGGCTTGGAAGAACTTGAGAAGAGATTGAAGGCCGAGCTTTTGGATGTGCACTCGAATACATCGGCAGAGGTCATGCAGGCACGCCACTACGAATGTATTTCCCAAATCAAGGTGTCGCTGGAGGGTGCCCGCAGGGCCCTGACTCAAGGAGCTGGCGAAGAAATTGTTGCGCTGGAACTGAGAGAGGCACTTGGAAAATTTAGCGAGTTATTGGGTCGAGATATTTCAGAAAAAGTGGTCGACCGTATTTTTAAAGATTTTTGTATCGGAAAGTAAGTCCGTAAATGTTGGTGAAATAGATGAATCAGTTTGATGTCATAGTTATTGGAGGGGGCCACGCAGGAATTGAAGCCTGCCTTGCGACTTCGCGCTTAGGGTTTAAAACCCTTCTTGTGACAACAAACAAATCTCGCATTGGTTACATGAGCTGCAATCCCGCGATTGGTGGCCTCGCCAAGGGGCACATGGTTCGCGAGCTTGATATTTTGGGTGGAGAGATGGGACTTGCCGCAGACAAAACCTGCATCCAATTCAAGCGGCTCAATTCAAAAAAGGGTCCTGCGGTCCGCGGAACCCGCACTCAGTGCGATAAAGATAAATATTCGGCTTACATGCAATCAACGATTTTTAATCAAGAAAATCTTCAGATTCTTGAATCGGAAGTGAAGTCGCTTCTTCTTGAAAAAGAGGTTTGTGCAGGAGTGACCCTCGAAGACGGAGCTGAAGTTCGTGCACGCACAACAATCATCACTACGGGCACCTTTATGAATGGGGTGATGCACGTTGGGCTTGATAAGGTGGCGGGCGGACGCGTAGGAGACAAAGCCTCTGTGGGCCTTTCTGATCAACTGCGCTCCCTTGGTTTTGTCGTAAGAAGACTAAAAACGGGAACACCTGCGCGACTTCACAAAGACAGCATCGACTGGTCAAAAACTATTCCCCAGCCAGGCGATGAATTTTTTTATCCTTTTAGCTTTCGTAGTCCCCGAGAATATCAATTGCCGCAGGTGACTTGTTATCTCAGTCGCACGAATGAAAAAACCCACGACATCATCCGAAAAAATTTGGATCGTTCGCCGATGTTTTGTGGCCGTATCGAGGGAATAGGTCCTCGTTACTGCCCGAGCATAGAGGATAAAATTCATCGCTTCGTCGATAAAACCAGCCATCAAACTTTCTTGGAGCCCGAAGGTTTAGATACAGATTTGATTTATCTTCAGGGAATTTCGACAAGCTTACCGGCAGACGTTCAAGATGAATTTTTGAAAACCATTCCTGGCCTAGAAAACGTCAAAGTCATTCGCTACGGATACGCGGTTGAGTATGACTTTATTGAGCCAACACAAATTCGTCATCATTTTGAAACGGCGGCCGTTAAAAATTTATTTCTTGCGGGCCAGATTAATGGAACGAGTGGATATGAAGAGGCTGCCGCGCAAGGTTTTCTTGCAGGTGTGAATGCGGCCCATAGACTTCTCGAAAAGGAACCTTTTATCCTTCGTCGAGATGAAGCGTACATGGGCGTGTTGATTGATGATCTTGTGACAAAGGGAACCCAAGAACCCTACCGAATGTTCACCTCTCGAGCAGAGCACCGCTTGATTCTTCGCGAAGACAACACTGCGGATCGACTTTTCCAGAGATCTCTAGATCTTGGTCTGGTGAAGGGTGATGTTGAAGAGCTTTATGTGAAAAGAAAAGAGCGCCGGGCTCATTTACTTGAAGAGCTTAAGAGTCAGACGATTTATCCCAATGAAGAAACATTAAAAAAACTAGAGCAGATAGGTACTCCAGCAATTTTAAAACCGACCAAGCTTGAGACGCTTATGAGACGACAAGAAATTGGGTGGGAAGAAGTTGGACAGTTTTTTAACTTCACCAAAGAAGAGCCAGCCGTGATTGAAGCCGTGGAAATAGAAGTGAAATATTCAGGCTATGTTACGAGACAAAAAGAGCTGATTCAACAGGCCAGTAAGATGGAAAATATGAAGCTCCCCGACGACATTTCTTACTCAAGTATTAGGGGCCTTTCTTCCGAAGAGATTGAGAAGCTAGATCGTCTTAAGCCCAGGACACTGGGACAGGCGAGTCGAATTAGTGGTGTAAACCCCTCAGCCGTTCAGTCCATTTTAGTTTATCTAAATGGACATAAGTTGGGGACCGAGGAGAGGCCATCTTGGAAGCTGTTGCGAAAAAAAATGTTATCACAGAAAAACTCGGACTCTGGTTTCCAGACCTAGATAAAAGTACACTTGAGGCCATCCTTAAGTTTCGCGAGGAACTGCTTCGTTTTAACAAAACCACGTCCGTTATTTCTATCTCAACAGTCGATAAAATAGACCAGGTGCACATTGCGGACTCAATTATGGGATGGCGAGTCATTGAGCCCATGATCGCGGGGAGCTCTGTATACGATATAGGCAGTGGAAATGGCTTCCCAGGCATAGTTGCCAGCCTTTTAGCGCCCGAAAAAATATTTAAACTTGTAGAGGCGGACTCTCGCAAGGCAGAGTTTATGAAACACTGCATTAATGCGCTTGAACTTAAAAATGCTCAAGTATTAGTGAAGCGCGCAGAGTCTATGGGTGCAGATCGAATTGACTTTGGTATGACGCGAGGCTTCGCTAGCATTCAAAAAACGTTATTAACTTTACGGCGCTCTTGCAACGCAAAGGCGAGTCTCTTTCACCTTAAAGGCCCCGAGTGGAGCACTGAAGTAGTTGCCCTGCCTCAGCAGCTATGTTCCACGTGGAACACTGTCCATGTGGCAGACTATGAACTGCCAGAATCTAAGATTCATCATACAATCGTAAAAAGTATTCTTAACTGACACGTAGCCCCTGGTGAGAGTGTCTGAAGCAGGCGCGCCCTCCTTCGCTTTACTCAGTATGACTTTGTAAGTGATTAGTGTCCGCCGCCCGCGGACTTCTTATCTTCTTTTTTCGCGGCCGGGGCGCGTGATTGAAAGTATATTCTTAATCGCTCATCCCAGCTTCGGGGATCATTCGCGAGCTTCCGATTTGCTTGGTAAAGCCGATATTCTTCGGGGTCTGGCCATGGAATGTCCTTCTCGAATGCTTTTTCATAGGATTTTCGAGCAAAACCTTTGCGAGTTTGAAGATGTATCTCGAGAAAGCGTCTCTTTTGCTTTAACTCCGCCAATTTCTTTTCTGCATCAAAAAACTGCGCCAGACGCACCTTGTATTCACCTGTCTGTGGAGCCGCGAGAGCAATTTCTTTTTTTGCAGCCTTCACATCATTTGCAGCGTTGTCCTCTTCTTTTTTGAATACATCGAGGTCGCTTTTGAGTGCGCGATAGATAGGATCTATCGTTTCAGGCTCTGCAATTGGCCTTTTACAGGCAGAAATAGCAAAAAAAGCGATCATGACTATCAATACACGTCTCATAGACTACTTATCGGCAGGTTTGAATAGGTCTAAAAGGTTCCACGTGGAACACAAATCACCAAAAACAGTTAAAAAAAGGTCCAGGATATTCAGTTTTCGTCAAAAAAAAGTACATTTACTTTGCAAATCACAATTGAAAGTAGTCAAAATAAGACATGCGGCTATTCCGCATAGACATTCTGACTAGATGGAACTGGAAAGTCTGACAAAATAGGGGGTAGATGATGCAAGCAAGAGTGATTTGCATAGCGAATCAAAAGGGTGGAGTAGGAAAAACCACCACTTCTATTAATTTATCAGCTTCATTGGCAGAATTGGGTAGGCAGGTTCTTCTCATAGACATGGATCCACAAGGAAATGCATCGAGTGGATTAGGCATGAAGTCTCACGAGTATCAAGAAAAGAACACTTACGAAATGTTGGTAGGACTAAAGTCTGTAGACGAAGTCGTTTCGAATACCCAAGTGAAAAACCTGAAGCTGATTGTGGCTACTCCGGATCTTGTAGGGGCAGAGATTGAATTGGTTGGCGCCGAAAATCGTGCTTTTAAACTCAAAGAAGCACTCAAAGAATCAAAACACAAATTTGACTATATAATAATTGATTGTCCTCCCTCACTCGGCTTACTGACGCTAAACTCTCTCGTTGCGGCCGACAGTTTTATTGTTCCTCTTCAATGTGAGTACTATGCGCTTGAAGGCTTGAGTCAGCTTCTCAACACTGCGGGCATTATTAAAAAAGGACAGAATCCAAATTTAAAAATTGAAGGTATTGTCCTTACAATGTTCGATGGCCGAAATAATCTAAGCCACCAAGTGATGTCAGAAATACGAACACATTTTGGAGACAAGGTTTTCAATTCGATTATTCCTCGTAATGTCCGATTGAGTGAGGCTCCAAGTCACGGTCAATCTATTTTAGAATATGATTCCAAGTCCACTGGCTCGTTGCGTTATAGGGGCCTAGCAAAAGAATTAGATCAGAGAGTTTTTGGAAGTCAGACGGCAGAAGCGATGTCCATCCCGACAGTTTCCGCACGCGCCTCGTCTGTTGTAATACCGACGGGAGATGGAGCTACACATGTCGAGCTATGAAGTAAATCTCTCGAAAAAAGGTCGATTGGGCCGAGGCCTTGGAAGCCTTCTCGGTGACAATGCGATGGGGCCGATCTCAGCAAATAACAATAGTGAAGTGACCACGAAAAACTATGTCGAGCAGACCATCCCTGGGCCTGAAGGAATCAGAGTTCAGAATTTGGATGTGTCCCTTATTAAGGGAAATCCCAAGCAACCGCGGCGCCAGTTTGATGCAGAAAAACTGAGAGAGCTTGCGGCCTCCATTAAAGAACGCGGGATTTTGCAACCGATACTCGTACGACCCACAAGCGAAAAAGGTCGTTACGAAATTGTCGCCGGCGAAAGGCGCTGGAGAGCTGCTCAGCTTGCAGGCCTCAGTGAGGTGCCTGTCTTGATTAAGGCCTCCGACGACAAAAACACTCTCGAGATGGCGCTGATTGAAAATATTCAGCGCGCAGATTTGGGCCCCCTCGAGGAAGCCGAAGCCTACCAACGATTGGCCCAAGACTTCAAGATGACCCAAAGTGAAATTGGGCAAAAGGTGGGGAAGGATCGCACGACAGTAGCGAACAGCCTCCGCCTTCTCGAGCTCACGTCTGAGGTGAAAGAAATGCTGAAGACGGCAGCGATTAGCCTTGGGCACGCAAAGGTTCTTCTTTCTCTGCCAAGCGCCAGCGACCAGATTTCTTTAGCAAAAGAAGTGGTGGAAAAAAAGCTGAGCGTGCGCGCAACAGAAAAACTTGTTGCTCAAAAGCTAAGCCCACCACAGGTGAGTGTCAGCGAGGGTAACGGCTCTTATCCCGAGGCGCAGCTGATCGCTCGCATCACCGAGGGCCTACAAAAAACCTTGGGCACGAAGGTGAGCATTGACTACAAAGACAAACGTGGAAAGCTAGTGCTCCACTTCTACAGCGATCAAGAATTAAATAAAATCGTTGAGAAGTTAAAAAGGATCTAGTTTCTATGAAAGAAGTTGAGCCTAAAACCCAGCCGAACCGCGCTCAGGACTCTCTCGAGTCCTATGAGTCTACAAAGCAGGTTGGCGAGCAAATTACCGCACTTTTAGATCAAGGAGCTTCCTTTGAGGGGCTTTTGACCTTTGAGGGAACCGTACGAATCGGTGGACGATTTAAAGGCGAAATTTTCACCCAGGACACGCTTGTGATTGATGAAGGCGCCGAAGTGGAAGCCCAAATTGAAGCCGGCCTCGTTATTATTAGCGGCACGGTGAAGGGAAACGTTTTTGCCCGCCGTGGAATTGTGATGCACCCTCCTGCTATTTTAAAAGGCACCGTGACGACTCCACGACTCCAAATTGACGAGGGGGTGGTCTTTGAAGGCGCCTCCCAAATGCCTGTTGGCTAAAGCCTCCATAAAAAAGTGTTTGTGACGTTGCTTGGTCGTCGCTTCCGCGCACCTTTTATGAATGATTTCCGAGTCTATTTATCCTTGACGGTTCTTGAGGCGGAATGCTACCTCTTCGAGCCGAAAAGCAAGGAAATTCAATTAAATGGAAACAATCAACGGACTTATTCTTTCGTTGGGGATCAACCCTACTCTCTGGACGCAGCTCGCGATTTTTCTTTTTACTTTCGCAATTCTTAACTGGATTGTTTTCAAGCCTTACTACAACGCCTATGAAGAGCGTGAAAAAAGAACTGTCGGCAGCAAGGGAGAAACAGATCAACTTGTTGCGGATACCGCTCAGTTGCAAGGGCAGTATGAGATAGAAGCACGCAAAGTAAATGATCAAATTAAACTTGTTTTTGATCAAGCAAGACAAACGGCACAAGCACAACAAAATCAAATTTTATCTCAAGCTCGTGAACAGTCTGCAGACACTTTAAAAAGCGCTCGACAAAGTCTTGAAAAAGAAATTTCCACCGCAAAACAAATGTTGAAATCAGAAGTGACAGAAATCGGTTCTGCGATCACAGAAAAGCTTATCGGAAAAGAGGCTATGAAATGAGATCACCTCTCTCTTTGTTCGCGCTTCTTTTTTCAGAAGTTGTTTTCGCTGCGGGCGGCGGGCAGCATGCGCCTGTTCCCACAGAAGTTCCTCGCGTAGTGCTTTTCCAGGCTTTGAATCTTGGAATACTTCTCCTTATTTTGGGATATATTGTGGTCCCCAAAGTGAAGGCTCACTTTCAGGCGCGACGCGACGAGTATTTTAAAACAGTTCGCGAAATGGAAGCTCTAAAGATTCAGGCAGAAAAACAAAGACAAGATCTAAAAGAGCGACTTCATCGACTTCAATCAACCGCGAATGAATCTTTCGAGAAATCGAAAAAAGATGCGGTTGTGCTGCAGGCGAAGCTGATCGAAGAGTCCCGTGAACAAGCAGAAAAAATGAAATCAGAAGCGACAAAAACAATCAGTGCGGAGGCTTACCGAGCGGTTCAAGCGCTTCGCTCTGAGGTCATTGCAAACTCGATTCAACAGGCGCGTGAAAAAATTCAATCACAAATTAAAGAGGTCGATCAAAAAAGGCTTCAAAAAGAATTTGCTGAAAAAATTCGCGTTCTTGAAAGCTAGAGAAGCGGGAGACGGAGAAAATGTCGACGACTAATGGAATGACAAACGGCACATCTAGCAATACAGGAAGCTCTCAGCAAAAAGTAGTTACTTTTGGTGAGGTCGCTGTTCAATATGCAAAAGCGCTTTACCAAGTTGTCCATGAGGCTGGCAATGATCAAAAAGTTTTAAAAGACATGCGAGATCTCGACCGCGCCTTGGAAAGTTTGGGTGACGGTTTAAAGGTGCTGGCCTCTCCATTGTTATCGGCAGAAGAAAAGAGCCAAACGTTTCTTTCAGCCATTGAGGGCAAGGGGCTTTCGGAAGAAGTTGTGACCCTGGTTAAGATTCTGCTTCAAAAAAACAGAATTGAAAATTTACGTGAAATCGTTGCCGCCTATGTCGAGCAAAGTGATGTGGCCAATGGAGTGCTTCGCGGCAGTGTTCAGGCGCCAACAGAACTCAGTCCCGCAGAGCGTACAAACATTGAAGAACTCATTTCAGAAGTTACAAAGAAAAAAGTTATTTTAGAGTACAAAACAACACCGCAGTTGATCGGTGGACTATTTGCAAAAGTGGGAAGTTATACTTTCGATGACAGCATAGACACCCAATTGCATTTAATTTCTGATCACTTGAAGAGGAGATCGAATTAATGGAAATTCGTGCAGATGAAATCAGTCGTGTTCTTAAAGACCAAATTAAGAACTATCAGAAAAAACTCCAGGTCAACGAAACAGGAACAGTGCTTTCTGTGGGCGATGGTGTTGCGAGAATTTACGGCCTAGAAAACGTCATGGCCGGAGAACTTGTAGAATTCCCGGGAGACATCTTTGGGATGGTTCTTAACCTCGAGGGCGATAGCGTCGGTGTGGTGATCTTCGGTGAAGATTATCATATTAAAGAAGGCGATACCGTTAAGCGTACCAAAAAAGTGGTTGAAGTCCCTGTGGGCGAAGGCCTTCTTGGTCGCGTAGTAGATCCACTCGGAAATGCGATTGATGGTCTTGGACCAATGAAAGCCTCTGCGACTCGCGCAGTAGAACTAAAAGCTCCCGGCATCGTGAAAAGACAGTCCGTTCATGAGCCGCTCCAAACAGGAATCAAAGCCATCGATGCGATGATCCCGATTGGCCGTGGTCAGCGTGAATTAATCATCGGTGACCGTCAAACGGGTAAAACAGCAATTGCGATCGACACGATCATCAATCAAAAAGGTAAAAACGTTTACTGTTTTTACGTAGCGATTGGTCAAAAGAAATCAACGATTGCACAAGTGGTTGAGAAGTTGAAAAAAGCTGGCGCCATGGAGTACACAACAATTATTGCGTCCTCTGCGGCAGACCAAGCGCCACTTCAATATTTGTCAGCTTACACAGGTTGTACGATGGCCGAGTACTTCCGTGATTCTGGAAGACACGCCCTCATCGTCTATGATGACTTAACAAAACAAGCACAAGCTTACCGTCAACTTTCTCTCCTCCTTCGTCGTCCTCCGGGTCGCGAAGCTTATCCTGGAGACGTTTTCTATTTGCACTCCCGTCTTCTCGAGCGCGCAGCGAAAATGAGCAAAGAAGAAGGTGGTGGATCACTCACAGCTCTTCCGATCATTGAAACTCAAGCCGGTGACGTATCTGCCTATATTCCGACAAACGTGATTTCGATCACGGACGGCCAAATCTTTTTAAAATCAGATCTTTTCCATAAAGGGATTCGTCCCGCGGTGGACGTAGGTATCTCGGTTTCTCGTGTGGGTGGTAACGCTCAAATTAAGGCGATGAAACAAGTTGCGGGTACGTTGAAGCTCGAACTTGCTCAGTATTGGGATCTTGAAGCTTTCGCGGCCTTCGGTTCTGACCTTGATAAGGCGACACAGGCTCAGCTCGCTCGTGGTCAGCGTCTCGTACAAATTTTGAAGCAAGCTCAGTACTCGCCACTTGAAGCGGAAGAGCAAGTAGCTCTGATTTTTGCCGGAACAAATGGTTATCTGGATTCTGTGAAGCTCACAGATGCGACTCGCTACGAGCAGGAGCTTTTTCAGTTCCTCAAGCAAAAATATCCTGATGTTTTAAAGAACATTAAGTCTAAAGGGGCCTTAACAGACGAAACGAAAAAGCCACTTGTTGATTCACTGACTGAATTTAAATCGGTATTTAAAGGTAGCTAATTAAATGGCAAATACGAAGGACCTGAGAAACAGAATTGCGAGTGTGAAGAACACTCAGCAAACGACCAAAGCCATGAAGATGGTTTCGGCGGCGAAGCTTCGCAAGGCGCAGCATGCGATTGTGAATTCTCGTCCCTACGCTTATCGTTTGCGCTCGGTGATTTCAAAAATTGCGAGTTCTAAAAACATCTCGCACCCATTTCTGATTCAAAAAGAAAACCCATCAAGTGTTTTGATGATTGTTTTGACGAGCGACCGAGGGCTTTGCGGTGGATTTAACTCCAGCGTACTTAAGGCTGCGGATCGTTACTACAAAGAAAATAAAACCAAATATTCGAAGGTGGATGTTTATTGCATCGGTCGTCGCGCAGGTGATTTTTTTAGAAAACGAAGTGTTGAGCCTCTCGAAGTGGTGACAAACCTCGTAAAAGATATTCGTTACGGAATGGCCCAAGCGCTCACCGCACGCGTTCTTGAGTGGTACGGCACGGGCGCTTATGACGAAGTACAAATCGTTTATAACGAATTCAAATCGGCAATTGCTCAAATCGTGGTGAAAGAAACGCTTCTTCCTGTGGCGGCGGAAGTGACTGCAGAACAAAATGTGGACACGGAAAACACTCCGGGAATTATTTTTGAGCCATCTCCAGAAGTGATTTTGGATCAACTTTTAGAGAAGCATTTCGCGGTTCAAGTTTACCGCTGCATGCAAGAGAGTATTGCGTCCGAGCATGGTGCGCGCATGAACGCGATGGAAAACGCGACGAAGAACGCCGGCGAAGCGATTCGTAATCTGACACTGACATTGAACAAAATTAGACAAGCTGCAATTACAACTGAATTGATCGAGATCACCAGCGGTGCGGAAGCACTCAACGGTTGATAGTTTTATAAGGAGAACACCATGGCTGAAACTATGGGAACAACAGGAGCAATTGGTAAAGTGAAACAGGTCCTCGGACCCGTGATCGACGTGGAGTTTCCGCCAGGGACACTTCCTGCGATTTACAATGCCCTTCGCATGACGAACCCAACAATTGACAACACAGAGGGGAATCTTATCCTCGAGGTGGCTCAACATTTGGGTGACAACACGGTTCGCGCAATCGCGATGGAAACAACAGATGGTGTTGTTCGTGGTTACAAAGTCACTGACACAGGAAAAATGATCACAACTCCGGTTGGTAAAGAAGTTCTCGGTCGCCTCACAAACGTGATCGGTCAACCTGTAGATGAGGCTGGCCCCATCAATGCAAAAGAACATTGGCCGATTCATCGTGCCCCTCCAAAATTTGAAGATCAATCGACAGAAGCTGAAATGCTCATGACAGGTATTAAGGTTGTAGACCTTCTCGCTCCTTATTCTAAGGGTGGTAAGATCGGTCTTTTCGGTGGCGCTGGTGTAGGTAAGACGGTTTTGATTCAAGAGCTTATTCGTAACATCGCGACGGAGCACGGTGGTTACTCTGTGTTTGCCGGCGTGGGAGAGCGTACTCGTGAAGGAAACGATCTCTGGCACGAAATGAAAGAGTCGGGCGTATTAGCTAAGACCGCTCTCGTGTTTGGTCAGATGAACGAACCACCAGGAGCTCGCGCTCGCGTGGCCCTTTCTGGATTAACCATTGCAGAATATTTCCGTGACGTTGAAAACCAAGACGTTCTTTTCTTCGTAGATAACATTTTCCGTTTTACTCAAGCGGGTGCGGAAGTGTCGGCACTTCTCGGTCGCATTCCATCAGCGGTAGGTTACCAGCCAACTCTCGGAACAGAGATGGGTGCCCTACAAGAGCGTATTACTTCGACGAAAAAAGGATCTATCACATCGGTTCAAGCGATTTACGTTCCTGCGGATGACTATACGGATCCAGCGCCAGCAACAACATTTACTCACTTAGATGCCACAACGAACTTAAGTCGTCAGATCGCGTCTCTTGGAATTTACCCAGCGGTAGATCCTTTGGCGTCGACCTCCCGTATTCTTGATCCACAAGTTGTGGGCCAAGATCATTACGACACAGCTCGTGCGGTACAATCACTTCTTCAAAGATATAAAGAACTACAAGATATCATCGCGATTCTCGGTATGGACGAGTTGAGCGAAGAAGATAAGCTTGTTGTGAACCGCGCACGTAAAGTACAGCGCTTTATGAGTCAGCCATTCTTCGTAGCCGAGCAGTTCACAGGCATGCCTGGTCGTTACGTAGACATTAAAGACACCGTTCGTGGTTTCAAAGAAATCATGTCTGGTAAACACGATGCTGTTCCTGAGCAAGCTTTTTACCTTGTTGGTACGATTGAAGATGCTCTTGAAAAAGCGAAAAAGATGGGATCGTAGATGTTGCGATTAAGTGTTGTTACGCCAATGAAAAAAATTGTCACCGACGTTGAGGTCGAAGAAGTTTTTGTGCCAGCCTACGTGGGTGAACTAAACATCCTTGATGGCCACGCACCGTTGGTCACAACACTTTCGACGGGAATTTTAAAATACAGACTCAAGGGCTCATCGAAGCTTTTAGCGGCTGCGATTTCTTGGGGCTATTGCGAAGTTTCTAACAACGTTGTGAATGTTCTTGCCGAAACGGCTGAGACACCAGAGGAAGTTGAACGAGATCGTGCTACAAGCTCTGAGAAAAAAGCTCTTGAGAACCTTTCTCGCACCGACATTGAGCCAAAAGATATTCAAAAATATGGTAACAAATTAGCGCGCGCTCAGGCGAGATTGCAACTCGTGAAAGAGTACACAAACTAAGGATGGCAGTCCTTTCTCTTCCACAGGATATCGGCAGTCATACGCTACAGTACGCGGTTGTTACTCCTCTGGCAAAAGGAACGCTTCAGCTCACCCTTCGACATCATCAAAACACCATTGAAGTTAGAGGGTCAGCCACTCTTAAGGCGCTGGGGGGATTTATCGTTCCTCTTGAAGTGGAGACCCAGGCCGTTTGGACAAAAGGGGAGTCTCCCCAATTAAGTCAGTACAATAGAAAATTACGTCTCATGGGGAAAGATCAGGATGTGACGTCGATGGAAATTCCGTCAGGAACCATTGATTACGCTTCAACGCTTTTTGCATTACAATCCGCCCTTCCCTCTTTGAAGGAAGAATCTGTTCATACTCTATTTTTTGATGGAAAAAAAACCTCTGAAGCTTACCTATCTCTTGCTAAAAACAATCAAAAAACAATACCCGTCGAAGGAAGCAGAGAGTTACTTTTTTCAAAGCTTTCGCAGGCCTCAGAGGAGAACAGACTCTGGCGCGAAGTCGAAGTATGGGTGGACGAGCGATCTGGGCAGGTCACTAAAATAGGTTACGTATTGCCCGCCCTCGGTGAAATTAAAATTAGCCTCATAACCTAAAGGAAGTGGTTTGTGAATTTTGAAAATACGACCTCAGATCTCAAGAAACCTTCAGTGTCGCAACGACCAACGGCCAACGGTTCTTTCATCGAGATTCACGAAGTAAAAAACGGCAGCGATTTTAAAAAATTCCTTCAGCTGCCTCAAAAAATCTACACGGATCCGCAAACCCGATATGTCACGCCTCTTAATCTCCACATGAAGATGATGATTGGTAGGCTCGGCTCTAAGAATAAACACCTTCTCCTGGCACGGGAAAACGGTGAGGTTGTTGCACGCTTAGGTGTGAAGGTGCATAGGCACGGGAAAAAACAAACCCTCAACTTTGGATTTTTTGAAGCCCTCGAAGGAAAAAACGCAGCAGTGAAAGCTCTTGTAGAACATGCCCACAGTTTGTATCCAGAGCTGCAGATGATGGGCCCTTTTCACTTTCGTATGGAAGATCCCTACATCGGGGTTCTTGTCGAAGGTTACGATCGTGACCCTTATTTTCTCATGCCCTATAACCCGCCCTATTATGATCAGCTCCTGAAGCGGGCAGGTCTTGAGTTGGCGATGGATCTTTTTACGTACGAAGTAGAAAATAAAGGCTCTCTTGATGAACCCATCCCTACAAACGCAAAAAGAGCTGCCGATGCCGGAGTTACAATTCGTGCGGTTAATCCCAAGCGCATGAAAGAAGATGTACGATCCATCGTAAAAATTTTTAACGATGCACTTTCTCAGAACTGGGGATTTGAAGAGTTTGTGGATGAGCAGGTGAAAGAGATGTACACCCTCTTCCGCCTTTTTATCGACCACAGGGTTGTTGCGATTGCCGAGAAAGACGGAAAGGCGATCGGAAGTCTCATCATGCTCCCGAACTTCAATCCCGTCATTAAATCCTCGAAGGGGAAAATCACCCCACAACTCATATGGAATTTTTTACGCAAAAAAAGTCTTCTTAAAAATGTGCGCGGATATGCACTGGGAGTGTTGCGCGAACACCACGGGTTGGGTGTAGGGAGCGCATTGACTGCGGCTATGTTTGAAATGGGAGATGCCGTAGGTTATAGAAAAGCAGAAATTTCTTGGGTTTTAGCGAACAATGGTCCCATGAATGAACTTTCAAAAGCGATGGGTGGGAAGCACAACAAAGTGTACCGGGTCTACCAAAAATCATCCATTGCCACGGCGTCAAACGAAGGCTAGTCTTGGCTTTTGGGTGATTTAGAGTAACGGAGGAAGCCTATGGACTTGTTTAGTAAAATGAAAGGCTTGGAACTGATTTCTGTTCTTAAACGAACGGGTCATTACCCATTCTTTCGTGTGCTAGAGGGTAGCCGCGGGAACAACGTTATTCATAAAAATAAAGAACTCGTCATGATGGGATCCAACAACTATTTGGGCCTCACCCATGATCCTCGCGTGATTGAAGCCGCTGTAGATGCCGTTCGCAAGTGGGGCGTTGGATGTACGGGCTCACGCTTTCTCAATGGAAACCTCGCTCTTCACGAAGAACTCGAGGCGAAACTCGCCCAATTTTTTAACATGGAAGCTGCGATTGTTTTTGCAACAGGGTTCATGGCAAATCAAGGTGCGATCACAGCCATTATGGGTCCTGGTGATTACATTCTCTCAGATAAAGAAAACCACGCCTGTATCGTTGAAGGCTGTCGACTCACACCTTCAAAGTTTATGGTTTATCGTCACTCCGACATGGAGCATTTAGAAAAGCTTCTTAAGTCGATTCCTGAAGATGCCGGTAAGCTCATCATCACCGATGGTGTGTTCAGTATGACCGGACGCCTTGCAAAGTACGATCAAATCCACGCGCTCGCAAAAAAATATAATGCCCGTACGTATCTTGATGATGCTCACGCGATGGGTGTTATTGGTCCCGGCGGACGTGGTACTGGCGCACACTTTCAACTCACTCCCGATATTCTTATGGGCACATTTTCAAAATCTCTTGCGAGCCAAGGTGGATTCATCTGTGGTTCGAAGCAGCTCATCGAATGGTTTCGACACAAATCGCGCACGTTCATGTTTTCCGCGGCCCTTGCTCCGGCAAGTGCGGCGGCCGCGGCAAAGGCGCTTGATATTCTCGTTGAAGAACCTGATCGTGTTGAAAAGGTTCAGAAAAATGCGAAATATCTTAAGGAAGCCTTTGATGGTTTAGGTCTCAATACTCTTGGTACCGAAACTTGCGTTGTGCCTGTGTTTATTGGTGATGATCAAGTTTCTCTTGGAGTCTGTAAGACTCTCTTAGATCTTGGTGTCTTCACAACTCCAGTGATCTACCCAGCCGTTCGAAAAGGCCAATCACTCATCAGATGTTCGGTCATGGCGACACACACTGAGTCAGATCTTCAAAAAGCGGTAGAAGCCTTTAAGCAAGTGGCACCAGCGATTATTAAGGCTAATCAAAACCCGAATCTGCAAGCCCTTGCGGATGTTTTGAATGATAAAAAACGAGAAGTCTCGTTTGAAGACTCTGAAGAAGAGGCTGCATTTTAATGCGTCCTTGTATTCTAGTCCTGCTTCTGGTTTTTAGCCATGCACTTCAGGCAAGTGTTCCCAACTCTAAGATTCTCGAGAGTATTGAAAAAAAACTCGATGCCCTTTCAACACCCGAAGCCTGGAACCAATTTATTTCAGAAAATCCAAAACTATTTCCCGAAGCCTCCGGCGAAAAGGCTATCACGCACGTGGTGGTGACTCGTGAGGAAATAAAAGCAGAAGGCGAAACATTTGTTCTCGGAGTGGGCTACAGGCAGACTTTTATGAAGGCACCGCTTGAACGTGTTCAAAAAATTCTTAACGACCCTGGAATTTTCCAGGCCTTGTTTGGGTTGGACGCAAGCGCCATCGTAGACAAAACGACTCTAGAAAAAGAATTAACGAAGCGAACCCAATTTAAAGCTCGTTTTTTTAAAAAAATCAGTCTTATTCCAAATCAGGATTATGTTCTCGACTTTACAAACAAGATGGAAAAGAAGCTTTGGTTTCAAAGAGCGAAGTTTGTGGAAGATAAAGAAGAGCTGGCGCTCCGGGATAACCTCAAGGCACTGGAGACTCGAGACGGTGGTGTGATCTTTCGAGAAATCTCGATTGTCTACGGACTTAAGTGGTATGTACGGTTTCTCGGCCCCACGGTTCGCGAAGTGATGAATAAAGAGCTCGCCAAGATCACCGACTCGGTGAAATGTCTTGCCGAAAAGTCAGTAGAAATAACCACGGCAGAGGCGGAAATCTGCTGGAAAACCGCCTCAAAAGAAACAAAGTAAATGCATCGCTGTGATCGAAGCGAAGGCCCGCGACTTATTAAAACACCAGAGTACCTCACACTTTTGTTCAGCACCTTTCTGAACATACCAAGGCTATAAACCATTGGGTTTCTTGCCATTGCAATGTGAAGCGGCTATAAAATCCAAATCTTGGGAGATTTCTATGAAACAGTTTGTTTTGCTATTCGTTCTCTTGGGCGTTTTTGAAAGTTCTAACGCATATACTGGCGTCGAAACTTTGCCGACACGCCTTAATTGTTATGTGGGAAGTAGTTTTCGACTAGATTTACGAATAAGCGATGGAAATGCTGAAATCTACACTGGACCTTTTGGCGAAGGGGTTTCCTACAAGTTCGATAAAATTACGTCATCTGTCGATATAACTTCGACTGATCCCATTTTTACTTTCATTGGTACCGACTCAGCAAACAATGCATCTTTTGAGGCTCATCTAACTAAACAGATAAACGAACAGTTTGTGAGATATCACGGACCACTCAAATGGAGACCGGCCAATGGCGCGGTTTACAACGAGAAAATTACGTACTGTCGAGTGCTGTAACTTTACTATTTTGCGCGGGCGACAATCACTCTTGAAAATGGCAAGAGACAGTCCAAAATGTACTGACTTCGCGACCAACCGTTAGAACAACGCAAAGTACCGTTGTGGGGCTTGGACATTGCGTTGGTACTCAAGCGCTTTCAATATGTCCACTGGTAAACGCTCAGGACGACAGGAGTACACAATTAAAGAGAGGGGCGCCTTACGAAACGATTGAGAATGGCTGGTGCAAACCGATTGAGGTAATTGGCCATTTTTCCATCAAAAGTCGGGATGATGAGAAAAGGATTTTTCTCTAAGGCTTTGAGGGCATAGTCAGCAACAAATTCAGGCTCTACGCATTTCACTTTTTCTTCGGTTTTTAAAACTTCAGCGGGTTTAAACTTATTCTCTTCAGTGAGTCCAGGTGTTTTAGTATTGGGTGGGCAAATCACGGAAATGCGGATACCCGAGGACTCCCATTCTCGTTTAAGAGCTTCGCAAAAACCAATCACCGCAAACTTACTGGCGCAGTAGCCTGTGTAACCAAAAAGACCCAGAAAACCTGCGATAGAAGAGCAAGCGATAAAATGACCCTTTTTTTCTTCCAACCAATAAGGTGCCAGCGATTTTGCAATATGGACGGTTCCAAAATAATTTGTGTCCATCATCGACTGAAAAACCTGGATGTCTTGTTCGTGAAGAAACCCGGGTCGTGCAAAGCCTGCACATTGAAAGGCGTAATCGGGCACTCCGTAGAGAGACACCAGCTCTTCAACGCTCTCTTTGACTTCAAAAAAGTCACTGACGTCGATGGGATAAACTTTGAGCTTTTGCTCAATGTTTTCGCCGTATCGTTGTTCGATTTGTTCGCGGAAAGTTTCAAGCTTTTCACTGGAACGAGAAAGAGAGATGACGGTTGCCCCCGAGACAAGAAGCTGTTCGCAAAGAGAAGCCCCGATTCCCTCGGAGCCTCCAAAGACGTAACAGATTTTATTTTTGTAAGTTTTTATTCCCGCCAAGCTCATGTGAAATAAGAAATAACATAAATGAATTCGGGGACAAGAAAAAAATTATTCTAAGTAGGTGTATTCGCTGGATCCGTGGCCGCGTTCTGGAAACAGTTCCTGCGCCAAAAAGCCACCAACCTCGGGGTGATAGGTGTAGACGTTGACGATCTTCTGATAAGAGTCTGGAGAAAGAATGAGGGCTGGAGAGTTGGTGTTAACGACAATAATGCGTTTTCTCAAGTGACTTGCCATTTTATTAAGCCACGTGGCCGTAGACTTTCCAGAAACATGAACTACAGCAAGGGTATTTTTATATTTTTCAAGGAACAGGCTCATGTCTTCAAGAGACAGGAGGGATTGGGTTTTGCAGCAATTTTGGGTGGCCTTTTCTCCAAAGGTTTTCTGAAAAGAGTGAGATCTTGAAAAAAACAAGACTTTGGAAAGTTTTTTGTTTGCTGGTGGTAGCGCGGCCACACCCCGCACAAAATGACGCTTAAGATTCATTTTTGTGACGTCGTCGATCAATGTTTTCATTTGAGGGTTGCGAAGGGCCAATTTAATTTCTTTCAGAGTCGGCTTAGGCTGAGGTTCGCGTAAGCGGTATCTCAGTTTCGTACGAAGAACTCGGCTGACACTTTCTTGTAGAAGGGCGTCCGAAATCACTCCAGTTTGCACTGATTTTTTCAAATCCCGAAAGGCCCGGTATTGAGTCCGTCTATTCCAGGCCACCATGATGAGATCTGCTCCGGCAAGGAGGGCCTGTGTCGCCTGACCAAACCTATCAGAAGACCGCGCTGCGCGCATATCGATATCATCGGTTACAACAAGGCCATTATAGTTCCATTTTTTTCGAAGCAAATGAGTGATGAGAACTTTGGAATAAGTTGCTGCAGAAGCTGTGGGATCAACGTTTGGTATCGCCATGTGTGCCACCATAATGGCAGGAGGTGAGAACTTATCCATAAGAAACTTAAAAGGCTTGAGGCGTGTTTCCGTAAGAGTTTTGAAGTCGTCTTCAATAACAGGGACATCAAAATGAGGATCGCTGACTTCATTTCCGTGTCCCGGAAAGTGTTTGAGTGTCGAGATAACACCCGCACGTTCAAGGCCTTGAGCATATGAAAGAGACATTTCCCCTACGATTTCGGCATTATTCGCGAAAGATCTAGTGCCCAAAAAATTAGGCTTGGTGGGATCCGCGATATCGAGAACGGGAGCCAGGTTCATGTTAATTCCGAAGGCTTTCAAAACGGTCCCAGTGTAGTAACCCATTTTTTCTGCCACTTCGTAAGAGTTTGTTCTTCCCACAGCAAGGGCACTCGGTTGGGGCGGTGACATTTTAATGCGTGCGACAGTTCCGCCCTCTTGATCAATCGCCAGGAGTGGTGGAAGAGTGCTGGCGCGGAAAGACTGTGTTCGTAAATCTTGACTGAGTTTTGAAAGTTGGCCAGCGGTAGAAATGTTGCGACCAAAAATGATTAAGCCCCCAGGCCGCAGATCTCTGATGACTTTGTTTGCGCCCTCCCCAACGGTGTGGCCCTTAAATCCGATGAGAAGAAGTTGGCCAATTTTTTGATCAAGCGTGAGCTGAGAGTAGAGATTGCGTACTTCAGCTTCTGTCGGCGCGTAGAGAGATAAGAGAGTCTCCTCATCCTCCAAACCTAAATCCAACTCGCGTGCATGAAGCTGAACGGTAAAGATGAGGAATAAGGCGATGTGCAATAGAAAAAAAACGAAAAATAAGGTCGGTGTAGATCCGACTAAAGATTTGATTCGCCTCATGATTTTATTTTATCACGCGCATTTTCACATCGATGAGCTATAATAAAAAAATGCACCTAGGTCGAAGCTTCTTAGTCATACTTCTCGTCGTTTTTTGTACCACCACGACTTGTCTTACGGCTCGGTCTCAAGAGTTAGAAGAGGTTGATGGTGAAACTTACACCGATAGTCCTGACGTTGACTATTCAGAGCGAAGAGGAACTGTCGGATCACTTGTGACCTTTGGCTACAGTTGGTATACGCCATCAGACTATCGTCCTGACTTTGTTACGAATCAAACATTCACGGAATATTATGAATCCGCAGAAACTCCGTTGATGGAATTCACCTATAGTTTAAAGTTAAATGTTTCGTTTTTTTCTCTCAGCGCAGATATTGGCGCAGGTTATTATTCTAACCAAGGTCGTGATCAGTCGACGCTGACTCTGACTCCCGTCCGACTGGGCAGCACACTAAGCCTCGATGGAGTTTTTTCTGAGCCCTACTTTGTTCCTTATGTAAGTGTTGGGGCCTACTCGATGTTTTATAAAGAATCGGTGGCTTCGCAGTCCGTGAGTGGTCGCACAACCCCCGCAATGTATTATGCCTTTGGCGGTCGACTTCAGCTAGACATGTTAGATGGTGGTGCTGATTTTGATTCCTACGTCGAGCATGGGATTGAAAATACCTTTTTATTCCTAGAGGCTCGAAGCTTTGGAGCCTCAAAAGATGCGGTTCCTGACGTCAGCAGCCCTGCCGACGCCCCCCTACAATTGGGCGGCGGCCTCTCTATTGAATTTTAAGAGAGTCCTTTAAAATGGTTTTCAACAGAATTATTTCTTAAAAACGATAAAAATCATTGCCGAAAATCGCGCTTTCCCCTAACTAAAAAGCATGAAAACAAACATCACTTCCTTTGGTACAAAAGCTCTCGAATTAGATGAATACTTCTCGGAAATCGAGCGGTTAAGCTCCCAAATCAACGACGCCTCATTGGATTCCGACAGTGATTTTCAGCTCGCGGTAAAACTTTTAAGTCGCTTCACCGAAAAAGCGATGGGTCTTGAGCAGGCCGTTGCTCAGTTTGCAAAAACGATGGAAGAAATGCGCGAATCTTCTGGAGCCTCGATTCAAGCTGTTGCCGAAAAAGCCCAGCTCATTCAAAAAAGAAAAAACGAAACCGACGCTCTTCAAGAAAAACTTAATGCACTTGGCATTCGTGTTCGAGACGTTGTTTCGGGATTAGCGCACGTGAAAAACTTAGGGGAGATGGATGCTGAAGAAAAGGCACGTCTTCCAGAGGAGCTGAAAGTGATTGAGGCCCAAATCGGTGGGTTTATTGACGAAGCTCAGTCGATCAAAGAACAAGCACAAAAAGAGAAGTTCAAAGAGACCTCCAGCAGTGCCGAGTCTCTTCAGGCCACCTTGCAAAATGCAAAGGCGACCTTGAGCTCTACGATCTCCCATCTCCATTAACTAAAAAAGTTCTCTATTGAATTTTAGGGAAGCAAAGCTTGCTTTAAAACAGCAAGCTCCTCAAATACCTTTGCCCAGTCTTGTTCCTCAAGCTTAATGGCAAAGCGGTTGTTAGGTTGCAATTTGTATTTCTGTGCTTGAGTCAGCGCGAGCTGAATGATTTTTTCAGGTGAGAACACGGGTTTGTCGTGGAAGTTCAGCAATAGATTTTTTGAACTGACGTTGAGTTCTTTTACAGAAATTTTTGCGCATTCGTTACGAATTAAAATCACACCTAATAAATTGAGAACCTCTGGTGGCACGGGACCAAAGCGATCACGAAGATCTTCTTCGATGCGCTCTACATCTTGCGGAGAGTTAGCATCGGAGAGAGATTTGTAAATGGAAAGTCTGATGCGAATATCTGGCATGTACTCGTCAGGAATAAAAGCAGGAATTCGTAAGTTGATCTCGGGTTCTGGCAACGCATTTTTATACGGCTCGCCTTGAGCCTCATGAATCGCTTCTTCCAAGAGTTCGAGATACAGTTCGTGCCCTACCATGTTGGCGTGACCGGACTGACTCTCTCCTAGAATATCTCCCGTTCCGCGGAGTTCCATGTCGTACTGAGCGACCTTTAAGCCACTTCCGAGCGCGGTGTTTTCTTGAAGAACCTTCAGGCGCTCTTGTGCATGAGCATCGATTCCTTTGGGTGGAATCATCAAATAACAATAGCCGCGTTCGTTACCTCGACCCACTCTCCCACGAAGCTGATAGAGTTGGCTTAGACCAAACATTTCGGGACGATCCACAACCATCGTGTTAGCGCGAGGCATGTCCATGCCTGATTCTATAATCGTTGTACTGAGGAGAAGATCATAGTCATGTTTGAAAAACGACAGAATGGTATCTTCGAGTTGTTTACTCTCCATCTGCCCATGTCCCACACGAATGCGAACGCCCGGCAAAAGCTCTTTGAGCTCTTGTTCGAGAGTGTAAATGCTTTGCACGCGGTTGTGAACGTAGAGAACCTGACCACCTCGTTGAATTTCTGAAGTCACAGCCTTTTTGATGATGTCAGGATTGTTTTTAAAAATAAAAGTTCGTATCGGCAAACGATCTTGCGGAGGCGTGCTGATGAGGCTGATGTCGCGAATACCCATAAGACTCATATTAAGAGTTCGCGGAATCGGTGTGGCCGAGAGGGTGAGTGTGTCGACGTCTGCTCGAAGCTTTCGAAGTTTCTCTTTATGAACAACGCCAAAGCGCTGCTCTTCATCAACAATAAGAAGCCCTAAATTTTTAAATTCCACGTCACGAGAAAAAAGCTTATGCGTGCCAATGACAATATCGATCTGGCCCGCTTTTAATTCGGTGAGATTCTTTGTTACATCTTTATTCGAAGTCAGACGGCTGAGCGAAGCAATCTTAATGGGCCACCCCTTAAAGCGCTTGCGAAAAGTTTCTTCATGTTGAAAGGCTAATATTGTCGTGGGCACAAGGACTGCGACCTGTTTGCCCTCTTGAACAACGCGGAAAGCTGCTCGCATGGCGACTTCGGTTTTACCAAAACCGACATCCCCGCAAATCAACCGATCCATAGGACGCTCTCTTGCTAAGTCAGAGAGAATATCCTCAATGGATTTGACCTGATCGTCTGTTTCTTCAAAGGGGAATTGATTTTCAAAATCGAGAAACTCTTGGTTGGGCTCAGAGTAAGTGGGCCGCGAAACACGCGCGCGCTCAGCGTAGATCTTTAAAAGTTCTGCGGCGACTTCGCGCAAATGGCCACGAACTTTAATCTTTGCTTTTTCCCATGAGGTGCCGCCGAGCTTATCCACCATTTGTGCAGAAAAGGGCGCACTGAATTTGTGAACGAGAGATAATTTATAAACGGGAAGGTAAAGTCTGTCGGAGTCTTTATATTTAATTTGTAGATATTCGTTTTTTTGTCCCTGAAGCTCCATGATTTTTAGCCCCTCGTAGATTCCAATCCCATGAGTGAGATGGACGATAGGGTCACCCGGCGAAAGATCGCTAAAGTTAATGGCTTTCAAGGTGGTGGCGGCGGAGGCCTCTTCTTTTCTCTTTGTGGAACGAACGCTTCTTTCAGAAAAATCTTTTTCTCTCAAAAAGAGGAGGCGATCTTCAGGAAGCTGTAAGCTTTCGCTATTGCTACGGGGAACAATGTGAACCACAGATGTGTTTTGAATCTGTTCTTGTTCCCAGTCCTTCCATGAAGCATCGAGAGCTTCAGTGATTTTTGGTTGAAAGCCTAGCTGCGCGAGCTGTAAGCGAACTCTTTGAGCGTTAGTTGTAGAGCTACAAGCGACAAAAACAACGGTGGATTGCGCTTTGGCTCGCTGAAGAAGATTTTTTATGTATTGAAGCCCCTGACCAGAGCCTTGATCCGATGGCACCTTCACTGGCGTGGTGACATAGGAGATTGGTGGCTCTTCATTTTCAATTTCCGATATGAAGACCGATTCAATTTTTACAAGACACTCTGAAGACTTAAAATTTGGGAGGGTTGTTTGATAAAGATGTTCAGGCGAAGGAACGATGCTCTCTTGAGTTTTGTGTTCATCTTTTAGGTTTGTCAGGAAGGAATCCATCGTTCGCGTTTGTTCGGCCTCATAAAAATTCCACACATTGTAGGGGCCGTTAAAAAAATCTAAGGGCAAGGAAGGCTTTTCATAGAAATCCGAAAGAAAAAACTCGATACCCTGAAACTGTGAGTTCGATAAAACGGAGTGGAGGATCGACTTTTTAGATGCGCCGTCGGTACGTTGATTGATTTGTGCAAGAGCGCGTTGTTTTGTTTCTTCCCCTAAAACAACTTCATTCATTGGTAAAACTTCAAGGGCCTCGACAGAATCAAGACTGCGTTGGGAGGTGGGATCAAAGACTTTGATGGAATCGACAACATCACCAAAAAGCTCACAGCGAATAGGCAAAGATCGCGCTGGAGAAAAGATATCGAGAATGCTGCCCCGTAGTGAAAACGTTCCGATATCCTCCACAAGTGAACTTTCTTGATAGCCCATCTTGAGAAGCTTCTGACTAAGATCACTCTGTAGGGATGTTCCTGTTTTAATCACGAAGGTGCTGGCCCTCAAAATGTCCTTAGGAAGCGTATATTGCATGAGGGCGGTCACCGAACTCACAAAGAGGGGATGATGTTGCGTAGAGGCAAAATGAAGCCACCGCAGACGTTGACCGAGCGTGTGTCGGGAGTTGAAGAGACCCGAATAAGGGGAAACGTCATGTGGAGGAAGGAGATGGATGTAATGTTGAGACTCAGGATCAACAAACTTCATCAAATCGATAAATTCTAGCGCTTCTTCGTGGGTCGGAAGCACAATAAGATTTTTTCTTTTAGCAAAAAGCGGGCTTTGCGGGTGGGCCAAGAGCCACGCCACAGGAAGTTTTGAGCTTAAACCCGCGAGGCGAATCTCGTGATTTCCATGCGTTTGGGAAAACGCACGGTCTAAAATACTTTCGAGATGCAGCGGAAGATGTGAAAATGACATAGTCTGAACCTTGACACCCGTGATCACTTCCTGAGTTAATTTTGAGATGTCAGTTATTGCAAGTCTAACACGGGATAATCAAATTGTTTTCGATAATTACTAGTTTTTTCATTGCGATGGGTTTTTGGCTCCTTTTCAGCCTGAGCTTACGTTTTCTTTCAGAAAGGACGACGGCCATTGTCGAAAAAAAATCACGAGAAAGTCGCGGGGAGCGCACCTTTCACTCACCGCTTCTCATTATGGCTGTTGGAATGATGAGTTTTTTTATTTTTCCAACCTTTCTGATGTTGATTGTGGAAAAGGAGCCGTTGGCCTTTACGGATATGCTCTATTTTACACTCTTCTTAATTACCGCAATTATGTCATTTTTTTACTTCATCCGTGAGTTGGGAGTAAGGAGATGATGTCATCAGCCCTGTCTGCCATTTTTCCAACTCTCTGGGCCGTGCTCTTTTTAGTGGTCATGACCCTTCTAAGAAGTCTTTTCAGTCTTTCTATTTTGCCACGTCTTAGCTTTTCCAAAACGGGTCTTCACAGAGTGCAGCAGCTTCCCTTGAGATGGCTTCTGCTTTTGTCTCGCCTGCGGGTGAATATAAAAAGGGATCTGCCGTTTTTGGTGGTGCTTTCGCTGCAGGTGACATGTTTAGCACTTTTCCCGATCAATGGAGAGCGGGGCTTACAAGTTGAGAACCCACATCTCGTTTTAATGATTTTAACGCTCATCTCATGTGCCATTCACATTATTGCCTCTTGGAAAGCAACGGGACCACAATTCTCTGAGACATCGATTGATCACATCACTTATTTCACAACTCGGGCGTTGATTGTGCTGATTTTGTTTTTAGGAGCCGCCTTAGGTCAAACACCTGGTGAATTAAATGATTTTTTAGGAAGAGAATGGCTTTTTCTGTCGAGTCCATTTCATTTTGTCGCGTTTTTACTGGGAATTTTTGTCGCTACGTTTTTTAAAAGCTCCTCTTCGAAAAATGAAAAACTCATTAGTCTCGATGTGTTTGTGGACCATCTATTTTCTCTGACGTGGCTCACACTAGTTGTCATGATTTTTTGTAACTCCAATGCACTGCCTGGCCTTAGCCACTTTATATTTTTAATCTCGAAAGTTCTCTTGCTTTATGTTTTGACAGACATTTTTTGGAAACACTTCCCGGTTCTGCGCCGGGACCAGCTCGAAAAAATCATGCTTGCCACCATTTACCCCATTACATTTTTGTGCTTCGCAGGAATGTGGTGGATGAAGCTTATGACGTAGGAGTGAGTAATGAGATTTTGGCCACTTGTGCTGTATGTCGCCTGTGAAATAATTCTGTTTGTGCAGCTTTGGCTTTGGGAAGAAATAGCCCTGGCTCAGTTGATTTTACTTTCTCAGGCGCCGGTAATTTTTTTGCTAAAGCCTTTTGTTTTTCGTAATGAAGTGCGAATGAAAACACCGATAACACGTCAATCAAAATTTATAATGGCCGTTCTTGCGGCGCTTCTCGTTATGCCGTTTGCGATAGCGACCAATCAAAGTCAGCACTCGCCATCGATGCTTTTGGCGGGACATGATTTATTTAAAAATGGCCGTGAGGGTTTGCTCGTATTGGGGTTTTGCCTATCTGCCCTGTTTGTGATGGCGGTTTTGATTCAACGGCGAGGGGTCTCTCGATGGAAATAATTTTTCTCATGCCGCTTTTTGTTGGGGTTGTGACGTGTCTCTGTAGCTTTAATTTTCTCTATAGAATGCTAGGGCTCAAGCTGAGTGGTGATGCCCTTGCTGTGTTTATGTTGAATTTTAATAACAAGTCAGAGGTGTCGGACATTAGTCTCACCTCACTTTCAATCATTTCGCTTATGACAACGTTTGTTATGCTGATGGCGATTGTGAGCGAAAGAGAGTTTGGAAAAAAATGAGTCAACGTGAAAACACAAGCTCTATGAAGGCATGGGATTGGAAAGAATCTCTCCTTGTTCTTTTGCTACTTTCGGCAGTGATTGGTGTGGGGGTGTGGACCGACTACTCGGACCGATTTTGGGTTTTGGGAACGATCTTTACCGTTTTCTTTTGCCGAGAAGGACTTAACAAAAGTTTTACATTTTTTTATTTTTTAGGACTCGCTCTCTGTTTTGTCAGCCTAAGGGTGGACCTTTTCTATGCGCTTGTTCTAGTTGCTATGGCAGAAGCCCTCATGCTCGTATGGTGTTTCTACCGCATTGATTGGACAAAAGAAGTTCCTGCCGAAGATACAAGTCTTTTGCTTCCAACAATCATCACGCTTGCCCTTTTCTTCTCTTATTATTTGCGAACCGAGAATAAAATACTATCGGACTATTTGATCATTAGTTACTTTTTTGTACGCCCCTTTTTATGGGCACAAACACAACTCGTTGATTCGGGAAAAGCTCGAGCCTCTGTGACCCACCATCACCTCGAATATTTCTTTTGTGTGGTTTGCCTTGGGGTCATTCTTCATCTATTTCCGGTCGAAAAAAACCTAGAGAGCGGTTTTACGTTAGGGATCCTTACGGTCCTTCTTTCTTTTGTGGGTCACCGTGCGGCTCTTCCGATCTTAATGTTTATTTTTTGTAACTATTTAAACCCAACACTTATTAACTTCTCTGGATTTATTGTGTTTTCTATTTTTTACGGCGGCTGGGCGCTGCGCACGGGCCTTGTGGGTCTTGTGCTCCTTCTTGCCATTCACGGAGAATATAATGAGGAGGCGTTGTTTTGGAGCGCCTGCATACCGCTGAGTATTTTAATGAGTTACTTGCTTATGAGTGAAGAAGCCGCATTTGAAAAACTTAAAAAGGAGTGGGGTGGAGTTTTAATCACCATTAGCTTACTCTCTCTTCCTTTTTATCTTGAGGGCGAAGCGATTCTGGAAAAGCTAGATCCACAGTCGCCAACGCTCATTGTGCCACCGCTTATTTTTGTTGCGGCTGCAGCATTGTTTTATTTTTGGAAACCAAAATGGTCGTGGCAGTGGAAGGTCGCTAAAAATCTTTGGGATAAAACCACAGCATGGGTTCGCGCAACCGTGCCCGTGAGATCAACTGAAGCTCGCCCACAATACAAATTTAGTAATTCGGAACTTGTGCAGAAAATCAGCTTTTTTGAGAGAGAAGATTTCAATCTTTCAATGTGGCTGCTTTTCGTAATCGCAGGGATTTGGGGAGTGTTTTTAGTTATATGACAATTCAGGCGATGGTTTTGGGAATTGGAAGTATTTGGTTATTGGCTCTAGCTAGAGGACTTCATTTTTGGGTGAGCTTGCTCATGGTGGCGGCCATCGGGGCTGGTGTTGGTATTTTTTGGTATGCGGATAGTGCCTATCTTGATTTTGCTTTTTATCTTGTGCAAGCGCTCATGGTTATTATCGCGACCTCTTTCTACACAAGGGGTCGAGTACAGAAAATGATTATCGCGATCGTCATGGCGGTGCTCGTGACGGTGAGCTTGTTGCAGCCGGCGCTTGGCCTCAACACGCTCGTACAAATTGAGCATCGAATTTACCTTTCGTTAGCCTTTAGTTTTTTACCAATGTTGCTTTTTGCAATAGTTCCTCAGCATAACGATAGCCTGGAGAAGGTCATTGTCTTCCAACAGACCTGGCTGCGAGTAAGTTTTATTTTCTGGACGGTCGCTCAGTCGTTAAATATTTATCACTACGAACTCTTTGAGCGATTTGCTTATGAATTTTCATTTTTTTCTATGGCGGCGATACTTCTCAGCATTTTTTTGAAAAAATATATTTCGTGGGCGCTAGTTCATCAGGCCATCTTTACTCAATGTATTCTGGTCATGGCTCTCAACACCCAAGGGCATAAACCTGAGGTGTTGCTTCTTTGGGTTTATCTTGCCGCGATGACCACTCTGTTTCCTCATATCGTTCCAGAAAAATTTAAAAATCTTAGCGGCCTGATTCGCCGTTGGGAAGTGGGTGCTCTTGGGGGCGGATATTTCTGGAGTATGTTAATGGCCGTTTATTTAGCTTCGTCTCAATCTACAGTGGGCGCGTTGTTGTGGACGTCGGTGGTATTCATGGTGGGTATTATGGCTTGGATCGTATATCTTCCGTCGGCGCCAGAGTCTTCCTCAGGAGTGCAAATAAAAACATTCGCTTTGGGCTCTCGGGCGTCGGTTCAGCTCTTGATGTCCATCCTCTTTGCGCTCGCCGCGCGGTTTATGGTGTAGGAGAAAAGTATGACACTTTGGCCTCAGGGATTTGGAATGATGGCGTTTTTCTTAGGCCTGCTCTGCTATATGGCCGTTTCGCGACAAAACGAAATTGCTCTCGGCAAACGAGAAAAGTTTTTTGTGCTCCTTTTGTTGCTACTCAATCTAGGACATATAGTTCTCCTCGCTTCCCCATTAGAAATTCCTCTTACTGAAAAAAATTATTTTTCATTTGATGGGTCTGAGCTCGTCTTCGCTTTGATGACGCTCATCTATTTTCTGTTGAACCATCTCAACCTTTACCGAGATCGTATTTCTTATGAAAGAGAGCTTGCGGCCATTCAGTTGGTCATCGCCTTTCTCTCGCTGGTTTTGATTTTTTCAAACCATATGCTTGTGGTAACCCTCGCGCTTCCGCTTCTCATCCTGACGGTCGCCTTTGCTCCTCAGCTTGCCTATAAATCGAAAGCATCTATCTCTATGAACCACGGAATTTCGTGGGCAGCACTTGTTCTGCTGATTCTTGCGCTTTCAAGTGGTCTGATTTATCAAGAGCTCCAAACTCTACGATTTGATCAAATTCAAAAAGCGCTTTCGGAAAAAGGGTTCACAACAACCTCGCTTTTGGGGTGGGGCGCACCGCTTGTTCTTTTTTGCAGTCTCCTTTGCTTTCCAGTTTTTACGTTCTTTGCAAAAGACTACGAAAAGGCCGACAGCTGGACACTCATTGGGCTTTTCCGCCAGACGCTTCCGTTGCTGGGGGCGATTATGATCTGTCGATGGATTCTTTCTATGGCAGGTTCGTGGGAGGCCGACACCTTCGTCCCATTTAAAGGATTTCTCGTAACGCTTTTACCGGTTGTCGCTTTCGGGTTGATGGCCGCTTTTGTGCTCGTGCAAACGTTGTTTGCAAAAAACATGGCTCAGATTTTTCAAATTTATTCGATTCAGCCCCTCCTCCTCACTTTATGGAGTTTGTCTTCGGGAACAAAAGAATCCTTTTTAAAGGGAGTGGCGGGACTTTTTCTTTATACAATCGCGGTGCCACTCACTTTGAAAATCTTTATGGCCCTAGATTTGAAACCTTTTGAAAGCACAGATGGCGGACGCCTTGCGTTAAGGGCCGCGAGCTTTTTTCAACGCCTCCAACTCTTTGCTCTATTTATCATTTTCAGTCCACTCGGAACATTTGTGGGCTTTTCTCTAATTGTATCGACGGCACAAGGGGCACAAAAAATCCTCTGGCTGCAATTGATGCCGGTGATTTGCGCCGCATCACTTATGATTTCATTGATCAGTGTGTTGGGTGAACTCTTCGATGATTTTTCGCCGAAGGTCACTGCAGAAAACAAAACATCTTATATAGACAATATAATCGGCTATTCCCTGCTCATTTTTGTTATTACGCTTGGAATATATCCATCGCCTTTGTATAAATATGTAAGCTATATTTTAAGCCGCATGATGATCTCATGACGGTTTTTATAAGATCATCTGGTATGGACATCTAAAGGAGCAGCATCTTGGCAGAACAGCTACTACCAGTCGTGCTATTGGGCATTTTTGTCTTCATTTTTGGAGCGGGCCTTCTCTTTTTAACATCTCTTGTTGGACCGAAGAAAAAAATCAAAGACCCACGACAAGTCATGCCTTACGAATGTGGAATTTCTGGGGAAGACTCAGGCACAACTCAAGTTCCTATTAAATACTATCTTACAGCGATCATTTTTATTTTGTTCGATATCGAAGTGGTCTTTATGTATCCGTGGGCCTTGATTTATTCAGAAGGCATTAAGACGGCGGGAATCTTTTTATTTACAGAAATGATTGTTTTTATGGCCATTTTAATTTTCGGTCTCTTCTATGTTTGGAGAAACCGCGGACTGCAGTGGGAATAGCGGATGGGTCAGGACGTATTTGAGATTTCAGTCAATGCTGTAAAACTTCTTCTCATCTTCTTGATGATGGTGCAGATGGTTCCTCTCCTCGTGTGGGTGGAGCGACGAGGATCAGCTTTTATTCAACACCGCTTTGGTCCCAATCGTGTAGGTCCCTTGGGACTCACCCAACTTCTTGCAGATGCCGTAAAGTTTATTTGTAAAGAAGAGTTTGTGCCCGCGAAAGCGAACGCTCTTCTCTACTACGGCGCACCTGTTGCGGCGCTAATCCCTGCGGCATTAGCGTTAGCAAGCATTCCGCTCTCTACACCCATTGAAGTACAGCCTTTTGAAATGGCGGGAAAGATGTGGGGCCCCTACATATTTAACATGCAGGGTGTTTATATGCATGTGGGTATCATCTACATTTTGGGTGTGAGCTCTTTAGGAGCCTACAGTCTTTTAATGGCGGGATGGGGCTCGGCCAATAAATATTCACTGATGGGCGCTCTTCGCGCGAGTGCACAAATGATTTCTTATGAGCTCGCGATGGGAATTGCGATTGTGGCCACAGTTCTCCTCTACGGAACCTTTGATCTGACAGAGATGATTCATGCTCAGGCGGGCCCGCTCCGATTTGGATTTCTCGGACAATCTTATCAGCTTGATTTTCTACCGAACTGGGGAATTTTCTTTCAGCCCGTTGGTTTTGTTCTCTTCTTTACGGCGGTATTTGCGGAGAGCAATCGTCTCCCGTTTGACCTTCCAGAATCTGAGGGGGAGCTTGTGGCGGGTTTTCATACCGAGTACGGCGGATTCAAGATGCTCCTTTTCTTCATGGGTGAATACGGCCACATGATGGTGGCGAGCTGTCTTCTTTCTATTTTTTATTTTGGTGGTTACGGAATTCCTTTTGTGAATGAAATGGAAATGCGCCAGTTTATTTCTGGTTTTGTTTCTGGAAGCACGCAAATTAGCATTGGCGTATCGGTTGCGTATCTTCTTTCCTTTGTCTTAAAGGTTGCATTCTTTCTTTGGTTTTTTATTTGGATTCGCTGGACTCTTCCAAGGTTCCGTTACGACCATCTTATGGATTTAGGGTGGAAAACGATGCTCCCATGGGCTATCGGAAATATCGTGGTTACGGCTTTTGCGATGCTTTTGGCGAGAGGATTTTAAAATGAAACTATTTGATGCCTTATTTTATCTCTTGGCTCTCACAGCTTTTGTGAGCGCGGTTGGCGTTGTCATTGTACAGAACCCTATTTTTTCTGCTCTCTTCCTCGCTGTCACCATGATTGCGGTGGCGGGACTCTTCTTCACGTTAGAGGCGTATTTCATTGCCGGCGTACAACTGATTGTTTATGCGGGTGCCGTGATGGTTCTCTTTGTCATGGTGGTGATGCTCTTCGATTTAAAAAAAGAAATTCAAATTATGTCGGGTAGTCTTGCAAGCACGGTCTTGAAGGCTGCGGGCGCCGGTTCCATTTTAGGTCTTCTGCTTGGCGGCTTTGAAGTGACAAGAGCGGCGCTTGATGCCGGAATCAACAGCCAAAATCTTCCGCACATTGGTGTGCGTGAGATTGGTCAGTTATTGTTTTCAAAATATATTTTTGCTTTCGAAATTGTCAGCGTTCTCCTGCTGCTGGTTGCAGTCGGAGCAGTCGCCGTGGCGCGCTCACGAGGAGGTACACATGCTTGAGGTTGGACTTACGCATTACCTCATTCTTGGTGCGCTCTTATTCTCTGTAGGCCTTATTGGTGTACTCACTCGTAAAAACGCGATTGTGATTTTAATGTCGATCGAATTAATGCTCAATGCGGTGAACATCACGTTTGTGGCATTTGGAAAATACTATGCAAATGGGACCGGAAGCATCGTGGTGTTTTTTGTAATGACGATTGCGGCCTGTGAAGCGGCCGTGGGTCTTGCGCTTGCGGTTGCGGTACTTAAAAGATTTAAAGAAATTGATATTAAGAACTTTGAATTGTTGAAGGGTTAGGAATGAGCCACGCTCTGTTGATGTCTTTATTAGTGTTAAGTCCGCTGGTTGGATTTACCATCAACGGTTTTTGTTTTCGCGGACACAACGCAAAAATAGCCGGGACAATTGCCACCAGTGCAATGGTGATTTCTTTTTTATCTGCCCTGACTCTTGTGATTCAGCTTGCGGGCATGCCAGTAGAGTCTCGTGAGATTCGCGTCGACTTTTTTACTTGGATCCATGTTGGAGCTTTACGTATTCCAATGGGTTTCGTGGTGGATCAGATTTCTGCCATCATGATTTTAATCATTACGGGCGTAGGCTCTCTCATTCATCTTTTTAGCGTGGGCTACATGTCTCACGATCACACGCCGTTTAAGTTTTTTGCATATTTAAACTTTTTCGTTTTCAATATGCTTCTTCTCGTTCTTGGAGAAAATCTTCTTGTGATGTTTGTGGGATGGGAAGGCGTGGGGCTCTGCTCTTATCTTCTTATCGGTTACTGGTTCACGGATGGTGAAAAGGCCGCTGCCGGCATGAAAGCCTTCATTACAAACCGTATCGGTGATGCAGGATTACTTTTAGGGATTTTTCTTTTATTCCAACAGTTCGGCACCTTGCAGTTTGCAACCCTCGCGGCGAACGCGCCGACGATTGCAGAAGCCACTTTTGGTCCAATCACGCTTGCGTGTCTCTTTTTATTTGTTGGCGCGATGGGAAAGTCGGCACAGATTCCACTTTACGTTTGGCTTCCTGATGCGATGGCGGGTCCAACGCCAGTTTCGGCTCTCATTCACGCAGCGACCATGGTGACCGCGGGCGTGTACATGATTGTTCGCCTGAACGCCCTCTATGTCGTTGCCCCAACAGCGATGTTTGTTGTGGCTCTCGTTGGTGCGCTGACGGCCGTTTTTGCGGCGACCATTGGTCTTGCACAGAACGACATCAAAAAAGTTTTGGCGTACTCAACGGTTTCTCAGTTGGGCTACATGTTCTTAGGTGTGGGCGTTGGCGCTTTTGGTGCAGGAATGTTTCACCTTATGACGCATGCGTTTTTTAAAGCTCTCATGTTCTTGGGTGCCGGTTCAGTGATTCACGGAATGCACCATGAACAAGATATGACGAAGATGGGTGGCCTCTCGAAAAAGATGCCGATCACTTACTTCACATTCTTAATGGGTTGGCTTGCGATTATCGGTATGCCGCCTTTTGCAGGCTTCTTTAGTAAAGATGAAATTTTGTGGCAAGCTTACGCTTCCCCACGTGGACATATTATTTTCTGGATTATGGGAGTTGTTGGCGCGGTTTGTACGGCCTTCTATATGACACGTCTTATGGCACTGACCTTCTGGGGTAAAAGCCGTGTTTCTAAAGATGTTCATCCCCATGAATCACCTCCAAGCATGTTGATTCCACTCTCGGTCCTCGCGCTTCTTTCGGTGATCGGTGGTTGGATTGGAATTCCGCATGTGATTTCTGCGGTCCTCCCTGGTCACATTCCAAATATGTTGGAACATTGGCTCGAGCCAAGAATTGTGAAAATTCCATCTGAAGGAGCGCACGGTAGTGTGATTCTCGAGTGGATTTTTATGGGAATTTCGGTTTCTCTTGCGGGTCTCTCAGCGTGGTTTGCGTTTTTTCTCTATGCAAAACCGAACGCGTTATTGGGCAAGCTCACAAGCTCTATGGGTGGCTTAAAAACTCTTGTAGAAAACAAATACTACGTCGACGAAATGTATTTTGCGTCCATTATCAATCCCCTGATTAAAGCGAGCCGTTTTCTCTGGGGCCGTGTTGACGTGAATATCATTGATCGTGCGACTTATCTTTTGTCGGACTATGTAAAACAATGCGGCTTGGGTTTACGACAGTTACAAAATGGTAACCTCCAGCAGTATCTGTTCTACATGGTGATTGGTTTGGTTGTGTTTTTGGTGTTGGTGTAACATGTTATTAACGCTTATTACTTTTTTACCTCTCGTGTTTGCTGGCCTTCTCTGTTGTGTCAGAAAAGAGTCGTGGGTTCGTCCAGCCGCCCTTATCTTTTCTCTCGTGCAGCTTGCTGTCAGCTTCTGTCTCTTCTGTCGCTTTGATAAAAACTCCGCAGCACTTCAATTAGTAGAAAAACACATGTGGGTGGAGTCTTTTGGAATTCAATACTTTTTAGGCATTGATGGAATTTCACTTTGGCTTGTCGTTCTCACAGCGGTCCTGACTCCCATTATTATTTTAGGTTCGTGGGTTTCCATCGAGAAAAACTTCCGGCACTTTGCAATCCACATGATGATTCTTGAAACGGCCCTTATCGGCTCGTTTCTCTCGATTGATGCAATTTTGTTTTACGTCTTTTTCGAAGCCTCACTGATCCCAATGTATTTTATCGTGGGTATTTGGGGTGGCAAGAGACGCATATACGCAACGATCAAGTTTTTCATTTATACGATGTTCGGTTCGGTGTTGATGCTCATCGCGATGATCTCCATGATGTACATGACCTTCGACCAACTAGGATATGTGAGCAGCAGCCTTCTCGACTTCTATAAGCTTCAAATTCCTTTTGTGGGCGGGGAGATCATGAATCCTCAAACACTCATGTTTTTTGCATTCACGCTCGCATTCTCGATTAAGGTGCCACTCTTCCCACTCCACACATGGTTGCCAGACGCTCACGTCGAAGCACCGACACCAGGCTCCGTCATTCTTGCTGGGGTCATGCTCAAACTTGGAACCTATGGATTTTTGCGATTTGTGATTCCTCTTTTTCCAGAGGCAACGACCTACTGGGGCCCGTTAATTTGTATCCTCGCATTGATCGGAATTGTGTACGGTGCTCTCGTGGCGATGGTTCAACCGGACATCAAAAAACTTGTGGCCTACTCCTCTGTTTCTCACATGGGTTACGTGGTGCTCGGACTTTTTGCGCTGAACACTTACGGAGTGACCGGCGCTCTTTACCAAATGCTTAATCACGGTGTCAGCACCGGCGCGCTGTTCTTGTTAGTAGGTATGATCTATGAGCGAACTCACTCGCGAGAAATCAAAGACTACGGTGGCCTCGCGTCGGTGATGCCGCTTTATACAATTGCGTTTGTGATCGTGACCCTTTCAAGTATTGCCGTGCCAGGAACAAACGGATTTATCGGTGAGTTCCTCATTCTCTTTGGAACTTACCTGTACAAAAAAGAATTTGCTTATGTGGCTGTTACGGGAGTGATCTTTGGTGCGGCTTACATGCTGTGGATGGTTAAGCGAGTTTTCTTTGGCGAAGAAGGCCCAATTGTAAAAGAACATAAATCGCATCTTCATGATCTTACCTTGCGTGAAGGGCTTGTCCTTGCACCCCTTCTTGTCTTAGCGATCTGGATGGGTGTTTACCCGCAAAGTTTTTTAAGTTGGTCACAGACAAGCATTGATCACCTCATGGCAAACAAAGGCCAGTATCAGTTGACGGTTTATGAAGAAGAGGCGAAGTAGATGAACTTGCTTACGACATTTAAAACAGACGTTTTTGATATTTTGACCATTTTTCCAATGGTGATTATTTTTTTCGCGAGCCTTTTACCTCTCATTATTAAAAGTATTCGTCAAAAAGAACAAAGGCCTATTGCAACCCTTCTTCAGGGCCTTTCGGGAATTGGTGTAGCGATTGGCTGGGTTTTTCTCAGCATGGAAGCCGGAAACGTCGGCGCGTTTAGCGATGCCCTGATTATAGATGGTTCTTCTTATCCCGCGATCATCATCGTGCTTATTTCGGCAGCGGCCTCACTCATCATGGCGCATGAAAATATTAATGTGCGTGGGGATCATTACTCGGAGTTCGTGTTTTTGATTTTGAATTCTGTGATCGGAATGATGACCCTTATTTGGGCGAATGACCTTTTAGTCATGTTTATTGGGATTGAGATCATGTCGATCTCTCTTTATCTCCTCATCGGCATGAGCCATGAGCAACGGCTCTCTAAAGAAGCTGCGTTTAAATACTTTATTTTGGGTGGATTCTCCGCGGCTATTTTATTATACGGCCTTGCGTTTATTTTTGGTGTTTCCGGAACGACAGAGCTTCTTGTATTAAAAAATGTAAGCGCTTCACTCATGGACAGCAATCGATTGTTTGTTATCGGTTGGGTTTTGATGATGGCGGGCTTTTGTTTTAAAACAGCGATCTTCCCGTTTCACGTTTGGACTCCCGATGTGTATCAGGGGGCCGCAACTCCGGTCACGGCCTTCATGGCAACTGCGGTTAAGACCGCAAGCTTTATGGCTTTCTTAAAGTTTGTGCTATTTATGAATTTTGGAAAATCCGAAGTTATCGTGGACCTCATGCAGTGGCTTGCGGTTCTCACCATTCTTGTGGGGAATATCGCTGCGGTCATGCAGGAAAATCTCAAACGCATGCTTGCCTACTCGAGCGTTGCACATAGCGGATATCTTTTTATTGGTGTGATCACAGCAGGTACCGGTGGGGGCGAAGGAGCCGTAAGCTCACTCGTTTTTTACCTCGTGGCTTACGCGATCATGAACCTTGGTGCCTTTGCGATGATTTCGCTTTTTGAAAAACATGAAGATACCATCCTTCACGTTGAAGATCTTAAAGGACTTGCACATAAGTATCCGGGTCTTGCGCTTGGATTTACAATTTTCTTATTAAGTCTTGCGGGAATTCCACCAACCGTTGGCTTCTTCGGGAAACTCTATCTCTTCTCCACAGCGATCGCTCAAGGCTACGTTTGGCTTGCGGTATGGGGTGTGATTGGTTCTGTTGTCAGTGTGTATTACTACTTAAGACCGATCGTCACGATGTACATGGTCGAAGGCGAGCCTCGTCCCATCACATCCAACATCAGCGCGAAGACCATCATCCTCGCAGCTTCAGTGGCGGTGATCGTGATCGGTGTCGTCTCAAGCCCATTCTTCAAGCTGATCCAACGATCTGTGCATCAGCTCTTCCTGTAAGCATTTTTATACATTGCCCACGGAAGTCGTGATGCTGTTAAACGTGATGTTTGCGGAGGGCTTGGATGGCGCTTCGAAAGCCGATGCGAACGATGTCGCCTAAGATCTTTGGGTTCAGGCTGAAGTGATCGACGAAGAACATTTGGTAATCTTGTGGGTTTGGATGGATGTAGATGTGATCAACTCCACGGCGGAAGTTCACTCGTTCGGCCATAATATCCAGAATTTTTAGTCGATGCTCTTCAGGGAGATTCGCCTGACGAAAGTAACCATCAACCACGTTCAATAACGATTTGATATCTTGGTTGTACTGAATCGCCTTAAATACTTTTTGTTCCACCACTTGATAGAGAGCTTGGTTTAAAATGATTGGGATTCCGTAGTTGTGAAGGCTCCCCATCTCTTTATTAAAATGATAGGGCTGAATCGAGTTGCTTGAAATCACCAAATCACAGCCGTTTTCCACGGCCACGTGAGACGACATCGTGTCGCGAATTTCTCCGTCAAAAAAGAAAAGCTCTTTCCCTTTTTGGTTACGAATTCCATAAGGAGCAAAAACGGGAGGAAGACTTGCGGAGGCGGCGACGGCATCGCTGATAGTAGAGAAGTCCGCGCGCTTAATGCCGGCTTCTTTTGTTGTTTCAGTGTAAGGCCCGAACACCACTTTGCGACTATGATTTAATTGGGTTGCAACGATGAAAAGCTCAACGCCTAATTCACGAAAATGATTGGTCGGTAAAACGTGACGTCTGAGGTATCTTTCGATCCCCTTGGTGGTGAAGAGGCCATTGATTTTAAAGCCATGTTTTAAAAAGGCTTCGATTCCACCGCTGAGAACCACGGACTTGCTCTGCAAAAATTTGGGGATCATGTGTAAAAAATTGATTCCATTGACGGAGAAAAGATCGAAATAACTCAGTGATTTCAGCTGTGCAGAAGAGCGTCTTTTGGCGCCGTGCTTCTTAGGCTTTAATCCACCCGCGCCCATTTCAAAGGCATCGATCATCGCTTCTACTGAATATCCAGAAGCTAAAAAGGAACTAATGATCGCTCCCGCACTTGAACCCACATAGGTTTGAATAGTCATGGGATCTTTAGGGTAACGAGCGACCTCATCGTGGGTTCCCCCCGCAAACACAAATCCTTTTTCCTGGAGAGCAAGGCAAACACCACAGTGAAAGGCCGCAGCCTTAATTCCACCGCCGCTTAAAACCAAGCCCACTTTCTTCTTACCTTCAAGGCGCATCCCTTTAGATTACGTCTTGAGAAGACCCTAGCCAAGGTTATTCAAAAGGATATTCAAATATGTTTACAAAGGCCGAGGGTTGGATGTTAGGATGTGCCTATTCGGAGGAACTATGGCTCAGAATGCTCATTGGCTTTCGCTCGTTGACTACTCAAATAAATATAAGATTAGCATTTCAACGCTGCGTCGACGAATCAAACTCGAGAATATTCGCTTTCGTTTAGAAACCGGGAAGTATTACATCATGGATGAGCCGCCTACCGAAATTCAGATGAAGGAAGAACCTATGTTTGAACCAACTCCAAAAATGCCTGTGCGCGAAGAGTCTTTCGAAACTGTCACAAAAACTTCTGCGCCGTCCGAAGATTACAACATTTTGAGTGCCGCGAATCGTTTGCTCGATGAATTGAAAAGAGCCTACACCGTCATTCTTCAAGAAAAAGACGAGCAAGTTCGTCAGCTCAAAGAAGAGATCTCAGACCTCCGAACTCTGGTGCGTGTTTTAGAAAACGAAAACACTCGCCTGATGTCACAGAAGTCTTCGCTCGACTTCGAATAAAATGATTATAAAGTTAAGGAACGAGTTCTTTTACGAGCTTGAGCTCAGTAAGCTCAGCTTGCTTCCAGTCATTGCCGAAAAGAGGGAGGCCGGCCTCGGCGAAATTTACAAAACCAACCTGGTGCTTAGGCTTTTCAGTTTCAACAATAAGCCCGATGGGAGAGCCACTGGTACCAGTAATTTCACCATCGAAATCTTGTAATAAGCGGGCTTCCTCAGGAAGCACGCCCGTTTTTTGATAATTAATCCACACCTCTTCTAGTTTTGATTGGCCAGAGGAATTAACGGGCCCTCTCCCTGCGTAGAGTAAATCCGTAAAATCTTCGAGAGCTTTAGGCCGGAGATATGTCGGAAGATGTTTGCGAGAATACCTCCAATAGTAAGCCATAAGTTGTATGAGCTTCTCATCACGAGGATTCGCTCCTTTAAACCCGCCCATTCTAAGATAAAGCATCAGTGTTTGATAATTAGGTACGCCCTCAACGGCGATCTTTTTATAACCTCCTGCAAGAACGAAGTTGGTAAGGCCTTTAAGAAAATATCTCATTTGATTCATTGTTAAGCCCTTTTCATTCTCATCAAATCGCAAGCGATGTTCTGCAGGTTTAAAGTAAGGGTTTTCTGCGCGAAGGCGATTAATAATAAGGGCTGTAGCGTCCGTTGAGCTCACTTGTACATGAAATTGGAGAACCCCCCTTTCGCTAGCTGAGTCAAATAAACTTGGGCTCGTCAGACGTATATAAAGTTTGTTAGAAGACAGATGGGTAATATGAAGTTTTACAGGCCCGATCTTTTGACGAATACTCTGTAGAAATTCGGGAGGCAAGAAGCTTTCAGGGGTCAGATGAAGGGTTTGTGGATCGCTAATAGTCCACGACTGAGAATAAGAGTTTGTTCCTATAAAACCACAAAGGCGCGACACTTCAGACGCCCTCACATTAGAAACCCAACAAGCACATAAGAATAAAAAAATGTTTCGTCCCAAGCCGACCTCAGGAATGAAATAATAGCAAAGCGGGGGCCGTACGCGTGAAGCTTATTAAGGTTTTAGAGAAAGTAAGGCGCTCGAGGGTGCCAATCTACGTCAATATTTCCGCATAAAGAAAATAAAAGGCGCTTTTACCGCGCCTTTTGTGAATTCTTTGAATTTTAATTAAAACTTATGCTGCTGGTGAAGCCACTTTTGGCTTGCGGCTTGAGCGTCCGCCCGATGGGGTGCTACTGCCAGAAGCTTTTTTGAACTTGTGACCTTTTTCGAACGCCACTTCCAAAACTTCTTCCAAGTGTTTCACAGGGATGAAGTTGAGCTTCTTTCTAAACTCTTCTGGTATGTCGGCCAAGTCCTTCACGTTTTGCTCAGGAATGATCACATCTTTGACTCCATGTCGGAGTGCCGCAAGAGCTTTCTCTTTTAAGCCACCGATTGGGAGAACGCGACCCGTAAGAGTCAACTCACCCGTCATCGCAACATCTTTTCTCACTGGCGTATCCGTCATCAAGCTGATGAGTGATGTCGCCATTGTGATACCGGCAGATGGACCGTCCTTAGGGATCGCTCCTGCAGGGATGTGTACGTGTACTTCGTGGCTACCAATCCATTCGTCATCGATTCCGAGCTCTTTGTAGTGTGCCTTAGCGTAAGACATGGCGGCTCTTGCTGACTCCTTCATGACGTCACCCAATTGGCCCGTAAGAACGAGCTCACCTTTACCACGCATTTTGAGTGTTTCGATGTAGAGAACTTCCCCACCGAACTGAGTCCAAGCCAGACCTGTTGCAACACCGACTTGGCTATCTCCCATCTCTTCCTCTTTTTGGAAGCGCACGGGGCCAAGAAGTTTTTCAACAACGTCTGCAGTGATCGTTTGCTTTGTTGTCTTACCAAGAACTACGTCTTTAGCGACTTTACGGCAAAGGCTACCAATCTCTCTTTCAAGGTTACGGAGACCAGCTTCGCGAGTGTATCCTGTGATAACTTGGCGAAGACCAGCATCTGTGAATGTGATATCTTCTGCATCTACACCATTGTTTTCCATTTGGCGTTGTACAAGATGCTTTTTCGCAATTATGAGTTTGTCTTCCTCTGTATAACCAGAAAGCTGAATCACTTCCATACGATCGCGGAGAGCTTGAGGAATATTCTCAAGAACGTTCGCTGTTGCGAGGAACATGACGTTACTCAAGTCAAAGTCGACGTTCAGATAGTGATCTCTAAAAGTGGAGTTTTGCTCAGGATCTAACACCTCAAGCATCGCTGCACTTGGATCTCCACGGAAATCGCTTCCTAATTTATCAATTTCATCCAAGATAAAGACAGGATTGTTTGTTTTTGACTGCTTCAATGCGTGAATGATTTTTCCTGGCATCGCACCTACATAAGTACGACGATGACCGCGGATTTCTGCTTCGTCCTTCACGCCACCGAGAGAAATACGGCAGTACTTACGGCCCATGGCGCGTGCGATGCTGCGACCAAGAGATGTTTTACCAACACCAGGAGGCCCTACGAAACAAAGAATTGGACCTTTGAGCATTTCTTTGCCTTTTAATTTTCTTACAGCAAGGAACTCTAAGATACGTTCTTTGATTTTTTCAAGATCATGGTGATCTTCTTCAAGAACATTTCGAGCATGATCTAGGTCTAAATTGTCTTCAGATTTTTTGTTCCAAGGAAGATCAATCAACCAATCAAGATAAGTACGAACCATCGAGGCTTCGCTAGCGTCCGGGTGCATGCGCTCGAGACGACCAAGCTGTTTGAGAGCTTCTGTCTCGACTTCTGGAGTCATAGAAGCAGATTGAACTTTTTCTCTTAACTCTTCGATCTCTTCAGTCTTGGAATCGTTTTCACCAAGCTCTGACTTTATAGCACGCATCTGCTCTCTTAAGAAGTATTCCTTCTGGCTCTTCGTCATCTCATCTTTTGCAGAGTTACGGATGCGAGCTTGCATAGCGAGGAGTTCGAGTTCGTTAGCAAGAAGTTCATTTACGAGTTTTAGTCTCTCGCGATAATCAAAGGTGTCTAATACTTTTTGTGCATCTGCGACCTTGAGGCCTAAGTTGCTCGCGATCAAATCAGCGAGTCTTCCTGGATCACTGACATCATCAAGAACCAAGAGAATGTCTGGAGAAAGCATTTTTCCGTGAGCGATGATTTTTTCAAGATGCTCTTTGGCGTTACGGATAAGTGCTTCTGTTTCAATGGAACCCGGCGCTGGTTTCTGTTCGGTGATTTTTTCAACCTCTACTTCGAGGTAGGGATTCGACTTCACATAATTTTTTACGCGTCCCTTTGCTACACCTTGAATCAAGATTTTTACGCGACCATCTGCAAGCTTTCGCATGCGCATGATCATCGCAATCGTACCTGTTTTATAGATGGTTTCAGGTGACGGGTTTTCTTCATGAAGATCGATCTGTGAGGCCAAAAAGATCAATCGATTCTTCGCGAGCGCTTCTTCAACTGCCTTAATGGAAGAATCTCTTCCTACAAAAAGTGGCAAGATCATATAGGGGAAAACCACTATATCTCGCACGGGGAGCATGGGAAGTGTCGCTGGAATATCTAATGCTTTATCATCAAAGCTCATGTGCCTCTCCTTCAAGTCAGGGTAGCTTCATAAAACTTTTCGGTCGTGGGCACGAGTGGCTTTAAGAAATTGTTTGGGTACAAAAGTCGAGAAGTGAAGGTATCGGTACAAAGTACTGTCAGAGATAAAGACATTTAAAAACAAAAAGCCCGAAAAATCGGGCTCTCATGAGAACAGAGTTTGGATGAGAATGCTTTTTCGTCAAATGACTCAATAGAGCATTAATTTTTTTTATGAAAACGCGTAAAATTTTTCGCGATCTTCCTGGTCTTCCTTACAGGCAATACAAAGAGTGGCTACTGGTCGAGCTTCAAGTCTTTTTAGATCTAGAGGCTCCTCACAGTCTTCACAGCGTCCGTATCTTCCGACTGACATCTTTGCCAGAGCAGTTTCGATCTTTTGAATTAGAACTCTTTCACGCTCGTGTAATCGAATGTCTAAATTCAAATGGATTTCGCTAGTAGCGTGATCGATTTCATCACCCGACTGCTCTTTCGCCTTTTGGTTCTCTTCCTTAAACCAAACAGATTTATTGAGAAGACTCGACTTCTGATGCAGAAGAATTTTTTTAAATCTTTCCAAATCTCTTGTTTTCATGTCTCAACCCTCCTTAAGAACATGGTCTTCCTCTGAAAACGATGGTCTTCAGACAGGAAGTTTAAGATTTATGTAATCTCTGAAATTAGTTGTCACGAAAAAATTGTAAAATTTGCCATGTGCCAGCATTCTTCAGAGGCTCCTTCCACAGCCAATGCGCCGGGTTGAACAATAGACTAAAGCGCAACTAGACAAGGTTAAAAAAATCTAAAAAGAAATCGAGAAGAATGGAGGGGGCTTAAAATGCCCGTATTTGGCCCTTTTCAACGGTATATAAAGAGAGGGGGCGTAAAACCTCTCGACGTTCTGAAACGTTCAGGTTTCCTGTGGCGCCGCGAAAATTTGAAACTTTCTCAAGTCTCTCTTTAAAGGAGCTGCGTGATGAAACGCCAGAGTCTAACACCATGCGAACTAAAAGCCCGGTGTCATAACCTTGAAGTTCAAAATATTCGGGGGCGTAGCCAAAAGTTTTTTGGAAATGAGAAGTAAAGAAACCATCGCTCTGGGCCTGAGGTTTAGTACTGTCCACGAAGAGAGCGCCTTCTGCGGCCTTACCTGCACGTTCGATCAGTCCACCTGCATTCCACAGATTTGTACCTAAAAGCGGAACGCCCACAATATCATTATAGACGAGCATTCCTGCAATTTGTCCGACCGCCTTCGTACTGTCAGGAATAAAAACTCCATCAAAGTCGATGATCGGTGGAAGAATATCTTTTGGTAAATCTCTCTGAGCAGAAATATTTTTCTGTTTTGATTTCCATGCTTGAAGGCGTGAGTTGTATTCCTCGGTGCGAGCTTCGACAAAATAAGTTCCGACCAATCTTTTTACAGGACCACGAAAATCTGTTTCTTTCGGATCATAAGTCTGGGCTCCAACAATATGACCTCCGCGCGCAAGGACTTCATCCCAAAATAGATTTGCAAACTCGACCCCATAGGCGTCGTTAGGATAAATGATGGCAAAACGACTCATCTTTTTAACGGTCATCGCCGTGTGCACGAGCTGTTGAACTTGCATCTCGCTGGTGAGAGCGTTTCTGAAAACATATTCACCTGTTTCTGTGATACCAGATTTTTGCGAAAGTCCAATGGTTGGAACACCAAACTCCTGCCCTTTGTTCGCGATAGGTATGGCCGTTTTGCTTAAGAGGCTACCAACCACAGCAATGGGATGATCACTTAAAATCATCTGGCGGAAAGCACGACGAGCAACTTCAGGATTTCCCTCGCTGTCCACGACAGAAAGTTTGTATCTCGACTTGTTGGGACCAAAAATACCAAGCCCTAACTGAAGGCCCTTTAAAGTTTTATAGCCGATTTTCGCATTTTTCCCCGTCAAAGGAAGAACCGCCCCGACAACGTCGGCGTCAACGGTACGACGAGAGTCGATCTGCTCAATGATTTCATTAGCACGCTCAATCATTTGTCCTTCTTTTAAATAAGATCGAACAGAAGAAAGCTTCGAACGAGCTTCATCATAAAAACCCTGTTCAAAGAGAGCTGTACCGAGACGATAGTACGCGCCTCCTCGGATGTAATCCTGAGAGTAGCGGCTGGCCACTTGCTCGACTTGTTTGTCGGTCAGCTTTGCATCCACGATGTCGAGAGCTTTTAATCGGTACGATTCTTTTTCGGCGGCATTTGTGGAAGCCTCGCTCACGGCAATGGTGGCATTTAAAGCTTCAAGTGTAGATCCATTTTGTAAATACACCTGAGCTAAGACTTTTTGCGCACCAATGGCGCTCTCAACATCGAGGCCATTTGTTTTCAAAACGGCATTGGCGGTTTGAAGTGCCTCTGGATACTGTTTGAGATCGAGTTGGGTTTGCGCCCAATGCATCCCTGCTTGCGCTTTGTAGCCAAAATCGTTTCTTGATTGGAACACTCTTTGAAAAAACGGAGCCGCCGCTGCGTACTCGCGCTTGTGAGAGTAATGCAGACCTAAGGTCATGTTGGCCTCGTGAGAAGCGGCGGATTCAGGCGGTGTAAGTGCGAGTTTCTCTAGAGATTTAAGAGCCGTTTCTTTTTTATTCGTAGCTAAAAGTTTTTTAGTTTTTTGAAGGAGTTGTTTTTGTGCAGGAGTCACGGGCTGAGGTTTTGGCTGTGAAGAACTACAGCTTAAAAGAAACGAAGATAGGACCAAAAATGTGAGGGAATAAAGGATATTTTTCACCATGGATTTATTCTACACGGCACTTTTCACCCATCAACCTTTTGTTTTCCGTTGCGCTATAAGTTGCTCCAGCTTCTTTTGAAAGGTGCGTGTTTGAGGTGGCTCCGGTGTGATCTCGCGTAATTGCTTGAGCAGCGTTTCCTGCTCTTTTGTCAGTTTCTCTGGAGCGTCAATCACAAGGCGCACGAGCATGTCCCCGACCTCACTGGTATTGAGATGAGGAAGCCCTTTTCCCTTAAGGCGAAAGATTTTTCCTGAAGCAGATCCTGGTGGAATTTTAAGGGATACCATTCCCGTGAGGGTAGGTACTTGAACATTGGCTCCCAGGGTTGCGTCAAAAAAAGAAATAGGTAGGTCGAGCACAATGTTTTGTGACTCGCGACGGAAGAGCGTGTGTTCTCGAATGTTAACGACGACAAAAAGGTCTCCACGCTGAGAAGAGTTTGCGCCGACATCACCCTCGCCGCGAAGTTTTAACTTTTGCCCCTCAGCCACCCCCGCAGGAATGGAGACGGAAAGCTTCACTGGTCCTTGCGTGCGTCCAGAACCCTGACACGTGTTGCAGAGCTTACGAATGATTTGTCCAGTACCAGAGCATTGGTTGCAAGCTTGCCTAGAAACAAAAAAGCCTTGTCCAACTTGAATTGTGCCGCTGCCTTTACATTGAGAGCAAGCCTGGGGCGTCTCTCCAGGCGCGGCACGTGTACCCTTACACGTTCCGCAAGGGTTAAGGCGCATAAAACTAATCACCTTCTCCGTGCCCAGGGCGGAATCTTCAAGGTCAATGAGTAGGGTGTATTTTAAATTAGAACCTTTTTGGTTCCGCGGTGAAGCTTCTCTTCCCGATTGAAAAGGATCACCAAAAATATCGCTAAACAGATCTTCAAAATAACCTGTATCTTTCGGTGAGCCGAAAGGATTTTGGTAATTTTCAAAACCTTGATGTCGTGGATCACCACCACGAGCAAACCCAGGCCCCGCGCTTCCAAAGCGGTCATACATTTCACGTTTTTTAGAATCGCGGAGAATATCGTAAGCTTCGCTCACCTCTTTGAATTTTTCTTCGGCGGCTTTATCGTCAGGGTTGCGGTCAGGATGATACTTCATGGCCAACTTGCGATAGGCCTTTTTTAAATCATCGTCGCTCGCATTTTTATCTACACCCAAAAGGTTGTAGTAATCTTTTGCCGCCAAGAATTATCCTTTTTCTCCATCAGTCGCTTTTGCTTTCGCAATGATCACTTGACCTGGTCGAATGATTTTATCGTGGAACTTATAGGCGTTTCGAAAAATTCTCGAAATTTGTCCCGGCTCGACCTCATCCGTTTCTTCGGTGCTGATGGCCTCAAAGATGGTGGGGTCAAACTTTCCGTTTTCGGGTAATACTTCCGTAATACCGTAGCGCTTGAGTGTGTTGCGAAGATCCTCCGCAATCATAACGACGCCTTTTTTCAAATCTTCAATATTGGCCGTTTCACTCGCACGAATGGCACGTTCAAAATTATCCATGACAGTAAGAATATCCGCGAGAGCACGTTCGCCCCCATACTTCACAAGTTCAGAACGCTCCTTGACGGCGCGTTTACGAAAATTATCAAATTCGGCGCGGGCGTAAAGAGCGTCATTGCGCTCCTTTGCGAGAGCGGCTTCCAGCTCTTGAACTCGTTGTTCTAGGTCGCCTCCTGAAGTCGAAACCACAGGGGTTTCGGGCGTACCGTTTGTGGAGTTTTCGGTTGTTGTTTCTGCATTATCTGATTCTGTCTTTTTCAAACCAGGCTCCTCTGATAGTGAACTTTAAATATGAGCCCGCCTTCTCTTAAGTCAATCCACGAAAGAAGAGAGCATTAAAAAAGCACCCCTGAAGGCAGATCTTCCTTTAGAAAAGTGATTTTTTCGAAGACAAGGTTACTTAAAACAAGACCTTCTTCGGTCAGTTTCCAGCCACGTTCTTCTTTGGTAAGAAGACGTGAATCAATTTGGTTAAGACGATCTGAAATAGAGCCTACAGTTTCTGATGAAAACTTATTCTTAAGGTTCTTTTGAGAAAGACCATCCGACATTCTTAGCGCCGTGTGGCAATAATCTGTAATGGCCTGATGCAATTCTAAAAACTCAAACTGGTGGGAAGGCATTCCTAAAAACTCGCTTTTTAAATCAGGGTGCAAAATCTGGTTTTTATAAGCTTCAAAGGTCGGTGGATTCCAAAACCTCACACCCCAGCTCGCCTCAAAGGATTGAATACTTCGTTGCTCGGTCGGATCGCTTGTGCGGCCTACAGGAAGTAGGCCTCCGCGCTCACCTCGGTCGCGCCTCGTCTTCAATCCTTTGAGACAAGCTGGACGTAAATAAGAGTGACTGCTTAATCCAAGTCCCCAGTAAGGCTCATCTTTCCAATACAAAAGGTTATGTCGAGACTCTTTACCTGGTAGCGCGTAATTAGAGATCTCATATCGAAAGAAATCGGCTTTGGTGAGCTCTTCATGGATGATTTCAAACATCTTTACCTGGTGTTCTTCCGAAGGTCTCGAGTGCGCCATCGGATTTTTATCCGGTACCGTGAGGCAGTAGGGACTAATATGTGAAGGCCCAAAGGAAAGCATCTCCCCAATATCACGCTTTAACTCTTCGGAAGTTTGGTGTGGTAGTGCAAATAGAAGATCGGAATTAAAATTCGTTTTGTATTTTGAGAGAAGCGTGAGGGTTTCGCGAGAGTCTTGGGCAGAGTGCTTGCGCCCCATCTTTTGAAGGTGCGCTTCCGTGAAGCTTTGTACTCCTACGCTAAACCGATTGAGACCCATTTTAAGATATTGGTCGAGCTTGGCTTCCGTGATGGTGGCGGGATTGATTTCGATGGTGGCTTCCGCATCAGGACACAACTCAAATCCTGAGTTCCTCAGTTCCTGAATAATTGCTAGGATCAGATGAGGTTCGATGAGGCTAGGAGTGCCTCCGCCGAAGTAGAGCGTGTCGATTTTGCGAGTCGAGATTTCTTCAGATCGTTGACGAATCTCCTGACAAACGAGTTTCACGTATTGTTCTGGCGGGTCCACGCGCAAAGCCGCATCGGAATGTCCGATACGTTCCACTTCAAACGTGGCAAAGTCGCAGTACACGCAACGCTGAAGGCAGTAGGGAATATGGACGTAAACACCAAACGACATGGAAAGCACATTATAAAATGATTAAAAAATATCAATTAAGAAATGGTCTCACAGTCATTCTTATACACTCTAAAAAATCTCCTGTGGTTTCAGTGCAGATGTGGGTTCGTACCGGTAGCGCCGATGAGGCGAAGGGCGAAGAGGGAATCAGCCATTTTATCGAACATCTTGTCTTTAAGGGGACGGATAAATACAAAGTGGGCGAAATTGCTTCAAAGGTGGAGGCCTCAGGTGGTGAGCTCAATGCGTACACTTCGTTTGATCAAACCGTTTTTCACATCACTCTTTCAAAGAACTACATAAATTCTGGTTTAGAAATGATTCGTGGAATGATGGGTTTTCCCACTTTCGACGCGCAGGAAATCGATAACGAAAGAGAAGTGGTTATCGAAGAGATTAAGCGCTCTCTCGACAGTCCTAGCCGCGAAGCCAGCAGGCTTATGTTCTCAAGCTCTTTTAAAACTCATCCTTACGGGATTCCAGTGATTGGATATCCTAAGACGGTTTCTAATGTGTCGCGAAAGAAAATTGTTTCGTATTTTCAATCCCGCTATGTGCCGTCGAACATGACATTAATTGTTGCGGGAGATTTTGATGAAAACATCAAAGAAAAAGTCTCTGAGCATTTTTCTGATTTCCGTCCGTTCAAACTTAAAAAAGTCACACGCAAGAAAGAGAAGAAGCAAGCCTCTCCACGCATTGAAGTAAAAAAAGGTCCGTTTGAAGAAACGTTTCTAAATATTGCTTGGAAAATCCCTAAGCCAGACCACAAAGACATTCCGGCACTTGAAATGATGAGTCTGATATTGGGACAAGGAGAAAGCTCACGACTTATGCAAGCTGCTCGAATCAGAAAGCCGCTTGCGAATTCCATTGGCTCCGGAGCCTATACTTTAAAAGATGGTGGAATTTTTATTATCGCTACGACACTCGCGAAAAAAAACATGGAAGAACTTCTTGGTGCTCTTCAAACAGAAATTGAAAAAGTGTGGTCCGAGCCGCCTTCTGCGAAGGAGTTCGAAAAAGCTCTTATTAACTTCGAGGCAGAAGAATATTATTCTCTCGAAACGGTGGATGGCCTCGCGCGCAAATACGGACACTTTGAAGATCTCATGAGAGATCCAAATTACTTTCCAAAGTTTATGAAAGAAATTCGTAAGGTGAAGCCCCTTGATGTGAGTCGGATGGCTAAAAAATACTTATCTCCTTCGCAAATGACGATCACCTGCCTGGGCAGTGAAAAGGAAAAGGGGGACGCCAAGAAGATAGACGAAAAGAAGCTCATCGCAAAATGGCAAAAGGAATACTCAAAAGCTTGGATGAAATCGAAGTTAAGTTCGAAAGCCAAGGCCTCCGCGAAGATGAAAAAAATCAACTGGAGTTTTGGTAGTCGTTCAAAGGGTTTGCCAGAAAAAATAAAACTGTCTTCAGGAGCAACGCTCCTTCTCTATCCCTCTTATGACACTCCAGCCATTAGCCTTCGTGCGGCACTTCCGGGGGGCGTGAGGAGAGAGCCCAGAGAGTTAAATGGGATTACCGAACTTCTTGGTAGTACTTGGACGAGTGGGACTCATTCTCGCACGGAGCAAGAAATTCAAACTCTTACGGAGGGAATGGCAGCGGGACTTTCGGCTTTTGGCGGACGGAATTCAGTTGGTGTATCTATGGATGTGCTGGCGCCATTTCAAGAAAAGGCCTCAGAGCTTTTTGGAGATGTCCTGGCGAATCCAAGGTTTTCGGATGAGGTGATCGAGCGTGAGAAAATCGTCATGCTTGAGAATTTAAAATCACGCAACGATAGTCCGGCGCAAATAGGCCAGCAGCTTTTTTTCGAGAACATGTTTAAAAATCATCCATATGCGATTGATCCGAGTGGAACAGAAGAATCCATAGCAAAAATCGATGCCCCGTCGGTTTTGAAACTTTGGAGCAAATGGGCGATCAAAGAAAACCTCATTTTTTCTATTTCTGGTCATTTCGATCGCAATCTCTGGACAGAGCACTTCGAAAAGGCCACGCAGAGCTGGCGCCTTAAGGGTGAAAAATGGGATTTGGTTCCCCACGAAGGCCCTAGCGAAAACATCAAACTCTTTAAGAAGCTCGAAAAGGAGCAAACTCATATTTTCACCGGATACAAGGGTTTGACTTTCACCGATGATCGACGGTTCACTCTCCAGCTTTTGCAATCGATCTTCTCTGGGCAAGGTGGGCGATTGTTTTTGGAACTTCGGGATAAAGAGTCTCTGGCATACACGGTTGCACCTATCCGTATGGAAGGAATTGATGGCGGCTATTTCGGCGCGTACATAGCCTGTTCTCCAGAGAAGGCGGATAAAGCGCTTTCGATGCTTCAAAAAGAATTTGATAAAGTTTGTAATAAACTTGTATCGGATGAAGAAGTTGAACGTTCGAAAAACTATATTATTGGGCGTCATGATATCGAACTTCAAAGAAACTCTTCGATTGCTCACTCTATGCTTTTTGATGAGTTGTACGGGTTGCCATTTGGCTCGCATACGGCTTTTGCAAAGCACATCCGAGAAATCTCATCTCGAGACATTCAAAAGCTTGCCCGCGAGATTTTTTCGCAAAGTGCAGTCACCATTGTCGTAGGGAAGCAGGCCCCATCAGGATTCTGAGGAGCTGTCACGAATTAAGAAAAGCTTCATAAATTCCGATAATCTTCTATGGGGGAGGGCCGACCGTCTCAAAGGGGGACATCTCTCCCAAAGTCCTAATTTCATTGGTACTACGCATGATAATTGGGACTTCGAGTATAATAGAGGAAGGAAGCGCTCTCACTAAAGAGTGGTTATGGGAAAAACAAAGAAGCTGAATCAAGCGTCAAAGCATAGTTTGTTTATCCAACCCCGGGAATTTTTCACGGAAATCGTGAGGGATGCCCTTGCTCGCACAAAATTGACAACAACCCCACCTGCAGAAACCTACCTCATTGGACTTTTAGAAAATTTTGTCAGTACAGATAAGCTTTTTGAAATTGAGCCCGAAACTGGACAAAGACAAACAATGACTTTGGCCGAAATGTTCTTAAAGGCCATCAACAGTCAGTCCACAGTTCAAATTGAACTTTTTAAAAAACTGGGCGACACATCCCTCTACATCAGCGGCTTTTTTGGCGACTCCTTAAATCGTAAAGTTGTGGATATAGATTATTATGCAGAAATGGGCGGCACGGCCTACCAAAGCTTAGCTCAGGTGGTCCGTGATGATAACAATCGATGCGTCTTCGGAGAGCTCTCAACGAAGTTCCTAGGTTTTGTAGATGTGCTCACATATATCAGTACAAAATCACTTATGAACAACAACCAGAATCTTTTGCGCCTCTATGAGCGATACGTCAAAACAGGCTCTAGCCTAGCTCGGGATCAATTGCTGGAAAAAGGCATTGTTACCTCGGATTCCGTTAAAAAAACTTACCAATAAAGCAAGGTCGCACCCTCCCATTTGCCAGAAGGTCTGAGGTGAGATAGGGTCTATTCGTATGTTTAATATCGGATTCAGCGAGCTCGTGGTTATTGGAGTTATCGCACTTATTTTTATTGGTCCCAAACAGCTTCCAGAACTTGCCAGGACGATGGGTCGCTTTCTCAATGAGCTGAAGCGAGCGAGCGATGAAGCCTTGGGATCTTTTCGAGAGGCCACAACGAAGTCCGATGAATTCCTCCAGAAAACGCGCGAAGATCTTTTAAAGCGTATCACGGAAGAAGAGAGCACCGCCTCCGCGGAAAAAACAAAAAAAGAAGAACCACAGGGCGTTGCCTCCCAGACACCGAAACCAGGAGGATCTTCCAGTGACTTCTAATCAAGAGAAGCTCTCTGTCGGCGAAGGCCATCTTGTAGATCATTTGACGGAGCTTCGGTATCGAGTAGTGAGAATTTTATGGATTCTTATTTTGGGTTCGACGGTGGGTTGGATTTATAGCGATCAAATTTTTGGAATCATTCGACAACCTATTCTTGCTTATCTTCCCGATGGCGGGCTTGTGTACACCGGCGTAATGGATAAGTTTATGGCCTACATTCAAATAGCCATTTTGTCGGGAGTGATTTTCACTTGCCCTCTTTGGCTCTACCAAGTGTGGGCGTTCATAGCCCCGGGTCTTTATCGCAACGAAAAAAAATATGCGATTGGATTTTTGAGTTTTGGAACCGTAATGTTTCTCATTGGTGTAAGCTTTGTGTATTTTGTTGTGTACCCGTCAGCGTTTCATTACCTCCTGACGTTTGGCGGCACCGATGATCGACCTATGATTACGATTGATAGTTATTTGTCTTTTTTCATTTCAACGACACTCATATTTGGTGCAGCCTTTGAACTTCCTTTGATCATTGTTCTTTTGGGAATGATGGGTGTGATTGATCAAAAGTTTTTAAGAGAGAAGCGTCGGTATGCCATTGTACTATTGTCTGTGGTGAGCGCTGTGATCACACCACCAGATCTGATGAGCATGCTGTTTCTGCTAGTGCCAATCGTTTTGCTTTATGAGATGAGTATCATTCTCGTGGGCGCTATGAAACCTAAGCCAATCGTGTAATCATTTTTTTGTAAATATAAGCGATGAAGTAAACTGAGTGGCTCTTTTCTCCGGGCTTCTTCCGTCTTGACCCGCGCTTGTTACGGCAAACTCCAGCGTTGCTTTTTCTGGAGTATTGATAGCTCTGGTCGTTGTATAAAATATTTGTAGGTCAAAAATATTTTTGTTCCAGCAGGTTTTTCCGGACACAGATTTATAAGTATCAAGCTTCCAATCAGTTACGCCGCACACTTTTGCTTGTGTAAAGAGTTCCGTATTTTGAGGGTTGGAAGTCTTAATAGCATATCCGGCAGCTTCATCGTTGATGGGAAGGAGTTGATCGTCTTTGTTGGGATCTTCGCTGGTGACAAGGCGTCCCGTTTTTTTCACGACATATTCTCTTTTAAGAAAGTCGCTGCAAGTGTTTTCAGAAAAAATCTGTGTTTCTAAAGTGTAAGTGGATTGAGAGAACCTCAAGGCGTGAAGTTGATAATAATTTCCGCCGTGAGGCGCGGGAGCCAGAGTGCATTCAGAAGTCCAGCTTCCCGTAATAGGAGATTGGGGGGTGAGCTCGCCATCGTCACCGTCTGGTTTTTTCTTATCTTTTCCGCAAGAGGCTAAAAATAACAGGGTAGAAAGACAGGTGATGAGTGTGAGTAAGCGCATGAATCCTCCGGTGTACAAATCTATTTTTAGATACCTCCCGTGGTGTGGTCAAGTGTGCTGAGTGTTTCTATGAACAGTTTTCTAGACTTAGGGAGGAAGGGACTAAATTATTTTTGCCGAAAGAGTCCAAAGACAGCTCGAAGCTCGTCTGCGATTTCACCTAAAGTCACATTTTGATCAACGGCTTCGATGAAGAGTGGCATGAGGTTGTCAGCTCCTTCGGCGGCGTTTCGAATCTTCTCTAAGGTTTTCTGAACCCTTTTGGAATCTCTTTTTGCTTTGAACTTTTTTAATCTATTTATCTGGTCTTTTTGGACCGACTGGTTGATTTTTAAAACTTGCGGGGGCTTTTCATTTTTCGATACAAAATCGTTCACTCCCACAACGATGCGATCTTTTTTATCAAGATCCATTTGAAAATCATAGGCCGCCTTGTGAATTTCGTTTTGAATCCAACCGCTCTCAATGCAAGAGATCACTCCACCCAAAGATTGAATGCGCTCCATATATTCAATTGCCTTCTTCTCAAGTTCATTGGTGAGGCTTTCTACATAGAAAGATCCTGCGAGGGGATCTGCCACATCCGTAACTCCAGTTTCGTGAGCTAAAATTTGTTGGGTTCGTAGCGCAATAGTCGCCGATTTTTCAGTCGGTAGCCCCAGGGCTTCATCCATAGAGTTAGTATGAAGACTTTGTGTGCCACCTAAAACTGAAGCGAGGGCTTGTAATGACACACGAACGATATTGTTTTCGGGCTGCTGTGCGGTTAGCGTGCTTCCGGCGGTTTGTGAATGAAAGCGAAGCTTGAAGCTGTTGGGATTTTTGGCATGAAAGTGTTCTGACATAATTCGCGACCACATTCTTCGTGCGGCTCGATACTTCGCGATCTCTTCAAAGAAATTATTGTGCACATTAAAAAAGAAACTGAGCCGCGAGGCAAAGGAATCAACGTCCAACCCGCTCTCGATCGCGGCTTGCACGTAAGTGGTCGCGTTGGCCAAAGTGAACGCCAGTTCTTGCGCGGCTGTACTTCCGGCCTCACGAATGTGATATCCCGAGATGCTGATGGTATTCCAGTTAGGAACATTCTTCCCGCAGTATGCAAAGATGTTAGTAATCACTCTCAAAGAGGGTTTGGGAGGGTAAATGTAAGTTCCGCGAGCGATATATTCTTTTAAGATATCGTTTTGAATTGTGCCCTGAAGAATTTTTTGATCAAGGCCGCGTCTGCGAGCAACAACGATATAGAAAGCTAGCAATATTCCAGCCGTAGAATTGATGGTCATACTGGTAGATATTTTATCTAAAGGAAGATCACGAAGCAGTGTTTCCATATCTTCAATGGAGCTGATCGCCACGCCCACTTTCCCCACTTCTCCCGAAGCCATCACATGATCAGAGTCGTAGCCCATCTGGGTGGGGAGATCGAAGGCCACGCTGAGGCCGGTTTGTCCATGTGCGAGGAGGTGTTTGTAGCGCTCATTGCTTTCTTTTGCAGAACCAAATCCTGCGTACTGCCTCATCGTCCAATGACGACCACGATACATGCTGGAATACACACCACGAGTATAAGGTTTTTCGCCAGGTCTTCCGAGATCGGTGGCCTCTTTCGCGGCAGACCAATCTTCTGAAGTGTAAAACTCTTTCAGAGAGATATCCGATGTCGTTTTGCGGTCTGTTTTTTTATTACTCATGGAAACTATCTTATTTTTCAGTCTGTTCAAAAGTCACAAGGGTCGTACCCGATTCAATGCTCTGTCCTTCTTTGATGAGGACCTCTTTAACGGTCACATCGCGAGGGGCCTTCAGGTCATTTTCCATCTTCATGGCTTCCATGACGACAAGTGTTTGTCCGGCGGAGACCTTGTCACCTGCGCGTACATTCACTTTCACAATCTTGCCTGGCATGCCGGAAGTGATTTGCGCTTCACCAGAGAGTGCGCCTGCGCCCTTTAAGCTTTCATGAAGTAAGAGTTCATCGTTATAGAGTGTAATTTGACGAAAAGATCCACGTGTATACACGATGGATTCAACGCCACTGGAAACCACATCAACCATATATGAAACATTTTGGAAGATGAAGCTGATGGCATCATCCATCTTTTGGTAGTCGATTTTTGAAATGTGATGGTACTCGATGTCTTTGTCTTCTTGCTGGAGAGTAACCTTCCAGTGCGTGGGAGTTTCAAAAACTTCTATTTTATATTTTCTATTTTTGAGGTCAGCTTCAAAAAACATAACTTACCTTAAATCCCGGTTAGAGTTTTTCCAGCGACTGGCCATCTTAATATCCCAAACACCTTGAGATTTTCGGTGACTGTAGGCTTCGATAGCGGCACTCACGAGGAATACGCGATCGTCCACAAATCGATAAAAATCATCGAGGTTGGCCTTAAATTCTGTTTCAAAAAACTGAGTTGTATAGGAGCCGTCTACAAACTTTGGGTGCATTAAAATAAATTTGTGCAAATTAATATTTGATTTGATTCCAGTGAGCGAAAACTCTGCAAGCGCTCTTTGCATTCGAGAAATCGCCTGCTGACGGTTAGGTCCCCACACAATGAGCTTTGCAATCATCGGATCGTAATGGATCGGCACTTCGTAACCTGGATAAGCGCAGGAGTCGACACGCACGTAAGGCCCTTGCGGATGACGACATCTGCGAATTTTTCCAGGTGAAGGAATAAACGTCAGCGGGTCTTCGGCACAAATTCGAACTTCGATAGAATGGCCACGCTGAATGATCTCTTCTTGTTTGAAACTCAAAGGTCTTCCGGCTGCAACAAAAATCTGTTCTTGCACGAGGTCTGTTTGGGTCACCATCTCCGTGACCGGGTGCTCTACCTGAAGACGAGTGTTCATCTCCATGAAGTAAAAATCTTTTCTCTCGGCATCGAAAATAAACTCAAAAGTTCCGGCGCCTACGTAATTGATAGACTTAGCCGCTTTTACTGCAATATCGCCCATTTTTTTACGAACTTCTTCTGGAACGGACGGGCTTGGCGACTCTTCAACCAGCTTCTGGTGACGGCGTTGCAGAGAACATTCGCGCTCAAACAAGTGAACAACGTTTCCATGCTTATCACCGAACACTTGGATCTCGATGTGTTTCGGATTGCCAATGAATCTTTCAATGTAAACGGTGTCGTCGCTAAAATAATTAAGAGCCTCGGAGCGAGCGGCACGAAAAGCGCCCTCAAGTTCCTCGGCTTTGCGAACAACGCGCATCCCTTTTCCGCCACCACCTGCGGCGGCTTTCATCATGACGGGATAGCCGATCTCTTTAACGACGTCTAAAACTTCTTCCATGGTTTGAACGGAGCCTTTGCTGCCAGGAACGATCGGTACGCCAGCGGCTTGCATCACGCGACGTGCTTCCAGCTTGTCTCCCATGAGATCCATAGACTCAGGAGATGGGCCGATAAACTCTACGCCCAACTTTTTAACTTCAGTGGCAAAAAAAGATTTTTCACTGAGGAATCCGTAACCAGGATGAACAGCGTCCGCATGAGAGGCTTTAATGGCGTCAATGAGACGAGGAATATTTAAATACGACTCACGGCTTGGTGCAGGCCCAATGTAATGAGCCTCGTCGGCAAGAGCGACGTGCAGACTATTCCGGTCCGCATCGCTGTACACGACAGAAGAAGTGATTCCAAGATCACGGCAGGCACGAATCACACGAATCGCAATTTCTCCTCGATTTGCAATTAGAATTTTCTTAAACATAATTGTCTCCTAGAGAGGAATATTCCCGTGCTTACGTGGTGGGTTCGAATCGCGTTTGTTTTTTAACATTTCGAGAGCATCAACAATTCTCTTGCGTGTGTAAGCAGGCTCGATCACTTCATCAATGTAACCAAGCTCAGCTGCCTTGTAAGGATTGTTGAATGTCTTTTCATACTCTTCTGTGAGTTTGTTCGCCTCTGCGACAGGATCTTTTGCTTTTTTGATCTGGTCTCGGAAAATAATATTCACCGCTCCGCCGGCACCCATCACAGCAATCTCTGCTGTTGGATAAGCGAGGTTGACGTCCGCACGAATGTGTTTTGAGGCCATCACGTCGTACGCTCCGCCGTAAGCTTTGCGAGTAATGATTGTGATTTTTGGAACAGTGGCTTCCGCATAGGCATAAAGCAATTTTGCTCCATGTGTGATGATACCGTTCCACTCCTGATCTGTACCTGGCAAAAATCCTGGAACGTCTACGAGTGTGACGAGAGGAATGTTAAAAGCATCACAGAACCGAACAAAGCGTGCGGCCTTCACGCTGGCTTCAATGTTTAAGCAGCCTGCAAGAACTTGAGGCTGGTTCGCGACGATTCCGACGCTACGACCATTGAATCGCGCAAAACCGACAACGATGTTCTTTGCGTAGTGTTTATGCACTTCCAAAAAATAACCTTCATCCACGATGAGTTTAATGAGCTCGAGCATGTCATAGGGCTTTTTTGAATTATCAGGAATCAACGAATTCAGAGCGTTTTCCACGCGATCCGGGCGATCTTTTGTGGGAATCACTGGAACATCGTCCATATTGTTGCTTGGTAAAAAGTTAAGAAGCTCGCGAATCATGAGAAGACAATGCTTGTCGTCTTCGGTCACAAAGTGAGAAACGCCGGATTTTTGAGCGTGAGTGATTGCGCCACCGAGCTCTTCTTTTGTTACGTTTTCATGAGTGACGGCCTTGATCACATCAGGGCCAGTCACGAACATGTAGCTTGTGTTTTTCACCATAAAAATAAAGTCGGTGATACTCGGGCTATAAACCGCGCCGCCTGCACAGGGGCCCATAATGGCGCTGATCTGAGGAATCACGCCGGAGGCCATTGTGTTCTTTAAGAAGATATCGGCATATCCACCGAGAGCTTCTACGCCCTCTTGAATGCGGGCGCCACCAGAGTCATTGAGACCAATAACGGGAGCTCCATTCTTCATCGCGAGTTCGAGAACCTTACAGATTTTTTTTGCTTGGGTGGCCGAGAGACTTCCACCAAAGACCGTGAAATCTTGACTGTAAACGTAAACGAGTTTTCCGTTAATGCGGCCGTAACCCGTGATCACACCATCGCCAGGAATTTTGTTTTGTTCCATGCCGAAGTTAATACATCGGTGAGTGACGAAGCGGTCGAGTTCAATAAAGCTAGAAGGATCGAGAAGAACATCTAGGCGTTCGCGAGCCGTAAGCCGACCACCCTGTTTTTGTTTTTCGATTCGCTCTTTGCCACCACCAACGAGCGCCTTTTCGTTGCGCGTTTCGAGTTCAGCAATGAGCTTTTGCGTACGAGATGTTTTTGATGTTTCTTTTTCCACCATGACTCCGATGCGAAGTTTATATCTTAAAATTAAGGGTAGTTTCGTCCGTACAGTCGAGGAAACGGAATAGTTTCACGAATATGTGGAAGACCACAGATCCAAGAGACGGTTCTTTCTACACCTAAGCCAAAACCAGAGTGCGGAAATGTTCCATAGCGACGGAGATCCAAAAACCATTCAAAATCTTTTTGTTGTAAATTGTGTTCTTTGATTCGTGAAACCAAAAAATCCAAATTGTCTTCACGTTGGCCACCACCGATGATCTCACCATAACCTTCTGTCGCCAGAAGATCACAGCTCAGACTTGAGCCGGGCTCTTTTTCATCTTGTTTCATGTAGAAAGCTTTTACGGCAGCAGGATAGCGGTGAACAAAAACAGGTTTATCAAACTTGGAACTCACAATGGTTTCGTCGGTGCCACCAAAGTCATCTCCCACAACAAAGGCGGGATTTTCTTTTTTGATCAATGCAGCTGCTTCCGAGTAGTGAAGACGTGGGAAAGGGCCTTTGATAGGCTTCAACTTCTCAATGTCTCTTTCGATCGCCGCAAGCTCATCTTTACGATTCGTGAGCGTTCTTTGAACAATGTACTCCACAAACTGTTCGGCCAGCTCCATGTTGTCGTTGAGATCGTTGAACGCAACCTCTGGTTCCACCATCCAAAACTCAATCAAGTGACGACGTGTCTTTGATTTTTCAGCACGGAAAGTAGGGCCGAAACAATAGATTTTTCCAAACGCCGCGGCTCCCGCTTCGCCGTAGAGCTGACCACTTTGGCTGAGATAAGACTTTTGGTCGAAGTATTGAGTTTCAAAAAGGTTCGATGTTCCCTCGCACGCACTCGGAGTAAAAATAGGAGTGTCGAAAAGAGTAAACCCACGTCCATCAAAAAAATCACGAATCGATTTAATAATCTCTGCACGAATTCTTAAAATCGCATGTTGTCTTTTGGAGCGAACCCAAAGATGACGGTGTTCCATGAGGAATTCTGTGCCGTGTTCTTTTGGTGTAATGGGATATTCTTGAGCGATAGAAATGATTTCCATTTTTTTTGCGCCCAACTCATAGCCACCAGGGCTTCGCTTTTCTTCACGAACGGTGCCGGTGATTTTTACGACGCTTTCTTGAGTGAGTTTTTCAAACTCATTCCAGGATTCTTCGGAGCAATCGCCTTTAAACAGAACGCACTGGCAAAGTCCCGTTCCATCGCGGAGTAAAAGAAATTTGATTTTTCCAGAAGATCGAACGTTGTAGACCCAGCCCTTAAGTTCGACTTCTTGACCATTAAATTTGGATAGTTCTTCGATGTAATATCGCATTCAGACTCTCTCTAAAAAAGAGCCTAAAACTATAAGAAGATGGATCCAGTGGCAAAGCCTATAAGGGTCCGCTTTGCGCAATGCAACAGTTTAAATATTAGAGTCCAAGACGCTGGGCAAGAACCTGAGCTGCGTGTTGAACGTTGAGGCTGCCCCGAGATTTCACCGCGTAAGCTCCTGAGGTCACGGAATCCATAAGCGCTTGGCGAATTTCTGTGGTTGTCGCTTGAGGGTGCTTGCTCCAAAGGAGGGCGGCGGCTCCAGCAACGAAGGGCGCTGCCATGCTCGTGCCATGGTAATACAGATATCCACCTGGTACCGTGCTAAAAATATCTACTCCGGGTGCCACAACATGGGCGAGAAGTCCGTAGTTAGAAAAATCGGCCATCACGTTTCTAGCGGAATAGGCACTCACGGTAATTTGGTTCGCTAAATTAAATGCTGCTGGAAAAACAGGAGAAATATCAAGATTGCGGCGTTCGTTCCCGGCGGCCACAGAAAAGAGAATGCGTTTTCCTTCGAGAGCGACCATTTGTCTTTTCAAGACAGCAGAACAATCGGAGCCACCCCAACTGGCGTTAATGACAAGGGGTTGATTCGCTTTTTCAGCAATTTTGGCGGCGTATTGAATCGCTTCGACCGCATGACCAAGATAACCACCGTCCCCATCAATAAATTTTAGAGGAATCAATTTCGCGCTCGGAGCTAAACCTTTTACTTCACCAGCTCCATGCTTTGCGACGGTAATGCCTGCGACATGCGTTCCGTGAGTCAGCTCTCCCTCCATATTCGGAGTTCCGGTCACATAATTCCATCCACTGATGTCATCCACATAGCCATTGTTATCGTCGTCAATGCCGTTGCCAGGAATTTCGTTTTTATTGACGTAAACTTGCGGAGCGAGCTGCGGATGGGTGATGTCAGACCCCGTATCGATCACGGCCACAAGCACGTTTTGCCCATACACAAGCTCGTTCCAAAGAGTTTGTACTTGAGAAGATGTTTGACCCCAATCCGTTGGATCACGACCTGTCATAGGCGCCACATCAGAAACCAAAAAATCTTGAAGACGAATTTGGTAATCATGTTCTGCGAGCACAATTTGGTTTTGATTTTTCTTTAAAACATTCTCCAAAAAGTCTTCTTGCGAGGAGGCGTGTTCCACGCTGACTCGACCATCGGTCCATTGGACGATGAACTGGCCCGACACGGCTTGCGAGGCGCAGTGAGCGGTGGGTTGAACAAAGCTTTCTTGTTCTGTCTCTTGCTGTGAGCAACTCACTAAAAGCAGACAAAAGAGGAGGCTAAAAATAATAAGAGGTTTGCGTGACAACATTCCAAAACTCCTTTTTTGGATGAAGATACTTTCTCATTATCGAACAAAGCCGGCTCCAACTAGAGTCCAGTCTGAGAAGTTTTTGCCTACTAAAAAGAAGAGCACCTGAAGCTCGGCGAAAGTCGAGTCCAGGAGGGAATTAGATTCTTTGGAGAAGTTTCTTTTTTTCCGAAAGGGCTTGAGAGTATACCAAATCGCGGTCAAGAAGCTGATGTACACGGTGACGGATAATGGTTTTTCCATGAATCACCACATCGGTGACATCCCTACCGGTACAAGAATACACAAGAGCTGAATAAGGATCCGCTACCGTGTAAACCGATGGATGCGAGCGATCAACAAGAACAACATCTGCAAGCTTACCGGCTTCTAAAGAACCAATTTTATCCGCAACCCCCAACACTTTTGCCCCACCGAGAGTGGCCAGGCGAAAGGCGGTGCGGGCATCAAGAGCCGCCGGACCAAATACGGGTTTCTGTAAGATTGCCGCGAGATGCATTTCTTTAAACGGATCCATGCTGTTATTGCAGGGAGCGCCGTCGCCCCCTAAGCCCACCGTAATTCCCTTTTTTAAATATTTCGTAATGGGGGCAAGTCCGCTCCCCAACTTCATATTCGAGCTTGGACAATGAACGATCGGTGTTTTTGTTTTTGCGAGTCGGCCAATCTCTTTTTCGGTGAGATGAATGGCATGCACGATCGCAGTTTTGGGATTCAAAAGTTTCAATTTATCTAAGTAGGAAACGTTATCCATTTTTGTCAACTTACGGACAAGCTTCACTTCGTCTTTATTCTCTGAGGCATGGGTGTGGACCACTTGGCCATGCTGAGCTTGCAACTCTCTTACGTCCTTCAGCAAACCTTCGGTACACGAGACAACAAAGCGCGGACAAAGCGCGTAATTGATCAGAGGATTTTTTTCGGCCCACTCTACCGAAAGGTCTTCAGTTTCTTTAAGCGCGTCCTCGGTCGATTGAGAAAGAACACTGCCTTTTCGATCCATCAGACATTTCCCACCCCAATAACGAAGCCCGGTTTCTGCAACAGCTTCGAGAAGAGATTGCGTGTGATGAACGGAGCCCATGTCGAGAATTGATGTGGTTCCGTTCATCTGCATTTCGTAAGTTCCGTAAAGGGCGGAGGCGCGCATCGAGGTGGCATTGTGAGCCGCTTCGAAGGGCCAAATTTTTTCTCTGAGCCAATCGATCAACGCAAGATCATCAGCTTCACCACGAAAAAGTGTTTGGCATAAATGGGTATGGGCTTGTACGAACCCTGGGATCACAAACTTGTCAGTCGCATCGATCACTTGATCAATTCCCGACTCACCCTTCAAAGTTTTTTTAGAAACTTTTCGGATCTTGGTATCGGAGATCAGAAGATCTCCAACAAACACGTCGTCTTCCTTGTTGTTTGTGACGATTAAGCCATTTTGTATCAGTATTTTTGTTGTCGTTTTCATAGCAGCAGCTAATGATGAGACATCAAAGAAATAGAAATGTCATGGGATAAAATTAGGAGCGGCCGAGGAACTGAATGAACTCCGTGAGAAACTCTTTCACCGGTTCTTCTGACTTTTTAGCCATCTCGGTGACATCGTTATGTCGCATTTTATGATTTCTTCCGCCTCCGGCTTCATTGGTGATGCAGCAAAATGCCGCCACTCGAAGCCCTAGGTGATTGGCTGCGATGGACTCAGGAACGGTACTCATTCCTACCGCATTTGCACCGACCAAGCGTAAGTAGTTCACTTCGGCTGGGGTTTCAAAGGTAGGACCGCTCACACCACAGAATATTCCAATATGATGACGCATATTTCGCATTTTCATAATCGCCGACATACGTTCCACCAAGTGGAGATCATAGGGCTGAGACATTTCAGGAAACCGCGGCCCAAGATTTTTTAAGTTAGGACCCTTGAGCGGATTATCACCCATCATGTTGATGTGATCTTTGATAATCATAAAATCGCCAGGAACCATATCGGTATCAAGGCCCCCGGCTGCGTTGGTCAGAATCAAAGTTTCAATTCCAAGCATCGCAAGTACTCGAGTGGGAAATACCACGCGCTCCATGGAGTGACCTTCATAAAAATGAAGCCGCCCAATGAGTGCCGCTACGGGTACATCATTCACGCGTCCCAAAATCAACATACCTGGATTATTGCTGTCGCTAGAAGTAGGCAAGAAATTTGGAATTTCATCAAAAAGAATCCGCGCCTCTTCTTTAATCTGCGAAGCGAAATTAATAAATCCAGATCCCAAAATAATTCCAACTCGAGGCTTGAGATTGGTTTGAGATTTAATGTAGGCAGCGCTCTCTTGGAGCCGTTCGTGAACCATGGGGCTATTTAGTTCATAAAAAGGCGAAAATTGCAAAACATCTCTTTTTCGGGGCTTCCAAGGTTTTTTGTGCGCCGCACAAGAGAGTGGTTTTATCTTAACCAAAGCCTGTCGCAAGACAGGCGGGTAAACAATGTTTAATTAAGTTATACAGTAACTAATTTCTGAAGACGAAATTTCTTAATAGTGGTCTGTTTGGATTAGCTTAAGGACAAACAAATTTAAAATTTGGTAAAAAGCCAACATGGAAATTTATGAAAATAAATCTCAGTTCGTCTGGCCTGAACATAACGGCATTGGAGAAAATTTAATTCAACAGATATTATCAGGAAAGAAAACAGCTACCGCATGTCCGAAAACATTGTATTCAGAAGAAGAAATCGCACTTAAGCGCAGGAAAGCCGGCCACCGTGATTGATAAACATGGGCTTGACCTCAATGACACAACGCCACGCCCGAATAAAATCTTCCGCCTTCTCAAAGACTAGAATCTCCGACTCTCGAAACGATCAACGAATCAGGAACCATCGTATTCTTATATAAATCTAAAATACATTTTGCATTCTCTCCGAATGCCGCAGTCTGCAGAGTGCAAACTGGGATTCAGGGAATAGAACCTCCTACTGGTATAGGAGGAAGGTATGAACAACCAAACCATTGTTTATATCGTAAAAGACCGAAGAAAACTTAAGGCTTGGGTTCGCAGAACGTCTGTGATTTTATCCTGGCTGAAACTTTTTTAGTTTATCTGGACTTTGTTCCGTTAGTTAAGACCTAAATTGTGGGTGGCTTTTAAAGCATTTAACAAGGATGGTGCTCTGGGGCTGCGGCGCCTGTTTTAAATAGTTTCCAAATGCAAATTTAATTTTTTAACTTTTTTAGTACCGAGAACGAAGGCGCTCTGAAGTCTTTTAGCAGCTGTCGCAAGCGACTCGTCAGTTGAGCCAAAAATCGTAAAAAGGACGTCGCCTTTTTTTATCGGAGAACCAATTTTTTTAAAAACCTCAATGCCTGCGGAAGGATCAATCACGTCATTGGCTTTTTTTCGACCAGCCCCCAGTTCGATCGCCGCTTGTCCGATTTCTTCGCTATTCATTTTGGTCATGTAACCTGAGCGAGGAGCTAAAACTTGGCGGTTTTTTGTTGCGCGAGGAAGCTTCGAAAGATTTCCGCCCTGGGCTTTGACAATGAGCTCAAATTTTTCAAAAGCCTTGCCGTTGGCGATGACTTCTTCACAGGCCGCAATCGCTTTCTGGAGAGTTTTATACTTCCCCGCCAACAAAGCCATGTGTCCCGCAAGAAGAAGGCTGAGCTCACGAGTCTCGTCATAAAACTCAAAACCATTTTCGTTTTTTAAAATGGAAACACATTCTTCAATCTCAAGCGAGTTGCCGACAAATCTTCCAAGTGGCTGTTCCATCTGAGTGACGAGCGCAGTGACTTTTTTTCCGTACCGTCGACCGACCCTCACCAGATTTTTTGCTAGCTCTCTCGCGTCTTTTCTCGTTTTCATAAAAGCGCCGGAGCCACATTTGATATCGAGAACAAGGGCATCAATTCCTTCGGCCACTTTTTTCGACATGATGCTTGCGCAGATCAGGGGCAAAGACTCAACAGTGCCGGTGACGTCTCGAAGCGCGTAGATTTTTTTATCTGAAGGACAGATGTCTTTCGTTTGCCCCATAAAGCAGAGGCCATGTTTCTCAACCAATTTTTTAAATTTCTCGAGAGGAAGTGTGGTGGTGAGGCCCGGAATGCTCTCGAGTTTATCCAGAGTGCCGCCCGTGTGACCAAGCCCTCGGCCCGAAATCATTGGAACGTAGAGATCAAGGGCTGCCACAATCGGTGCGAGGATGAGACTGGTTTTGTCTCCGACACCACCGCTGCTATGTTTGTCGACCGCAGGGGCATTGAGATGGGAAAAGTCCATCGTGATGCCTGAGTCGAGCATCACTCTCATAAGAGTAACGGTTTCTTTTTCGGTCATTCCGTTGAGAACAACGGCCATGAGCCAAGCAGACAATTGATAGTCGGCAATCTCGTTTTTTAAATATCCGCTAATAAAAAATTGAATCTCTTCATCAGAGTTTTCTTTTTTGTCTCGCTTTTTTTTGATGATCTCGGTTGCGAGAAAGGCCAATCAATATCCTTTTTGAGAGGGAGCGGCACCTGTCACGATCGCGACGCTGCTGCTGGTGCCAAGACGATTAGCTCCGGCCGCGAGCATTTTCTTGGCCGTTTCGAGATCTCGAACCCCACCGCTGGCTTTAACACCGACGTTTGGTCCAACCACTCGTCGCATAAGGCGAATGTCTTCCTCGGTGGCACCGCCACCGGCAAAGCCCGTAGAAGTTTTCACAAAGGCTGCTCCACCTGCGACAGAAAGAGCGCAGGCGATGATTTTTTCTTCGTCATTCAATTGGCTAGTTTCGAGAATCACTTTTACAGGAATAGATCCCGCAGCCTCAACCACCGCACGAATGTCGTCACCGACCGTTTTGTAGTCTTTGCTTTTAAGCGCGCCAATGTTCACCACAGTATCAATTTCTTGAGCGCCGTTACGAATGGCCTCAAGCGTTTCGAAGGCTTTGGCTTTCGGTGTAGAGGCACCAAGAGGAAAGCCCACAACCGCGATCGGCTTCACCGTAGAATTTTTTAAAAGTTCCGCGGCTAACCGTACGTTACTGGAATTCACACAGACAGTGGCAAAGTGGTATTGAGCGGCTTCTTCGCAAAGTGTGCGAATCTGATCGGCTGTTGCATCTGGTTTGAGTAAGGTGTGATCGATGTAACCCGCAAGCTGAGAAGGCTGAAGATTAATTGCGCCTTCGGGAGCTGTGGATTTTTCTTCGACGGCCGGGGTGCTGCCACCCAACTTTTTCATGACTTCTTTTGCGAGATGTTCGACAAGCCCTTCGACCTGGGAATCGGATGTCGAAGAAGAGCTACCTGATTGAAATTTCACGGCTTCTCCCGCTAATTTGTTCGCGTAAGGTGATAACCATCTGGAACCTGTCATAGACCTTATGGGGTACCATTTCTTAGACCCAATGTGGAACAAAATATTTGGATTTCTCCCGAAACCCCCTTAGCATGGAAGAAGGTTCAGAAGTGTACAAGGTCTGGAGGCTACGGTGATCAAAAAGCAAGGGAATCAAAGAGGTTATTTCAGTCGCGCCACTCTTGTGGTGATGATGATCATGAGTCTTTCTTTGCCGGCTTTTGCGCAGAATCAAAGCCAACTTCCAGGCGTTCCCAAATCAGGTCCTCGTCGTCAAGCCGCCATCGTCATTTTTGCAGGTCTTGGAGGCGCAGTTTTAGGATTAAGCACGCTCAGTTTTTACGGAAGACCCCAAGACAAACTTTCCAACATCGCCATCGGTGCGGCGGTGGGCGTGATCGTTGGGGTGAGTTACACCGTGTATAAAGCGGCAACAACACCCACCGAATTTTACGGAAGCACTTTCCCGAACGAACCGTCGAATCAATTCCAGGCGAATCTAACGGCTCGCGACTCCGTCGTCAGCTACTCCTTCGATTTCTAAAAAGCGACTGTCGACTTTTTAGTCAGATTTGCATCGCTACTATGTAAAATCACGCGACGACTTTTTATACGCCCCCAGTTTCAACTTTCTAAGCTTCGCTTTTTCCGATACTCCCTCCGGTAGAACCTTAGTTTTTTAAATAAAGAGGATTTTCATGAAAACATTCGTATTCACAATTATGTTCACACTTTCTGCTTCAGTAGCGCTTGGAGCGCCTTCACAGGTTTTGGTTTCTTGCTCAGAAAAGTATTCTTCAGAAGGACTTACGGTTGAAGTCACTCAAGATAGCAAAGGCTATATCACGGGCACGATCAAAAAAGATTTTCCTCGCAATGGTTCCGAGTCTTTTATTAAAGCAAACTTTCTCAGAAAGCTTGATCGTGTTGGTGGGATCACGACTTACTCGAGCTTTGACGATGGAAGATTCTATCTCACTCAGTACGCCGATAAAACAGTTGGCGATTTGACTTACATCTACGCTCAGCATCAGCAAGATACCGTTCAGCTTATCTGTCGCTAAAAGGTGACCTATTGAGGGCTCGTCGCACGACGAGCTCGTGAAAATCTGTAATTTTTAGGGTGGGGGGTGTTGCCTGAAGAAAAAAACATGTGACCTTGCGGACCTAGTAGCGAGAGGGCCTGCATCGAATCTCTATTATCCTGCTTAATTAGTCTATGAATACACAGATGTTATTGGTCTCAAGCTTGCGGGCCGCATCTTTAGCTGCCATTAACACAGCCTCATATTCTCTAGGGTCGGCAGGTTTACCAGCACTATCGATTCGGTATTTGTACTGTTTCACAGTGGCTTGATTGAGATTTAAGTTAATAAATTCACCATTACCCGCAATAATAAATGTTTGAAGTGTACAAACACCCTTACATTGTTGAGCTTGGGCCAGAGAGACATTCAACGATGCGAACAGCATCATTCCATAAATCAAAAAACGCATAAAACCCCCCTTATAGAAACCTCTTTCAGAAAAGATTAGTACTTGGAGACTACACAAGCAAGTGAGTTCAATAAATAGTGTTTCTATCTTTGGGAACACGGGAGTGCATTGGCAGTCCGTTGCGTTAGAGTTCTTTGAACAACCTAGATGGTGTGACGGACAGTTATTTCCCGATTTGTTCGATCCACGAAAGAAACTTATTTGTGATGCCCGGGACGGTCTCGAGCCAGAAATAAAGTGTAATCATTGAGGGGAGTTGCAAAAGTGTAACCAGCAAAGTCGAAGAAGCCCTTTTCGCAGGATTTTTTTCGGCTTGGCGGTAGAGAATCAAATTCTTTATCGAGAGAATGTTACAAATCACGGGTACAAAGAAAATTGCGAGGAGAGCGGAGATCACCGACTTTTTAAAATAGACAATGGCTTCGGTGGGTGTGGGAGCATCGAGAGGAGCGCTGTCGATCTCTTTTAAAAGTTCCGTCGCCTGAGCAAGGCTAGCCTCTTCAACAAACAAATTATAGGCGCCGAGGTCTTTGCCGCTGATATAGGAGGCGTACTCCTTAGCTCCATAGACTTCTGCGGTGATTCCATGCGCTTTCAAAAATTCTCCGGCCATAAAAGCTTCTGTCTGCGAGAGATAATTTCTTACTTTTTTCATAAGCTATCTTATGACCTCAAATACACTGAGAAGTCCATAGTGGTCAGAGAGAAAGTCAGGCTCTCCAGGCGAACCCATTTCATTAAAAATAACTTGAGAAGAGACGGGTTTAAGTTGTCCGTTGCGATTTACATAAATGTAATCGATGGCCCCGGGAGGTTCTGTCGCAAATTCTCCTCCTTTTGCGTAGGTGTTGGTTTCGGTGTCGTAAGTGAAGGGGCGCGTGACATTGGAGTTGCGTCCATAGAGTCCGTTGAGAGCTACAAAAGAATCGGTGAGTCCAAGGCAAAGGTTGTCGGCGCGATCAAGACAGGTGAATGCGCTGTAAACTCCCGTTACTTTAGAAACATCGTATTTTCCATTAAGAAATTCAAAGTAATGAGTGTTCAAATCTCCTGCAAAAATCAAACTTCTACTTTTTCGTTCAGCTTTAATGAAATTGATAAGCTCATAGGCTTGAGAGAGCTTTACGGTCGTATGCCTCGGGTTGATATGATCAGGAATTTGTTTTCCGTCACGTTCGATAGTTTCAGTTGTAAATGCGCCCAGGTGAGCCGTAAAGAGATCGATAGGTTCAAAGCCTGGCTTATGAATCCGAGTGTAGAGAGCACCTTTAAAAGTCGGATATTCGTCAGCTCGTGTGTAATTTGAAAACTTCATGACCTTCACGGGGCTGAGCGGATATTTCGAAGCGATCATAAGACCATTTCCAAAGAGACCTCGAAGTCCCAAGCGTTCTGACCACACAGAAGAAGCTTCGCCAAACACGATGTAGGGGTAGCCGACTCGACGAAGACCTGCAGCTAAGTAGTGTTTGCTCGAGTCTCTCCAGGCCTCTTGGAGAAAGATGACATCGGCATGGGTGGCGGCGATGGCGTCGGGGATAAGGTCAAAGCGCTCTCTGATTTTCTTAGAAACACCCGGTGCGGGTACGGCCCACACGTTGAGGTTGGCAACAGTGAGACTGTCGGCTTCGACAAAGGGAAGAAAGAGGGCGAGAGCTAAAGCAAAAAACATATCAACTCCAATGGCCGTAATGGTGTCGATGACTTAGGGGGAGGCGAAAGATTTACACTCACGTTCATTTCATCACGTCTCAAGTACACTTAGGGCTTATCTGAAAACAAAGAGCAAATGAAAGGCCAACGGTAGCGGCTCACTGAATCAGGTGTGATTAATTTGTCATTATAGGTCTTAAGATCCAAAGGTGACCGATTTATTGTGTAAAAAATTTACATAAGTAGGTGCAAGTTATAGAGCAAGGGGGAATTCTTAGCTACAAATTAGCTTCTATTTTAAAGGGGAGTCCTATGAAAAATTCAATTCTTATTCTTGTCGCGTTTTTGTCCACATCTCAGAGCTTTGCAAGTTCGCTTGCTTTAGAGGTGAAGTTGAGAGATCTCACTCGAGCCGTAGATTTGGCAATTAGAGCGGATTATAAAAAAAATAATGTGCGTAAATCTGTAGGTCTGTATGATCATACGTTGGAAACTGTGAGAGAAAGACAGCTCACAGATAGAAATGGCAACAAGTCGACCGTGACCGAGTTCGACTTTGGAGTAGCAACAAGCTATGTGCGTGATCAGGATAGCGGAGTACCTGACTGGTGCTCGGTTACAGTTATAAAAAGCAGCACAGCTCTTCGCGCAAAACACGTAGCCTGCAGCCCGTACGACTAACGTTCAAGGTTGGACTCTAAAAGAGTATAATCTGCAGTGAAAATAACAGAAAAACCAGATTAGGCGGGTTTTTTAATTCCCGGAATTGGTGGAATGCCAGCAGGCTTTGGTACTGCAGCCGGTGGTGGCATCATGGGTTTAGGAGCTGGGGGCCCACCGCCAGTCATCCCCGTACCAGAAACAGGTCCGCCACTCGGCTTTGTGGCGACACTTTTTCCGAGGAAAGAAAGCGCTGTTTCATTACTGATGAGACCTTTTTGTACGAGCTCCATCAGATGAGTTTCAAAAGTGAACATTCCTGTTCCGCGACCGATTTGCATTGCTGATCCGATTTGGAAAGTCTTTCCCTCACGAATCAAATTTGCCACGGCGCCGGTGTTTACTAGAACTTCAAGGCCCGCGACGCGACCTTTTTTGTCGGCGCGAGGAAGAAGCGTTTGAGCAATCACTCCACGTAAGCTTTCAGAAAGCATCACCCGCACCTGCTCTTGTTGTTCTTGCGGAAACACATCAATGATACGATCTACGGTTTTAGCAGCGCTGTTCGTGTGAAGCGTTCCAAACACCACGTGACCTGTTTCGGCGGCGGTCATGGCGAGCTGAATCGTTTCTAAATCACGAAGCTCACCCACTAAAATAATATCTGGGTCTTCGCGAAGAGAGGCTTTCAGGGCGTTTGCAAAAGATTTTGTATGGCTCGAAACTTCCCGCTGAGTCACAAGAGATTTTTTGTTCGGATGAACAAACTCAATCGGATCTTCGATCGTTAAAATATGGCAAGCTTCGTTGGCATTAATGTGGTCAATAAGAGCGGCCAATGTGGTCGACTTCCCTGAACCGGTTGGACCTGTGACAAGAATCAACCCACGGTGCACATTGATCATATCGAGAAGCGATGAAGGCAAATTGAGATCTTGGCATGAAGGAACTATTTCAGGAATGATACGGAACACCGCCGAGAGCCCACGACGCTGCATCAGCACGTTGCAACGAAAACGTCCAACGCCTTCAACAGCATAGCTGCAATCGAGTTCCCAGTTTTCAATAAATAACTTTTTTTGTTTTTCGGTGAGAATTTCAAAGACGAGAGCTTGTACGTCTGCGGGCGACAAAGTTTGGTATTCTAAACGAACGATTTCTCCATGAAGTCGGATCATGGGGGGTTCGCAAGAAGAAAGATGGAGGTCGGAACCGCCTTTTTCCTTCATGAATTTGAAAAATTCATCGAGCTTTGCCATGTCTTTTTATCGGCTCGACGAGGCCTATTCTTGATGCCGAATTCTTGATGCCTCTTGGCTTTGTTCCACCGGTTGTGTTCTTGGGGCTTTTAGTCTAGGATCCCTCCATGGCAGCAGAGATTCTCATCAACGTCCGTCCTGTAGAAACTCGAGTCGCTCACGTGGAACACGGGGCTTTGATCGAGTTCATGACAGAACGAAACCATCAAAAAGGTTTAGCAGGCTCTATTTATCGCGGACAGGTGGTGCGGGTATTGCCAGGAATGCAGGCCGCATTTGTGGATATTGGACTCGATCGAGCCGCATTTCTTTACGTAGGCGATGTGCGTACCGATGTCAGTCCGGGCGAAGAAGTTCTTCTTCTCGATGAAGCCTATGAAGATCAAGGTGCGGGAAAGGTTCCTCGAGAAGAGCGCGGCAGTGAAAAACCACTCATTCAAGATCTTCTCAAAGAAGGACAATCACTTTTAGTACAGGTTGCAAAAGATCCCCTTGGTACTAAGGGGGCGCGTATCACAACACATATTTCTCTACCGGGTCGTAACGTGGTTTACATGCCAACTCTCAATCACATTGGGGTTTCTCGTCGTATCGAAGATGAAGTTGAAAAAGAACGACTTCGACTTCTTGTGGAAAAACTCAAACCTGCAGAGGGTGGATTGATTGTTAGAACTGCGGGCGAAGGAGCTTCAGAGGAAAGCATACGTGAGGATATCGAGTATCTCGTGAGACTTTCAGAGCAAATTTTTGAAGCTTACGGCAAGAGCACCAAGCCAGGTTTGGTGCATGCGGAACTTGATGTTGAGCTTCGAGCGGTGCGAGATCTTTTCACCGAAGATATTGCTCAAGTCGTTGTCGACAATCACGAGGCCTACCAAAAAATCACCAACTTTGTTGCTCAATTCATGCCTTCGCTGAAAGACAAAATCAGTTATTACAATAAACAACGCCCCCTTTTTGACCTCTACGAAATTGATCTTGAGATCAGCCGTGCTCTCGAGCGCCGTGTGTGGCTCAAGTCCGGCGGCTACATTGTTGTGGATGAGGCGGAAGCTCTTGTGGTGATTGATATCAACACCGGTCGCTTCGTGGGAAAAAAAGATTTAGAAGATACAATTCTCAAAACCAATCTTGAAGCCGTTCGCGAAATCGCTCACCAACTTCGTATCAGAAATTGTGGTGGGATCATTATTGTCGACTTTATTGATATGGAGCGGGAAACCAGCCGCGAAAAAGTTCTCAATCAACTCAAAGAAGAGTTAGCCAAAGATCGTGCGAAAACGAATGTTCTTGGAATGTCCTCGCTAGGACTTGTCGAAATGACTCGAAAACGTGTTCGTCCAAGCCTTATGAAGTCTTTATGCGAACCTTGCTACTATTGTGACGGGAAAGGTTTTACAAAACGCAAAGAGACCGTCGCTCATGACATTTTCCGCGAAATAGAGCAGGCGGGGCCTACCAATGATAAGCGTTCAGACGTGATTCACTGCCATGCCGACGTGGCAGATTGGATTTACGCGGAGGAGGGCGAAATGTTGGAGTATTTGGAGCACCGCCTTAACCGCCGACTCGTTTTTAAGGTGGAACCAGATTTCCATGTTGAGCAGTACGAGATCACAAGTTCATAACCAAACCATAAACGTTGGATACTTTGTGGCTCGATCGGGTCGCTTCGAAAGTGCCACTGGCACTTCCATTGGCCTACAGGAAGTAGGTCCCCGCGCTTCCCTTGGTCGCCTCGTCTGCGACTTTTATGGAGAGTTTGGAAGATTTCTCAAACCCAAAAGTCTATAGGGGTTGACAGGTTTTGCCCCCCGTGGCAAATAAATCTACCTTTTAAAGACGGAGGCCCGAGATGTACGCCATTATTCGAACTGGTGGGAAACAATATAGCGTGAAGCCAGGTGACTTAGTACGAGTTGAAAAACTCGACTCAAAACTTGGATCAGAGTTTGAACTTAACGAAGTGTTGTATGTTGGTGGCGACAAACCACAATTTGGCAGCCCTCTTGTTTCTGGTGCAACGGTTGGTGTGGTTGTTACTCAACACAACAAAGCCGGAAAAATTCTCGTGTTTAAAAAGAAACGTCGTAAAGGCTACCGCCGCTTAAAAGGTCACCGTCAGCCTTACACAGAATTGTTCGTATCGTACATTTCTGCTGATGGAAAAACAGCAAAGGCAGATTCAAAGCCGCACGTGATCGACCGAGAGAAAATTGCTGCTAAAAAAGTGGAAATCCGTGAGAATTTAAAAGCAAAGCCAAAATCTGAAGATGGAGCAAAAAAAGCGGCACCTAAAAAAGGCGCGACTCCAGCAAAAAAGAAAACTGGTAAGAAAAAAGCAGGCGCAGCTAAAGGTAAAACTGCTGCAAAAAAACGTACGGGCAAAAGCGCAAAGTAAATTTTAAGAGGTGAATCATGGCATCGAAAAAAGCCGGTGGTAGTACAAGAAACGGAAGAGATAGTCACTCGAAGCGATTGGGTGTGAAAGCCCATGCAGGTGAGTTAGTGAAGCCAGGTACCATCATCGTACGTCAGCGCGGAACTCAATATCACCCAGGTCGTAACGTTCGATTGGGTCGTGATTTTACAATCTACGCGGTTGTCGAAGGTAAAGTTTCCTTCGAACGTCATACGAAGCAAAGATTGAAAGTCAGCGTCGCTTAATCGCGAACCCCATAGCCAATTTGTAAAAGTATCAGATGCAAGGCGTGCAAGTGGGTCGGACCTGAAACGGTCCTCCTGCAACCAAGCAGATGATGGTTTTACAAATTGGCGATTGAAATTTTTTCCAAGGAAAGACGTATGCCGGAAAAACTCCGGCATTCTTTTGTCGTATTTGCTGCAGAGTGGTAGGTTGCTACGTCTCTGATTTTTCTGCAAAAACGCTAGGTTTAAACATATGAAATTTATTGATGAAGTGACGATCTTTGCGGGCTCAGGCCATGGTGGACCGGGTGCCGTTACTTTTTTGCGAGAAAAAGGAAAACCTCGTGGCGGACCTGACGGTGGTGATGGCGGTCGAGGCGGCGATCTTATTTTCAAAGTAAATCCACAGATGAGCTCTCTTCTCGAACTCAAATTCAAAAAGAAATATATGGCCCAAGACGGAGCTCCGGGAACTTCCAGTAACAAGCAGGGAAAAGACGGACTCAATCTTGTGATCGATGTTCCTCCTGGAACACGAGTCATTAACGATCAGGGTGAAGTTTTAGGCGAGCTCAATACGGAGAGCGAAGAGTTCCTGCTTTTCAAAGGTGGTCGCGGCGGAAAAGGAAATGCTTTTTTCAAAACGAGCGTTAACCAAGCGCCACAATATGCCCAGCCGGGAGAGCCCGGAGAATCGGGCGAATTAAAACTTGAGCTCAAGCTTCTCGCAGATGTGGGAATCATTGGTTATCCCAACGTTGGAAAGTCGACACTCATCTCTCGCATTTCTGCCGCGAGACCAAAAGCTGCGGATTACGAATTCACGACCCTCGTTCCAAATCTTGGAGTGGTTGCGGTAGGTGAGGGCCAGAATGTGGTCGTCGCCGATATCCCTGGATTAATTCCTGGCGCTCATCAAGGTGCGGGTTTAGGAATTCGATTTTTAAAACACATTGAGAAAACTCGTGGATTTGTGCACTTGATTGACGTTTCTGATTTATCAGAGCGCGACCCACTCAAAGATTACGAAGACATCAACTACGAGTTAGAAATGTATGATGAGCAACACAAAGAGACTCCTCGCTACACTCCGCTCATGAACAAACAACAGGTGATTGTCTTTAACAAAATTGATGCGGCAGATTCGATTCGCGTTGAAAACCTAAGAAGAAAATTTTTAAAAAAAGAGGGCGTTCGTGAAGTCCTCACCGTATCGGCCTACTGTGGTCACGGTATGAAAGAACTCATTCATCAAATTGGGAGACTCGCTCTTGAAAGCAAAGAAAACAAAAACCACTAAAAAAGTTACAGCAAAAAAATCTGTAAAGAAAACTTCAACGAAGAAGACAACAAAGAAAGCGGCAGCCCCTAAGACAACCGCTAAAAAAATGGCTGTGAAGCAGGTAGAGTCGAAAAAAACGTTGACCCCTAAAGCAACGAAAAAATCTCTTCGGCTTGGAATGTTCGGGGGAAGTTTTAATCCGTTTCATATGGGTCATCTGAACAGTCTTGAGACCATTGCTGAAACCTGCAAACTCAAAAAGATTTTTGTGATCCCCTCGTACCAGACGCCTGGCAAATCTTCGATTTCGTCGCCAACTCCGGCAGAGCGCCTTGAGATGACCCGGCTCGGCCTTGAAGATTATTCCGACAAACTTGTTGTGGACGATCGCGAAGTTCAGCGCAAAGGTGTCAGCTACACTGTAGATACACTAGAGTCGCTCATTGCCGAACAACCGATGGCGGAGTGGCATGTGATTTTAGGTGCCGATTTGCTTCCTGGATTTTCACAGTGGAAAGACTATGAAAAAATCTTGGAGCTTGCGAACTTGGTGGTTACGACTCGCCCGGGCTCCCTTCTGCCGTTTCGTGCAGAAGATCTTCCGCAAGACATCCAACCATGGGTGAAAAAAATGGATCGATTGAAGGTCACTCTAAAGACCGGCAAGACGATTCAGTTCGTACAATTAGAAGATCGCGATATTTCAGGAACAGAAATTAGAAAGTGTGTTCGCTCTGGTCTTAAGGTCGACAAATACATTTCTATTCCTGTTGAAAAGTATATTACAGAAAAAAAACTCTATGTTCGTTCAGAATCAGAGCCGTTTAACTTTCGTGAGCTTTCAAAATTTTGTGCAGATGTCCTTTTTGATAAAAAAGGATTTAACGTAAAAGGGTATGATCTCAGTCAATCTTCTGCGCCGAGTGAATTTGCCATTATTGCTTCTGGTACAAGTACACGTCACGTTGCAGGCCTTGCGTCTGCGGTGGTAGAAGAAGTGAAGAAAAAATTTGGAATCAATCCGTTGAGTTCTGAGGGATTACATGAAGGACGCTGGGGTCTTGTGGACTTCGGTGGTTTGATCGTTCATGTGTTCTACGACTTTGTTCGTAATGAATATCGCCTTGAAGAGCTCTGGGCTCGAAAAGTCGAAATGGAATTAAAAGATTCAGCTATGTCTGGTGGGGCCTATCGTAGTCCTTCGGTGACTAGCCAATCATGAAGCTTGTTCTTCTGACCATGGAATCTTCACGAGAGACTTGGTCGGAAGAGGCTTTTCAAACATACACAAAAAAAATTAATCCTCTACTTCCTTTTGAGCGGATCACGCTCAAAAGCCCAGCCCGAGACCGCAAAGAAGCCTCAGAAAAAATCAAAGCCGAGTCCGAGCTCCTCATCGAAAAAATTCTGCCTGGTGACTTTGTTGTTCTTTGCGACGAGAGGGGTAAGACAGTGACCTCCCGAGCATTTTCTGACAAAATGCAGGGTGTGCTTTCGGGCGGAAAGAAACGCTGCGTGTTTTTAGTGGGTGGGGCCTATGGTGTCAGTGAGGCTATAAAAAAGCGGGCCGACTACACGATGCAGCTCGCACCCTTCACGCTTAATCATTTAGTTGCACAAACTGTCCTAATGGAGCAAATTTTTAGGTCACTGACAATTTGGAAGAACATTCCGTACCATAATGATTGAACAACGGGGATAGCAGATGAAAAAAGTGATTCTTGTGATCTTGGATGGTTTCGGTCATTCGGACATTAAAGAACACAATGCCATTGCCCTAGCAAAAACTCCGAATTATTCCCGATTTCTACAAACTTATCCACATAGCCTCATTGAAACTTCGGGTTTAGCCGTAGGGCTTCCACCAGGAATTATGGGAAACTCTGAAGTTGGGCATTTAAGTATTGGAAGTGGTCGAGTGATTTATCAAGAGATGACTCGTATTAGCCAGTTTGCAGAAACAGAAGGTTTTGAAAGTTTACAGGACTTTAAAAGAGTCGCAGCGGATCCCAATGGGGCCCTCCACTTGATTGGACTTTGTTCTGACGGTGGGGTTCATTCCGATATCGCTCACATTCCAAAAATGTTAGAGGCCGTCGCACGAGTGAACCCAAAGAAGCCGGTGTACATTCACGCAATCACCGATGGACGAGATACGCCTCCGCAAAGTGGCGCGGGTTATATGGAAACCTTAGAGCGAGAATGTGCTCGTTTTCCTAACGTAAAAATCGCAACGGTGATTGGGCGTTTCTATGCCATGGATCGTGACAAGAGGTGGGATCGGGTCGAAACCGCCTATCGCGCGCTGACCGTGCCAGGAGAAATTTTTGTCACTGCAAAAGATTGTGTTCTCGACGCTTATAAAAAATCCGAGAATGATGAGTTCATCAAACCTCGACAAGTGCGTGGTGGGAAAAGAATCGCTCAAGATGATCAAGTGATTTTCTTTAACTTCCGTGCGGACCGTGCGCGAGAAATCTCCCAAGCGTTTGGTTTTTTAGATTTTAAAGAGTTTTCGGCTCCGGTGAAGGTCGCCGCCAGAAACTGGGTGACCTTTACCCGTTACCAAGAGAGCTTTCCGTTTCCTTATCTGTTTCACCCGCAAAAACACACGAGACTACTGGGCGAATTGGTGGCGGAAAAAGGTCTTAAACAATTAAGAATTGCGGAAACCGAAAAGTACGCACACGTGACTTATTTTTTCAACGGGGGAGAAGAAGCTCCCAATCCAGGTGAAGAGCGAATCCTTGTCCCTTCCGCAAAAGAAGTTCCTACTTACGATTTAAAACCAGAGATGGGGGCTTACACCATTACCGAAAAACTCATCGCGCAGATTGAGCAAACAGATTACGCGCTTGTTGTAGTGAATTACGCCAATGGAGATATGGTCGGACATACGGGGATTGTAAATGCCGCCATTCATGCGGTGGATGTGTTAGATGAATGTATTGGGAAACTTGTGAAGACTGCACTTGAAAAAAATTACGACGTGTTGATTACGGCCGATCATGGAAACTGCGAAGAGATGGTGAATCACCAAACCGGTGAACCCATGACCCAACACACAACAAATCCCGTTCCGCTCATCTGGATTGGTAACAATTCTAAAGGAAAAAAATTAAAGAACGGAATTCTTGCTGACCTTGCGCCGACCATTTTGAAAATCTATGGTTGGCCTCAGCCCGTCGAAATGACGGGCCAAGCTTTAAATTAACGATACTAATTATAGGCGAAGTTCACGTTGGTTACGAGACCCTCCTCATTTAGGGTTACCAAATCTTCTCTAGAAACGATCACTTCTGAGAAGTCTGCGGCTTTGAGTCGATAAGAACTATTATTTGCCACTTTCAAAGTGCGAACAGAGCCGTTTTCGTAACGCTCAACTTTGTCTTTAACGACCATCTTTTGCCCTTGTACATTGATTGAAATGTCCCCGTCGAAAACAAGAATTTTCCACAGCCCTGTGGTTTCGCTTAACGAAATATGGCTTACTTTCACAGGCTCATCTAGGTCTGGAATTTTCAAAACGGCGGTCATGTTGGAGGCCTGTGTCAAGTTGCCATTTTTATTTACGCAAAGCTCTCCAAAAGCCTCTACTTTTTGATTGAAAAGAGTGACAATAATTTTATTTACTTTTAAGCCCCCACACCGAATTCTTCCGTACTCGTCAAAAGTAATTAAGTATTTTGCTAGGGCAACGTCTCTGTTTTCGTACTTAAGAGAAGCTGAGTCTTCTAGATAAAATTGTTTAATTTGTCCGGAGGGATGAAACAAAACCTTTTGATCTCTACGTAGAGAGAATGTTTTGTCACCAATCTTTATTTTTTTAGGCGAACTAAGGCGAGCCTCGGCGACTCCTCCGTTCTCATCAAACGCAATTGTGTTAAAGAAACTGTAGGTCTCATTACCAACAGTAAATGTAGTAGGAGCTATAAGTCGTGAGCGAGCAAGTGAACCATTCACATGGAAAGACATTAGCGTATCAACTTGTAAATTACGTCCGTTTACGAGAACAGATTTGGGTTTTTGAAATGTGGCACCAATAAGATTTTGATTTCGATCGAGCTCTATCTGTTCATTTGGTAAGAAAGCGAGAGTTCCCTCCTTATAGGGTAAGCGGAGCTCTTGCATAAGGGTTGCGCTACGGAGGCGCCCATCTTTGTAAACAGATAAATAATGAATTCCGTTGCTTTCGAGGGTTGAGGCGACTTTGATCCATTCATTTTTCCACAAAAACTCACCAGAACCAGCCTTAAAGAGTCGAAGAACAAGAGAAGAAAGGTCGGACGATTGATTAAAGGATTCAAGAATAAATTTAAAGTAGGGCGATGACATATTGAGTTTGGTTCCCTGGGATACGTGCGATGATTTTTCATTTAAAGATATTTCGAAATTCCAAAACTTTTTTATATGCCCTGGTTCTGTAGGCCACTTAGCAGTAGAGAGATCATACAATTTAAAGTTTCCTGCTACGAGATATTCGCGAAACTGATCAGTAGAAATAGTCTCCATGTATGTCGATGCGATAAGACCGTTTAACTTTCGTGTTGGAATAGAGTTGATGTGATTGTCTTGAAGGGCGTCACGATAAACGATTTCGTGTAAAATGAGTCCTGCTTGGGAATAATTGTCCATCTGTTTCCAGATTGTCTCATCGATTGTATATCTTGGATCATCGGGGAATTTCGGTGTCGTTTGTATTGCGGCCTGCTTCAGTTCACAGCCTTTCGGAATTACGAGTTCATCCGAGTCGGGAATGTCTTTTAGGTTGGCGTCAGGAACGAAGCTCACCTCATTATTGAAGGTAGAATACAACTGCCCATAATATTTGGCCCGGTAAGGACTTACACGTGCCAGGCGCTTGAGCACATAATCAATCTTCTCGGGAACGCTCAGGTGAGTCGGCCCAAGATCAATTTTTAATTTTGTTTTTGGAAGCGTACGCGCCTCGTAGTAATCAAGAAGCTCTGGCTTTTTATTTGGGCAGATCAGTACATCTCCGCCATTTCCTTCTCGGCCGGCATGGGCAAGGGTTGCGGAAAGCAGCATCGCCGTGGTGATAAAAGTAAATAGTTTCATAAATTGCTCCTTATTTATTCTTTAAATTTTCTAATTGGGTTAGAGGGAAAAGAGAGATGCCGAGTTGATAGATGCTATCTTTCTCGTCCGTATCCTCTAAAAATGCGGTTAACTCTCTTCTAAATTTTGTGATCATCTTTTTTGCCTTTTCTATTTTCTTATAACTTGTGGCCATCATCATGGAGGTCTGATCACGATATTCAAACGCCACATTGTGAAGTGCATGGACCGCCATATTTAAAATCTCCTCCTGAGATTTCCTATGTCCGTAAGTGGTGTAGTTAGGTCCAAGAATGTGTGAAGTAAATCCATTTGATAGATCAGTCCACACATCTTTTTCTGAAATTTCGAGAATTCCCACGCGCTCAAGACGCTCAATGAAGGCTGTGATTTCAAGCACAGAAAGATTTAATTTTTTTGCGATCCAAGGAATTTCTGGCTTAAAACTTTTTAACTTCATGAGCTCAAGAATGGCGTAGTGTTTCCAGTCGGCGATAATTTCAAAAGTGTCGAGAGAGATCTGTTGATAATCTGCTTCCTCAACATCACTCTTGTTTGAACCAGAGCTTCGGATCTTGTAACTTTCAATTTCCGAAGGATTCAGTTTCAATTTCTCCGCAAGCCTTTGTAAAAGCTCGTTGGAAATGGGTCTTTGACCTCTGAGCACCTTAGAAAGTCGTGACGGCTCTATATCTAAAAATGTAGCAAACGTTCTTAAAGAGTAGCGTGGGTTACGCTTACATCTTTGAACGAGCTCTTTTTGTAACAAGAGTCGAAAGTCTTTAGGTTGTTGAAGTGCTGCTTCTGTCTTCATAAGTGAGCTCAAGATATTCGCGAACTCACAAAAGGGGAATTTTTTTGTACACAAAGTGTGGACAGCTCTCGTACACAGGAAAAACTTTCCCGGTTGGACACTAGATTTCCATTACAGCCTATAGAGGAGGCTTTATATTCTGTGCGCACTCTATGTTCTTAGGGGAGAGTCCGAAAGGTTTCGAGTTTCGCGAGAGCCGTTCTTTGGAATTCATCCTTAGAAACGACGATGAAAAACTGATTCTTGCATGAAGCCTCCTGGAAACAAGGAGGGCCTCATGCTCAAGGCTTTGCAACAGCAACTTCCACTTCACACATCTTTATTTCGACATTGCGCTTGGTGCTCGCGTTGGTCGGGACATATCGATTTATACTGCGAGAGGTGTTGGGAAAAACTCTTTCGTGAGAGAGCTCCTTTGGCGATTCACGGATCCTACAATCTTCCCTTTCCCATTTACTCTTTGCTTCAATGGAATAAAGAATCTCTTCAAATTGGTCATCTTATTCGTTCTTTAAAGGGAGATTGGGCAGAGGCTGTGTGGTCTCGTCTTGCGAACCGATTTTCTCAAGAGTACTGCGCGCTTCGCGGACCGATCTCGCAAGATGTGTTGTTAGTTCCAGCACCGGCGGCGCTAGCAGGCGCTAGGGATCATGCGTTTCTTTGGGCCGAACAACTTTCGAGAGTTTTTAACACACCTCTGTACAACGGTTTGACACGGCTTTCATTGGGAGAGCAGAAGAAAAAAACACGTTTCGAAAGACAGAAAATCACCATGGAAGACCTACAAAATGTCCCCTTTGCTGCATCCAAAAGCTTTATATTTGTCGATGATCTCATTACGACGGGTGCCACGGCTCATGCAGCTTGGAAGGCTCTTGGGCGCCCACTTCATTTTCAGGTTTGGACGGTGGCTTGTCGACCTCGGCAGCCTTGTGGGGAAGGGTCAATTCTGCTATAACGCGTCGATGAATCAGTCTTATGATCTTTCGTCCATTCTGTTGAGAGTGTTTGGTTTTTTGCTGGGTTTAGCACTATTAAACTTGGCCGTTCTTTCGTGTTCTAGCACTTCAGGCGCGCAGGAAGAAGCTCCTATAGAGCGTGTGAATCCAGAGAAAAAATCCGTTTCTTTATCTCAGGAAAAATCTAAAAAAGTTTCTCCGCAAAAAGGGAGCGAGCTGGATCAAACGTTAGAGCGATATCTGAAAGCAGAAACTGTTCAAATGGAAATCAAAAAAGAATTAAAACTCGCACTTCTTGAGAGAGTTGAAAAGTCTGAGGGGCGCGCTATTCTCGTAGGTAAAGAAAAAGTACGACTCGAGTACGACACTCCAGAGAAGTCAGTGGCTATCATTAACGGTCAAAAAGGTCTCGTGCTGGAATATCCTCCGAAAGACACAGAGGATGTCGTGAGAGCTTTGCGTTTTAGCTGGAAAAAAAGAGATAAAAATAAGTTTCTGATTGCCGCTCTGTTGACTGAAGGTTCCTTTAAAGAAAGTTTTGATATTCAAAAACAGTATCAGGAAAAAGGAAATTCCATTTTTGAACTCAAAGCCAAAATGACGGGCGAAGAAGTACAAGAGTTAAAAATTACGATTCAAGAAAAGCTTATTAAAGAGCTTCAATATGCAGACCCTTTAAACAACGTCACGACGCTCTCTTTTAACAAAGTGGAATTTAATAAAAAAATCGATCCCCAGCTTTTTTCGCTCGCAACACCTAAAGGCGCAGAGGTAACTGATCTATGAGTACTCAAAAAACAAAACAAAAATCTGAGCAAAAAAAGGTTCATTTTATTAGCTTGGGTTGCCCCAAAAACCTTGTCGACAGTGAAATCATGCTAGGACAGCTAACAAAATCCAACTATCAAGTGACGGACCAGTCGGAAGAAGCCGACACCATTATTGTGAATACTTGCGGGTTTATTGAAGACTCGAAAAAAGAATCCATCGATACCATTTTAGAAATGGCAAAACTCAAGCAATCTGGGAACTTAAAAAAACTTGTGGTCGCGGGCTGCCTCACACAGCGCTACAAAGAAGATCTCGTAGAGGGATTGCCGGAAGCCGATGTGTTTGTGGGATCTGGAGAGTTCCAACGTATTCACGAAATTCTCGAAGAAACCGACAAAAAGAACTCAAAGAAAACATTTTTTAATCTTCCGACGTATTTACAGCAAGAGTCGACACCAAGAATGAACAGCCAGCCATTTTACCGTGCATACTTAAAGATCTCTGAGGGTTGCATGAAGAGATGCGCGTTCTGTGCGATTCCGATGATTCGCGGCAACCTCCAGTCGAGAACATTAGCCTCTATTGAAAAAGAAGCTCAAGAGTTGGTGGCCAGTGGAGTTCGAGAAATCATCATCATTTCTCACGACTTTACAGATTTTGGTTGGGACTTAAGAAGAAAAAGCCCTGAGGCGAAGGAGTCTCCGATTGAACTTCTAAGAACACTCAACCGTGTTGAAGGTTTAGATTGGATTCGTCTTTTGTATCTCTACCCAGACGGCATTGATCAAGAAATGATTGATCTTATGAAGACGTCGACGAAGCTCGTTCCTTATTTTGATATGCCTCTTCAGCATGTAAACAACGAAATGCTCAAGAAAATGAACCGCAAGATGACCCGCGAAGAGATCACAAACGTACTCACCATGATTCGTCGTGAATTGCCAGAAGCCGTGATTCGTACACAATTTATCGTAGGCTTTCCAGGCGAAACCGAAGAGCAGTTCCAAGAGTTAATGGATTTCGTAAAAGAACAGGAATTTGATCGCGTAGGCTGTTTCCAATATTCGCCAGAAGAGAAGACGGCTGCTGGTAAGATGACGGATCAGCTAGACGAAGGGACAAAACAAAAAAGGTTTGGTAAGCTCATGTCGCTTCAACAAAAGATCAGCAAAAAGAAACACAAGCAGATGATTGGACGTGTTTTGCCGGTTCTTGTGGAGGGTGTGAGTGAAGAAACAGATCTTCTGTTGAAGGGAAGAACCTCCCAACAGGCACCAGATATCGATGGAATCGTTTATATCAATGACGGACAAGCCAGTGTGGGCGATCTCGTGATGGTTGAAATTACGGATTCCATGGAATATGACCTCATCGGACGCATCCTTCCGCCTCAATAGCGCGTCGTTCCAAGTGCTTATAATCTAAGAGTTATTTGTTGACACGGCACGTGCAAAAAACAATGCTATTGTGAAGCAGGGGAATTTTATGTCGTTCGAGTTCATGATGGGTTTTGTATTCACGACAGTTGCGTTTTTTGTGTTGAACACACTTCTTCAGTTTTTCTAAGCTAGATGACTTAGTGTTTTAGATAATAAATATCTCGATAGTTTCGACCGAGTTCATTCTCATCCAAACCATATCCCACAACATAACGATCTTCAATCACGCGTCCAACATAATCAGGCTTTAACGGGACAACTCGTCGTGCAGGTT
>JBFWOZ010000001.1:0-142210 GCA_050250255.1 Bdellovibrionales bacterium | reverse complement strand
TGTAGGTCGGCGCTTTGCCAAATTTGGATTATCCGAAAACGAGAAGAAGTTCGCCACTTGCCATTCAAAAATATAAAGTTGGAATTCCGTGATTAAATGCTTTTCAAAATATTGAGTTCCTCTAAATGTACGTTCAAACCATTTCTGAAATTGAGGCATTTTCTCAAAGTCGCCGGCAAGTTCGTGCAGTTGTCGCAAAGCAGATTTCCAGTCTTGTCCCACACTCTCGACCGCCGCCTTTAAATAGTTAGCGCGTGTTTGAGCATCTCTCGCCCAATCTTCAAAAGTGGTATATTCCTTTAATGGGATATTTAAAAAACGATCCTTGGCTGTACGGAAAGTCGTATCAACAAATCCAGTCGCAACCAATTTTCTAAAGAGCTCTTCGGCCGTGATTTCTTTGGCCTCTTTTTCTGACAAACCCATTTTTGCTAGATCGACTCCGTGAAAGTCATGCCATACTAGATTCAGCATCATATTCGCCCACGTAAAGTTAGCGAATTGCGGGCCCTTATATCGTATGAAACCTTCCGGACGACTACGCTGAAGAAATTGAACCATTTTTTGATTCACTATATTCACATACCATTGCATTTCCACATTATTAGCTGGAGTCATAATATAAAACTCGTTGTATCGGTGAAGAACAATCCCACCCAGGCTTGGATCCTCAGTGAAAAATTTATGAAACTCTCGGTAGTACAATTCTAAGAAGCGCTCTGTATGACTGATCGTCAAAAGATCGCTATTGAGAACACTAATGTTTCTAAATCCAATTCTCACTAACTGGAGTGGACGAAGCTGGTCTTTGTAGTAAACCATGTTCCCACGCAACCTAAGTTGATTCATAAAGCGCATACGGTTGCGGTACTCGGTACGATCAGAATTTCTCAATTCGTTGAGAACTTGTGCGTTTTCATTTAATTGAGATTTTAGTTCTGCTACATGATCCAGTTCGGAACTAGGTGCTTGTTTTTCTTCGGCAGTTTTAGTGAGTATTGTAGTAGCGAGGCGCGTGGTTCTGGCACCTAAAGAACCTCCACAGAGAAGCTTTGTTTTTGATGGCGCCGCCAAACCAACAGGCATGTCATAAAAAGCGCAAATGGCACTCAAGACGAGCGCAAAAAGGATTTTAAATGCTTTCGATGGCAGTGGCTTTTTCATAACTCAGAAACGTCCTACATAATGCATTTACTTGCAAATAGGCGTACGGAGTCAGCTTTTCTAGATTCTTGGCGGGTTGAAAGAAAGTAAAAGTGGAGACAAAAAATGTCTCTAAGGAGTTAAATCGAACTTTATAGGGAAGCAAGCGCCTACCCATGAATCTCTATAACCATGAACGAAGCTCTCCCTAAATACCGCTGGGCTCTCAGTAGTAACTATTCTTAAGTTCAGCTTTGCGGTAGGAAGTCCAACTACGAGTCTCAGACCATCATCATCGTTTATAAAATGCACAGGGTAAATCCGCTGAGGCTTTTCTAGCTTTTGGCTTTCTCCCGTATACTCGTAGAACGCCGGCGCGCCTAAAAATTGTGCAAGCCAACTTCCTTCTTCGTTTTTATAAACCTGAAACATCGTACGACTAATACGGCTTCCATATTTTGGAAACCAACTTCTCCAAAAACCATCTAGATTTTGAAATTGCTGGCGGCATTCAAACATTAAATATTTGTTATCAAGGCTATTGATATTTGTGGATAGTTCCTGCGCCTCAAGAAAATGAGGAGCGAAGATCATCCAGAGAGAAAAAAGAGTTCGTAGCAGTATCAAGACGACCTCTTCACTTCATTAGGAACTTCAACGCCATCGGTTTTATAATCTACAACAAGGTTTAATACTAGATCGGTACAGATCACGGTGGTTGGAACAGTCAGTCTCAAAAAATATTTTTTGTTGGCTTGAATCGAAACAGCTTTAAAAAGCGTTTTTCCATAACGAACTTTTTTTGTTTCTTCAAAGAGAGCGTACTCAACAGCTGGAAAAACTCCTCTCGCACAAACTCCCGAAAAGGTAGGTTTTAAAAGACTGAGTTCGCCCTGATCGCTTCTTTGAAAGGTAAAAGTCCGTGTCGTTCTGGAATTCGCAGAAAGAACTCCTAAAGAAAGGGAGTTTGTCACCAGATCGGCAGTGGTCTCTGGGTTTACCGATAAATCGAGAGGAATTGCATTCTCGTCATCGATCACTTCGTTGAAGCTTCCAGAGGCAACGGCTCCACACTGCGCCTTCACTTCTGCGGATGGATTGGCTTGCAAACACTCAGGTTTCACTCCTGAAGGTGTTAAAGGAATACTCACTCCACCACCACAAGCCACCATCAGAAAAAGCCCGATCAAAAAACTCACTTGTTTCATATAAATACTCCAAACCCTTAACAAGGCAATTTTTATGCCTCTTAAGGCATGTAACCGAAGCATTTTAGAGGATTAGAGATGAGCTAAACGTTGGAAATCTAACAGAAAGACGTTTTTGGGCTTATTCAGGGTTTGGATCGTCTGAATCCTGATCTGTAGAGGGAGTTTCATGCTCTAATGGCACTTTGAATTTTTCTTGGGCCCAATCCCCTAAATCGATCAGCCGACATCTTTCCGAACAAAAAGGTCGAAACTCATTCTTGGGGTCGTAGAGTGTTTCTTTTCCGCATTGGGGGCAGGAGACTGTCATACAAAATCCTATTAAGTCAGCTCGATGAATTTATGTTCACCGGGAGTCACAAGATACGTGCACGGTTTATCGAGCCAGGTACCCAGATTCACATATTTGTGCTGTTTCCCATTGAATTCAAAAACAAATTCATCACGCATATGAATATGGCCAAAAATTATCAAATCAAAAGATCGTTCGGAAACTTTCTCGATGGCATATTGTCGGGCCCTAAGCTTAACCTTTTCGTTAACGTAAGTTCCACCTTTACGACTGAGCCCACTCCAAGTTTCACCAATTGTTTGCACAATAGAACCACGCAAATTTTTAGCAAGTAAAGTCATCGGAATGGATCGTAAGAATTTTCTAAGTCTCAAATAAGCTAAATCATCAGGATTGGACTCGTCTCCATGCTCAACCCTTAGATTGAGACCATCAAATTCAAAATATTTCGGGCGATCATAAACTTGTACTCCCAATTCTCGTTTCCAATAACTTCGAATATGGAAATCGTGATTACCTTCAAAATAATGAATCTGCACTCCCCGCTTCACGAGCTTACGAATTTCATCGAGAATGCGGTTGTATTTATCGATGTAAACTTGGTGGGTCCCAATCCATACATCAAAGATGTCACCTAAAAGAAAAAGATGAGTGCCTTGAGGATCGAAATTTTTGAGAAAATTCAAAAACAAAAGGGCTCTGGAATCATCCGAGCCCTTTATATGAATGTCAGAAACAAAATAAATTCTGTAGCTCACAACAATCCGCTTCTAGCAGACCCTATGGTTTAAGGGTCTACGTCTAGATTTTGTTGTCGTCGAATGTAGGTAGGAATGTCAAGAGAACGGCCATCAAAGTTATTGTTAGCCATTTTTTGAGCTGCTTTTTTTGCTGCCTCTAGAGAATTCTCTTCATCTACGTTCATTAAAAGTTGCTCTGGGCTCTTTTCTTCCGGTGTTTTCTTCTTTTGACCTTCACGGAAAGCTCTGGCTTTTGCGAGAAGGATGTCACGAGGGAGAAGATCTTTCTTCTCTTCTGTAGGAACCACAACGGCCTGCTGAACCACTGTCTCGGGAGCCATAGTGATTGGTGCTGTGGGTGGCTGAGCTACGGGAGCTGAAATAACCGGCGCTACATAGGCTGGCGTTGCTACTGGCACTTGAGCCGGAACGTAAGCGACAGGAGCCTCCATATGTTGTTGAGGCATTGGCTGCTGTGGCGCTGGAACTGGCGGCATGTAAGTAAAAGTCGCTTGGTAATTACTCATTTGCACATGAGACATGGGATTCACTGGCTGAGCATCCACGGAAGCTGTGTTGAGTTGAATATTCTCAACTGGCTGTTGCATCATCGGCTGTCCAAAAGTTTTTTGAGCAGCGGCACCTTGACCAAAACCAGTTGCGATGACCGTCACACGAATTGTTTCGCCCATCGCATCGTCAATCACCGCACCAAAAATAATTTCGGCATTTTCATCGGCCGCTTCTGTAATCAAAGTAGAAGCTTCATTAATTTCATGAAGGCTAAGATCAGGGCCACCAGTGACATTGATGATAATTCCGGTAGCTCCGTCAATCGCCACGTTCTCAAGAAGCGGCGAAGAAATCGCAGCAGTTGCCGCTTCGATCGCACGACCTTCTCCAGATGCGAGACCTGTTCCCATAAGGGCCATACCTTGACCTGCCATTACGGTTTTAATATCTGCGAAGTCTAAGTTCACGAGACCCCGTACGTTGATGAGATCCGAGATCCCTTGAACCGCATGAAGAAGAACTTCATCTGCTTTTTTGAAAGTTTCGAGCAGAGGAGTTTTCTCATTAGAAATTGTCAAAAGTTTTTGGTTTGGAATGACGATGAGGGTATCAACATTTTCTCTTAACTCTTCAATCCCTTCGAGGGCTTGACGACTACGCTTTTTACCTTCGAAAGAGAATGGACGAGTCACTACACCAATCGTTAATGCTCCAAGTTCTCTTGCGATTTTCGCTACGACAGGAGCTCCACCAGTGCCCGTTCCACCGCCCATACCGGCTGTTACAAACACCATGTCGGCGCCAGCAAGTTTTTCTGCGATGTCGTTGTAAGATTCAATCGCTGCACGACGACCCACTTCTGGATTTGCGCCGGCTCCGAGACCACGAGTTAAATCTTTACCTAATTGAATTTTGTATGTCGCCTTATTATCAATAAGGACTTGTCGGTCAGTATTCGCAACAATGAATTCCACGCCTTTAAGACCACTGGCAATCATTGTTGAAACGGCGTTATTACCACCGCCACCGACTCCCATCACCTTAATGTTTGCACCAAAACAACTGTTTTCATCTAGTTCAAACATGAACCCTCCCCTAGAATGCTTCGTCGATAATTTGCTTAATTTTGTTAGAAAAATGACTTAAAACGTTTGTAGACATAGTCGTTTTATGAGCCTTACGCGAATCCATTTGCGCGCCGTAAAGAATTAATCCAAGCACCGTGGAATGAGCTGGTGTACTCACTACATCCCTTAACCCACCAAAAGAATCAGGCTTCCCGAGTCGTGCTGGCATATCAAAAATAAATTCTGATAGTTCCGTAAGGCCATCCATTTGCGAAGCTCCACCGGTCAGAACAATTCCGGCTCCTAGCATTTTTGAGAAATGACTTTTTTGAACTTCCGTATTGATAAAGTTAAGAGTTTCTTCAACTCTCGGCTCAATCACATCACACAGCAAGCGGCGCATGATCGTTCGCTCTGCACGCCCACCCACGCCACTGACTTCGATGGTTTCTTCCGTGGATACGAGGCTTGCAAGTGCACAACCATATTTTCTTTTAAGTTCCTCTGCCGTGTGCTGAGGAGTACGTAAACCCATCGCAATATCATTTGTGACATGCATTCCACCAATGGGAAGAATAGAGGTGTAAGCGACTGCACCTTGTACATAAACAATCACATCACTGGTACCGCCACCGATATCGACAACCGCAACGCCTAATTCTTTTTCGTCTTTACTGAGTACAACCATGGAAGAAGCAAGTTGTTCTAAAACAAGACCAGAAACTTTTAATCCTGCTTTTTCTGTACATTTTACGGCATTTTGAAGAGCGGTTTTTCCGCCCGTAATGATATGAACATTCGCCTCTAAGCGAACGCCCGTCATTCCAATAGGATCTAAAATTCCGTTTTGATCATCAATTGTGTATTCGCGAGGAAGGACGTGAAGCACTTCACGATCTCCGGGAACAGCAACTGCTTTTGCCGCGTCCATGACTCTTTGAATGTCTGAGGAGGTGACTTCGTTATGACGAATCGCCACCATGCCTTTAGAATCGAAAGATTTAATGTGAGAACCGGCGATGCCAATCCATACTTCAGAGATTTTTTGTCCCGCCATCAACTCGGCTTCTTCACGAGCTTTTTTGATGGCATCCGTTGTGGCGTCGATGTTGACAACAACGCCATTTCTCATTCCTAAACTTGGAACTGTTCCAACGCCAATGATGTCGATATCTGCACTCGAAATTAATAAACCGGTTGAATGTTCGCTTGAATCGTTAGCAGCAACTTTTGCGTCAGCTTTGAGTACTCCAATAGCGATGCTGACTTTCGTTGTACCAATATCAAGACCGGCAATGATCCGATCCTTCGTATTCATGTCCGCTCCCTTGGACTACTGTTTGTAGGAGTAAAAACTCCCAATACCATCATGGTATTAACTTCTATGGTGCGTCACTTTAAGGCTAATGATCCTTACGCAGCTTGACAACAACTTTCTTAGAGAATTCTACATCAATGACGCGAGCTTGCATTTTGTTTTTTTGTAAATATTCGAGCACCTTTTCTACTCGTGCAGCCTTCACCGGAACTGCATCATCCGAAATTTTAATTTTTGTATCGGGGCTGATGAGCGAAAGCCAAAAACTATTCTTTGAATCCACGTCAATTTCCGCAACGCTTGTCTGACTCATCAATCCTTCTCGAGGAAGTTGCGAAATTAAAGAGACCGCTTTCCCTCGAAGAACTGCATTTTGAATGATTTTTTTATTTCGAATCACTGGCACATCTTCATTCGCCGCTACTTTCATGCGCGAAAGAATACGAGCACTTTCGGTGACCGGATAAAGACCACCTTGATTAGAAACAACGTTTAAAATAATTTTTTCAGTTTCGATTTTAGCGCGAAGAGTACCCGGCGGAATACGATCCATGCTCACCGTTTTTACTCCAGGAATTTTTTTTAGTTCCTCCGCGAGTTTTTGCACATCAACGCTCCACAAATTACGGCCGATGGAACTATTTAAATGAGAATTAACCTGAGGCAACACTTCTTGGAAAAGAAGACTTGGCTCGCCAGTTGTATTTTCTTTCACATCAATATCCGTGAGTGAAAAAAGTGGCGAACGCAAAGTCATCGCCACCGCTGTCACCACCACGGGCAACAAAAGATAGCGAGAGATTTTTCGAAAATTGAGAGAGCTCAGCCACTGCATGGATCAAATACTAACACGCCAAAAGGAGGGTGGCGACTGGACGAAGCACCGGGTGTTGCGAGTTAGTTATGAGGTTGGGCTGGACTTAGGTCCTTAATCACTGCGGCAGCTATCTTGGGACGATTTTTCTGAAGTGGCGCTTTCATGAACCGATGAACCTATTGAACTGTAAAAACTTAGACTTGATCAAACGGAGTTGGAACGGTGGCAGAATCCGTCTGACACTTTGCTTGGAAAGCTCCAGTTTCTAGCGCCTTTCTGGTCGTTTCAGTGCACACATAACATATGGTTTAGACTGAGCTCCTAACCTTGGACACTACCTATAATGGACAGGCGATTAGCACAAGATCAAAGTACGGTAATTAACCAGTGATCGAATTTCAATTCGCCCTGGGATACACTTTGAGTACTTGCTAAGGAGATTTCAATGACTAGATATTTTGCCCATACTCTCGTCTGCCTTTTTATTTTTCATTTTAATTATGGAATGGCGCTCGATATAAACGATGCGAAAAGTGACGTTAGTCAGACATACATAAAAGTAATTTTGGTGAAGGAAAATCGCAAACCTGCGTTGGTTGGCGAAAAGGCTGCAGGAGTCAGATTTGAATATTACATCAATGGACAATTGGAAAAACGTCTTGGGAAAAGAGATTTTAATTTCTGCGAAATCGACGATCAGAAACGGGAACTTGGAAATACCGGCTTAATCACATTAAAACAAGTTGGGGTAGGTGTAGGCGGTACCGTTGTTACAGCATTTTTAGGCGGCCTAGGTCTTTTTGGAACCGCAGGTGGCGCAGGGGCGGGAACACCATTTTTCATAGCTGGTGCAGCAGTGGGTGCAGGAACTGTCGCGAAAATAGGGTTTTTACAGACTCAAAAGAATCAGCAACAGGGGGAAGCGGATACGCTCGGAGAAGATGCAGTTGGTGGAAAAGACGTGCAATCAAATATTTCCGTCAGCGAATATGCGGAGAAAATGGATAGTGCCCTTTCGAAAGTAAAGTCGTCTACCAATTGGATGGCAAATTGTGACAAAAGAATATTTATCTCGGCTGATCGAATCAGTCCCCGCAGTGCTGAAACTACTTCTAGAGCAACCGGTTCAAAGTAAAATTACTGTTCCGATAACTAGTGATCAGATCCAGTCCAAAAAGCACAGAAACTGTAACATCGCGCGAATTTCTCTGTCCCGGGACACATACATCTGCGAGATCAAGGCCAGTGTACTTACCGTAATCAACAGGGTGAACGCTGTCCTGAGAGAAAATGGTTGCACACACATTACATAATCCCGAAAAGCAAGGGTGGACCAGATAGCTTTGAGAACTCACAACACTTTGCTGAGGTCATCATAGGTTAACGCACTCGCATTAGAATTTTTAAGCTTTGGGGCCAAGACGTCCAAATGATGAGGGCACGCCTATGCACGATTACGAAGCCGAAATTAAATCATCGACGCTAAATTCTGGGAAGATCTTTTTTATTTCTACGATGGTGGCAAGCTCTGGGTTCGCAGTTTTTGAAGATTCAAGACGTTGATAACTGTATATATTTTTGAATCCCATCTTTTCTGCTACTTGCTTTTGAGTTAATCCACGCTGAAGGCGCAAGTTTCTTAAATAAAAAGAAAAAGCCGCTCTTGGTTCTACGAGTACAGTTACAAGATTCGGGGCACGAAGAGTCTTTTTAGGGAGTGGGAAAATGAGAGAGGAATCACTTGGTTCATCTAAATACAAATGCAATGCTTCCGCCATATTCTTTTCAAGATTTTTGAGTGAATGTCCCTGTGTAACACAGCCCTTTAACTCCACACACTCTGCCCAGTAACCTCTTCCCTCTTTATGAACTCTAAAATGATATTTCATCAAATCACCTTTAAATCCTTTCGAAGCCTATTCAACAGCTTTTTTTCTAACCCCATCTTTAATTCGCGATGAAGGGGTATGGTCTCTCTTAAGTTTCCTTTTCCCAATCTCACATGACTTCCTTTTTGTCTCAAAACAGTCCAACCATTTTTCACATAGAGTTGAACCAACTCCTTTCCACTCAAAGGCATTGCAAACCTCCTTATAATACCAACTATAATTGGTATTATCAATTGTAAAATGTCAGTGGAGCACAAACAGTGCCGCTGCAGAGATAACTTAGGATGATATCTGACGTTTATAGAGCGACGAATTCCGCTTTTGCACGATGTGCGGGTGGCGGTCTACCAATCGCCGAGATAAACCACCTCGGTGTTGAGCTCTACGGACTTTTTCTCCTTCACCGTTTTTTTCACGTATTGAATCACAGCATGAATATCGTGAGCCGTAGCTCCGCCAACATTTACGATGAAGTTTGCATGCTTTGTCGAGACTTGAGCGCCGCCGATCGTGAAACCTTTAAGTCCACATTCTTCAACGAGCATTCCCGATTTAAATCCCGGTGGATTAATGAAGACGCTTCCGCAAGAGGGCATGTCGAGTGGTTGTTTTTGTAAGCGTACCATATTGGCCGCTTTCACTTTCGTTACGATATCTTCGTGAGGATACATGGGCCAAGAGACGCCCACCTTCGTCACGATACCAGGTCGCCAGCCTTCACAGTGGCGGTAATCCCACTGGAGATCTGCCTTAAGGTAGCGGTGAATTTGTCCATCGCGAAGAACTTCTACCCAATCAACAATTTCCACAAATTCCCGAGGAACCATGGCTTCTCCCACTCCGGCATTCATCACCACTCCACCACCCACATCTCCAGGAAGACCGGCGAGAAAAAGGGCCGGCGCTAATTTTTTTGAAAGAAAAAGTTTTAACAAAACAGATTTTGGAGTGCCCGCGAGAACCTCGAGAGAAAGTTTATGGGTTTCATCCACGATGGTGTGACCACGCAGCTTGCGAGTGGAAATCACGAGTCCTCGTACTCCGGCATCGCTGACTAAAACGTTCGTTCCACCACCCAATACAGTGATAGCGAGTTTTTTTTGGTTCGCCCACTCCACAGATCTTTTTAAATCTTCCACGTTTTCAGGTTGCGCTAAAAAATCAGCGTTTCCGCCAACAAGCCAAGACGTCATGTGAGCGAGCGATACTTGCGCGGAAATGAATGGAGGTAGAGAATCCATATGTAGGAAATCCCCTAAGCTTTTTTAAGTAGATGCATTCCCACTTTCCAGACATCGCCCGCACCCAATGTAACAAAAACATCTTGGGGTTTGAGTTCTCGATGAATGGTTTCGTGAGCTTGAGCCACCGGTCCCACATGTTCCGCACGTGGGCTTTTGATTTCTTTGACGAGTCGCTGGATGTCGTAACCTTCTATCGGTGTTTCACCTGCAGAATAGATATCACTGAGATAGAGTTTATCGGCAAGCTCGAAACTTGTTAAAAACTGATTCCAACAAGTTTTTGTTCTCGTGTAGCGATGAGGCTGAAAGAGAACGACCAGACGACGATCAGTGTATTTTTCTTTAAAAGCCTGAAGTACGGCAGCGATTTCGGTTGGATGATGACCATAATCATCAAAAATATCCACTCCACTGACTTCGCCCTTCCACTGAAACCGACGATCGACTCCATGGAACATGCGAAGACCAGCCGCACATTTTTCGAAAGGTAGACCTGCCTCTAGCCCCGCTGCAATTGATGCCATTGCATTAAGCGCATTGTGACGACCAGGCAAATTGAGATCGAAACTTCCTAGTTTTTTTCCTTTGGAGAAAACTTCGTACTGACTCTTCTCGCCCTTCAAAACGTAATCATTTTGTGTGTCAAACCCATAATAAACAATACGTTTATTGAAGGGAGCAAACACTTCTCTGGCGAGAGAATCATCTCCACAGACAACCGCTAAACCATAAAAAGGAATACGGGCTGCGAACTGCGAAAACGCTTCCTTCAAATTATCCATGGTTTTAAAATGTTCCATATGGTCGTTATCGATATTCGTGACCACAACAATCTCGGGAGAAAGTTTTAAAAAACTCCCATCGCTCTCATCCGCTTCGGCAATCAACCATTCGCCATGACCTAAAAACGAATTACTCTTAATAAGATCAAGGCGCCCGCCCACTACAACTGTCGGATCTAACTTTCCATGAAGAAAAACGGAAGCAACCATGCTGGTGGTCGTGGTTTTTCCATGCGTGCCGGCAATCGCGATCCCTCTTTTTAATCGCATCACTTCGGCCAAAACTTCGGCCCGAGCAATGATAGGGATTTTTAATTTTTTGGCTTTAATAATTTCGACATTACTTAATGGTACAGCACTCGAATAAACAACAACATTTTGATTGGTAATATGACTCTCGTCGTGGCCTAAAAAAACTTTTACGCCTAAGTTTTTTAATCTTTCGGTCGTGGCATTCTCTTGCATGTCACTTCCTGAAACCTCTGCGCCCATATTTTTCAAAAGCTCGGCGAGACCGCTCATGCCGATACCGCCCACTCCGATAAAATGAACTTTTGATTTTGCTATTCTCATGGATGAGTTCCTTTTATTTCTCCCAGAATAATATCCGAAATGACTTCTGATGCGTTAGGACGATGAAAGGCTTTTACCTTTTCTTGGAGTTTTTGAATATCCGCAGGATGTTCTTTATAGTACTCCACTAGTTCGATAAATTTTTGTGGGGTAAATTCCTTTTGGACCACCAACACGGCGGCTCCGTTTTGTGAGAGGATTTCGGCGTTCTTTTTTTGGTGGTCGTCAGCGGCTTGAGGAAACGGGATAAACACCGCCGCTTTTTGGGCCGAGGCAATTTCGGCAACCGTTGAAGCTCCCGAACGACAAAAGACAAGGTCTGCCCACGCGTATCTTTGTTGCATGTCATAGAGAAAAGGTTGCACATCCACACGCGAACCAGCGCTTTCGTACTTTTGTTTCACCACTTCAAAGTCCGTCGCTCCTGTTTGATGGACAATCTCCACACCTTCGAGCCATTTTCCACCTCGTACGACAGCTTCGCTGACCGTTGTGTTGATTCCTCTGGCCCCTAAACTTCCGCCAAAAATGAGAACGCGCAAGGAGGAGTGAACCTCACGTGGATGGGCTTCAATGCCCGCTCTGAGTGGCATTCCAAGGGATATCATTTTTTTTGTCTTCAAAAATTCTTGGCTCGCTTCAAACACCACAAAAGCCATATCCACAAAGGGAGAAAGAATCCGATTCGTTAAACCAGGAAAAGCATTGGGTTCCCAAATCGCCGTTTTTCTTCCGAGTAACGCCGAGGCTAAAAGAAAGGGGCCTGATGCGTATCCGCCCACACCTAAAACAAACTGAGGTTTCATCGAGAGAACTAGCTGAGCGCTTTTGAAAATCGAAAGTGGAATGAGCAAAACACCCTTTAATCGCGCCAACAATGAGAGATTTTTAAGTCCTGAGACCGGCAAAAAATGTAAAGGAAAGTTTTCTCGCGTTACAAGTTTCGTCTCGATTCCCTTTACCGTTCCAACAAAGTGAATATCTATCTCTGGATTTTTCTTTTTGAGAGCGTGTGCAATCGCAAGGGCCGGATAAACATGTCCACCGGTGCCGCCTCCTGCAATCATCACAATAGGTTTTTTGGATTGAGCCATTCATTTCCTCGAGAGATTAGGCGCTCGTCAGTTAGAAGCCATCGACCGACGAATATTTAAAAGAAGCCCGAAACTAAACGCCGTCATGAGTAGACTACTTCCACCGTAACTCAAGAACGGGAGGGTTAATCCTTTGGTAGGAAATAATCCCATAGCGACTCCCGCGTTGATTTGCACTTGGCAAACAAATGCGACGATAATTCCTAGCGCGGCAATACGTGCATAGCGACTAGAGGCCCTGGAAGCTGTTTGAAATCCTTTAATAATCAGAAGCGCGTAAAGACCTAGAACAAACAGCACTCCGATAAAACCTATTTCTTCTCCGAGAACAGACAAAGTGAAATCTGTATGGGCTTCAGGAAGGAAAAATAATTTCCCAAGACCCTGACCCAGCCCAACCCCGGTGAGTCCACCAGAATAAAATCCCATCATACTTTGAATGAGCTGGAAGCCGCCTTTTTCGGGATCGGCCCAAGGATCCAAGAAAACTTTGAGACGAGCGTAACGATAAGGAACATTCACAACAAGAAAGTAAAATGTAGGAAACGCCACCGTAAAACACATCGCCACTTGCAAAAGCGACATCCCATAACAAAAGAGAATTGAAAACAGCACCACTGTGCAGATCACGACGCTTCCAAAATCCGGCTGTTTTAATAACAAAAGAAAAGGTAGAAAAATCATGAGTCCCTGAACAAGAAGACGCAATCTTCGTGTGCCTGACGTTTCATCCCTTGCAGGCTCATGACATAAAAAAGACGCCAGAAGCAGAGGCAAAGACACTTTTAAAAGCTCTGAAGGTTCAAAATTAAAAATCCCGAGGTGAATCCACCGAATCGCTCCGCCCGCTTTCACACCTATTCCGGGAATGAAGGTACCAATCACTCCCAAAACGCCTATGAACCAAAGAAATTTTCCATACTTCTCCACCCAATGCCAGGGAGCCTTCGCCGTTGTCATAATGACGGCAATCGCGAGTATCGTAAAAAGAAATTGTTTTCGGAAAAAATAAAGGCCGTCATCGAGAGATTCAAAAGCGTAGATGTAACTGGCGCTATAAACTTGCACCAGTCCCACACCTAATAAAGCAGCAATAATAAGGAGAAGGCTAGAGTCTAAAGACCCTGGCCGTTTAATTGAAGGTTCGTACGAGTTTCTTGAAGTATTCACCACGCTCTTCAAAGTTATCAAAAAGATCAAAGCTTGGACAGCCCGGTGAAAGCAAAATTGTATCTCCTATCCTAGACTTTTGGTAGGCTACTAAAACCGCTTCTTCAAAGGTACCGATGAGGTAGGTTTCCGTAAAATCCCCGATCGAACGATTGATTTTCTCTTTCGTTTCTCCGGTAAGAATCAGAGATTTGACCTTCCTCTTCACCGGATCTATCAACGGCTCAAAATTGGTATTGGTGTCTTTACCACCCATAATAAGAATGAGGTTTTCGTCAAAAGCATCTAGGGCGCGAAGTACCGCGTGTACGTTTGTCGCTTTCGAATCATTATAGAACTTCACTCCTCCGGCCTTACGAACATATTCAATACGGTGTGGGAGTCCTGAGAAAGAGTTGATGATCTCTTGGATGACCTCGGCTTTAGCCCCGTGCTCACGAGTAGCCAAGATCGCCGCCATAACGTTTTCAATGGAGTGACGACCGCGCATCGCAATTTTATCAACATAAAACTTTTCAATATCAGGGCCTAAACGAACACGAATCTCTTCTTTAATTGTGACCGCACCACCAATATTCATGATTTGCGGTTCAAGAGCTGGTTTGCGTGAGAAGTAAAAAATACGTCCACGCTGCACCAGTGGATCGCGTGCGATATCGACCACTAAATTATCGTCCGCATTCAAAACGCTTGTCGTTGTTTGAGAAGTGTTTTGAAAAATACGTCTTTTTGCGCCCATGTAATCTTCGAAAGACCGATGACGATCCAAATGATTTTCGGCAATGTTCGTCAGCACGATCGTCTTAGGATTAAATTTTTCACAAAGCTCGAGCTGAAAACTGGAGACTTCTACGATAACAACGTCAGCCTTCTCTTTGCTGCGTACATATTCTGTAAGGGGTGTTCCGAAGTTTCCACCTAGCCACACTTTTACGCCAGATTTTTGCAAAAATTCGTAGGCCAATTGGCAAACGGTGCTTTTTCCGTTAGTTCCGGTCACGGCGATAATAGGTTCCTGGACAAAAGAAGCCGCGAGTTCTAATTCGTTCGTCACGCGAACGCCATGATGCCTAGCATAGTCAAAAATCTTAAGCTCCGGAGAAACACCAGGACTCAAAACGATCAAATCCTGCTCAATGAAAAGCTTTGGAGTATGGCCACCAAGATCTAATTTAATAGGAAGACCGGCAATCTCTTCCAAAGCACCTGTTAATTCGGCCTGACTCTTATGATCACTCAAAGTAACAACGGCCCCTTGCTCTACCAAGAAGCGTGCAAGCGAAACACCCGTCTTTGACAATCCAACAACAAGAATCTTTTTATCTTTTAACTCAAACATAAAACCTCACTTCTTTTAACAATTCTGTAAATCACTTTTAATTATTTTTTTACCGCAACTTGAGAGTGGCTAAGCTTAAAGCCGCTAGCAGGATAGAAACGATCCAAAAACGAACAATCACTTTCGGTTCCGATAAACCCTTCAATTCATAATGATGATGAAGGGGGGCCATTCTCAAAACTCGTTTTCCAGTTAACTTAAACGAAGCAACTTGCGCAATCACCGAGAGAGCTTCCGCCACGAACACTCCACCGATCACAACCAACAGAAGTTCGTTCTTTGTAAGAACGGCCATAGTTCCTAAAAAACCACCCAAACTTAAACTTCCGATATCACCCATAAAAACTTGAGCGGGGTAGGTGTTGTACCAGAGAAAGCCGAGACCTGCTGCCACAAAAGCGGCCGCTAAAGGCGCAAGTTCCCCTGAGCCAGGGACATGCGCTATCTGAAGATAATTAGCAATTTGTGAATGACCGACAATATAGGCAAACAACATAAACGTCGTGGCGGCGATAATGAACGGTACAATCGCCAAACCATCAAGTCCGTCTGTTAAGTTCACCGCATTTGCACAACCAACAATGACGAGTGCCGCAAACGGTACGTAGAAATATCCTAAGTCGATCGCAACACCTTTAAAAAGAGGAACCGACAAAACAGAGGAAAGGCTATTGGTATAAATCAAAGTGGCAACAACGATACCCGAAATAGCAAATTCTAAAAGCAAGCGGAGTTTTCCAGAAAGACCTTTGGTGTTTTTCTTGGAAACCTTGAGAAAATCATCGAGATAGCCGATCAATCCAAACGTAAATGTCACCGTGATGCAACCGATAAGAAGGGGGTTCGCGATATCCATCCACATAAAAAGTGGAAACAGCACACTCAGTAAAATCAAACCACCACCCATTGTAGGTGTACCTTGCTTTTTCTTATGTGTTTGCGGACCATCTTCGCGAATCGTTTGCCCTACTTGTTTGCGGACAAGGCGATTAATAAATCTCGGACCAAACAACCAACAAAATAAGAAGGCCGTGAGAAACGAGAGAAATGTTCGGAAGGTAATGTATCGGAAAACGTTAAACGCACTGATTTGATCGGAAAACGAATAGAGCAAGTTATACAACATTCTGACCGCAACCTTATGACTTCATTTTTTACTAGGGCGCCGTCTTACGCCTTAGCTGTGAAGTGTTCTGGGTCCCACAAAAGCATGATTTTTTCTAACTTCATACCTCGTGAACCTTTCATCATGACGACGTCGTTAGGTTGTAACATAGACAATATTTCTCTGGCAATAGATTCTTCATAACCATCTGAAATAATTAGTTTTTTCGAAAAATCCGAGCTTCTGATTCCGCGCTGAAAAAACTCACCTTGTGAGCCCAAAAACCACACAACATCAAAACTTCCCGATCCGATCTTGCGCCCAATCTCCTCGTGAACATCTCCTGCATGCGCTCCCATCTCAAGCATTTCCCCAATGATCGCGACTTTTTGTCCATTCACACTGAGCCGAGAAAAGTTTTCGATCAACGCTAACATGCTATCTGGATTGGCGTTATAACCATCAAAGATCACTCGAGCACCATCGTTTAATTTGTAAACTTGGTTGCGACCCCAAATGGTTTTACACTGAGAGAGTCCTTTCCAAATGAGATCAGGTTCAATGTCACACGCCAGAGCCAAACAAGCCGCCGTCATAAGATTTGTGATGTTCTGCCTGCCGAAAACAGGAATTTGCACTTGCCCTGGCTCACCCGCAATGACTCCATTCACAATCATAAAATCTAATTTCGAAACCATTTCTTTTAAATGAACATCCGCTTTGGGGTTCAAACCAGAAAATGTAAAAGTCCGAGCTGACTTAGGAGCACGAGCCAACATGGCATGCGTAAAGGCATTATCTAAATTATATATACGAGTAGCATTCGGACGAGCTGCAAGATAAATTTCTTCCTTAGCCGCCGCCACCGCTTCAAGACTTCCTAAGCCCTCAAGGTGAGCGCGCCCTACGGTTGTCACAACAACCACATCGGGGTCTGCGACTCGAACAAGCTCTTTGATTTCACCGGGATGATTCATCCCCATTTCCATAACCGCAACGTCGTGCTGAGGCCTTAACTGAAGAAGACTTAGAGGCAATCCAAAGTGATTGTTAAAACTTCCTTTTGAATAATGGGTCTTTAGTTTTGTAGAAAGGATGGTGGCCGTAAATTCTTTGGTGGTGGTTTTTCCATTCGAACCTGTAATCGCGACTATTTTGGTCCCAAGTTTTTTTCTCCAGTATTGAGAAAATCTTTGCAAGGCCATCAAAGTATTCTCCACTTGAATGACCGTGACTCCCAAGCTTTCAAGCTGCTCAGGTTTTTTATGTACGACTAACGCCGTTGCACCAGATTGAACGGCGGCGTCTAAAAATTGGTGAGCATCAAAGTTTTCTCCCTGAAGAGCAAAGAACACCCTTTGTTCGTTTTTCTGTCGGGAGTCCGTCGCAACCCCATAAAAATGTTCATGCTTCTTCAGCAGAACCTCACCGTGAGTACCATCCAAAACATCTTGCAATGAAAAATCAGGGACATCCGATTTCATAAATAAGACTCTACCACTTCACGGTCGCTAAAGTGAATTTTTTCTTTTCCAATAATTTGGTAATCCTCGTGGCCTTTACCCGCAATAAGAATTACGTCGTGGGCCCTTGCTATTTCGAGAGCGCGGCCAATCGCTTTTTTTCGGTCGATGATTATTTCTACCTTCTGTTTTTGATCTGTAGCGACCCCCGCAAGAACATCATTTACAATCTGCTGAGGATCCTCCGTACGCGGATTATCCGAGGTTACAATAACCACATCGGAATGTTGAAGTGCTGCTTGCGCCATGAGCGGCCGCTTCCCCTTATCCCGATCCCCACCACAACCAAAGACCGTGATGATGCGAGAGTACGGTGAACTCAGCACTTTTAAATCATGGAGTGATTTTAAAACACTCGAAAGAGCATCATCCGTATGCGCGTAGTCCACAAAGACGTTCAGAGACTTAGAATTTACTACCGGCTCTAATCTTCCGCGCACAACAGGGAATTGCGAGAGCCGCTCGGCACATTCTTTTAAATTCATTCCGTAAAATAAAGCCGCTCCAATACTCGCAAGGGCATTGTAAACATTATGTCGACTTGGTGCAGGCAGGAAAAATTTTTGCTTTTCCTTTCCGTAAGAACACTCAAACTCGGTTCCCTCAAAACGGATGGACAGAATATGCGCCGATAGCTCCGCCCCCGAAAGTCCGTAACCAATCACCGAAGATTTTTGGCTTTTCATTTCTTGATAAAGTTTTTTTCCAAATGCATCATCCGTATTGATGACCATGCCTTTTGTTTTTTTTCTTGAATGGACAATCAGCTCACGAAAAAGACGAGCTTTTGCATCAAAGTAGTCTTCAAAGGTTTTATGAAAATCTAAATGGTCTCTCGAAAGATTCGTAAAAATAGCGACATCAAATTGAATATTGTCAGCACGCCCCTGCACCAGCGCATGACTCGAAACTTCAATACTCAGTGACTGTGCTCCTGCCTGAACGAAATCTTTTAGGCGGGATTGTAGCTCTGTCACCCCGGGCGTTGTAAGATCTGTTTCCCAAACACGCGAACCCAAATGGTGGTCTATGGTACCAATAACGGCACAAGGTGCTTTTGTTTGGAAGAGCCATTCTACCATGTGACTCGTGGTCGTTTTACCGTTAGTCCCCGTGATTCCCACACAAAACATTTTATCGGAAGGCGATTCGTTCCATGTCTCGGCCAGCTCACCAAGAATTTTTTTGGGATGAGAGGCAACATACACGGGACCTTGAAATTCTTTTGGAACCAAATCTCGTTTTTCTACTAAGAGAGCGACAGCACCTGCTTCCACAACTTGCTTTAAATATTTGTGAGAATCGTCTACGCTTCCCCGGGTCGCAACAAATAAAAAACCAGGTTGAAGTTTACGGCTATCTGCGCACAAACCTGTAACAGTCGTTTCCGGGGAGCCTTGAACTCGCTTCACTACACCAGCTGCGAGGTGCGACTCCAGTAATTCTGTGAGCTTTTTCTGTAGTTTCATCGAGAAACTTTATCCTCTAAAAAAAGATGAACTTTGCGCGACTCTGTAAATGGTTGCCCGGCCTCTGGCCACATACTCGCAACACGCCCATGGCCCGAAATCTTCACTTGAATGCCGTGAGGCTGAAGAAGTGAAAGTGCCTCTCGAAGAGTTAAGCCTTTTAAAGAGGGCATTACGGCACCTTCCGCATCAACTTGAGCGGCCACATGGCGAGCGATCTTGTTATTGTTAGCCGTTGTAAATCCTCCAGAGCGAAGAACATTCTCTTGAGAAATCAAAGTAGGTGATAATCCGCCACGACGAACTGCTATAGAAGCAATTTTAGAAAAAATGGGGGCCGCAAGCTCCGAACCGTAATAGCTCACCTTGGGATCATCCACCGCGATGTAGATTACATATTTAGGATCGTTAGCAGGAATAAAACCCGCAAAGCTGGAAATAAAAGATTGGTGTGAATATGTCCCGTCTTCTTTTAACTTTTGTGAGGTTCCGGTTTTTCCTGCCACGGGAAAGCCTTTGACTCTGGCTTTAATGCCCGTCGCACCCTCAGAAGTGACTCCCATAAGCATGTATCTCAACGAAGCGGCATCTTTCTCCTCTAAGACTTTACGTATTTTTTTAGGCTCAAAAAATTCAACTTCACCGGTTTCTTTATTGCGAATTTCTTTTACAAGAAAGGGCCTGTTGAGAACACCCCCATTTGCCACTGCGGCATACGCATTTGCTAACTGAAGCGGTGTGGTTGAAATCCCATGGCCAAAAGAAATATTGGCGAGCAAATGATCGTTCCATGGAAGTGGTGGGATTAATCCTCGAGATTCACCCGTTAATTCTATTCCCGTTTTTTCACCAAATCCAAATTCACGAAGCGTCTGCTCTAAGTAAGGGGCTCCCATTTGAAAACCAATTTTAGCGCTGCCAATGTTCGAAGAAAGCGCAAGGATCTCGCTCACGGTGAGCATACCCCAGTGTTGGTCTCGATGGGCCTCGCCAATTTTTCTTTTTCCAATTTTAAAAGAACCGTTTTCACAATCAAACTTTGTGTTTGGCGCCGCAAGTCCCGCCTTTAAAATCCCGGCAATGGTAAAAGTTTTGATGGTACTGCCGGGTTCGATAGGATCTGTAATACTGCGGTTACGACGATGATCACCTACAAATTTTAGAGGTTGGTTAGGATTAAATGTCGGCAAAGAAGCCATGGCCAAAATTTCTGAAGTTTGTGCATCGAGCACGACTCCCACTGCAGAAATCGCATCCTGCGCTTTTGCAGCTGCATCTAACTCTTGCTCCAAAGCGTATTGCAAAGTGGAGTCGATGGTCAGTTGAATGTCTGATCCATCAACCGCCTCACTAAACACGCGCCCGTTAACAATCAGCGGACGTCCACGAGCATCGCGGCTCATAGAAATTTTCTTTTTCTTCCCCTGAAGAGTGTCTTCGAAACGCGCTTCTAATCCTTCAAGACCTTGACCTTCGTTCCCCACAAAACCTAAAACCTGAGAGAGCATATATTCATTAGGAAAAATGCGACGACTCTCTTCGACAAATTCCACACCCCGAAGTTTTAACTTATCTATTTTTTCTTTCGCTCTAAGATCTAAGCGACGAGCGAGCCATGTAAACCGACGATCGCGATCTTTCATTTTTTTATACAGACGATCGGGACTTTCGCCGATCAATGGAGCTAACTTAAAGGCCGTCTTGCGAGGTGAGTCCACGAGAGAAGGGTCTGCATAGAGAGAATAAGCGGCCACCGAGGCTGCGAGCTCCACCCCGTTTCGATCGAGAATCAATCCCCGACGAGGAGTTAAAGCCACGACTGTATTAAATTGCTTCGAATGCAATTTTTCAAGACGTGCGTTTGGCAAGATCTGCAAAAAAGCAGCTCGAAAAACTAATCCACACCACATCACACTACAAATAAAAAAAACAACAACCAATCTCGATTTCATCTTCAACCTTTACTGCTGCATCTACTGTTGTAACACAACAATTTCGCCATTCATTTGAACCATCTGGCCACGATTAGGTTTGGCAAGAGCCAACTGCTTTTGCGCAATCTGCTCGATCCGCCCGGGGCTATTGAGTTTTGCGTAATCGATCACCTTTAAACGTTTTTTATCCGCAGCCGCACGCTCAAATCGCGAAAGTCTCCAAACGGAATAGCCCATGCGTCGCACTTCCATTTTAAAGAAAACAATCGCGAAGAGAGTGCAAGTAATAATCGCAATGCTCACAAAGGGTCGGAGTTTAAAATAAGACGCACTGGACATTACACACCTCTTTCGAAGCAGCGGAGTTTGGCGCTTCTTGCACGGGGATTGTTTTTTTGCTCGTTCCAGCTTGGTTTGATCACTTTTTTGTTCACCAAACTTCCTAAGTGGAGCAAAGATTTTAATTTGTATTTCACCAAACGATCTTCGATGGAGTGGAAGGTGATGATCATCAGACGACCTTGAGGCTCTAAGCAGTCAATCAGTGTTTCTAAAGCAGAATCTATACTTTCTAACTCGTGATTCACTTGCATACGTAAAGCCATAAAATATTGAGTGGCAGGATGAAAACCTTTTCTTCTCCACCCATCCGCTTTTGCGATGGTATCCGCCAACTGCGCGGTTGTTTCAAAAGCCTGAAGTTGACGTTCTTTTACAATGTTCTGAATCGCTCTATCAGGCCGAGAAACTTCCCCTAATTCTACAAAAATTCTTTTGAGTTCAGACGAAGACCAGGTGTTTACAATTTCTGCAGCCGTTAGAGTTTCACGAACATCCATTCGCATATCAAGTGGACCGTCATGTAAAAAGCTAAAACCACGATGGCCTTGATCTAACTGTGGAGAACTCACACCCAAGTCCACAAGAATGCCATCAAAATGACCCACTTCTTCAGAGCGAATTTCTGCAAAGTTTTTATGTTTAAAAATGAGTTTGTTCTGCTTTACAGATTCTTTTAACTCTTCTTCACCATAAGTGATGGCTTCAGCATCACGATCACACGCAACAACTTGAGCTTCTGGATATTTTTGTAGAAATGCACGAGTGTGCCCACCTCTACCAAAAGTGCCATCCATGATGCGACGAGGAGATCTCGACATTTCTTCTAGCAAATTCATAACCTCTTGAAGTAAAACAGGCTGATGCAACATGACCCATTTTATCAACTGACGATTTTTCATTCAATGAATGCTTGTGTATGCTACTCTGAAAGTAGGGTTTTTCATGAATTGTCCAAAATGTGGTTTTGACCAACCCCAAGATCGATTTTGCGCCCAATGTGGCGTAGACGTGTCTCTCTATCGTGGCTCAGCCGTTCCCCACTTCTTAACAAGCAAAACTTTTTTAATCGGCCTCCCTGCAGTTCTGATTTGCATCTGCATCGTGGTTATTTTAATAAAAATATCGACACCCTCGAACAATATTCAGGCCGTTAGTCCTGCGCAAACTGCCACTCCAACCCCTCAAGCGAACAATATTCCCGCTGAACGTCCAGTTACCACCACTTCAACAACCTCGACTCAGACGCCCACTCCCGCGCCCCCCCCAGCGCCAACTCCTGCCAATACTTTACCGGAAGCAGCTCCCACCGAAGACTCTCCTGTAGGTTTTTCTGAAACCGCCTCGACCGAAGCCCTAGCTCCCACCACTGAAACCGCTGTTTCCGCGACACCTCCCGCAAAAACGGAAAACGCGCAGCCGGCAGCAACAAAGTGGACCCCCACCAACTTTCGTCTCAGTTTTTACGAAGTGAACTATGATATTTTCCAGGCCGCGCTCGGCACCATAGCCTCCGACCAACCGATCATTGGTGTGATACGACTCGAAGCGAACCAAAATACGGCTGAAGATAAATTTCGAACTTTTAATACAAGCATTGATAAACACGGCTCCGTTCAGCAAAAAATATCTTTCGATGAACAAAGTCCTAATGAATTCAACTTTCTTTCGTACGATCAAAGAATTCATTCTGAGATTGGTCTTTCACTCCAAATTCGTGCGAATACGCCCGCAGAGACAGGAATGAATTTGGCTCTAGAGGGACGTCGACTGATTGGTAAGCCGAATACAACCCAAGTAGAATCCATTTCTCTTTCTCGCGACTTAGCAGTGAGTCCCAAAAGCGCTATTTATATCACAGGACTTCTAGAAAACAGACCACCTGTGAGCCAAAATGAATTGCAAAGTTTCCTCTCGAATCAATTCCTTAGCATTTATAGATCCGAACGCTTCCAAAATAAACAAAGCGGACTTGTCATCATTCTAGAAGTTGAAAGCGCAAAGTAATTCACCTTGACCTTTATAAGACCCAGGGCTTTAATTCATCCTCAATGAAATCACAAAAAACATATGCCTACGAACAAGCCCATTCCTACGGATCACAAGTCACTTTGGTAAATGACATTTATCTGAATTCTCTTCTGACAAAACTTAGTCAGCCTCAGACTATTCAGCCTCAAGTCCTTGAATATGTAGAAACTCTTTTTGCTCATCTCTTCGTACTTTCGATGGGACGCGAATTAAAACATGCAAAAGTACGTGTGGCGACTCGAATGACCGCGTTCCATAAAGATCAAAAATTGGATTCCGAAGTCATTGATCCAAAACAAAAAGCGGTCTGCGTAAGTCTTGCGCGAGCAGGAATTCCCGCAAGCCAAGTTGGCTATAAAATTCTTAATCACACCCTACAACCTGACCTTGTGAGACAAGATCACGTATGGGCCGCTCGACTCACAGATGAAAAAGATCAAGTTACGGGAGCGGGCCTCGGTGGAGTAAAAATTGGTGGAGATGTCGCCGATACCACTGTGTTTCTTGCCGATCCTATGGGTGCAACCGGTAGCACGATCGTGACAACGCTCGAGCTTTATAAGAAGAAGTTTAAAGGCAAAAAAGCTCGTTTTGTGTGCCTCCATTTGATCATTACCCCTGAATTCCTCAAAAACGTTCTTTCGGCTCATCCTGACATTCGTATCTATGCCCTACGTTTGGATCGAGGCCTTTCTCCTAAAAATGTTCTAGGGACTCCTCCCGGAACGCACTGGGATAAAGAACGCGGCCTTAACGATAAGCAGTATATTGTTCCTGGGGCTGGTGGATTAGGCGAAATTCTCAATAATGCTTTTGTCTAAGTGGCACTGAATCTGATAACTTCATAAGCTATTCTCTTTTGGAGGTCCCGTGGAAAATTTGAAACTCGAAACATTGATTTCTGAAGAAAAAATTCAAAAACGTATTCAGGAAATGGGCGCGGAGCTCTCCAAGAAATTTAAGAATCAAGATGTCGTTGCCATCTGCGTTTTACGTGGCGCTTTTATGTTTTTTGCAGATCTCGTTCGCCGCATTGACACCGATGTGAAGTGTGAGTTTTTTGGTGTTGCTAGTTATGCCAAAATGCAATCTTCCGGCGAAGTGAAACTGACTATGGATTTAACAAGCCCCATTCAAGGAAAACACATTCTGCTGATAGAGGATATTGTGGATACGGGAAATACGATGAATTATCTCGTTAAAAATCTTCAAGCCCGTGAACCAAAAAGCATCACAACCGCTTCGCTTCTTTTTAAGCCGGCAGCTTTAAAAACAAAATGTCAGTTGGACCATGTGGGCTTCGAAATCGGAAATGATTTCGTCGTAGGTTACGGCTTAGATTACGACGGCAAATATCGAAATTTGCCGCACATCGCACTCGTAAATAATTTTAATTAAAAGTCTAAACTCGCAGAGAGAATCCAACGACGATTTTCTTTTTTCGCATTAGAGGTTCCCAATTCTTCACTGAAGGTTGCCAGATCTAAGCGAAACCAAGAGAATTGCGCAGAAGCTCCGGCAGTGAGATACCCTTGCGAAAGCCCCATACGGTATCCGCCCTTAAGCCACCAAGAGATAAGCCAATCAAGCTCCACTCCCACGTGCAACCCTTTGCGGAACGTCCAAAATCGGTGACCGATATCTCTTACATCTAACGTCACTCTAGGCGCAAAAATCCACCAATTTCCAAACTCCCAGTTCGAACCTAAATCTAATCGTCGATCCAATTTGGGGGGTTCTTCAGAGTTTGCATCAATCAAATGAAAGTTTCTTTTAAATCCATAGTCGGCCACGTTTCTTAAAACAGCACTAAATGTGGGCTTCACTTTATCCGTAAAAAACGGAGAGCGATAGAGTGCGCCGACATCCGCATCGATTGTCATCCCCTCTTTAGCGTCCTTCTTTGAAAAGTACTCCGAGTTCACGACAAGCTCAGTAGCTTGCACAGCCTTCCCTACGTATCCACGGTAAATAGCCTTGGCCGTTACACCAACCGCTAATTTCTTATCCATGAAGGTACGAGCGGTTCCGTAAGCCAAGGTGGAGTCTTGATAAACCTCAACGTTCAGAGTGGGACCCGTCTGTTGGTGAATCGCCAGATCAATTGATGTATCGAGAGGAATGAAAGCCACACCCCAAAGAGGTCGCACCCAAATACCACCTACGGAAGGACGAGCCCAATAATCTTTTCCGAAATTTTGTGTAATGAGATCGGTCGTCGCATTTACTTTTTCAGTTTCGGTGGGTTTGCCGGTTGCCGATTGAAGGTCGCGCGTGAAGTTCATCACTTCAGGTGTTGCACCCGCCTGCAACTTCAAATTTAAATTACCCTCTTGGAGAAACGCTAACCCTGCAGGATTATAAAAAAGAGTGTTGTGATCGTCGGCCACCGCAGTAAAAGCATCACCCATACCTAGTGCTCTTGGACTGATATAGTCATGGCGAATGGAGTTATTAAGATTCACATTCGTTTGAGCCCAAACTTGGTGAGAAATCGATAATGCAAGAAAACATCCTAATATTCGTAACAATGACCGACAAGACACGCATCCCTCCGTGGACAAAATAGACATTCTTTCGTCGTACTCTTTATGAAAATTCTAATTTAAGGAAAGTTGTTAGTATATACTTTGATAAGATGAGCATCTTGATTAGGACCTTCTTCTTTTTTGTTTTATTTTGCGGTCACCTCGCGTATTCCGCACCTAAGGTGCAACCCTCAACTCTCGTCGAGTCAGAGTCAACTCAGCATAATACAGAGCAAGACGTTCTACCAGCCGTTCAAGAAATGCACATTGCTGAGCCTCCCCCTCTTAAAAACAACACGGTCAAAAAAACAAACGAAACTTTTTATCCCTACCAAACCGCGATTTCTCCTCGCTTGGGAATGGGCTCTGATTCCAGCCGTTTTTCAAATCTGACTTTCCATCATCTCTTTGGATTTCACTTTATGCTTCCCGATCCTAACGGTCGGCATTGGGAAGTCGGCACAGATGTGATCAACGATGGCACAGGGGTTTTAAGTGTAGGGAAAAAATTTGTTTTTAAACATAACAACCCTACCCGCCACTATCTCAAAGCGGCCGGCGCCGTAAGAATTGTGCCAAGTGAACAACTCAACACGCTTTTAAAATATGAATATTTTCAAATTCGTGGGGCCACAGGTTTCGAATATTTTTTGGATGACCCAATCAGTGCGAGAGTCGACTGCGAAGTGTTTGCGAGCACAAAGTACGTAGGAATCCAATTTGTCATAGGCTACTCATGGGCCTGGTAACGAGGCTCTCCATAAGAGCCGGATCCTTCGTTGCTCGGTCGGGTCGCTTGTGCGGCCTACAGGAAGTAGGCCTCCGCGCTCCCCTCGGTCGCGCCTCGACTCCGTCTCTTATGGAGAGCCTCGTAGTTTTGTGATTAGTGCGGTGACTTGATTTTCTAATTCTTGGAGCGAGCCTGAGTTTCGAATCACCCAATGAGCTTTTTTGACCTTTTCCTTAAGATCCATCTGCGACTGCAAACGACGGGTGATCTCTTCGTCACCTAAGGCGTCTCTTTTTTTCATTCGCGCTTTTTGGAGTTCTGGTGAAGCGTGAACAACAATGATGCCATCAAAAAGTGGCTCCATTTTTTTTTCAAATAACAAAGGCACATCATAAATACCAAAGCGATGGTTTTGGTTCTGCAAAGCGTGTTTTTCTGCATCGAATAATTGACGAACACGAGGATGAAGAATGTTTTCTAGTTTTTCTAAATCTTTTTTATTTTGAAACACACGCACGGCCATTTTTTTTCTGTCTAGACTTCCGTCCTGCGACAACATATCTGGACCAAAGGCAGTAACGATGTCTTTTAATCCATCACTTCCCTTTTCGACAACCCTACGAGCTAAGACATCCGCATCTATAATAGGGATCCCGTGACGCCTGAAGATATCTGACACCGTTGATTTACCCGAAGCTATACCTCCGGTGAGTCCAATCCATTTCATCGTTTCATCTCTAAACACCCAATTTTTTTAAGCATTACAAGTGTTTCACCGATAAATCATAGGGGAGAACAAGTGAGCGGTAAACCGGAATTCTTTGGGAAATACATCCTTCTTGATAAACTTGCTGCCGGCGGGATGGCCGAAGTCTATCTCGCAAAGATGACTGGCGCTGAGAATGTCGCCAAAATCGTTGCCGTTAAGAAAATCCTTCCCCAATTCTCCAAGAGCGCTGAGTTTATTGAAATGTTCAAGGCAGAGGCAAAAATTGCCGTCAATCTTGCTCACAGCAACATTGTCTCCATTTTTGAATTCGGTATTGAAAGCGAGCAGTTCTATCTAGCCATGGAATATGTGGAAGGCCGAAACCTTCGACAAATTCTCAATCGACTGAAAGAACTCAATCGTGCTCTTCCCGTGGACCAAGCAATTTACGTCATTAACGAAGCGGCTCGTGGACTTGATCATGCTCATCGATGTATCGAAGGCAATACTGGAAAACCTCTCAACATCATTCACCGAGATATTAGCCCACAGAATCTCATGATGAGCTTTGAAGGAAATGTCAAAATCGTAGATTTCGGTATCGCGAAAGCCGAAAGCCAGGCGGAATCAACTCGCGCCGGCACTCTTAAGGGTAAATTTAGCTATATGAGCCCTGAGCAAGCAGAGGGTAATGAAGTCGACGCTCGTACAGATGTCTTTTCGCTTGGGATTGTTCTTTGGGAAATACTTGCGAATGATCGATTGTTCTTAGCAAATAACGAAATGAACACGCTTAAGAAGATTAAAGAATGCCACGTTCCCAGTCTTCACAAGCTCGATCCAAACATTCCTGTTGATCTTGAAAAAATCGTTGCGAAAGCGCTCGCGCGAGATAAAAATTTGCGATACCAATCAGCTGCGGAATTTCATAAAGATCTCAATAGCTACCTCAACAGACAATTCCCTGATTTTTCTCCAAACGATTTTAGCCTGACCCTGAAGCAACTTTTTGCAGAAGAGCTTTTAGAGAGTCGACGCAAGTTAATTGAATACGCAAAAATCAATTTCAACAAGGCTGATGACAAAACAGTTTATGTTGATATGTCTGGCTCAGGTGGAGCAGACTCCAATACGGCAACTGTGACGGATACCGAAACAGAATCCATGGAAGCTATACGTGAGAGGCTAGGAAAACTCGATGCCTTCTCAGGAAAACTCATTGAAAATACGGATACAAAGGGGCCTCGTCTTTCAAAGCTTGAAACCCCGTCCGAGCGCTCAAATTCTCGAGCTCGGCCTGGGATGATTTCTCATCAGCAACCAGTTTATGATCACCCGGCAAAACCCTCTTCCTCTGCAGGTTTGTACTTCACTCTGCTTCTATTAGGCGCCGGTGGTTACTTTTTCTATAGCAATCCTTCATCTATGAAACGCGTACTCTGTGAACGCGTTAAGCTTCAGAGCTTTTGTGAAGGCTCCGCAACTGAACCTTCTCGCAGCGTGAAGCCTGTCGCCACGGAACCTTCGCCAAGCGTACCTGCGACGGCACCACAACCCACAACTCCCTCTACTCCGCCAACCGCTAACACAATGGCAAATGCTGTAACGGTGGCCATTGTTAGTTATCCTGCGGAAGCACAAATCGTGCTGAATTCTCAGGTAGTGGGCACAACCCCCGCACAGATCGACGTACCTTTAAATACTCCCGTTATTGTCACCGTGAGAAAAGATGGATTCCAAGATTTAAGCCAAACCATCCGCGCTGACCGTTCTGGACAAACATTCTCATTCACTCTCGCAAAAATGAAAATGGCTTATCTCACTATAAAGGTTGTACCTGGTGGCGCACCTGTCTATTTGAACGATAAAAAAATCTCTGACACCTCTCCCGTCAGTAAGTTAGTTGTGCCTGCCATGACACCACTAAACATTAAAGCTATTGATTCCTTCACCAATACAACCGGTGAACAGTCTATAATGCTTCGAGAAAATACCCATCAGGAAGTGACTATTTTCCTAAAAAGCGGTCAAAGACAACCAGCTCAAAGACAATAGGACTTGAAGAAACAATTTTTTTTTGAAAGCATGACATCTATGACAGAAACTATTTGCCACAAACTCATTGAGCGTCGCCAAAAACATCCCAACAAAGCCTGCGTGAAATTCGTTAAGAATGAAAGATGGACAGAGATCACCTGGAAAGATTACGTCGATCAAATTGAACAAATCGCCGCTGGTCTTGCTCAAAAAGGAATTAAAGACGGTGACCGTGTCGCCATCTACGCGAACACACGCGTCGAATGGGCAATGACAGATATGGCCGTCCTCTCGCTCGGCGCCATTACGGTCCCCATTTATCCTAGCAGCATCCCGGAAGACGTTGAGTTCATTCTTAATAACTCAGAAACAAAAATTCTCTTCTGTGAAAATCGACAAATTTTCGAACGCTGGCTTCTCGTTAAAAACAAATGTCCTAACGTTCAGCATGTTGTAAGTTTTGAGTCGATTCAATCCAAAGAATCAAATCCCATCAGCATCATGGAACTTAAAAGAGAAGGAGCCCAATATCTCACGGGCAAAGAAGGTTTTCTTCAGCACAACGCTACAAAACTAAAAATCGATGACTTAGCAAGTATTGTTTATACGTCAGGAACAACAGGTCAGCCAAAAGGTGTGATCCTCACTCATAAAAACATCATGAGTGAAGTCAAAGATGTATTCAATCATGTGGGAGTGACCGATGTTGATCTCAGCCTCACCTTTTTGCCTTTTGCTCATATCCTGGCTCGTGTTGAGCATTTTGGTCATACCTATATGGGCTTTACGATGGGCTACGCTGAAAACATTGATCGAATTAGAGCCAACCTTATTGATGTAAAACCAACTTTTATGGTGGCTGTTCCACGCATTTTCGAAAAGATCTACAACAGCATGGTGACACAGGCAGAAGCGAGTCCAACGAAAAAGAAAATATTTTATTGGGCGCTAGGAATTGGAAAAGAAGTCAGCCAATATCGCATTCAGAAAAAATCGGCTCCTTTTACTACTCTTCTCCAATATCAAGTCGCAAAAAAATTAGTATTTGATAAGTTGGCAGCGAAAATGGGAGGCCGTCTTCGATTTGCCATTTCTGGTGGCGCTCCCCTCTCAAAAGATATTGCTGAGTTTTTTCATGCCGCCAATCTTCTAATTATCGAAGGTTACGGGCTCACGGAAACCACCGCCGCGGTCTTTGCGAATACCGAAACCGAGTTTAAATTTGGATCGGTTGGTTTTCCTATTGGCGATGTGAAGTACAAGTTGGCCAATGACGGGGAAATCCTCGTGAAGAGTGATAAAATCACTCCGGGCTATTACAAGAACGAAGAAGCGACGAAAGATGTTTTTGTGGATGGCTGGTTTGCCACTGGCGATATCGGTGAAATGGATGCTCGAGGCTTTCTCACCATCACTGATCGTAAAAAGGATTTAATTAAAACAGCGGGTGGAAAATACGTCGCCCCTCAAAAGCTCGAAAATCTTTTAAAGCTCAGCAAATATGTTTCGAATGTACTTATCCATGGCGATCAAAAGAAATATATCGTAGCTCTCATTACGTTAAATTACGAAAACATCGAATCCTTCGCTAAAGCCAACAACATCAGCTATTCGGATAAAACTCAGTTGGCTTCAAACAAACAAGTGATGGCCCTCATTCGAGACGTTATTGCCGATGTGAATTCAAAACTAGGAAGCTACGAATCGATCAAAAACTTCGCAATTCTACCTAACGACTTTACAGTTGAGGAGGGCGAAATCACGCCATCCCTCAAAGTAAAACGCAAATATTGCGACAAAAAATACAAAGACACAATCGACAAACTCTACGGCACCGAAGCCTAAACAAACATGGTGAGAATTCACTCCGAGTTCTCACCCAAATAATTCCAAAACCTACTCAAGTCACATTTCTGTATATCTAAACTTTAAGCTTCTATTTTAAGAAGAAATGTTACTTTGGAGAGCGGAGCTTCGGCCCCGTGTCTGAAAGCCTCCGACCCATGGATGGTGCGCTTGCCGGTCGGCGAGGCCATGGATGGCCGCGCTTTCAGACACGGGGCCGAAGCTCCGCTCTCCCATCGCAATAGATATTACGGAAAATAGAAGCGAAGCCCCATACCGATCCATGCCCCACTCAAATCCACCTTGCGGTTATTCCCGTTAGGATCCTTCATGACATCTCCAGCGCTAACCGTTCCATTGAAGGTCGCTGCCGGTCGCTCATGCACCAAACCCGTCGCCACCAGAGAGCGATAACCCAAATCCATTGCCAGAGAAGTATTATCTGAAAATGAAAACTCCATCCCCAAGCCGCCGCGGCTCATAACGTTATAGGCAGAACCCTCTTCGGTGTGATCTATCAAACTGTATTGAGTGCGCCCCTCATCCGTAAAGGCATAATCATTCTTTAGCGTGGTCTTCATATAGCCAATAGAGGAAGTAATATAGAAACGAAAGTTATCGTAACTACCCAAAAGAAAATCGAAACCTAATGTGGGGCCATAAGAAACAATTCCGCTCGTCACACGATAAAGCGTGACCTCACCCGCACCCTGGGCTTGAGCACCTTGAATCAATTGCGGACGAATCACCTCTAAACCTAATTTAAAATTAGTTCGCGATAAGGTAAATAGGGCGCCGATTTCACCTGAGGCATTGTACGCCACTTGATTTGTAAAAGTGACGTCAGCTCTTTCGTAAGGCGACTTTCCTATTAACGAAAGACCAAAGGTTCCGTGAATATATGTAGCAAGAGTTTGATCCTTGAGCTTAGCAACTCTGGCCTCTGCGTTTGCCACGAAGAAAATGTGTAAAAGAATGGTCAATACAAAAACTGGATTCACTCTTTTAAGTGTATCTCAAAGCAAAAAAAGCTTCGCCAAAGACCCGTTGTATCAGGTCTTTAGAAGGAGCTTCTCGCTAGTCTTAAGTCGATAGAAGTATCAAGCTCAACGGATTAACGAGATGAGCGTCGGTATTTATTAATGAGAGTGAGTAGGTCCTGAATTTCGCCAGACTTGTAAGAAACGGTGAAACTCTCTAGCAATTCCTTCGTTCCATTTTGCCTGAGGAGTTCTAAAATCGCGAGACGTATATTTTCACGATCTTGTCGATCCGACAAAGCTCCACCAAGGACATCTCGAACAACACTATATTGAGTCAGCAATCGCTTTACGAGCTGAAGTGTTTCTTTTTTGTTAAGCTGGCCACTATTCAACACGGCCTTAAGCGCATCCATGAAGGCATTGTATTGAGCTCGATCATTTTCGTAGAAATTGAGCCATGGGGAACTCATGGTGTAGAAGTAGCTCTTACCAAAAGCTTGAGGCTCCATCATCTGAGTTGTAACAACACGCAACGCACGCGCAGATTCGGTCTCAAGATTTGCCAGTTGAGTTATCGTTTTAAAACTTTCCGAGCTCGCACCTTTTTTCAAATCCTTATTTAGCTCTTCCAAGAGAGCTAGCATTGTCTGCAAATCTACGTCTTTGGTGATTTCAAAAAGCCCGTAAGAGCGGCCTAGCGTTCGCGGCCAAGCAAACGCCATATGGTATAAAAAGTCTTTGAAGTTTTTGAAACTTCCATCCTGTACCGGCAGCGCAAAAATATGGCCGATGAGCGCATCCATTTGCGATATTTGCCCAGGATCCCGAGTCAACATTCGTGTAAATGCAGCTCTCACCACGCCGTTATCCGAAGGTGGTATGGTTCTTACAAGTTGTAAAAGAGCCTTCACGTAATGAGTTAATTGCCCTTGAGCTTCGACACTGCGAAATGCAGACACAAGTTTGGAGAACATCGCCCAACGTGTCGGTTGATGAATCAAAGACAGGTGGTTCAAAACAGGATCTTGCTTTGTCTTGTACTTAGGAGGAGTCGCTCTCATTAAGGCTTGATATATGCGCTGTAAAATCACTAAATAATTTCTCTTATGCGCCTCTTCGAGGACATCAAAACTCTCACTCCCATTTCTTAAATGATTAAATTGTTTCTGCGAGATCAACCCTAAACCTCTTGCCGCAATCCCGAGCTTAAGCTCTCCCCTCAAAGAGGCGAGGGTCTCATTCAGATTACGAGACTTTGCAACCTCAATTTGAAAGTGTGTACCCATGTGGTCGGCACCGACAATTGGAAGCCACGCAAGAACAGACATGTCCGCATTTGCAACGAGGATATCCAATTGATCAAATGGGCTTACAAAGCGAACACTTGGATGATCAGATTCACCTACGTAATAGGGTACTGGTTTTACCTGAGTCACGCCCCATCGGATGAAGCCTGCAACATCGACTTGGCCTGTTCTATCCCACTCCGCCAAATCTCTGAGAGCATAGAGAATTTCTTCTAAATCGCCCGTCTTCTCCTCTGGATTTGTACGCAGCAATTGGAATAATATTCGCCAGAAGTCTTCGCGCATCGCCTGTTCAGAAGCAGGCTTGAAAAGCTGATGATCATAGAAATAGGCATCAGATCGCTCAATGTACTTCTGAAGTTCGCTTCGTACTGTTGCCTCGCCCACATTTGGTACGCGAGCTAGCCCCTGTCGCACAAGCTCTTGAGAGTTTTCTACCGGCATCTGGAAGTTGTCTTGAGATGAAAAGAAAGGTTTTGCCTGATCTTGAGAAATCGCATCAAACAATCCTGTCATTGCCGTCGTCGTCTGAGGATTTAAAAGAAGTTTTCCAAAACCTTCAAAACTTTCTGGAGCCGCATTTGATAACACTTTATAGAGAACAGGATCTAATATTTGAACTAAGCCATGCTGAGGATTGATGATGGTGGCCACAAGCTCGTAGAACTTTGTGAGATCTCCAGAACTCTGCCATCGTTCCATATCAATAAGAAAGTTATGGATTTGCTGTTCGCCAAACACTCGTCGACTGAAAAGATCTTGAAAAACGGCAAGATGACCCGTTCGTTCGAGCATTTCCGCTATACGCCCAAGCCCTTTGTCATCTGCTTCTGTTGAGACACACTTTAAAACGTTGAGGAAATCTGTAGAACCACGTTCAAAAATGGAGCCCGTGACTTTTTTGCAGCTTTCTATTTCAAAGCTCGGTGCCGCACTCACTAAAGGCTGCGCATCGGCCCATTGATATTGACGAGCTGTCGGACGGCGGTAACCGTTTGGATTTGGTTGAGTGGCTAAACCCTTCTCACCGGAGTAGACGAAAATCTCCATCATGAATTTGAGAAATCCTTCAAAGTCTGTAGATAACGCAAATCCCGATGTGAACTCCATTGCCTTTGTGAACTCAGGTTTTTGAGAAGCCTTGAAAAGCACCGCACGTAACTGCTCAAAATATTTCTCATCAGAAAGGAGGACTTTCATCCAATTTTGAATCGGCTTTTCTTCTGCCAGCTCACTGCTTTCTGCCAGAATGGAGAATATCGCTCCCCATCCACCTTTTTGATTGCTGAGCATTTGGGTATAACTCTCAACAAGGGAGCGAACGGTATCAGGATTTTTTGAAACTAATTTAGATACCACATCCATGATGGGACGTACGGATTTCACTGAAGCAGAAGAGGCAATTTTTAAACGTAATGTGTATTCGAGCTCAAGATCTTTCCCCGCTGTTGCTAAGAGTAGGTCATAGAGCGTATTTCGTGGAACTGCGAGTGAGGCAAAAATAATTTTAGCTCGCGCCGCTAAATCATTATTGAGATTCGTGTTCGCCCACGTGATAACCGCATCCCCCTTTACATCTGGTGTAGAGAGAAAGCTCAGCAAGCGTGCAAGAGACTTTTTGTCAGCGTCACTTAAGCCAACATAACTTTTGAACAACGGAAGATCGATACGACGTAAGGTGCTCATCTTCTGAATGTTTTGGTAGTCTCCAAACAGCGGACTTAAAATAAATTCGCTTAAGCTGTTTATTCTGCCTGGTGCTGTAAAAGGAACTTTTACGGCCGACATCCCTACACTTGCCCCTTTGGCTACCATATTTATAACTGATGAGTAAGTTCGTAAAATATCCGGAGGCACGTTACAGTCGCGTAAAGTAGAACTGAAAATAAAAGGAACTTCGACTCCATAAAAGCGATCAAGACTCTGTTTGTTTCCACGACGACGAGCTGATTCTTGCGCATCAATGCTTAATGCATTTTGGAAGTAAAAACTTTTTCCAGATCTTTCATAACACTGAAGCTCTTTATTCAAACCACGGAATAGTTTTTGAATTTGTGGGATGTGCACTTCTCCCAAACCTTCTCCCCACAAAACTTGTAGGAAATAGGCCATCCCTTGCATCTCTTCCTCAGAGTAACTACCCGCCGCTTCGATGGTCGCCGAATCTGATGCCAACTGAAAAAGCGTATCTAATGTATTTTGTTGTTCCACCTGCGGAACAATTCCAGAAAGCCATTTTAGAAAGTATTTTGAGGTGAGCTTTTCGTCAGGAAGTGAACGGCTCATATAGGCGGCGCCCTGCCAAGAAGGTGGACTATCGTACAGCTTCGCTAACGCGATGAGAGCGGGTTTTAATTCATCGCGCTCAATGAGTTCCACTACGCTCTTCTGTAATTGAACCATGTTCGGATCTGAATAGGTTTCGCCTTGAAGGTAAGCCGTTCTTAAAGTTTCAACGACAGACTTCAATTGGCCTGTTTCTGCAAGTACCGACACATTGAGAGCCAGATCTCGCAAAAGACCTCGTGAAGTCATGCGGTGGAGAAGATCAAGTGACTGGTTCAGGTAAGGTCTAAACTGCTTTTCAAAACCCGTAATAACTACCTGCAACTCTTCGTCAGAAAATGTTGCGAGAAGGTCGACGTAGGGCTGGATCGTTTTCCCTGCTCCATTCACGCAGGTCATTAACGAACGAAAACTCTGCGGCGTTTGTTCTTCTAATTTGAAACGTGCATCTTTACAGGATTCGTAATCAGACTTTTCATTCATTCCTGTGAATTCCGGAGGGTTCACAGTCTGCTGGCAAGAAACCACAGTTGTTAAAAGGCAAAGCCCTACAAAAGATTTCAATCCTTTGCGTAGTGGCTTAGAAAAAAAACTGCCCCTTATTTTGTACACTTCGATCCCCCAAAACCCCTCATGCTGCTTACGCAACTTCCCAAAGTTGAGGTCCGTTCCTACCATAGGGTTATTGTACAGCAAGTAATTATTTCATCGGAACAATAGGGCTCCTTTACGATGGACTTAGGACTAAAGATCTATCCCGTCTTTTCTTAGTTAACTTCTTCTAAACACTTTAATTTTTAAAGAGTTGGCATATTTATTGGACATGTGCGTCATAGGTTCTGTAGGGAGCCATTCAACGTCACTGTTCAGTAATTTTTACAAAGATGTTGGATGATAAATCAAATTTGCAGCACGAAATCGTCTAGGTCTGCGCAGACGAAAGTGCTGGAAAAAAAGTAGGAGAGAGCGATGAAAAATTTAATGAAGAATTTGTGTTGGAGTCTGGCCCTCGTGTTGTTGTGCTTGGGTTGTGGAAAAGACAAAGACCAAAATAAAGAAACCGCCGGAGTTCCTCAGCAGCGAAACTCCCAATGTGTCCAAAGCGGCGGCTACGGATGTTCGTGGAGTAGCTACCCTGCTGGATACAGCGCTTATCCCGTGAACAATGGTTACTACGCAGGATACATTCCTTCACAAGGATATAACAACTGTAACGCATGTCCTTACGGAACAACTCCCATCTATGATGCCAACTGGGGCTTAGCGTGTGTTCAAATTCCTCAACCACAAACTTACTACCGACAACCATGGTCAGGATGTCAACAACAGCAAGGTCAATATGGTTATTTGATGAATTGCAATCCGGCTATGCCTAACTCATGCCCATCAGGTGTTTGTCGTCCGATTAATCAAATCCAAAACCCTTACCACAACTGGTCGCAAACTCAGTATTCAAGCATTGGTGTTTGTCAGTAAGAGATTCTCTTAGACAAACAGTGCTGGCTATATTAGCCGTTAATGTATGGCAAAACTCAATATCGCTCTCTTCGTGAGAAGAGATAAAAAACAAGCTCTCGTCGTCGCTGAAAAAGTGAATGAATGGTTTCAGCGACGTAGAATTCAAGTCTGGTGCGATTTGAAAGTAGAGTCGCTAAAACACACTCAGCCACTCACGCTTACTACCAATTTGAAAAGTATGAAACTCGCCATCGCCATCGGTGGTGATGGTACCTACCTCCACGCAGTAAGAGCGCTGAAAGGCCTTCCCGTTCCTGTATTAGGAATCAACCTAGGTCACTTGGGTTTTCTCACAGAGACAAGCGAACAAGATGTCTTCAAAACTTTAGATCGTTTTTTAAAATTAAAAATAAAACCTATCTCTCGTTCTATGCTTCAGGTGTCCGTAAAAAAACGTGGGAAAACAATTAAGAATTTTTTAGCTCTTAACGACGTGGTGGTAGAGAGAGGTTCGAACACTCACTTGATTGATTTGAGTGTGTTTGCGGACCAATCCTTAGTCAGTCGCGTGCGCGCTGATGGATTGATCGTTTCAACCCCTACCGGATCGACCGCTTACAATCTGTCTGCTGGCGGCCCGATTCTCCATCCCGAAGTTGCCGCGGTGGTGGTGACTCCCGTCTGTCCGCATAGCTTAACTTCAAGACCCGTCACTTTCTCGGATCATCATAAAATTCAAATCAGCTTAAACCAAAAGCAAGAAGCGCTTCTCATGGTTGATGGCCAGCATGGATGTGATTTGACCCAGGATTGTACGGTGATTGTGACAAGGTCCGACAAAAAGCATTATAAAATTGAATCCCAAAGGGATTATTTTGAGCTCCTGAATTCGAAATTAGAGTTTGGCCACCGTACCTAGGCGGCGCAGGACGCAGGTTCCAGGCGTTCTTCGGATAATGCGAGCCGCTGAAAGTAAGAGCCCTCGACAAGCGATCTAAAATTGATATGTTTGGGAAACGGAGGCTCCATGCTTATTGAACTCAAAGTTTCTCACTTTGCCACCATTGATAATATTCATATCGAATTCAAACCTGGATTCAATATTCTCAGCGGAGAAACGGGTGCCGGAAAATCTATTCTCATGAAATCTCTTTCTCTTTTGATGGGTGCGAAGGCTTCTTCGGATCTCGTTCGAAACGAAGATGAGGCCGCGACCGTTGAAGGCTCTTTTGATATCCAAAAAAGACCTGACCTTCTCCAAAAATTGCAGGAGCTTGGAATTGAAACCGATGATGGTCTCCTCATCGTTCGAAGAATGATTTCGACTCAAGGAAAAAGCCGCGTCTACATCAATGGTTCATTAAGCCCACTCACAAGTCTTCAAGAGCTAGTCGCCCCTCTCATCGAAAGTGCCGATCTGAACGCGCCTTTGATTGAATTAACCGGCCAACACGAAAACAAAAGCCTTCTTTCAAAATCCTATCACCTCAACACTCTCGATCAATACGCAGGGACAACCGCACAACGAAAAAAATTCTCCGATCTGTTCAACCGTTGGAATGAAATTTCAACCGAAATTCAAACCATCGAAGCCAATGAGAAAACCCGGGTACAACGTCTCGACTTTCTCTGTTACCAACGCGATGAAATCAAAGGTTTCCAAATTCGTGATGGTGAAGAAGAAGAGCTTGAGCGCGAATACCTAAAAATCAAAAATGCTCATCAGCTCAGCCAATGGGCTCAGTCGACAGAAACGGCACTTTATGGAGATGATGACTCCGCTCTTGTTCGTACTCATAAAATTATTCAACGTGGTGCCGAACTCGCAAGTTTTGATCCTAAAATTGAAGCTTATGTCGAAACTTTAAGACAGGCAAAAACACTGATCGAAGATTCCGTCTACAACATTCGTTCTTACAGTGAATCTCTTGATGGCGACGGAAGCTCTCTCGAAACTTTGGAAAAACGCAGAAGTGATCTTAAAACACTCCTCAAAAAATACGGGCCTACAGTTGAGGATGTTCTCAACTCCTTCGACAATATGGAAAAAGAAATTCGCACTCTCGAAACTTCCTCAGAGACTCTGCAAAACCTCAAGCAAGAGCAATCGAAAATTTCAGAAGAGCTCACAAAACTCTCCAAGGACCTCCATAAAAAGCGAGCGACTGCCAGCAAACTCCTTGTTCAAGAGGTCAATGATCAACTAAACGATCTTGATATGAAGGGTGTGAATTTTGAAATCCTCTGCGAGTCTCTCACCGAGTGGAACTCCACGGGCACTACCGATCTTGAATTCATGATTAAAAGTGCCGGACAAGACAAAGCCCGTTCGCTTGCTAAATCAGCGAGCGGAGGAGAACTAAGTCGTATCCTTCTTGCTTTGAAATCAGTAATTGGTCAGGCCGAGCTACCTCGCACCTGCCTCTTTGACGAAGTCGATACGGGCGTGAGTGGTCAAACAGCAGAAAAAGTAGGGCGCAAACTTAAGTCCATCGCCAAAGGACAGCAAGTGATTTGCGTCACTCACTTACCACAGGTCGCCGCCCATGGAGATGTTCACTTTTTAATTCAGAAAAGTAAGGCCGGAAAATCGTATCAGACAACTGTCATGGGGCTTAAAAAAGAAGAGCGGGTCAAAGAAATTGCCCGCTTGATTTCAGGCGAGAAGATCACTCAGACCAGTCTCGCCCACGCTCAACAGCTCTTACGTCATTAGTAAGTGCGGTATTTAAAAATTCTTGTGAGGTCCTGATTTAACTGTCTTGGACCTGTTTGCGAACCAAAAATCAAATCGGCAGCTCGGCCTTGATTATTGATCACGCGAACTGTGCGGATGTCATTTGGGAAAATGCCAAGCATGCTTAAGTTCGAATGAGGGCCGCAAACGGCTCCACCACATGAAGTGTGAGTGATTGACAGCTGAAGTAAGTTTCCTTCGGCCTTAATCTGACGAGTGATTGCGTAAACACCTTTAAGATCAAGACGTGTGCGAGTGAAGTTAGGTTCTGAATCACAATCGTAATCATATTCGGAAGAATCTTCGATGATATAGCGAATGGTGTTCGAACCATTTCTATCTTTACCAAAAATCACGATTTCGCGGCTGAACTCAGCAGGCTGAGCGCCGAGCCCTTGAACATTCCAGAGGTAACGACCAGGACGACAATCTGTCACCCAAACGCCATCTAAGTTAGCAACACCGTTGTAGTAACCTGGGTAGCGTTGCTCTTGCTCACCTTTATCGCTTGAACCATCTACACCAGCTTCACCACCACCGCTGTTCACGGCAGGATTAGCAGGTGCTTGATTCGACTTGTTCTCATCTTTTTGACAAGCACCGAGAACCAACATCAAACTCGCGATCAATAAGTACTTCATTTTTTTCTCCCTATATTATTTCTTTTAAATTCATGTCCCGAGAAACGACTTACCACCAGTAAGAATAGTAATAGTACGAGTAACCGTATCGAGGAGCGTTGTAGTAGTAACAAGGCACATAATAGTTGTAGCTGTAGTTGCTGTAGTAAACTGGCTGGTAATTAAAGTTGTTGTAGCTATTGTAGTAAGCGTACGGATTACGAGGATAGTAATGCTGATAACGATACTGACCGTAGTAATAGGCACCGTTGTAGTAAGGATATCGGTGGTAACCGTAGTTGTAAGCACCATCGTAATAAGCTGTTTGATAAGCTGTATTCGGATAATAGCCGTTTCCTAAATCTACACGGATATTGTTTGTTTCCATGGTCTGTTCTTCTGATGAGTCCTGAATGTTTTGACCTTGGAAATTGTTTGGCTCTTGTACGAAGTAAAAGTTGTTATCTTGAGCTTGCGGGTAACCTTGTTGCTGATTGATCACCGCTTGAGAATTCACTGGAGCCCATTGCAAACGAGGGTTTTGTGCTAGCGAACTCAACTGGCGACGATTCGCTTTTGGATTAAAATCGACAGCTGCGTATTCTGCCTGGCCAGTTTGGTTCACACGTACAATCATGTTTTGACGTGGAAGGTTTTGAGTGGAGACAGTGGGTGCAGGGGCTGCTGCTGGAGCTGCATTTTCAGAGTTTTTCTTATCGCTCCCACATGCAACGAGCATGGAGCTCATCCAAAGAACGCTTGTGATAATCAAAATCCAGCGAATGGAAATGCTTGATTTTACTACATAATTTGACTTCATCGTTTTTACCTCTCTCATTAAAATCCTAATTAAATCGATGTGTTAGCGGTGTTTTTATACATTGCACTATGAAAATCAACCACTTCTTCGTTTTTCTTGGGGCTAAGATCCCTCCTCGTATTCCTGCTTGGATTCCTCCAAATACTTCATGGTGCTGACCTTTTTGGGCACTTTTTAAAAAACTAACTCCTCGAAGCCCCGTAATTTCTGTCCCAAGGTGGTACGGAACGTGAAGAGCTTAAGGTTGGCGGACTTCTAGAGGAGGGTCGCATGAAACGATATATGGAAAATTCTGGGACCATTTTTTCTATTGTGTTGATCGCAGCGATCATCAGTTTCACTTCTGCATGTCAGAAGAAAAGCGATGATGGCGGCAACGGAGCCGCAGCAGTTCCCCCACCGATCGTTTCACCACCCGCTCCAGCGTGTGTTCCAAATTCTTATGGTCAATATCCTTCAAACTGTGTTCCTTCTCAGTCCACGGGTTTTACTGCTGGTTCTATCAGCATTCACCCTACTTCACGCACGACATTTGGACGTTTACTCGCTGATAATTATGCTCGCTTAGAACATATTCGTACAACTTACCAACAATTGCCTCCGGGATTGATTCCATTTCTTCCACCACTTCCGCCGGGTCAATATCAAAGTGCGACTTACGAGAGAGTTTTGAGATGTGGAAATAACAATAGTCAAGTCTGTCAGAACGAGTGTAACAACTATGCCAACGGTGGAATTATTGTTGTGAACGTTGTGAATGGTGAAGGGGTTGTGACCGTCAAAGCGGGTCCGTACCAACGGCCCTCTTTCCTCTGTTCACCAGTTCTGGGAGATATCGAAAAATATTATTCGTTTGAGATTCCAGTCAAAAAGTTTGGTCATAACAATAACCGAGGCTTTTCTTTACAGTCGATTTCTCATACCGGTGTTCCTGGATCACCGGGTATGGGCGCGACCTTTAGAATCACTGCGGCAGAGGGTACTTTAGAGCAGAACTATGTGGATGTAACAATTCACTATCGTGGTGCTTATCTTGGGTCTGCGACGCTGATAAGAAAATAATCAAATTCATTAATTTCTATTGATTTCCATTGACGTGGATTCAGACCTGGTTTTGAATTTTGTTGGGTTTTTTAACCTACAAACAACAGGGCCTGCTGAAAAAGTATCAATGGCGTATAAGGGGTCGGACCTGAAACGGTCCTCCTGCAACGAAGCAGATGATATTTTTTCAGCAGGCCCGATGATTCACAACAAGGAGAATCCATGAATAAGGCCGAATTGGTAAACCAAATCGCTGAAAACACAAAAATGACAAAAGCTGATACAGAGAAGATCTTAGATGCTGCGATTGATTCTATCCGCAAATCTATCAAAAAAGGTGACGATGTGAAGCTCGTTGGCTTTGGAACTTTCCTTCGTGCAAAGAGAAAAGCTCGTACGGGCCGCAACCCACAAACAGGCAAAGCAATCAAAATCAACGCTTGCTGGGTTCCTAAATTCCGCGCTGGCGCAGAATTCAAGTCTTACGTTAAGTAAGCTCTTTTTTTGACTCATATGAAAAGGGTTGGCTAATGGCCAATCCTTTTTTATTTTTAAGACATGCCAACGAATCTCTCTAAATTCGACCCTAAATCTATAAAAAGAATTGGAATCTACACGAGTGGTGGCGACGCTCCCGGAATGAATGCCTGCTTAAGAGCTGCGGTGAGAATGGCGATTCATGAGGGTTATGAAATTGTCGCTATTGATAGTGGCTACAATGGAATGATCAGCGGAAACATTCACCCTCTTGCGCGCGGATCAATGGCTAACATTATTCAACGTGGTGGGACCATTATTAAAACAGGTCGAAGCCAAGAGTTCACTAAGCCTGAAGGACGCGCCAAAGCTGTTGAAAATCTCAAAAAACATAATGTGGATGCCCTAATATGTATCGGAGGAGATGGATCTTTTCGTGGGGCTCACGCTCTATGGGAAGAACATAAAATTCCAGTGACGGGTGCACCAGGCACCATCGACAACGACGTACACGGGACAGACTATACAATCGGATTTGATACCGCCGTGAACACCGCACTCGATGCCATAGATAAAATCCGAGACACCGCTGCGAGCCACGATCGTCTTTTCATTGTCGAAGTGATGGGACGAAACTCAGGGTTTATTGCACTTGATGTGGGTCTTGCCGGTGGGGCAGAAGACATTTTTATTCCCGAAAGCCAAACCACCGTTGACGATGCCATTAAGCATATTCAACGAGGCCTGAAACGCGGAAAAATGAGTAGCATTCTCATCGCGGCCGAAGGGCAAAAGCCTGGTCGTGCCTATGATCTTGCCGATGCGATTCGAAAAAAAGCGGGCTTCGATGCGAAGGTCTGTATTTTAGGGCACATTCAACGAGGTGGTACACCCACCGCTGCCGATCGCATTCTCGCTTCACGTTTAGGGGCTGCTTGTGTTGCAGGTTTAAAGCAAGGAATCTGCGACGTCATGGCGGGAGTTATGGACGGAAAAGTCGTCTACACTCCTCTCGAGCAAACTTACTCCCAACACAAAACGGTTCGTAAGGAACTGATTTCTCTCTTACAAATTCTCAGTCAGTAATGTCTGATCAGACATTATTTTTGCATTAAAAAACTGATCAAAGAAAAGAGTAAAAAATTCTAGGTGTCAAAAGTTTAGACGACTTTTACGGCGCCATATTAAAATCATTGTGCGCCAACTTATGTTTCAATCGAAACCAATGATAAAAGATAATGGCACAATTGTCGCATTGTTACTCAAGCAGAGAATCATCCCCGTTTGAATTGTGGGTATTAATCCCAAAAAATTTGGAACGGCACCCAAGAAGAGAGGTAATCATGAAAATACTTGTAAATGCTATCCTTGGACTCGCGTTGACTTTTCCTGCCCTCGCTCAAGCACAGGATATACTTCTTTGTAAAACCAGCAAACAATACGATAAGTTGAACACTTATTATTTCGCGTTTGATCTTAAGAACTCAAAAGCATGGTATCTAATAAACAACGATCCTTTTAGATCTAGCTCAATTTTAAATTATCTTACTGTCCTATACCCCTTTGTCGATGATGCTAGGAGAGGTGAATATACTGGAGTCATTTCATTTAATGGCCCATATGACTTCGTCTATCAATCAGAAGAAAAATGGATCTTCATGTCTCTTGATAACGAACCAGACTATGGTGGACCTTGTAAGATGGTTTCTGCGGGACGACTTAAGTTTCAGCCTGGTACACGGTAATCTACACAAATTAGTAGGGTATCGAATCAAGGATTTCTTTCATAAAAAAGCAAAAGGCCGACTCGAAAGTCGGCCTTTTTATTAAAGAATGGCTAATTTAGGATTAGCGCTTTAACTGGATTACTTCTTGGAGTAATTCGTCGGTTGTCGTAATCGTTTTTGCATTCGCTTGGAAACCACGTTGGTTTTGGATCAGGTTCACGAACTCAGTTGCGATATCCACTGTGGATCGCTCAAGAGACTTCGCGAAGAGCTTACCACGACCGGCGTTTCCTGGTTTACCGATTGAAGGAGTTCCAGAGTTTCTTGATTCTTTGAAGCGGTTGTTACCAACTTTAAAGAGCGATTCGCTGTTCTCAAACTTCGAGATCACCACTTGTGCTAACTCACGAGTTTCCCCATTGCTGTAAAGAGCTGCCAACACACCTTCATCATTAAACGAAAGGTTATTGATGTTACCAGCGGCGGCACCGTCTTGGTCCCATACGATCACATCAGACTCTTTACCGTACTGAGTAGAACCCTTAAGACCTTTACCTTTATCGGTTGTGATCGCATCACCGAAATCGATTTTGATTTGTTGGTTCTGTAGAGCACCACCAGCAAAGTTAAAAGCTTGTTTCTGAATCACTTCGGTATCTAATTTACCATCAACGGTAAATCCCACCTGACCCGTACATGCTTCAAACCATTCGCCCTCTTTACCACCGACCATCTCAGATCCCTGAACGAGACCATGATACTGCCAGGTGCGATCTGCCGTCTTGTTAAAGAAGAGAGTCACTAAGTGTTTACTTCCTTGAGAGTCATAAACCTCAATACCTGTTGAGTATTGTGAAGTGGAATGAGGATCTTTTATATCAAACGGCTTAGGATTCATAGGAGCACGTGAGTCTAACTGAAGAGTCATCGAAAGTTCTTTTGTTCCACGAGCGGGAATGATCGCTTTTGGAAATGCGATATCGCCGATTTCGTTCACAACTCGACCACGCTCGTCTGTTTGGTAACCTTGAACACGTTGGTTGTCGTTTGTGACTAAGTAACCGTCTTTATCAAAGTGAAAGCTACCATCACGGGTGAAGGATTCGCCATCGTTACCACGAAGAACGAAGTAACCGTCTCCAGAGATCGCAAGATCCGTCGACTTTTCTGTCGCATCAACGTTACCTTGAGTAAGGATCGGGTTCACAGACGCGATTTTTACCCCGCGACCGATTTGGTTACCACCCAAAATTCCTTTTAAGCTTTTCGCAACGATATCGTTAAATTCTGCACGACTCGATTTGAAACCTGTGGTGTGCGCGTTTGCGATGTTATCACCGATAACGCCTAACGCTTGACCTTGTGCTGATAAACCGGAAACACCGGTAAATAAAGATGAAAGAACACTCATTTTGTCCTCCTGACAATGGCCCACGTCAATCAGTCGGCGGGCCGTAGTTAAGAGGGCTCCTCCAATTAGATTTGGAGACCAGCCCTGTATTATTAAAATTTAACTAACTAAATAAACTTCCTGTTTATAAAACGATCGTACTATCAATATTCGTAAAAACATTCTCCTTCATTTGATTTTGGTCCATAGCTGTAACTACAGTTTTATTTTTTACATTCACGATAAATGCATTTTCTCCAAGCAGCACAAGAGTATCTTTACTCCCCTTCTGTTCTGCCTTTTGAATCGCGCCTTCAAGTCTTGTCATATCGTTTGGCTTTAAGTTAATCCCACGAGAAAACATTCTCTCCACTGCGTGATTTGAAAACTTAAGACTACTCGCCTGAGGCGTTGCCGCAGGTTTTGTCAAATCGCTCAGTACATCTTTAAAAGATGGACCACCGGAGGAACCAATCTTCCCCTTAGGTTCTGGTGTTAAGCCAGGTAGCGCTTGCGAGAGGCCACGAATTTCACTCACTGGCTTGTCCTTTCATTTTCATGCTGAAAGGAGTTCCATTTTGCGCGAGCATTTTTCCTGCTTGCGGCTTAGGCTTTTTAGCTTCTACTTTGGTGGGAGCTGGTACTGTTCCAGCTGCTACCGGTGCTTGTGATTGTGGTTGAACACTGGCACCTGGTGCTAACGGAATTGTTTTAAGAGGCTTGATCGCTTCTTCTGCGGTTGGAAGCATCGAAGCTTTTCCTCCCATTGCCGGCATCATTGGACCCATTTGCGGAGCACCCGGTAAACCTTGAGCCACTTGTTGAAGAGCAGCACCTGTTTCCTGAGGTTCCAAAATCTTTTTCACATCAGATAAGTAAACCGTTGTGTTGCCAATCATGAGGAGTGGGCCCTTAGCCGTGTACTGAACTCCGGTGATTCGACCCGTTGTATTTGTATCAGCGGCAACCGTTTTACCCGTACCGCTCTTTGCTTCGACGGTGAAACGGTATTCACCCACATTTTGTTTAAAGCCCTGTTCGCTGTAACCATTCCAAAGAATTTCGTTTTTGCCCTTTTTCAAATTATTCATATTGAATACTTTGACCACATCGCCAGCTTCATCTTTGACTGTGACTTTCACTTCTGTCGCATCCCCATTCAGGCTGAAACGAAGATCATGTTTATCTTCATCACTTGTACGAGTGATGAGAGACGAGTCCGCAGAAATTTCTTTTCCTAAGAAATTCAATGCTTGGTAATCCGATGCCGGAGCTTGTCCACGCTTAATCGCTTCCAAGTTGTTATTGATATTGAACATCTGTTCGAGAGACGTAAACTGCGCCAGCTGCGCGGCCATCTCATGACTCTCAATCGTATTGTAAGGATCTTGGTTTTTCATTTGTGCGAGCATTAATTTAAAAAACGCATCTCGATCGAGATCTTTTTTCTGCTCACGCTGCACTTTTGCTGGATCTACCCAGTTTGGATCTGCAATTTCATTGAGGACGGTGCCGACATCTTTGTCGCCAAAAGGTTTTTCCGTCGCTGAATGTTTGGTTCCTTTTGCCACTTCGAGGCGATTTTCTTTCGCGTTCGCGCTGTTGGCCCAAGCTTTGGTGGTTTTGCCTATATCCATCATAAATTACGCCACCAAATCCAATCTCTTAGTTTTACCCGCAGCTTTTGCTGTAGAAGGTATCTGTGCATCTTCCGGTCTTAATTTTTTACTCTTGGAAGAACCATATCCACGAAGATCTCCAAGATCATTGAGAGTATCTCTTCTTGCATGATTGAAATCTCTAAATTGTCCAAGAAATTCTCTCGCATGCTCACGCTCTTGATTTAAGAAACCTTGATCCAGAGCTGTATCTAACTTCGTGTTGGCACCATCTACCTTCATGTTCTCAAGGCTTAATTTATGCATAGCGAGGCTACCTTTGAGTTCTTCGATACTGCTCTCAAGAAGTCGTTTTGTTTCTGCAGACTCTGTGAGCATTTGAATATCAACTTTACCGTTCTTCACCATGACTTTAAGATCTACGCTGCCCATGCCTTCAGGAGTGAGCTTCACTTTCATTTCGCCGCCGCCCTTTTGAATTAAAATTTGGGCGCCTTGAAGAACGTTACGAACATTTGTTTGGTCGTTAACTGTTGTAGGAAGCTGTGTGCCGGCGGCGGCTCCACCAACATTTTTCATCAAGCTTTCTTGACCAGCTACTTTTTCACCCATCATACCAGCGAAACCGCTATTCGATTGCGAAGAGGAATCCCCTTTATTTTCGCTACCCTTATCTGAATCACCAGTGTCGGATTTGTAACTACCGAGGCCGGCTAAACTTTGTTCTAAGGATTGTCCAATATCTTTTGTTGAGGCTTGAGTCATCGCAGAACTACTTGCTTCCTCTAGTACCGGAGCTTCTGCTGGGACTTGAAGAGTGCTGGTCGCGGCACTTTCACCAAACCCAAATGCGCTTAAATCAAAAGCTTTCTCGGAGGTTTTTGTGGCGCTCTTGGAGGCGGCTGAAGATGCACTCGACATTCCGTAAGGATTTTTACCAACTGCTTTTGCGCCGACAGACGTTTGAGTCGGTGTTGCGCTTGGTGTTTGCGTTGGAGACGCGCTTACAGGCTTAGCCATTTGCTGACTTGTCGCTGGAAAGAAGCCTTCTGACTCTAGCGATTTTGAACTTTCAGCGGGAGATGCTGTCATCGGCTGAGCTTCCACTGGAAGCCCTTGAGCTTGCGAAGCGGCCATGCCAGAAGCTGTCATAACCGGTGTTTTTTCGCTTTCTCTCTTCGGTGCAACAAAAAAGTCTTTAGACATTTTATCAAGCGACTGAAGTGTACGCAGTTGCTGCATTTCTTCAGGGCCCATAACACTCATATCAACTTTGTATCCCGCCGTATCTGCCCAGCGGCTTATGGCGTTATGAGACATATCCGTCAACATTTCCTGATAAAGCACTTCTGCTTTTTCTTTTTGTTGAGGATTCAAATTTAATTGAGTGAGAACCTGAGCCATTGTTTCTTCAATAGGTTTTGTGAGATCTTCTTCAGATAAGCTCATCATGGCTTCGACAATATTTTTTGGATCAACCCCGACATCTTTTTGCATGGAAGTTAAAAACTCCATCATGACGGCTTTGTCATCAACCGTGAATTCACCAGTCTCTTCTTCATCTCTAACGATATCTACAGATGTCTTTTGTTGCACATCTGCCTTTTTTGCTATTGGCTTGGAGCTTATAGGTTCGTTAAAAGAAGTTGAAGATTTCTCTGGAGTTTTTTCTAAACGGTCCGATACAGGCGATGAGGACTTATTTGCTGCCTTCGTTTCTACTTTTTCAGAAAGAGTTTTCTTAAAATCTGTTTTCTTAACATCAGTTGCTGTCGACTTTACATCTTGCTTCTCTAAAAGAGCAGGCGCGGTTGGACGAGTGAAATCTTTTTTAGAGATGTCAGGCGTGAGATTTGAACGAGCAGAAGAGTCCAACAAGCCATTTTGCGGCTTCATCGCTCCTAAACTCTTAATGTCAAAACCTCTTGAACCGATTTCCACTGCTGTTCCTCAATTAACTTTTTTTGTAGCCGGCAAACTTTTCCGAGAGCTTTTGAGCCTTCTCAGGCTTTAAAAGATTCATAATGTCTGCGGCGCTTTTCTTTTTCATTTTTCCCAATATCTCAATCGCTAAATCTTCATCTATTTCTTCAAAAATTTTGGCGGCGTTCTGCGCTTTCATATTTGAGTAAAACTCCACCAACTTATCTACCTTCTCCTGATCGACTTTTACTTTTTCATCTAGTCGATTCGAGATCTTTACTCTCAACTGGTCTAACTCACCCAATCTTTTTTCGAGTAACACTTTCTGTTGTTGCAATTCCTCTTCCAACTTTGCCAACTCTGACTCGCGATGGTCGAGTTGCTTCTTTTTTTCTTCTAACTTGTTGAAAAAGCTAAGTTGTTCCGGAGTCCAGGATTCTGATTTAGAATTCGCGGTTTTCTTCTCCTGACCTTCTTCCTGGGCTATTTTTTCCTTTCCCCCAGACTCTTTCGCGTCGACTTTTGCCGACTTAGCCCCCTCTGCGGAAGCCATACTCATTGCTTGAATTTCAATTGATGAAAACCATTTCTCTATTCGTTCAATATTGTTTAATGCCCAGACCGTACCACCAAAGCCTACAACCAAAACAATAAGTGGCATTACTGGAAAGGGTCTTCGCGATCGTCTCATCTTTGGTTTTACCATCTTCTTTGTGAATGCAGCTTTCGAGACAGACGGAGTAGGTCCTTTTATTTTTTGTGCTGCTTTAAAAAAAGCTTTGTACTCATTTTTCCCAGGCGCCATCTTAAAATCCCCTACTTATTCTCTCTCTCAATAATCTTTCGTGCAGACTGCATTACAACAATTTCATCAATCGTTTTCTGATCGAGTTTTCGCACATTCTTTTTGTGCTTCTCTTTCATTTTATCCTTTAATTTCTCAAAAATTTTATATTCTTTTGCAATCTGGGCCAAAGTTTCTCGACGATCCTCTGTATCCTGATTTCTTTTTCGAACTTCCAGTTTTTGATGATTGATTTTTACCTGCTGGCCATCGTGGAACACCTGGGCCCACTTAAGAAGTTCAATTTTATCTCTCGGACTTAGGTTTTGTTTTAAGCAATCTTCACTTAATTGATGAGTGTCCGCTACGAGATTATACATCGTTGAGAGATCATTTTCAGCAGTGGTCAAATGTCCCTTAGCTTCTGCAAAATCTCGAAAAGCCACATCCCTGGAAACTTTTTTTGTCTTAAGAATATTTTCGTAAGGAAATTTAAATTTCATCGAATTTACCCATCAGGCCCATAACCTAGGAGCGAAGCCATCAGCGAAACACTCTCACCCATATCTGACTTTTCAACAACAGCCTGCCTCAAATAGGATTCAATCGCCTCATTTAAATGTAAAGCCTGATCAATTCTCTTATTGGTACCTTCTTTGTAGGCGCCAATATTAATGAGGTCTTCCGCATCTTTATAGACTGCCATGTTCTCCCTCATAATTTCCGCAAGACGCGTATGATCTTGAGAGATGACGTGTCTCATCACACGGCTTGTACTTTGGAGCACATCAATCGCTGGAAAATGTCCACGTTGAGCGAGTTGACGACTCAAAACAATGTGGCCATCGACAATGGATCTTACGGAATCCGCAATCGGATCATCCATGTCATCACCTTCAACGAGCACCGTGTACAAGCCTGTGATACTACCAGAATCTTGAAACGAACCTGCGCGCTCTAGTAATTTTGGTAAAAGAGCAAACACACTTGGGGTATAACCTTTTGTTGCGGGAGGTTCACCGGTACTTAAACCAATTTCTCTTTGGGCCATCGCAAAGCGAGTCACGGAATCCATCATTAACAAAACATCTTTGCCAGCTTTACAAAAGTATTCAGCGATCGACGTTGCCACGAAGGCACCTCTCATACGGATGAGTGGACTCTCATCGCTTGTTGCTACGATCACCACAGATCTTTTGAGTCCTTCTTCACCGAGGTCGTTTTCGATAAACTCACGAACTTCTCTGCCGCGCTCCCCAATGAGGGCAATCACGTTCACATCAGATTTTGAGTTACGTGCAAGCATACCAAGGAGCACTGACTTTCCAACACCCGAGCCCGCCATAATGCCTACGCGTTGCCCCTTACCTATAGTGAGCATTCCATTAATAGCACGCACACCTAAATCCATTGGCTCATCAATTGGAGCTCTAGATAATGGATTTTTAACTGCGGCATAGAGTGAGACTTGCTGATCTGTATTTATCGCGCCTTTACCATCAATGGGTTCGCCAAGTCCGTTAAGCACTCGACCCAAAAGAGCCGACCCAACAGGAACCGATGCTTTTTGTCTTACCAGAACAATTTTGGCCCCTAAACCCACACCCATAATTTCGCCTAAAGGCATGAGGAGTACACTCTTGTCTTTAAAACCAACCACTTCGGCTAAAAAAGGAGGTGCGCCACTGGAGGGATGGATTTGACAAATACTACCTAGCCAAGCTCCAGGTAAATAACCTTCCATCATGAAGCCTACAACGCGAGTCACTTTTCCAATGTCATGAGTGAGGTCTACTCCATCGAAGATGTTTACATATTTTTCTAGATTAAAGGATTTCAATTCTGACATTTTACTTTCCATCCTAGAAAGTTTTTAAGTTTTATCTTCTGAAGAAATCACTGGAGTTTCTTTTGGTAGCTTTGACTCTAGCATACTCCACAGCTTATTAATACGCTCTTCTACAGTTGCATCGATCGTCCCGTAATTCGTTTCCACGATACAGCCACCCGATTTGATATCTGAGCTCACTTCCATTTTTACTTTTTTAAGAAAATCGAATTCTTTCTTGGAATTTTCTCTAAACTTCTCAACAAATTCAAAATCTTCTTTGCACAATTTTACCATGACATTTTCTTCCGACTGCGCATGGTCCACGGCTTGCTTCATCACCGAAATAATCGTTTCTTTATGCTCTTCAATATGGGCAACTGCGAGCTTTGTAGCCATTGTATGTATGGTTTTAATAAAATAAATTTCGTTCTGCTCCATAAGCTCTCGCTTCATGTGACCCATAGAAGTGAGGAGGATATCTAATTTCTCAAGCTGCTCCTGAATAGTTTGCCTATGTTCTTCAAAAGCTTTTTTTGTGCCTTCTTCAAGACCAATAGCATAGGCCTCTTTATAAGCCGGCTCTTGAATCTCTTTAATTTTCTCAAGAGCAATTTGTTCCACTTGCTTCTCGATCTCCGCTTTCTCTTTTTCAGCAATTCCTGTTTGGCTTGCCACCAAATGGCTCATCTTAAACCCTGATTGGACCGTTTTTTCTCGAACAAAATATTGTTCTGCCTCTTGAGAAATTTCACGTTTCATACTTTGAGGTTGAAACTCCAGAACCAATCCCACCGCTTGCTCTTTCGTAATAATCGACTTAGACGAGCGCATCTTCTGAACCACCTCTTGAAATTAGGATCTTACCTTCTGTTTCGAGTCGTCTCGCCGCATTGACTACGAGCTGCTGAGCCTGTTCCACATCAGAAAGACGTGCAGGTCCCATAGATTCCAAATCTTCTTTAAGTAGAGTGGCAGCACGAGCAGACAAGTTCTTAAAAATTTTGTTCTTGATATCTTCGTTGGCCGTCTTAAGAGCCAAGAGAAGTTTATCGTTCGGAACTTCCTTAAGAAGAGTCTGCATACCGCGATCATCAATCTTAAGAATATCTTCGAATACAAACATCAATTTACGAATTTCTTCTGCAAGAATAGGATCTTTTTCTTCAATACGCGACATGATGGCTGTTTCAGTGTTTTTATCCATCACGTTCAGCATTTCTGCAACCGGCTGAGTCCCACCGAGAGAAGCTTGCTCTACTGTACCCATCATTGAAAGTTCTTGTTTTAAGACAGTATCGAGTTCCGCAATCAATTGTGGGTCAATGTAATCTAAATGTGCCATTCTCAAGACCACTTCAGCTTGAAGAGCTTCAGGAAGTCTTTTGAGAACCTCACCCTTCTTTTCTGGTTCCAGGTGCGAAAGAACTACGGCAACAGTTTGCGGATGTTCATTCACCAAGAAATTCGCTAAAGATTTAGCGTCCACTAAGTCTAAGCTTTCAAGACTCTTTGAACCGCCGCGGATATTCAAGTGACCTAAAATCCCTCGAGCGCGCTCTTCTCCGACAGCCAGCACGATATTTTCTTTTGTCGTAATGTCCTCAGAGAAGATGTAGTCCTCAGACTCACTGATCATGGAGTAGAACTCTTCAAGAACTTTTTTCGTCACGTGGACGGGTATAACCCTGAGTCGAACCATCACCCCGATCAACTTGCGAATATCGCTGTCCTCTAGTTGAGAGAACAAAGATCTCGTTGCGTCGGCGCCGAGATAATTGATCAAGATCGCGGCTTTTTCATAGCCCTTGAGATTATCATAATCTATGTTTTCTGGTTTACGAACTGTACTCACAGATTACTCCTTTTTCACAAGCCATAAACCAAGAGCGTTTGAAGCTTTTCTCTGGTTCTGTTCTACAATGGTCATAATTTTTTCTTTTAATAATTCACTTTCGGCCTTATCAGGATCCAAGGCTTCCTCGAGAATAGGAAGAGCGCTCGACATTCCAGGCAACCCACCATCAATGCCTTGAATCTCTTCAAGTTCTTCAATTGTTTTAGGAAGCATATCGTCGATCGACTCCTGAAAACTTTCGGTCACCCATCTCATAAATGGTCTCACTACAAGGAAGAAGAAGAGTATCATCGCGAGTCCGATGACTGACCAGCGTAAGAGGTAATTGAGAAGTTTACGCTTCTCTAGCTGCGAAAGAATTTGTTCAGATTCAGAGAAATCTTCTTTCTCAAATTTAATATTTTCAATTTTAACAACGTCACCACGTTCCGCTTTAAAACCTACCGCATTTTTTACGATGGTCTCATACTGAGCCAATTCCTCAGCGCTCCGTCTGTCCCACTTTTCTTCTGTCGTACCATCTTCTTTTTTGGTGACCGTTCTAATACCATCCACCACCACGGCAACGGTAATCCGATCAATCTTTCCTGGATTTTCACGAACGTTACGTACTGTTTTTGGAACTTCATAATTAGTCGTCTTAAGATCTTTTTTGACGTCTTGGCCAAAGCTCACTTGTCCCTGATCTTCAGCGCCAGGAAGATTAGATCTTGCGCCGGGAACTCCTGTAGGATTTCGGCGTGTTCCATTCATTGACTCTTCTTCGCTGACTACGCTACGAATGGCTGTTTTATCTGGATCAATCTGTTCTTCGACTGAGGTCACCAGCTGAGCATTTAAAGCGGCATCTACGCGCGCCATCACTTTTCCTGAACCCACAATACGCTCGAGCATCGACTCAATACGATGCTCTAACTGCTCTTCAGTTTTCAACTTAAGTTCTACAATGTCGTTCGTCAAACCAATGCTTGGATCACCCTTATTTTTACTGAGCACTTTTCCTCGAGAATCCACAACCGTGACACGATCTGAGTCCATGTTTTCAATGGCATTTGCAACGAGAAGGGTAATGCCCTTCACTTGCTCTGGAGTTAAATTCTTACCATCATAGAGATCCACCACAACAGAGGCCGAGGGTGAACCACCCTCTTCTAAAAAAGTTTTCTTAGGTGGCAAGGCTAGAATCACTTTTGAGTTTCTCACAGGATCGAGAGTGTTGATCGCTCTCATAAGTTCGCCCTGAACCGCTCTCTGATAATTAATTTTTTGTGCGTAAGAAGTCACCCCAAAACTTTGTTTGTCGAAAAGCTCAAAACCAATTTCCCCCATTTTATTGGAGGAGGATTCGGTCATAATCGACATTTGAAGTGAGTGGAGCATTTCCGGAGGCACGGCCACTGTTTTTCCATCATCACGAACTTCAAACTTCACATTCTTTTCTTTTAGTTTATTAAGAATAATACTCAATTGCTCTGGGGGCACGCTCGTAAAAAGTGGTACGTAAGATCGGCCAGAGATCATCACACCAATAATAATGACAGAGGTGACAGCTATCACGCAGACGATCAGTATCGACATCCTCTTTACAGGCGTCTGATTCTGATAGAATCCCTTTAGCTGCAAAAACAAACTTCTTAAAAATGTATTCACTCACCCTCCCCTGTCAGGAACCTTAAACTTGCATTCTCATGATTTCTTGGTAGGCCTCGATGATCTTATTTCGTACTTGCACCATTAATCTCATCGCAATGTCTGCCTTTTCAGCTGCAATCATTGTCTCATGAATGTTTGTATTCTGACCAGTCGCCAGTTGTTGCATCTTCAAATCAGACTCTTTCTGAAGGCCATCTACATTGTTGATTGCGTTCTTCAGTGTTTGAACAAAATCACTCTGTGTTCCATCTGACTTTTGTAGTGAGGTTTTACCCTGTGCAGATTGAGTGCCACTCACTCCACCTGATCGAATGTCTAGATTGGAGAAATTAATTCCGTCCATCTAATACCCCTTACCTTGCAATATCCAAGGCTGAAAATGCCATATTTTTAGTAGCCTGCACTGCCGAAACGTTCGCTTCATAAGCTCGAGTGGCCTGAATCATATTCGCCATCTCTTCCATCAAATTAATATTTGGATACGCCACATATCCATCTTGATTTGCGTCTGGATGGTCTGGCTCATACTTCAAGAGAGGTGCACGACGATCCACAAGAACATCTGTTACTTGCACTCTCTGAATTTTTTCTTTTTCACCTGTTAGTACTTCGCCAAAAGTTTTAGCTTCAGGCATGGCTTCTAAGAGCACATCTTTTCTGCGATAAGGGCCACCTTCAGGAGTGCGAACAGTATTAACATTCGCAATATTGCTTGAAATAGCATTCATGCGCGCTCGCTGCGCCGTCATCCCACTACTACCAATGCGAAGGCCCGTTAGAAAATCCATTATCTACCCTCTGATACAGCATATTTCATGGCGCCGAGTTTTTTACGTATCAACTCCACTGCCGTTTTATAAAGAATGCTGTTTTCGTTAAGACTCGCCATTTCTTTTTCTAAATCCACAGTATTTTTATCGTTATCCACCGGGATGTCTGGATTGTCGTAAATATCTCCAGTGATGCGAGATAACTGATCACCGCGTACTGGCACATGACCGGCATGAGTCGTCTCGATGCTTCTCTTTCCATCTAGATCCAGAGCACGTGACAATTCGCCTTCGAAATCCATCTTCTTGGCGTTATAGCCCGGAGTCTCCGCATTCGCGATATTGCCAGAGATGACATTTTGTCTTTGCAATCTGAGGTTGAGCGCTGCGCCGAGCGCTCCCGTGGTCTTGTCAAATAAGCTCATAATTCACCCGTTAATTTGTATTCTTGAATTTTATTTCTAAGAGTACGGATACTAATTCCAAGCATTTTTGCAGCCTGAGTTCGATTCTGGCTGGTGTAATCTAAAGTGCGCAAAATTAAAAACTTCTCGGCATCAGAAACTGTCATTCCTGGAGACAAATCATAGATCGTTGATGACTGAGCGCTTGTAAGAGAAGGGAAATCATCCTCATGAATGGTTTCACTCTTCGCAAGTAGAACAGCTCGCTCAATAGTATTTTCAAGTTCGCGAATATTTCCTGGCCAGCTAGCACCTTTCAATTTTCTCAGTGCCGCATCAGAAATATCCTTTACATTTTTTCCATTGATGAGGCAAGAAACCCCAATGAAATGCTTTGTTAGTAATTCAATATCTTTTAGTCTTTGTCTTAATGGTGGGATTTCTAACGGAATGACATTCAAACGGTAGTAAAGATCTTCTCTAAACTGTCCGTTCTTCACCATCTCTTTGAGATCTCGGTTTGTTGTTGCGATAATGCGGACGTTTACTTTAATGGGGCCACGTCCACCGAGGCGTTCGATTTCACCCTCTTGAATCGCACGAAGCAGCTTTCCCTGAAGATGAAGAGCCATCTCGCTCATTTCATCAAGTAGAAGGGTTCCATCAGACGCCAATTCAAACTTTCCAGGCTTACTCATGGTGGCGCCGGTAAAAGCACCTTTTTCAAATCCGAAGAGCTCGCTTTCCAACAGACCTTCAGGTACGGCGGCGCAGTTGATCGCGACAAAACGCTTACTCATTCGAGAGCTTTTTCTATGAATCAATCGGGCTACTAATTCTTTCCCGGTACCGCTCTCACCTTTGATGAGAACTGTCGCACGACTTGAAGCCACGTTCTCCGCGATTGTGAGAATCTCTCTCATCTTTGCATCTGCGGTAATGATCGTGTCGCTCATTGCTTCTCTCCTTTATCATCTGCCATTGAAGGAATACGCTGAATATATTTTTTGTATTGTTTGTTCCACTTAGAGTGTTCAAGTTGTTCTTTTGCCATTTTTGCCCACGTGGAATTTTCTTTTAAGGTGGACCAGGATTTTTCTGCCTCCACCATGTTTCCTTGTTCAAAATGAAGCTTCCCTAAACGGTAGCGAACGGCTTCAAGAGGGAAGTCCTCTTCGTACTTTTCCAGGAGCTTACGGTAGGTGGCCGCAGCAGCTTCATATTTTTTTTGCTTGAGTTGGATATTGCCCTTGAGTTCCATTGCGTGAATCACTGTTTCTTTTGGAACCTGCTCAGAATCTTTTTCCATTAAGATGACCTTTTGTAAGTTCAGCTCAGCTCGCTCGTACTCTTGACCCTCAATTTGAAGCTCTGAAAGTTTCACGAGGGGGGCGGAAACAAGTCCCGGACGCCCTTTCCAGTTGGTAATAAGATCCGACAAATATTTTTTTGCTTGGCCAACAGATCCTTTTTGAATGAAGACATTTGCGTAGGCTTCAATTCTCTCAACCTGTTCATCAGGGCTCAACTTATAAGGACTTTGAATGGCATCTAAATAAGACACCGCTTGTCCATAATCTTTTTCTTGATAACTCATCGCTGCCAGGCGGAGATTCACCGTATCGGTGCTCGGAATATTTTCCATCACCATGCGTTCTTTTTCTTCATCTGTACCTTTAATCGCATAGAGACGATTCAAAACTTTACGATAATAGGTGGCCGCCTCTGAAGAAACTCCCGCCTGTTCAAAACTTCGGCCTTGATAGTAATCAATGTCAATACGATCAGGATTCTTAAGCCATAACGGAGCATCTTTTCCGTAAGCTTTAAAAAAATCCATGAATTGACCTTTTTGTACGTAGACGCTGAGCTGACTGGTCAAATTTTGCACGATTCTTTTGCGGAATATGGAAAGATCTGCCTCTGGATTTTCGTTATAGAATTTTGTGAGAAGCTCGAAAGCTTTTTGATATTCACGTCGCTCTCGATATCCGTCTGAAACTAAAATACTTACGAAATCTTTAATTCTAGGGAGCGTGGATTTTTCTACAAATTTATTGATTTCCAAAAGAGCCGCATCAATCTCTTTTTCTTTCATGTCTTTAATACGTTGACCCGTTAAGCGAATACGCGCTACTCCTGCACCCTCGCTGTTTTTGTAACGGAAAATTGTTTCGAGATAGGCTCCGTCAACTTTTTTTCTATCAGCGCCTAAAATTTCAAGAAGCTCTCCCACCCTTACCATCGAATAATTTCCATATTCATGACGTGGGAAGAGGGTCAAAAATTTCCTATGGGCATCCAGACTTTCCTTATATTTGCCTAGCCAAAAATAGGATTCTGCCAAGTTGTAGTAAGGATTTGCCTTCTTTGCTGTTTTATATTTTTCAAGAGATGAAGTGTAACTCTCTACAGCCTGCTTATAAGACTTGCCGTAAAAGTGTACATCACCCATTTTGAAAGAAGCTTGAGCATGATAATCCGGCGAAGCAGGATCAGCCTCGAGTTTTCTAAGAATATCAAATGTATCTCCGTATTTTCTTAAACCTCTATAGGCATCGGCTAAGGCCACTCTTACTTGAGGGCGGTATTTTGAATCAGGATATTTCTTTTCAAATTTCGAAAGATACTTAATGGAAGAAAGATAATCTCCGCGGTCGAAATAAGAGTAACCGACAAACAGAGACGTTCTCTCTGCTAGTACTGACTCAGGATATGTTTCTACGAGAATTTCGTATAACTTTAAGGCCTTATTTAAATCTTCCGGCAGCTGAGATTTCTTCCAATCTGCGTATGCAAGATCTGCCTTCAGGTACTGAATCATCTCAATATATTGAGATTTTGGATATTGTTTTTCAAAAAATTCGAGAGATTTAGAAAACACCGCTGGGCGATTTTTACCGAAGAGAGTTAAGAGCAATCTCGCCTTTTTGTTTTCATCCGTATCTTCTGGTTGAATTTCATAAATCGGAGGATTTTCTTGTAGCTCTTTAAGGAGAGTTTGTCGGTCATCAAGAATAGGATACTGCAGGTAAATATTTCCGCGGCTGGCAATAATTGCCTCTTCTTTGATATCAGCCGGCAAAATTTGGAAGCGAGAGTAATTTGAGTCTGCGGAATCAAAAACTCCTACATCTGTTTTTTCTCCATCCGCAGGAAAAGACTCCGACTCTTTCGCCTCGCTTGCAATAACACGTTCTTTTTGTTTCTCTACTTTTTTAGGAGGCAACTTTACTTCTACTGGAGTGCTCGCCACTGAGGTTTTTTTGTTTTTTAGTAGCGCGGGGTTTTTATAAAAATCCACAATCAAACGTGATGGCTGGTCAGAGATGTAATCAAAATGTTCTACATCTTTGGCCGCTAAAGTGAATGTGACAAGGTTTCCACCATCAGGACCCGCTTCAATTCGGACTGAGGAAACAAAGCTATCTGACCACGACGTGAGCTGAGCTTTTGTTTTGTCCGTCAAAGGTGGCAAATTAATAATAATATTTTGATTTTCTTTTCGGATATCGTAGTTCCAGGACTTTCTACCAGTGAACTCCGCATGAGCCGCGTCTCCCACTCGCGTGAGCGCTCCCGATACGCCGTCATCCCCATACGAAAGTTGAGGAATCAGACAAGCCATCAAGATAAGAAGACGCTGGTTCAACTTCATCGAGAAGTTCTCCTTCTCAAAAGCCGAATTAAAGCCACGCTGTCAATTGTCTCACTGGGCTTTGGTCGAAGGATCATATAGGAATTTCTCTCGATATTTTGTTTTACGAGTCTATTCAGAGACTTAAACATCTCCATCATGAAAGATTTTTTCTGCATGTAACCTCCTACCACCATGAAGAGCATTTCAAGTGCCAGAAGAGAACGACTGCAACCCGCGCTAAGCTGCAACAGGTACATTCGCCGCGGTTAACTCGACCACGTTTTCTTGTCAGGCCTGACAAACGCATGACACCTAGAAAAACAAAAAATCGTCCTATCCTAAGGTTGGGAGGGGATTATTTTTTTTGAAGGAAGACCGATAAGAAATTGAGTGATTTCCAACCTTTGAAAGCATCAGGCCATGGAACAACATATGAAGCTCAAGTTGATGATTGCGATTTTATTTTTAGCGGGCAGCGTTTCCGGATGTGTTTCCGTGCAAATCGGTCCAAAGAAAAGTGAACCCGCAAAAAATATAAAATTTAAAGCTCCACCAGAGCCTTTCGTTGCGATTGATTCAAGTGACGTCGATCACGGATGGAAAAATGGATTTAATAACACATCCATTTCCTTTCGCTCTGCGTGCAACGATGGAGATCCTTCTCTAGAATCCATACAGCAATCATTAATTTTTGGATTAGAAGAAACACAAATTCTTAAGTCACAAAGAGTTCCGTACAACGAACGGGAAGCACTCAACTCTGTAATTTCAGGAAAAGTTGATGGCATCATGACAAAAATGGAATTCATGATTCTTAAGAAAAACGGATGTTCATATACCATTAGCTACATTGCTCTCGATAAAAAGTTCGAATCGGACCTACACGTGTTCAAATCCTTTCTAAAAAACTTTGAGGCCCCCTAATGAATGCAGTGGTCCTGACTTTTGGAAAATTTATGGTCGACAAGGTCAACCTCGTGGGTGGCACGGCCCTTCTTTTACAAAAAGCAATTCGGGAATCTTTTAAGCGTCCTCACTACCCCGCGCTCATCATCGACCAGATTTATCATGTGGGCGTGAAGTCAACCGTACTCGTATCGGCGACGGCATTATGTACAGGCATGGTGATGGCACTTCAGTACGGATATGGATTAGAAAAGTTTGGGGGCAAGCTTTATATTCCAAAACTTGTAGCCCTTTCTATCGTGAAAGAACTTGGACCTATTTTTACAAGTCTTATGCTCGCCGCACGCGTTGGTGCCGGGATCGCCTCTGAAATCGGTTCTATGAAAGTAACTCAGCAAATTGATGCAATTCGTGCTCTCGGAACTTCTCCGATTAAAAAAATTGTTATTCCCCGTATAGTTGCAACCGTTGTTTGTCTTCCCCTCCTTACAATCATTGCTAATTCCGTAGGTATTTTTGGCGGAATGATTGTAGCCGTGACCGAGCTCGGAATGGACGCAGATTTTTATATTCAAAAAGTGGCGTATACCGTAACGACAAAAGACTACATGGTTGGACTTATGAAAACCGTGGTGTTCGGACTCGTTATTGGCGTGACGGCCTGCTATTATGGCATGACTTCAAAGGCAGGAACCCTTGGCGTCGGTATCGCCACCACACAATCAGTTGTGACTTCTTCAATCATTATTGTGATCAGTGATTTCTTTTTAACCAAACTTTTTTGGGTACTTTTGCAATGGACATCATAGAAGTAAAAGATTTTTATAAGAGCTTCGGCTCAAAAGCCGTACACCGTGGCGTGAGCTTTACGGTTAAGCAGGGCGAATGTTTGGGTCTTCTCGGAGGTTCTGGCACTGGAAAAAGCGTTCTCCTTCGAAGTCTTATCGGACTCGAAAGACCTGACGGCGGTGAAATTTTTGTTAATGGTGAACGTGTCGACATTATGAACGAAGATGACCTCGTCGCAGTTCGAAAAGAAGTGGCATACGTTTTCCAAGGTGGCGCTCTGTTTGACTCTATGACGGTTTATGAAAATCTGGCCTACCCATTAAGAGAACATACGAATGATTCTGAAGCCGAAATTGAAAAGAAAATAAAAGAGCAGCTTGCAGAGTTCGGCTTACAAGGAAACGAGCAAATTTATCCTGCCAATTTATCAGGCGGAATGCAAAAACGTTTAGGCCTTGCGCGGGCGATTATTATCAAACCCAAAGTGGTTCTTTACGATGAACCTACGGCGGGACTCGATCCTTATAATACAAAACGTATTCAAGACATGATTTTAAGACTGAAGGCAAAAGGAGTGACTTCGATTCTTGTCACTCACGACATGCCAAGTGCTTTTGCGGTTTGTGACCGCATCGCCATGCTGAAGCATGGCCGAATTGCCGCATCCGGCACACGAGAAGAACTCGATAAAAATGAAAGTGGACTTATTCACGAATTTATTCAGGGAGAAGAACCCTAATGGAACCAGCAAGAAAATTACAGTTTAAAGTTGGACTCTTGGTCAGCGGTGCCCTCCTCCTTTTTGTCGTCTCCGTCCTCATGCTCGGCGGCGATGGTCTCTTTATTACGAAGTATAACTTGAAAGTAAAGTTAGAACAGGTCCAAGGTCTTGGCACTGGCAGCGTGGTGAACATTCTTGGAATAAAAGTAGGAAACGTCACGGATATTGCGATCATTCAAGAGCAAGGAGTCAACCTTGTAGAGTTAACTATGGAAATTGATCAACGCTATCAAAAACAAATCACCGAAGGATCCATGGCCGATGTCAGAACACAAGGAGCGCTCGGAGATAAATACATCTATATTATCCCGGGAAGTGCAACGAATCCGCCTCTCCCTCATAACGGGTATTTAAAGTCCGAAGGGAAGGGTGGCATCCTTGAGACACTAGCCGAAAGCGGAGATAAACTGCAGAAAGCCTTTAAAATTATCGATGAAATGCACGTTCTGATGCAAAATATAAATGGTGAGGGAAGAAGTCGAGTGCTGATGGCAAACCTTACAGCATCGAGCGAGAGCTTTAAAGTTCTCACGAAAAACCTCACGAGTGTTGTAGAAAAAATTGATAACGGAACAGGAAGCCTTGGTGCTCTTATTAATGACCGCTCTATCTACGAAGGATTAAAGCGTTTCGTCGGCGGTAGCCAAGATAAGAACATCAAAAATGTTATCAGAGAAACGATCCAGTCTAAGAAAGAGTGATCGCATTTGAATGGGACAATGATATGGAAGTCATTGTGGAATTCTTATAAGAGCCCCTACACAGTGGCGCTCACTCCCGTCGTGTTTTTTTTCTTCAGTATCCCGACGGTCCATTTTCAATACACAAATACGCTCGTACCTATTATCAAAAAGTATTCAGCAGGTGATTTTGTTTCGCTGCCGATGTCTCAAACGGTAAAGGGCATCTCTCTTCAAGGACAACGCCTGCTGCCTTTTCAAAGTCAGTCTTGGATCGGAGCTATTCCCTTCTCACCTCATAATAAAGTCAGCTTTGCCTTTCTCGGAAATTCAAAAAGAGGATTTTGGCCGACGATAGAATGGGCATGGACTACCCTTGAGGTTTCGACTTCCATTCGCGCTTTAGAACATATTGAACTGCCCGAGAAGGTGCAGCGTCTATTAGCGCAAGCAGACGTCGACTCAGAAAAAATAAAAGCGTTACGGCTCGAAAAAACTTACCAACTCACAGACGGAATTTTAAAAGGTTGTTGGAAAAAACCTATCAATTCTCGCGTGACGTCCCACTTTGCAACTCCACGCACTCTTCCCAATAATGATCGTTACTACCATATGGGAGTTGATTTGCGGGCCGCGACCGGCACGCTCGTGCATGCGCCCCAAAATGGGCGAATCGTCTTTGTAGAGGAAATGTCTCTCACCGGAAAAACGGTCGTCATCTATCATGGCAGTGGAATTCACACCAAGCTGGCGCATTTGAATCAAATTTTGGTAAAGGAACATGAGGAAGTGCAAAAAGATCAAGTGATCGGTATATCAGGAAACACGGGTCGCTCTACGGCGCCTCATCTGCATTGGGAGGTTTCTTGGAAAGGAACTCCTTTAAATCCTCTGGAACTTCTTCAACATTTGGCACTGACCTGCGATCTAACGTAAAACGAATCTCTCGTACCCACGGCTTTTTCACATGCTCGTTAATACGCGTTTTGAGTGTCTTCACGTGATAAGTCATCTCCTGCATCCAAGCCGAGCTTTTGACCCAAACGTAAAGCATTCCCTTTTGATAAGCCACAGGCTGAGATTGACGACCAAGAGATGGACCAACCACCTTTTCCCAGTCTTTCCAAAGTTTCCATCGTAAAAACTGATCGGCCAGAGGCGACTTGCCATTCTGCAAAAGACTTTGTAGGACTTCCTCTGCGGTTTTCAACACTTACTCCCCTTAGACAATGGAGCCTTGATATACCATGAGCACTACGGATCAAGTAAACCAGAAATTCAAAAAACGCATCTCTGTAGTGGGTGCAGGTCTCGCAGGGAGCGAGTGTGCGCTTCAGTTAGCCCATAAGGGTTTTCAAGTGGATCTCTATGAAATGCGCGGAGAGGTTATGACAGCAGCGCATAAAACAGATCAATGCGCTGAAATTGTCTGCTCAAATTCTTTTGGATCCCTCTCCCCGATTTCCGCACCAGGACAGCTCAAATGGGAGGCTCAGCAACTCAACTCCTTCATTCTGAAGTGCGCTTTTGAAGCTCAAGTTCCCGCAGGACAAGCTCTAGGATTAGATCGTGTTGTTTTTGCGAAAGCCGTGACAAAACTCATTGAGAATCATCCTAATGTTCAACTGATTCGTAAACCTATTACCTCTCTCGAGGAAGTTCCTCGTCCTTGCGTGGTGGCCACAGGTCCACTCACGCATGAACCCCTCTCGCAAGACCTAAAAAAACATTTTGGAAATGAATTTCTTTATTTCTTCGATGCCATCGCACCAATTATTGATGCCGACTCCATCAACACCGAAATTGCTTGGCGAGCGGATCGTTACGATAAAGGCACTCCTGATTATCTCAACTGCCCTCTCGATAAAGAACAGTATTACCAATTTATCGAGGAAATTAAAAGTGCACGAAAAGTGGAGGCTAAAGAATTTGAGAAGGAGGAGTTAAGTAAAACTCCCTACTTTGAATCTTGTATGCCCATTGAAGAATTAGTGGATCGTGGAGATAAAACTCTTTCTTTTGGTCCTATGAAACCAAAAGGTTTAAAAAATCCTCGTACCGGCCGAGAGCCCTACGCCGTTGTACAGTTGAGACAAGAAAATAAAGAAGCGACGTCTTACAACATGGTCGGCTTTCAAACCAAAATGGCTTACGGTGAGCAGGTCAGAATTTTTCGAACCATTCCCGGTCTTGAGAATGCCGAGTTCTTAAAGTTAGGAAGCATTCATCGCAATCTCTTTCTTCATTCGCCAAAACTTTTAAACAAAGATCTTTCTAGCAAACATGATCCTCTCCTCTTTTTTGCAGGACAAATCACGGGTGTGGAAGGTTATTTTGAGTCCACTTGCATTGGCTTGTTGGTCGCACAGTTTCTGGAACAGAAAATCTCGGATCAATCTTTTTCGCCTCCACCTCGTGCAAGTGCTCTTGGCAGTTTGCTTGAAGCCATCACCTCGGAAAAAGAACACTTTCAACCAACGAATATTAATTTTGGGCTTTTTCCTGGAGTTCCTCAAAAATTACCTAAAGATGAAAAAAAAGCGCTCCAAATTAAGAGCGCTCAATCAGCAATGGAATCTTGGGTCTCGCGTTAAGCGGATTGTTTCTGCTTCATAATCATGCTGAGCTCAGCAAGATCTTTGAGGGAAAGACTTCCGAAGCGATCTTTTAAAGCACGCTCATACTCTTGCCAAAACCAAGTATTAGAAGCATCTGGTAACGGTGACGGCACGTTTAATCCTGAGGCTGGCATTCGTTGCTCTAGTCGTGCCAAAAATTCGTCGAGGCTTAGGCTCTCGGGATGAATTTTTAAAACGGCGATTTCACGAACGTTATCTTGAATAATTTTAACAAGACCCACGTTTTCTAAAAGTCGAATAACGTTTTTACCCCGTTGAGGGGTGGTACGAGCGAGACTTGCGATTTCTAAAGGATCAATTCCCAGAGCCTGTTCCCCATCGCTCTTGATATAAAATCGACGTGTCATTTCGATCAAAGCTGCAAGCGCAATTTCGCGAGTCGGTCGCTGCTCTGTTTTTTGGTGAGGAATATAAATTTTTTCTAAGATAGAACGGTATTGATCTGTGTAAGCAATATGATTTCCAAAAACCAAACCCGCAGAAACAAAAACAAAACCAATACATAAGAAAATCGCATAGACGAAAAAAGTGCCAACGGGAGAGCTAAAGTTCATCTCTAAAGTGCTTGTAGCTACAAGAGCCGTTTTTACAATTTCAAAGCAGAGCGCCGCCCAGAATCCGCCTACAAAAGCAGAACGATATGCCACCATAGGATGATTAATGATTTTATAACAGGCCGTTAACGCAAAAGCCGAGAGTACAAATTGTCCGAAGATACTTCCAATTTTTACCCCTTCTGAGAAGGGTGCCGTTTGTGGAGAAAGTTGAAGATATAAGGCCCAGATAATGCTCGTTCCAAGAAAACTTGGTACGATCGTTAATGTCATCCAATAAGTAGGTATTCGTTGAGCAAATTTGGAAACCGTAATTTTGCCCCACTGTTGATCAAATACAGATTCAATAAGCCTCAAAACTCCGAAGCTTCCAAAAATAAAACTAAAGATGGCGAGAGCACTTAAAAAAGAACCTACTGGCCCTTGCAAAGAATCATCAATTCTTTTTAGCGCCACGAGATCTAACCAATGCACTCGTGAAAAGACCGCTGATAAGCCGCCGACATATTGAAGTAAGCCTGTAGCTCCAATCATAACAGCAATGAATAACGAGGAGATTGCGACTCCGATCAAACTGCTGTTAGCACCGAACTCAAAAAATACAGTTCGACGCCATGCCTGAAACGGCACTACTAAAAAATCCTGAAGTTGATGAAAAAAAGATGTCTGTGTCTCTTTATTTTGATTTTCCATAATCAAAATATCGACTGTATAGGGGTGAAACTTGATGGGTTTTCCAAAACCCAAACGTTGGTCCAGTCCCAATGCGACTCCAAGTGCCGTGGCCTAGGTCTTGCTATTTGACAGTATGATGTGGATGTAAAAGGATAATACGCACCACTTAAAAGGGGGAATCATGAAAGGTTACATACTTGCTTTAGTTACGTTCGTAAGTCTCAACGCTTCCGCTCAGCAGTCCTGCTACAATCAAGCTGCAGAAATCAATCGAGGTCTCGATGCTGACTCACGCTTGCTCCTAGATGCCCAAAGATCTAGCGCCAATGCTGCCCAAACTGCAAATCGCATTTTGCGACTCACTTATGGTCTCCGCAGTGGACAGGCCATCGATTTAACTCGTGAGTTACATCCCAACATTGATACCATTCGAGGCCAAGTTCTCTCTTCTCGACAAGCGATGTACAACATTCGCAGTCTCTTAAACGATATTAACAATCGCAGTGATACCTCTGAAGGCGTGCGCGCCATCGTGAATAACATTGTTGCAAACAATCTCGGTCCCGCTGAAAGAAGTGCTGATTCTGCCATGTCTGGTGCTGACCAACTGAAGAACCAAGTGACTTCTATCAACAATCGTTTACGCCAAGGTGGAGACACTGTTCGTATTGCTGATCAAATTGATGCGGAAGCAAACCTTGTAGGCCGCGAAACTCAATTTGTTGAGCGTACCGTTGTAAAAGTGGATCAGGATCTCGGATACACAAAGCGTCGTGTTGATGATTTAGCACGTACCTGCTCAGCTCCTTAATACATGAGTTACAAATATGAAAACCGAAAAGCCAACCCGAAAAAGGTTGGCTTTTTTATTTCAAGGTGTAGCCTAGATTTATGCGCTTAAACGTTCTTATACTTACTCTTCTTTTTCTTGCAGCCTGCGACACCATACCATTACGTCATATCGACGAAGTGGAATTAAAAGCAGCTCGAGGAAGCATGAATCTGAGCATCGAGGAGCAACGAAACTCCAATCTCAAAAAGGTTGATCGCGCGGCTAAAGCGATTGGGCTCAAAGAAAAACCTTGTGGGGCCTACACTTACTCCACTCATGATGTTTCTCCACGCGCACTGACTTATGGATCTCGCCTCCTCGGCATGAACCCTCAGAATGCTCAGTGTTATTCCATTTGCCTTGAGAAGAATCACACCTACATGAAAGAACAGAATTCGTGCATTGATACACGCACAGTCACTCAAGTGGATCCTTTTAATCCGCAAGTGGTAAAAGTGGAAATGTGGACTCCCGTCCCCACTAAAGAAGCCGAACTGATTTCCAAAAAAATGTCAGAATTACTTTTGAGTCTGAAGAAGTGATTCAATCTCACGACGAATCACTGATTTAATTTCTTCTACCGTGATCGCAGAAGAAGTGGGTTTTATTTCTGGCACGGGAACTGGGACACTCGGTTCGAACTTTTTCAATTCTTGCCACTCAGGTTTCAAGGGCGGACGCTTTTGAATTAATTCCTGAACCAACTCTGAAGGCAAATTTTTAATAGAACCGATTTCACGTGCTAAAAAATGGGCTCGTACAATTTGTTCTACTAACTCAACACGTAGATAAGACATTTCTGGATGATCCCCTACCGCAAAAACTCCATTTCCTTGAACCAAAAAAGCATAACTTGTATCGAGCGCAACTCTTACTTCCCGTTCGATCTCTGGTGATGGAGTCAGTGGTGAGGGTAGTGGCACGAGCTGAAGAGGCCCACCTAAACTCACAAGAGATTCAGGGATTGCAGAAAAACCAAAATCTTTTCCGGTGAGTCCCCACGCCATGGAATAAGGAGGATGGGCATGACAAACCGAATTCACCTGAGGGTTTGCTTTGTAAATCGCCTGATGCCATTTCCATTCGGAAAATACTTTGTGCTGACCTTTTAAAACTTTTCCAGAATCATCGATGAGAAGGAGGTCCTCTTTTGTGATCGACCTTTTTGCAAAAGCCGTGGGTGTAACCAAATAGAGATTTTGTTCCAAACGATGACTAAGGTTGCCATCGTGGTTCGCCACAAAGCCCCGTGCGTCCATCTGCTGACAAGCGGCAAGCATTTGTTCGGCAATTTTCATCTGCTGTTCATTAAGATTTAACTTATCCATTTTGATACCATTTCATGCCGCCAATTCTGCTTGATGTCACTCTTTTTATCCAGACCTAAGTCCATACATGGATAGCCTCTTGGAAGACTTAGACTTTAGGCTTAGTATGACCCATGACCAAGGAGGGATTATGAAATGGATATTTTTGCTTGCCGCCCTGAGCCTCTCAGCTCTTCAGGCATTTGCCACTGAGGATAAAACTTATTGGATGAAAATCAAAGCCACCAACAAGTATGAACGCTCCGCAATTGCTAACACTGGCGCCGTGATTGAAGTCGTAAAAGACGATTACGTGATCGCTTTTGGAGGCGATATTGAATTGGAGCTTGTGAGAGCCACCAAAATGTTAGATACAAGTTTCGTCTATGACCATCAAACGATGGACTTCCCTGATCGGGATTCACAGTTTCATGATTACAACGAACTTGTGACCGCTCTTAAAAAGCTTCAAACAGACGCGCCCGACATCGTGGCTTACGAAGTGATTGGAAAATCTATTGAAGGTCGGGATATTATCAACATCCGAATTTCTACAGATCTCCCAAATAGCGAGAGAAAGCCCGGCATTTCTATCGTTGGAACTCACCATGCGAGAGAACATCTCTCGACAGAATTTCCTCTTATGCTTGCTCAATATCTTGTGAGTGAATTTAAAAATGGAAATCCTGAGGTTCAGAGACTTGTGAGAGGCCGTGAGATCAACATCGTTCCGCTGGTAAATCCAGATGGAATTGAATGGGATATCGTGGGTGGAAATTATAAAGCATGGAGAAAAAATCGACGTAACAATGGTGATGGCAGCTTCGGTGTCGACCTCAATCGTAACTACAGCTACCAATGGGGGACTACCGGGACTAGTTCTAACCCACGTAGCGATGTTTACAAAGGCACGGCCCCATTTAGCGAGCCTGAAACAATGGCGATCAAAACGTTTTTAGAAAGAAAAACGAATGTGACGATTCAGGTTTCTTTTCACACGTTCTCGGAATTGATTTTGTACCCTTGGGGTTGGACGTATTCTCCGCTCGAAAATGCTCGCGACTTACAAGTGCATAAGACAATGGCCGAAACAATGGCACAGTGGAATGGCTACACACCAGAGCAGTCTTCCGATTTGTACACAGCAAGTGGCGATACAACCGATTGGGCCTACGCAGAATTGAAAATGATTTCGTTCACTTTCGAAATGGATCCTAAATCTGCATTTGGGACAGATGGCTTCTACCCGGGCCAAGCGAAGATCCCAGTTGTCTTCAATAAAAACTTGAAGCCGTGTTTGTACATGATCGAGCTTGCCGACAATCCTTATCGCGTGATCGATGGTGGCCGAGCCAATTATGGGCTTCACTCCTCAATCGTTCGCTAGTTTTTACTTTTTCATTTGAACTGATCTGCGCCACCCTTTTGGTGGCGTTACTTTTTGTGAACGCTAATCGATGTAGCTTGTCACATTTCGTTTTGGAGAATTGGGAGATAATAAAGACACAAACTGCCTGGACTTACTTGGTGGAATGCGAACCTTACTGCCCTTAGGCATCAGCATACGACCACGCTTGACGGCAGCAGTAAAATGAGGATTTAACAGCTCCGCTCGTCTCGTATCGTAACCAAAAACATTCAGTAAAAGTTTATAGCTTGCCTGCTTAGATAACACGTAAGTTTCAAATGCCACTTCTTGAGCGACTTCGAGAGGGCCAAAATATTTATTGGCATTCGCTTCCACCTCGAGTGCGGCTAAAAAACATGCGTAAAAGTTTTTTGATGCAAAACCAAAGCTTCCACCCTCAGCGCGGTCAATAAGCTCCGACATTCTACGAGTTCTATACTTCTGCACTAGTCGCTTCGTGCCCGTCGGACCATGGTTATATGCCGTAATCGCAAGCGGCCAACTTCTTAATACTCTATAGTTACTTCTTAAAAGTTTCGCAGCGGCTCTGCTCGCAGAGAGAGGATCATTACGCTCATCCACCTGTGAATTGATTTTTAAATAGCTCTTACCAGTCCCTCGCATAAATTGCCAAATACCACTCGCACCCACTTTAGATTGAGCATAAATATTAAATGAACTTTCCACAAAAGGTAGACGTGTGAGCTCAATAGGTAAGCCTTCTTTGCGGAAGATACTTTCCATCTGTCTTAGATAGCGGCCAGAATAGTAAATTCCTTTTTTAAAAAAATCTTTTTGACCTAATTGAAATCGTATTGCCTCTTTATTCGCAGCAACAGCCAGATCCCGTCGTCTTGTGGCTGCTGGAAACATATTCCAGATGCGCAAATCTTCTCCATCAAGAGAATCACTGCTTCGCACAGACTTCAGACGACTTAAACGACCATAAATTTCTTCACGCTTTCTTTTCACTGCGGCTGTTTTTGCTCGCTCTACCCGAGAAAGTGTTAAAGATGAGTTCGAAATAATAGGAGAAAAATCAATCACCGCATAAACAATGTTCAAGTTCGTACGATCATGAATGATTCCGTAAGAAGAAGTGTACTTAGAATAAATATCAATCCAGAAATCGACCCGCTCTTTAAGATCGGGAGTCATCGCGAATTCTTGTGCGCGATATCCGAGGGCCCGCCCTTGACCCTTAAAATTCGTTGGGCTCCAACGCAAACCACCCATTTGGTGCGTAGTGGATGTTTTTTCTGGACGAATGACATCTAAATTGTTTGGAGTCGCAAAGCTAAGCTGGGCACTCAAAATGAGAGATAAAAACATTACCATCTTCAAAGAATGAGTCATCTTCTCTATTTTAACAATTCAATAATCAAATCTTCAAAAAGATCTTTGGCTATAAAATGTTTAGAACCGTTATACATAAAAGAAAAGGTAAAGACGGTCCCATCTTTTTTATAAGCGAATCCAGCGAGACTTGAGACCCCTGACAAGAGGCCAGTTTTAGCTCTTACGTTATAGCCCTTTAATCGACTCTTTAGTGTTCCGTCGATTCCCGCAAGGGGTAACGAGGAGAGAAACTCAGGAGCCACCGATGACTTAATCGCATAATAAAGAATGCGATTAAACTGTGAAGCGCTCATTTTATTTTTTACCGTGAGTCCTGAGGGACTTACATAAGAATAATCTTTACGATCTAGCCCAACACGATCCATAGATTTTTTAATCATTTCTACACCCGCCGGTAAATTCCCCGGACGAGAACCTGATTCAACCGAAAGATGCTTTGCTAACATTTCGGCTATAAAATTATTTGAGAACTTCATCATATCAGTGACAACTTCTCTCACGGCGCTACCGGGTTCATCGATAAGAAGTTGTGCGCCAGATCCCGCACGGCCTCGTTTTACCTGCCCCACCACATGAATTTGGCGCTGCTTTAAAAATTCTTTAAAGTTGGCACCCGCCCACAAATCCGGTTCCGAAATGGAGCGGTAAAGAACCACTTCCTTTTGCCCTACAGGGATTTGTCCGCGAGAAAATATTTTATCACCGATGATTTGATCCCCTTGTTTTACTGGTGTAGGAGTTGCATTCACAGTCAAATTACCAGAGGAAATCGTTTTCGTTTGATTCGCAACTCCAATGATATAACTGTTTGCTGGATCTACAAAAACTTCAGCAGCTTGGCCAGCGCGTGTTGGTCGTATAAAAATGTTAGCGGCATTCCAGTTAAAAGAAAGCGCACTCACAGGCGCATCGAAGGCGCGACCCTCGCTCATTGGTAGACGATCTTTGTCGTAGCGAATAGAATCAAAATACGATTCATCTACAATAATATCGCCCGTGACTTTTTGAATTTGAAATCGTGTGAGCGCGTTCACGAGAAACCACATGCGTTCAGAAACAAGGGCTGGTTCTCCTTGCCCCTTTAAAATCAAATTTCCACTGAGCGTGCCATTGACTAAAGATCCATCCATGTAAACTTGCGTAGAAAAACGATGGCCCGGACCCCAAGTTTCTAAAGCCGCAAGCGCGGTTGGAATTTTTGAGATAGAAGCAGGCACAAAATTTTGTTTTGCGTTGATATTAAAAATTTCATCTTCGGGAGAAGACTGAATAAAAAGGCCCAAATCTTGCTGGCTCAAGCCACTTCTTGCCATCACTTTTTTTAAGCGCTCGGAAATGTTTGTATTCTTCGCGTTTGCAGAGGCGGAAACAGAAATTATGATACTTAAGAAAATGGAAAGCATAGGGGGATTCTCCTCGCCTTAATCTTAATCTACGAGGATCCGGGTATTCAAGTTAACTTGTATACGCGGATCCCGGTATTAAAACAGGGATCCACGTATTCCCGTTTACCAGAATACATGGATCCCGGTAGTAAATAATGCCGAGGACCTTAGTCCATTCTTCCCATCCACAAAACCAATCCACGGGATCAGCTCTCAAATTATTGATATTCTTTGTGTAATGACTCGTCGAGATTGGTTTTTTATTACTATGCCCCTGATCGTCGTGTGGCTGATCGATCAAACTACAAAAATGTGGGCTTCTAATTTAGGTGTTCCGTTTTTTATCGGTCCCATGGGTTTCATGCTTCACCACAATCCAGGTGTTATTCTTGGAACGTTTTCGGACGTTCCACCTATGCTTCGCATTGTTTCTCTCTCGACAGGCGGAGCCTTCCTCATATTTTGTTTCATGATTATTCAATACCTCTTGCCACCACAGACGCTCATCCTCCGCGCAGGCATGTCGATCCTTCTAGGTGGGATTCTTGGCAACGTCACAGATCGCATTCGCTGGGGCTACGTTGTAGACTTTGTTGTTTTTCGTTGGGAGCAATGGCTGACTCCGGCTTTTAACTTGGCCGATGCTCTTCAATGGGTCGGTTATTTCTTGGTGATCTACTGTCTCTTTAAAGATGGGAAGCGGCTCTGGCCTGATCAGAATTTGAGAAAGTCTTTCCTCATTGATCCAAAATACCAATTTAAATATGCTTTGAAGCTTACAAGCTTTGCCTTCTGCTTCGCTCTGCTCACAGGTATTTTATCCTACACGTTTCTAAAAGTGGCGATTGAAGAGCTGACGGGTCCTCTTACGGCGCAGAGCGAACACATCATGATTACTTTTACGTTTACGTTTTTAATTGTGAGCGTCGCGTTTTGCACCATTCTCTTTTTTGTAGGCCTCATGCTTGCCCACAAAGCTGCGGGGCCAATTTATGCTTTTGAAAAATTTCTTGAAGATCTCTACGCCGGAAAGACTCGTTCCCTCAAGCTTAGAGGTGGTGATGAGTTTCAAAAACTTGAGAGGATGGCGGCGAAACTCGCAAAGCAGTGGTCAAAAATAAAAGCGAGTTAGGGCTCGCTTAGAATGGCCGTCGCGCGGCTAATTCTCTTTAAATAAAAACGTTTATTTCTCATCACACCGTTTTCTTCCATTGGACAGGCGAGAAAATCTCCGTCAGGTGAACGTACGATACCAATTGGTTTCACGCGTCTGGTTTGCCCTGGGTGAGAACCTGCTCCGTAAACAATCTCGAGCTCCTGATCATTCTGTACGGCGTTGATAATGTTTTGAAACAATTCAATTTTTGCAAGCTGCTTCATTGAGAAGCGATCCCATTTTAAATGTACTTTTTGAGCCTGATAAATTTGGGAAAGCGTTGCTTCAGGTCCCACTTTTTCTGCACATCGTAAAAACACTTCCATACAAGCTTCAGAATCATCCAAAGCTCTATGGGCCTGACCCTGCTTCAACTGAAAAGTTTGAATGAGCGTTTGTAGTTTGTGATTTTCAAACTCAGGAAAAAGTTCAATCGATAACAAACTTGTGCACAGAACAGGATGATGAAGCAGCTTCATCTCATGACGTTCCATTTCGTAAGCTAAAAAGCCCATATCAAAAGGAGCGTGGTGAGCCACCATGATTGTACCCGAAACAAATTCCCGAAATTGCTTCACGACATCCCCAAGCTGAGGAGCATTCTTCACCATTTCATTCGTAATTCCGTGAATGCCGATAATGAAGTCTGACATTGGCTTTTTCACCGCTACTAAGGATTGAAAACGATCAATAATTTGGCCATCTTTCCATTTTACCGCGGCAATTTCACAAAGCTCAGAGCCAATAGGAAAAGCCCCACTCGTCTCGGTATCGAAAGCCACAAAAGTGTGAGATCGCCAGGGAACTTCATACGCATCAGCCATTCTTTAAACGTAGAGCCCTACACCGATTTTGGGTAGTTTTTTTTGGAAACTAAGAAAAGGATTTTAGCGGCGACGCTTCGTGCTTTCAGTCATACGACGTACGAAGTCATTATAGACGGTCGTATCGCTCTTTTTCTCCTTAATATCGCCTTTTAATGGGCGTGGCTTTGAGCCATCCGGGAGAAATTCATTTTGTTTAATACGAATTTTGATTAATCCACCGGGGGCATTAGGAGGCAAAGACTGCTCTGATACGATCGCCGTAGATTTTAAGGTATTGCTATCCGATTGAAAGTCGATCTGGTTTTTTAACAAATCCATACGTTTAACCGTGACGTCTTCAGCTGATTGAGTCGCCTTTGGCGGAATGCTTGCAGAATAAAGAAGAGATGTGACTTCAAAGCTCGAGTTCTCTAAACCAACAACAAGATCTTTGAGTTTTTCCATCACTTCTTTATGTCGAGCTGACGGATTTGCAGTTCCGCGTTCAAAAAACATATGATCAGGAATTTCAAAATAGATCTCGTCTTGATTGATTTCAACGTTTTGAGCGGCATCACCAAGCTCTTGAGCAATATGAAAAAGGGCCGCTCGCTTAGAACCCAGTGACATAATGTCAGGAGTGACATCCGCAGGCTGCACAAATTGTTGGAAAGCCTTCATTGGTTCGTTCGTGATATCGAGAAACAATTTTTCGAGCGTGATCTCGGCACCATAAATACTAAAATTCTGTTCTATCACTGAGGGTCCAGAAAAATAGCGAGCGACTTGCTTCTTGGTTTCTTCACTTTGATTGAGAAGCCACATCACTAGAAAGAACGCCATCATCGCGGTCATGAAATCGGCAAAAGCCACCTTCCAAGAACCACCGTGAGCTCCTGCCCCATTGATCGTAATTTTTTTTATAACAACCATTTGGTTTTTAGCCACGTGAATCCTCTAAGCTTAAGCCGCTTTTTTCTCTTTCGAAGCCGTATCCATCTCTTCAAAGGACGGTCGGTCGTGCGGGAAAATCGTTCGGCGAGCAAATTCAATACATACCAAAGGAGGTGAACCTCTTTGCAGAGCCACCAGTGACGCTTTAATTACCTTTAAATACTGACCACCAGCTTCAATGTCTTTGCCCATTTTTTGTGCGATCGGTGCGACCAACCCGTAACACACGAAAACCCCAAGGAAGGTACCAATAAGGGCGGCACCCACGGAGTGACCAATCACTTCGGTTCCTTGATCTAACATACTCATTGTATGCACGATCCCAAGAACCGCGGCCACGATCCCTAGTCCTGGAAGAGCATCGGCCGCGTTACCAATTGCGTGAGCAGCTTTATGCTCTTCTTCGTGGAGAGATTTAATATCGGAATCAAGTAAGTCATCAACATCATATTGAGAGAGATCCGCAGATAGAACGATCTTCATCGTATCGCAGAGATATTCTACCGCATGATGATTTTTAATAAATGAGGGGTAGCCCTTAAACAATTCGCTCTCTTCTGGCTTCTCCACATGTTTTTCAACTGCTTGAGGACCATCACGACGGTAAATTTGATAAAAACGGAAAAGCATTTGCAAGAGATCAAGATAATCTTTTTTAGTAGGACCACCCTTAGTCAAAGCGTGAATCACACCCGACAGGGCTGCTTTTAAAATTGAAGGAGGATTTGAGATCACCATCGCACCAAACATCGCACCGAAGATGATCATGATTTCGTAAGGCTGCCATACAACATGAATGTGTCCACCGGCGAGGATAAATCCACCGAACACACAGACAATAACGATCACTATTCCAACTATGCCACCCATATCGCTGAGGCTCCCTCAGGTAATTTGTCGGCAGATTTTGTAAGTTTTGAGAGGAAATTCAAACTTTTATGAGCTCGACCTTTAGTCCAGTACCTCGACGGAAGAAGTGCGTTATTGGATGATCCCGTTCCAAAACCGTTATAACTTAGAACAACATGGGTCGCACTTTTAAATCACTGATCTTTCTATCACTTATATTTGTCTCACCTTGGACATTTTCCAACGATCAGGACGTGCACCCCAACCCGCTCACTGCAAAAGCTCACATGCGAGAGTCGCCGGTCCCCCTCGACCAGAACACTCAACTTCTTTTAGATGTCACAGTCGCGCCTCATCACAAAGCTTACGTCGACATGTTCAAAGTGAAGTTCAAATCGATTCCCGAAGTTCAAGTATTTCAAATCGTCGCGACACCGAGTTTTAAATTTGAAGATAAATTTTCTAAAAAAACACGCGAGGGAATCAAAGGTTCTTCCACCGTGATTGTGGACTTAAGATTTCCTTCGACCATGAAACCGGGCGCATGGAAGGGTGAAGCACAGTTCACTTACCAAGTGTGTACTGACACTTACTGTATGTTTCCAACAACTATGGATATTCCCATGGAATTCACCACCTCTCTCTCCACAACAGGAGTCAACGCGCCTCCGTCCACAGATCTCTTACAAAATGCATTGAATAGAGGGATGCTCTACGCTTTCTTTTTTGTATTTTTAGCAGGAATCCTGACTTCTTTCACTCCTTGCATTTTCCCAATGATTCCTATCACGTTAGCAATTATTGGCGCCCGCTCTGCCGCGACTTCTCGACATACGAAATTCAGGGGATTTACTCTCAGCCTAAGTTACGTTTTAGGAATTGCAGTCACCTATGCTTGCCTTGGAATGCTCGCAGCAAAAACAGGAGCGCTGTTTGGTTCTTACTTAGGTCACCCCCTCGTGGTTTCAGCGATCGCCCTTATCTTTGTGATCATGGGACTTAGTATGTACGGTCTCTTTGAAATCAAGGTCCCTTCATTTATCGCGAACCGATTGAGCTCCTCAAAAACGGAAGCGGGATATTTCGGAGCCTTCGTCACCGGTCTCATTGCTGGTATCGTAGCGAGTCCCTGCGTTGGTCCCGTTCTCGTGAGTGTTTTGACTTACGTCGCCGAATCAAAAAATTTAATTTTCGGTTTTTCGTTACTCTTTGTATTTGCCCTAGGACTCGGACAAATTTTTCTTGTACTTGGAACTTTCGAAGGACTCCTCAAAAAAATTCCTAAATCAGGCTCATGGATGAATGGTGTAAAGTTTATTTTTGGAACAACCATGATCGTCATGGCGTTTTATTATTTGCAACCCATTCTCCCACCTTCACTTCGCTTCTTCTCTTCCGCAACTCTCTCGGAAAATGTTCAAAAACTCGATTGGCAACACTACTCCGATGAACTATTAGCAAAAGCGCGTTCGGAGCAACGTCCCGTGATTCTCGATTTCTGGGCAGACTGGTGTGTGGCCTGTAAAGAGCTTGAGGTTTTCACTCTCACCGACAACGCCGTTCGCGAAAAAAGTAAAGATTTTGTATTATTAAAACTCGATGCGACGAACAGCACGGACGAAGTGAATCGCCTCAAAAATCTTTACCGAGTTGTGGGCTTACCTACGATGATCTTTTTCGATTCCAATGGAAAAGAGAAGAAGGAATTAACTCTCACCGGCTTCGAAAACGCCGATGCCTTTCTAAAAAGAATGAAATCCGCAGCTCCCTAAAAGGTGCCAGTGTCTTTTTTCTGGCTACACCGCTTCACGAAGTGGACGCAGCGTAGCCAGAAAAAAGACACTGGCACCTTTAAGTAAGCCGCTTAAGACGAGCGATTTCTTTGCGAGATTCTTCGAGTTCACCCATCGCTTTAAAAAGCTGAACCTCTTGTTGATCGACCAATCTTTTGATCTGATTGATTTTATTTTCGAAAGCTCTCACCACTTGATTATGTTTTTCGATCACTTCGTGCATGCGCATCTCAACTCGTGGAAGTTCGGCCGATCGAGTGACCATTCCAGTAAGTTTCTTTTGCGTGTCCATGATGAATTCGTTTTGACGTTCTTCCATCAAGCGAACCTTCACCATGAGCCGCTCAGTTTTCATAGTCATGAGCTTCGCGAGTTCCTCAAGTTTTTGTGTGAGAATATCCATGCGCTCTTCCGCACGCCTGAGGCTGTTGTCTTTTCTTGCGGGAGTCGATTCAGGCTGTCCATAACTGCCAATGAGTGATTTTGACTTTTCGAATTCTGAACTCGCCATAAGACCTCCCTATTTAGGCTAAATATTACACCACTTTATATCACTTTGGCCTTGGATCTTAAGTTCTTCTACAAAAATGGCCCCATTCGGCGTATATCATTGGGACTTAAGTCGGGTCTAAGTTGAGGGATAACATGTCATCCAAAGTACGTTTAAATAAATACATTTCACAATCTGGAATCGCAAGCCGCCGCAAGGCCGACGAAATGATCGAAGAAGGCCAAGTGATGGTCAATGGCCGTCGCGTATACGAGCTTGGAATTCAAATAGATCCAGCAGTGGATCGTATCAACATCAAGGGCAAGCCCATCAAGCCACAGAGTCAACATGTGTACGTGATTTTCAACAAACCTAAAAATGTTCTTACTTCGATGTCCGATCCAATGGATCGTCCAAATCTTGGAGAGTATTTTAAAAAATTCCCGATGCGTGTATTCCCAGTGGGTCGTCTTGATTGGGATAGCGAAGGCATGCTGCTCATGACCAACGATGGAGACTTCGCCCAAGCCGTCGCCCATCCAAAAGGGGATATTCCAAAAACTTATATCGTAAAAGTGAACGGCCACCCTTCTCAAAATCAAATTCAAAAACTTTTGAATGGCGTGAGCACCGCCGTTGGACGCGTAAAAGCCGTAGGCATTCGCCGACTCCGCAAAGGGGCTGAGAAATATGACTGGCTCCAAATTTCCATTACCGAAGGTCGTAACCGACAGATCCGTCGCATGTTCGAGAAGATTGGTTTTGACGTTTTAAAACTTCAAAGGATCTCCGTTGGCTCTCTCTCTATGGGAGGCCTCAAGCGCGGTGAGTACAAAGTCATTCCTTACATTATGGCGAAGAAAGCTCTTCAGGCTCCAAAGCTAAAAGAAGACTAATGCCGGCCCTCATGTACAAAACCTTTCTTACGGGCCACGTTTTACTAGGCGCCTTCAGTCTTTTATTATTCTGGTGCTCGGTACTTTCGAGAAAAGGTTCTCCACGACACATTTATTACGGACGCCTCTTCACTCGCTGCATGTATCTCGTTACCGGCTCTGCTTTTTTAATATGCATGGCAAATCTGGTTTCACCTGAATTTTTTGAACGTGATCCTGCGTTTCAACCCATGTCGTTTTTCCTTTTAGCTCTCACGGTTCTTACTTTTGCTCAAGCATGGATGGGTGAAAAGACAATTGTGAAAAAACAAAACCTTCAGCTTCTCCAAACTCCTTTTACCTATTTGACTTGTGGTCTCTGCATCGGCACTGGCGCAGCCTTAGCGGTGCTCGGTATTTATCAAGAGAACATTCTGTTTATTGCTTTTGGACTTCTAACCGCACTCACGGGTCTTAAAGACTTACGATTCGTACGAAAAAATGTATGGGCCCCTCAAGAGTGGTTGGAAGAACATATTTCCTCCATGCTCGGAGCAGGCATCGCCGCACACACGGCTTTTTTAGTTTTTGGCGGAAGAAAGTGGCTCAACTTTGACGACGGAATGCTCTGGCTTTGGATCGCCCCTTCCATCATCGGCGCTATTGCGATTTCCCAAATGAAAAAACGGTACGTAAAGCGGTAAAATAAAAAAAGCCTACCCTTTCGGATAGGCCAGCATTTGTCTTTTAATTTCTACTTAGAGTTTTTTTGCTTTAATCTCTGCTAAAAGCTTTAAGATTTCCTGTAACTCTGAATAAAGCGCATCTTTATTAAAAGAATGAATACGTCTTATCATCGTTCCGCGTGTCGGTAAAAGATCTACGTTTACATAAACGCGTCTGATATAATCTACGACATCCATCTCGGCTTGATTATTAAAAACTTCGTCCATAGAAGCTCCCTCGTTACCGTTCGCCAGTTGAGGTGCTGGAAAACAATACTGCGTGAGGTTATGCATTCGAGCAACAAGGGTGCTGAGCGCGCCTCTTGAAGACACGGGAAGCAACCCAATGTAAAGCGCATCACCAGTCGACACCGTTCCTAACAAATCTGAAGCGAAACCTCTAAAAGTACCTAAACGTGCACAAGCAAGAGCTTCTCCTTTAATAAGATTTGTCAAAAACGGCTTAAGTGTGTCTTCTACAATCTGAATTTGGCGATGAAATCCCATCTTTTGATTTAGCACACTGTAAAAGTGCATCTTTGGCAAACTCGATTCGATACGTAGCTGAAGCGAATAAGCTTCTTTCTCCGTTAAACCTGCTCCATGAGATATTTCATGAGAAGCCAGGGCAAGGATAGCTTGCACGTAATTCAGACTGTGAACACGGTTGGTGATTCGCTCAAGGCTAAAACAAACCTTGTTGTTGTTATAAGCCGCATCTTTCGGTTTACGAGTAATGGGATCAACACAGGCGCCATTTTCAAGTGGTTCTATGACCGCATCTTGAATCGATTGATAAACTGTTTTCGAACCACTAAATAACTTTCTTCGAATTTCTTTATCTTCTGAAGGCAAATCTTGTTTCGTCATCAACGCTTCAATCGCGGTAAAGATGCTTTTCACATCATCTTTAACTCGAGCATCCAAGAAGTTTCTCACTTCCGCTTTTGACACTCGAACGGCAGGGTTAAGATCTCCGCCCCCGCCACTCACTCCACCTTTTTGTAACGGTGTTGGCACCTGGCCTGCGAAGGCAGACAAAGCGATAAGATTCATAGTTACTACGGACTTAAAAAAACGAACTGGTTTCATAAGGGACTCCTTTTGTTATTTTTTGCAACTCACGCTCCAATTAACGTGATGCATTAAATAATAAAGGAACCATGAAAAACTCTCCAGATGAACTTTATTAATTTATTAAGTTAAATTTAAGCTATACTTAAAATATAAAGATAACCTATTGAAACTATGAAAAAATCTATCTTTGATTATTCTGACTATAAAGCCTATTTAAAGGCTTATCTCGAGCTCCGTCCCTCGCGGGGGCATGGGTTGCGGTCGGAGATTGCGAAAGCACTCGGTTGTCAGCCTGCTTATGTCTCCCAAGTTTTAAACAGTAGTGCCCATTTTAGTCCCGAACAGGTCGAATCCCTCAACCAATGGCTTGATCACACCCCTGAAGAGTCGGAGTTTCTGCTTTTGCTCCTCATGTTTGCACGGGCTGGAACTTCGCTTTTAAAAAAGCGCTACCAATCGCAAATCGATCGCGTGCATGAATCACGTAGACAATTAAAGAATCGCGTACAGATTCGCCAGCAACTCACTCTCGAAGATCAGCAAAGATATTATAGCTCCTGGCACTACGCTGCGATTCACATACTCGTCACAATTCCCAAATTCCAAACGCTCGAACCTCTCTGTGAAATTTTACGGCTGGAACGTCAGCACGCCCTTAAAGTTTTAAATGACTTAGAGAAAATGGATTTACTCATCAAACGCGGAGGAGAGTGGATCCCAAGCCAAAATCTTATCTACTTAGGAAACGATTCCACTCTCATCAACAAACATCACACCAACTGGCGCATGAGATCCATAGACTCTCTCGACCGTAATCAACCCGATGATTTGCATTTCTCAGCGGTCGTCAGTGTTTCAGAAAAAGACGTCGAGTGGATGCGCGCTGAACTTGCCACCATCATCGAAAAACTCGTCGCCCAAGCAAAAGTCTCCACAGAAGAAACTCTCCGCACTCTCTGCATTGATCTCTTTAGACCTTAGGGATATTTGATTTCGATTTTGTCGGACTTGGCTTGACAGGTGAGGATCTTTATTCCTTAGAGAACACTACCACAACCAAACCCATACACCGTGGGCTTATCATAATAATAAGAAACCTCTTCGATAATAACATCCTGGCTGTGGTCAAACTTGAGTAGCTTACCCCAGTTCATTATTTTTGCTTTTGATTTCGCTATAACCCTACCCTCTCGCAAAGTAAAATCAATCAAGGCCATCATGTAGGTTAGAGATCCCGTGAATATCGCTGTTTTTATTAACCATGACGGGGTAAATCCTTCAAAATTTCCACTCAAAAAGCTTCCAACGAATAAGGTATAAACACCCAGTGACGCTGAAACAGCAAAGAATTTCAAATCCGATTTTGAAATATTCAGTTGTGGGTCTAACCCAGGAGTAGTGAGTCCAAAAATACTTCCTTTGGCAGCTCCCAAATATGTCAGGAAAGCTTTAGACCTACTCACAATTTGTTCATTGGTTCCACAAAATGTGGAACATGAATGCATAATAACCCGGACATCATCTGCAATATGCTTAAGAACTGGATTAAAAACTTCTTTTAGTTCTTCGTTAGGACCTTGACTTGAAAACTCACCAAAAAAACTTAATTGCGTAGCTTCATTTTTAGTCTGACCATGAGTTGTCAGTATCATCACGTCGATACGATCCGATTCTGCAAGTGCTAGTTGATTCATCTCTTTCACCAGGGCCGCATGCACAGCTTTATCTATTGGAAAAAATCGACTTGCTCGGACTTTCACAGATATAAGCTTATGGTTTGGATAATGTTCTTGGATGTAAGCATTTTCTTTATCAAGAGTGACCTCACGAGCAGCATGATCATCAATGACCATGGCATGAAGTATAACTTTATCCGCAGAAGCGATATGACCAAAAAAAATACACATGACGAAAGCAGTCACCGCAATAACGTCATGTGAGCGCTCTAGAAAGAAATTGATAATTGAATTCCTCATAGGAGCTACCATCAGCAAAGGTAATGCCAAAAAAGCTATAGACCCAGCTAAGGATATTTGATTTCGACTTTGTCGGAAGTTGGTTTCGCTTGGCAGGTGAGGATTTTGCCTTCTTTGAGTTCGTCTTCGGTGAGAGCGTCGGCGTAATCCATTTCGACGGTGCCCGAAATTAATTCGGCTAAACATGCAGTGCAACTTCCTGACATGCAGGAATAGGGCGCGTTTACATCCTCTTTCAAACACACATCGAGAATGGTTTCGTCTTTGCCTACGGAAAGCGTTTTCTTTTGGCCGTTCAATTCGATGGTGACTTCTGACATCTTCGACATAAATAAAACCTATGCTTTGGGAGTTACTTTTGACAAGTAATAATCGTAATTGCCTTCAAAGACATTGAGCTGACCGTGTCCTACTTCGAACACTCGATGTGCAATCGCCCGCAAGAAGTGACGATCGTGACTTACAAGTACGACGGTTCCGTCAAATTTCTGAATGGCCGAGAGCAATACTTCACGAGAACGAATATCCAAATGGTTTGTCGGCTCATCCAAAATTAAAAAGTTCAGGGGATTTGCGAGCATTGTAGCTAAAATCACTCGGCTCTTTTCGCCTCCTGATAAAATCGAAATCTTTTTGTACACATCATCGCCGCTAAACATGAAGGCGCCCAAAAGATTTCTTATGTAACCCAAGTTTGGGTTAGGAACCCGTGATTCCACTTCTTCTAAAACAGTACGATTGGGCTTCAAAACTTCTAAAGAGTGCTGACTAAAATATCCAAGCTTCACTCCAGAGCCTAAAGCGACTCGTCCTGAAGTAGGGTCTGTGAGACCACTGATCACTTTTAAGAAGGTGGACTTACCAGCACCGTTCACTCCGACCACCGCAATTTTATCAAGGCGTCGGATCAAACCCGTAATTCCGCTAAAGACAGGCTTTACACGATTCTCATCCTGCACCCATTCTTTCGTGAGATTTTCCATCTTCACCACTTCATTTCCGCTTCGAGGAGGATTTGCGAATTCAAAATCAATGGTTCTTTCTTCTGGCGGGAGCTCGACTCTTTCGATTTTTTCAATCTTCTTTACGCGCGATTGAACCTGAGCCGCATGGGATGCGCGAGCAGCAAAACGCGCGATAAAGTCTTCTTCTTTGGCGAGCATATCCTGCTGGCGTTTATGAGCAGCTACGAGTTGTTCTTTACGAATCTCGCGTTCTTTCTCATAGAAATCGTAGTTCCCCGAGTAAGGCGTGATTTTTTGATTCGCAACTTCTACCACGGTCGAAACGATGCGATTCATGAATTCACGATCATGACTTGTCATAAGGACAGAGCCTTTGAAACTAATGAGCCACTGCTCAAGCCAAAGAATCGATTCCATATCGAGATGGTTCGTCGGTTCATCCATTAAAAGTACGTCAGGATTTAAGAGAAGTACTTTCGCAAGCGCAATACGCATCTTCCAACCGCCACTAAATCTTTCAACCGGAGCATCGTGATCAATGGGTTGGACACCTAAGCCCGTGAGGATTTCTTTGGCACGTGTATCGAGGTTATATCCACCGCGCTCTTCGTATTCGTGTTGAACTTCGCCATATTTTTCAACCACCGACATCATTTCGTCTTCGGGAAGATTTGTGTCGGAAAGTTTTTGTTCGAGTTCAGCCATAAGACGCCCAAGCTCGTAGATTCTTTGCGCTCCGGCCTTTACTTCTTCAAGCGCCGAACGGCCCTTCATCTCCCCCACATCTTGAGAAAAATAAGCTACGACTAATTTATCAGGAATGTTCACCGAACCAGAATCAATGCTCTCTTCGCCTGTGATGACACGAAAAATGGTGGTCTTCCCCGCACCATTAGGGCCTACCAAACCAATTTTATTTCCGGGATTGATTTGGAAGCTCGAGGATTGAAAAAGAACTCGAGCGCCGATGCTTTTCGTAATATTCGCAAGATGGATCATGGGATCTTTATTCCTCAGTCTCCGATCCATTGCCAGGATAAAGTAGGGACTTATTGGATTTTGGTAAGCTTTGGATATCTTTCATGTCCTGCTCAGTAAAGCCTGGAGGCACTCCCGTTGTTGGAGACAGCGAATACCCGGTTGAAGGATTCGTTTTTTTCTTTTCGTTATAGGCCTGAGAATAAGCCTTATACTCGTGATCATATCGAGAGCGCAAATCCTTCATCTCCGCTTCGAAGTCGCTTCGGATTTGCTTTAATTCTGATTCAAAGTTACGGCGAGCATCTGATTCGCCCGAAAAAAACTGACGCCTATTGACCTCTAAATCTTGAAAAAAGCGGCTTCTTTCTTGGCTTTTCAAACTTTTAACAGAAGAGTCTTCGCGCTTCTTTTTCGATTCGCTCATGTAGTCTTCGCGACGACGAACCTCCTGACGCGTGTACTCTTCTCGCTTTTGTCTTTCCCATTTAGAAAATTCATCGCGTTTACGACGTACGTCAGAATTAAATTTATTCGAAATATCTTGGGGATTTTTTTGTTTATCTTGAAAGAGGTTTATGAGGTAGGCACTCTCGTCATTATGGGCACGTATCTCTTCGGGAATGTCTTTGCGAAGAGCTTCCATGTCTGAGCGATCTTTTTTGAGTTTAAACTCGGTCCCCATTTCACTCGCCAACGCCGGTTTTTTTGCTCTTGATGAACATCCAAGCAAACCCACCATAAAAATGACCAACATCACCGCAGAACACTTCATAGAATCTCCTCGTATCGACTGACTTAAATGCTGACGTCCGTTTTATATTATGATTCCATAATAGGGAGAGAATCAACTGGAGGCTTTATGTCATCTTATCCTTCGACAAATCAATTGGTGATCGACCGCCGGTTTCAAATGAAATACACCTTTGCCCTTGTAGGCGCGATCTTAGGCGCCGTTCTTCCCGTTGCTATCGTGAGCCTCTATTTTTTAAATGAAAATTATAACGTTTTTATTGATTTAGCGCTCACTCAGTCCCCGGAACTCCTCGTTCACTTAACCCGCGAAAAAACCTGGGTGAACATTTGCGTGGTGGCCCTGGTCATTGGCGTCAGCATTTTTAGCTTCCTCTTTGGCCTACGCATGACCAATAAACTCGCCCAACCCCTTTTACAAATGCGAGAACACATCAAAATGCTCTCTCGAGGCCACTGGAACATCCCCGACATCGTCCCCTCCGAAGAGGAAGAATTCTACGAATTAGTGGAAGCCTACCATTACTTTTACAAGTCTCTTAGACATCAAACCAAATCAGAAATCGAAAGATTGCAAAAAGTCGCACAGAATATGGACCCCGAGTCCCAAGCCATCTGGCAGGAACTCATCTCCGAAAAAGCAAAACGTTTAAATATTTCTTTAGGGAACAAATAAAATAGGTCTTTGATGGGTAAAATCAAGAATCAATATAAAACTCTGATCAAACCAAGCTCGTCTGAGATGTGCCCTCCGGGTTATCACGTGGTCCAAGGACACAAACGAGTTTGTGAGTCCGGCACGGCCACTTGGGTCGACGCTCACATCAGGAAAAATCGTGAGAAGATCCGTCCAGGCCTTCTTAAGGAGAATATTCATTTTCTGTTTTGGAACTCCAAAAAGAAATACCCTATATTAAATGAGATTAAAGGATTTGAAGGATTAGGAGCGGAATTCGACCCGTTGATTCAATTTTGGCTAGATTATTGGAAAGCTCAAGGAATTGAGTTTCCGAAAGATCTCGATCCACTTATAGTCAAAGCGATGATCGCGGTCGAATCGACGTTCGACCCAAGCAAAATCACGAAAGCAACAGCACCGCCGCAGGACTTATGCAGGTCACTGACCAATCCTTACGTGTTATGGGCGGCTTTCCAAACCAAGAGAAATGGATCGAAATGCGTAAACATCTTATTCACGTCGACAAATCTGATAAACTTGATCCAGTTACCAATATTGCTTTAGGAGTGCGGATATTAGGTCACAAATGGTCTCAAATTAAAAATCCAAAAAAGAGAAATGTCCGTCAAGTTGTCAGAGAGTATCATTCACGAGACAAGGGGGGAGATATTTATGCTGATAAAGTTTTGTTATTCTATGAAAAATCTCGCAAAAAGAAGTAAAGCTTTCCCAGCATTATTTATAATTTTTATTTGCACGACTATACACGCAGATCCCCCTATCGAAGACTTGAGTCGTACGTTTCTTCAGTTGAAAAATAGAACATGGCTCCACCTAAAAAAAGGAGATTGGGAAAAAAATTATGATCGCGTAAATTTTATTTACGGCCGCGGCCGAGGAACTGAAAAGAAGAAGGATATTATTTGGTCTAAAGTTTATCAAACGAATGATGACCGGGCATGGAACTATGCCTACTTCCTTCGTTTAAAACCGGGCCGATTTGCTTACGACCTAGATGGGGATGGAAACAAAGAAATTGGCGTGGCGACTTACGATATGGGAAATAATATGATTCGAAATATTTTGATCTTCTCAATCCATAAAGATCAGATTGTTTTTGTTCGCGAGCATGGCCCATATAATGTTGCCGCAGACGAACCGGTCTTTTAAGGTGCCAGTGTCATTTTTCTGGCTACATAGCGTCAACTATAAATACCATTAAAACTAGTTCGTACATCGGAACAACCTACACTCTTTTAGTAAAAGCTTGCTCGTCTTCGACGGCGTGAGTCCTGCATTTACATAGTGTATGTCACGAAGAATTTTTCTACCCTCAACCAACCCTTATCACGTATCTGCAAGATGCATTAATAAAGAATGGTTTGATATACCGATGTCAAAAGTATGGAACATCATGAGTGACCATCTGTTTTTTATACATCATGCATTTCAATTTCAAATTCACTCCTTTGTCCTAATGAGCAATCATTACCATATGCTCGTAACTGCACCGGAATGTAATATTAGTCGTGGAGTTCAACATTTTATGCAGGAAACAAGTCGATCAGTTGGACAAGAAGCCGGGCGAATCAATCCGATTTGGGGTGGACGCTTCAACCGTTGTGAAATTAAAAATCACCATTATTTTCTAAATGCGTACAAATATGTATATCGAAATCCAGTTAGGTCACAACTTTGCGCTCAAGTAGAAGAGTATCCATTTAGTACTTTGCATGGAACTCTTGGATATACGCCCCTCTATATTCCCCTAGTCGAAGATGTGACACTTTTTTCTGACCCTATCGGAACCCTCAATTGGCTAAACCATGCCTCTAAAACCGAAAACTCAGAGGCGATGAGGAAAGCCTTACGAAGAAAAATATTTAGTTTACCTAAAATAGATTCTCGTGCACATCCCTTAGAATATGACTTGCTGTAGCCAGAAAAATGACACTGGCACCTTTTAACGACGGCGTTCTTGTTGGAGTTGGCGGTCGACGTCGCGGGACTTGATCGACTCCCGCTTATCATGGGCCTTCTTGCCTTTTGCGAGAGCAATTTCGACTTTGGCGCGGCCATTTTTAAAATAAACTTTTAGAGGAATCAGCGTGAGACCTTTTTCTTGGGTCTTAGAGTCGAGCTTTCGGATCTCCTGCACGTGCATGAGCAGTTTTCGTTTTCTCTCTGGAGTGTGATTGTTGTAACTGCTCGCTTTGTATTCAGAAATATGTGCGTTCTGGAGATACATTTCGCCATTTTGAAAAACAACGTAGGAGTCCTTAAGCTGGCACTGACCGGCCCTTAGGGATTTGACTTCGCTGCCTGTGAGCACCATGCCGGCTTCGTGCTTATCCATGATCATGTAGTCATGGCGAGCCTTGCGGTTTTCGGTCACAATTTTTATCCCACCGCTCTCTGATTTCGCAGCAGGCTTATGCGGCTTAGCCATTTTCTGAAACCTCTCTCATTTGCCCGTGAGGACCAATAAGCCCAAGCGAAATCAAAACTTTGAAAGCTTCATCTACTGACACGTCTAAGTTTTTCACGTTCTCTGGAGCTGCAAAAACAAAAAATCCGGAAGTCGGATTTGGCGTGGTTGGAATAAAAACGCAAACATGCTTTTCAGAAAGATGTTTTGCCATTTCGCGTGGAGGCTTGGAGGCGGTCACAAACCCAATCGTCCAACTCCCTTCTTTTGGGAATTCAACAAGTACCGCGCGTCCGAAACGATCACCCTGGCTGTTCATCAAAGTCGTCATGACCTGGCGAAGACTGCCATACACCGAACCGATAAATGGAATCTTCGCAACCAGATTAGAAAGTTGTTCCACCACCCAGGCACCAAAAAAGTTTTGACCCAAAAAGCCTGCGACCAAAATAATGACCAGTGTGAGAACAAGACCCAAACCCGGTATGTCTCTACCCGTCAGTTGTTCTAACGGAAGAATTTCATCGACCCAAACGACAACAGACTGCGCGAGCCAAAAAGTTAAAATGACCGGCACGATCACCAAAAGACCCGTTACAAAATAAGTTCTTAATCGAACACGTACCTTCATGAATTTTTAAATTCCTACATTAAAGTTAATTCCGTAACTGAACACATAGCCTCGAACTTCATATCGAGGACCACCAATGGAACTTGGATTTTCTTTGATGACCGTCTTAGGCATAAGATACTGAACTTGAGAATGAAGGTCGATCGTCAGCGGGGAATCGAGCAATCCAAAAAGCGTTGAAGGAAAACCGTAACCTAATCCATAGATCACACGATCTGAATCCAAGAAGTTCGTTTCTTTTTCAAGAGCCGGAGTTGGCGAAGGGCGATAAGCCAACCCAGTTTTGACGGAGCCTTCTCCCACGCGAGTCGAAAGACCTAACCGAGGCACTAAAATATCTTTGTATTGCGCATCAACAGGGTATTGGCGAAACGTGGATTGAAAAGTAATAAAGCTTAACTGCATCGCCGAGCCGTTGAATCGGCCCCATCTTTCATAATCGAGAGCTAATAGAATATCTGTGTTTTCACCCTCATAGGTGTAACCCAAACTCCACGTCTCAGGATCATAAAATAAAGAAGCTTCACCTTCGAAGGCGACAGGAGTTGCCCCTACGATTCCAAGTACCACTTCACTTCGAGCTTTTAATTTGCTGTCACGAATGCCCACGTAATTCAGAGACCATGTTTGTCGATCTGTGGCTTTCCAAGCAAGTCCTGCGAGAGGAGCATACGCTGGCTTCACTGTGGTTTTTAAATTGGCGGTTGTTGTTCTCGCTGTGGCTCCGTCAGAAGGCATACGCGATTGGTAAGTCGCCCCTTGAACTAAGTAGTACGCAAGTCCCACACCCAAACTCCACCGCTCTCCCAAGCGTCGCGAAATCGCGGCAGACAGACTAAGTCGCTGAGAATCAGAAAGGTACATGGCATACTGAGGCTGATAGAGATCTTTCGTAGTAGGTTCAGTGACCTTGTCCACCGGCGCAGAAACAGTTAAACCCACTCGATAATCACGATCAGAACTTCCAAACGTCCAAATCGAGCCGACCAGAACATTAAGAGTGTCAGGAACATCCGTGTCGACTGAGGAGGTGGTATTAGAACCGCCTAGAAAAACACTATCGGTATTCACGTTCTCTAAATCTTGAAACTGATCAAAGCCACCGAGAAGTCCGTAACTTGTGCGCGCGCCAGAAAAACTCATGAGCGCAGGATTTCTCTCTACCGTAAATGCATCGTAAGACTTCGCACGATTACTGCCAGCAAGGGCAGCTGAGGTTGAACCAAAACCATAAGTGGAATTCATATCGGCCCAAGACTCCACAGGTAACAAGAGAACAAAAAGTAAATTTAAGAACGTAGACATTGATAAATCTCCTGAAACTGACGAGGGCTTAATTCTTCGGCTCGACATTGGGGGTTTAAACCCAACTTCTCAAAGCATTTTTTAACACTTTCTCCAGACGCATATTTCGACAGGTTGGATAGCAAAAGTTTGCGCCTTTGTCCAAAGGCAGCCTTCACCAGATTCAAATAACGCTGTTCTAAAGCTTGGCCTTTAAATTTAAACACTAAAACGCGGCTGGCCACTGCCGGAGGCGGAAAAAAATCCTTCGAACTGATTTCAAAAAGCTTCTCAATATCCCAGGCCGATTGCGCGATGACCGAGAGAAGACCGTACTCTTTCACCCCATGTTTGGACATCATCCGCTCTGCGACTTCCTTTTGAAACATGAGAACCATATGACGTACAGATCCTGGTTCAAGACATCGGTCTACGACAAGGCGAGAAGAAATTTGGTAGGGAAGATTACTGACGAGAGTCGTAGGCTCGGGCATCCCGAGTTGAGTCCAATTGACGTGAAGGGCATCACCCTCCAACACATCGACTCCACGAGATCGCCACATTTCACTAAATTTTGAATCCAGTTCCATGACCTTCATCGGTACATTCAACGTCAAAAGAAGTTCGGTGATCGCACCAAGGCCTGGCCCTACTTCTATGATGCTTTTAGGTCCAAAAGACTGCACGGCTTGGAGGATTTTTTGACAGGAACTCTGATTGATCAAAAAATTTTGACCGAGCGCACGCTTCGGAGAAATACCGAGCTCGGCAAGCTTCGCTTTTACGTCTTGTAGGGAGTACTGAACCATGGACAGACTTATAGCGTTACTTCGGGCGAAACTCCAAGACTTGAATCGGCTCTTTCGCCTTTATTCATGCGTTGAATGCCAACATAACCGATCATGGCTGCATTATCTGTGCAATAGCGCATAGGAGGCACAATCCATTGGTACTTATTCTTCATTCCCAACTCTTCGGCCGCCTCGCGAAGCCTAGAGTTTGCACTCACCCCGCCCGTGATAATGAACTTTTTGAGCTTTGTTTTTTGTAGTGCGAGCTCTAATTTTCTCATGAGGACTTCAACAATGGCCTCTTGATAAGAAGCACATAAATCTTCTATCTGTTCACTCACTTCTTGAGGTTTCATGCTCGAAATGAGTCGACTCGCTGCTGATTTCAGCCCTGAAAAACTAAAGTCATAAACATCTTCTCCCAGCATCGCTCGAGGGAACGGAAATGCCATACGGTCACCTTGTTTTGCTAAACGGTCAACATGAACTCCACCTGGAAATCCTAAGCCCACCATTTTCGCGAATTTATCAAAAGCCTCGCCAGCCGCATCATCGATCGTGCGTCCGATGACGGTGTATTGACCTAACCCTTCGACATGGTAGAGCGAAGAGTGCCCACCACTCACGGCCAGCGCAACAAAAGGAAAATCAAAGTTCGAAGGTGGCTGATATTTTTCGTCTCTTAAAAAAGGAGCCAGAATATGACCTTCTAAGTGATTCACTCCCAGGAAGGGAAGCCCTTTTGCAAGAGCGATGGATTTAACGGTCACCACACCGACAAGAAGAGAGCCCACGAGACCAGGCCTTGAAGTCACAACAAGACCACCGATATCTTTCCAAGTAAGGCCCGTTTCGACAAAAGCTTTTTCCATAAGAGGTAAAAGCTTTTCCGTATGATTGCGACCAGCAATCTCAGGCACGATGCCGCCAAAAGGTTTATGAAAAATATCTTGATTGGCCGATTCGCAGAATAAAACCTTCCCGTCGGCCTCAACGATCGCGACGGAGGTGTCATCACAACTTGTCTCAACGGCCAATACCCGTTGAATTTGTGCCATAATTTACTTCTTTTTAATTTGATTCAATTTCGTCGTGGCTGTCTTGGCGAGTTTTGATTTGGGATATTTCTCGACAACCTCTTCATAAAAAACACGAGCTTCTTTAAACATTTTTAATTCTTGAAAACACTGACCAATTTTCAAAGTCGCCAAACCAAACTCTAGTCCGCTGGGATTCTTATCGCGAAACTTTTGATAAAAAGCGATGGCCTTCTTCCACTGTTTTTGGCTGTAGAATTCTTCCGCTTCGTCAAAGGCGGTACGTTTTTTCTCACGAGAGTTTTCGACTTTCTCTTCTTCGCGTGGTCGAGGAGCAGAGGACGTGTGTTCCACTTGCAAAATCGCCTGCTCTAATTCTTTAAAACGATTCTCCGCAGAAGCGAGTTGGTTTTTTAATCCGTCTTTTTCTTGAGTTAAAATTTCCACCCGATGCTCGAGAGTTTCCAATCGCCCACTCATGGCTCGGACACGTTCATCAAAGCTTTGAATGTTCGCCTCTTGATCCGCTTTGGTTTTTTGCAATTGACTCACCTGAGACTGCATTCTCTGCTCTTCGGAGACTTCATTGCGTGTCAGAAGACATCCTGAGAGCGCAAGAAGGGAGAGAGTTAAAACCATTTTTTGAATAGACATGCACTTCTCCTTTTAATCCGTGGGTCTCATGCGAGCTTCATTCTCGGCTTTTTCTGCATTTAGGCGCGCTTCTTCAAAAGCACTCTCGGCATTCGCATACTCGTGATTTTTATAGTAGATCTCGCCTTTTCTATAGAATTCTTCAGCACGATGAAAAACTTCGGGTGAATATCTTAACCCATCTACTTTTCTAGCCGCTTCGATTGCCGTTCTAGCAAGAGTGTAATTTTTGATCGGAGGTCTTCCTACACAAGAAGCGCAGAGAATAAAAACTGCGCAACCATATGTGAAATTCAACCGGCTCACAAAAAATTATTGGCCGAGTGGTAAGAAGTTAGCACGACGATTTTTCGCCATCACCGCTTCGCTGTCGCCACTTTCAATCGGCTTTTCTTCGCCATAAGAAATAACGCTTACGCGACTCGCATCAACACCTAAACTCACCAAGTAACTACGTACAGCTTTTGCACGACGTTCACCGAGAGCTAAGTTATATTCGATAGAGCCTTTTTCGTCGCAGTGACCTTCAATTTGTATATTGGTGCCCGCATGCTGTTTCATCCAATCAGCATTTCCTTGGAGACGTTTTCTTGCATCATTCGTGAGTGTAGAAGAATCATAAGGAAAAAAGACCGTCTTTAGTCCTTCAATTGTTCCGCCATCGCTTCCTTGAGGATCAAATCCAAGCGCTTGATTCGCAACATTTGGATCCAATTGTCCCTCTGTAACTTCTTCGCCGATTTGACCGTCGTCTTTTTTCTTTTTCGAACAAGAAAGTGCGAAAGAAACCATAATGACAACGGAAAGTAGTTGGATCATCCAGGTTTGAAATGTTTTTTGCTGTGTTTGCATATGTGGTTTCTCCTTAGTTGGTGACCCATTAATAATAGTTTTTTGAGCCGGAATGTCAAACTTTTGTGATTGTGGGAACACATTCAAAATGTTGAGATACTACGCACATGTATCGCTTTCTCTTGCTTTTCGTTTTCATTTTTTGTTCACGCGGCCTGGCGGCACCAGAGCCACACATACGTTGGCGAACCCTCCAAACGGAACATTTCGAAATTATTTTTGATGCAGATCATCCCCTACTCGCACAGGAAGTCGCTCTCCAGGCAGAACGCACTTACTCCTTACTTGTCCCAGTTTTTCAGACCGCTCCATCTAAAACCGTTATTTGGATTTATGACCGTTCCGACAGCCCTAACGGTTTAGCGACTCCTTTTCCGCGGCCCATGATCACGCTCTTTCCTGTATTACCGACAGCGTTAGATTCCATCGGACATTATGACAACTGGAGTCAAAAACTCTTAATCCATGAATACACTCATATTTTAAACATGGAACCGGCTCGCGGATTCCTAGGACCTGTTCGCACTCTGCTAGGTGCCATCGTTCGACCAAACGCCCTTCTTCCCACTTGGTACCTTGAGGGGCTCGCAGTGGAAATGGAAACACGTTTCACTTCTCAGGGCCGTCTTCGCTCTCCACTTTTTGCAGCCATGATGCGCGCGATGGTTCTCGATAACACTTGGAACCAATCACTCGCTTCCATGAATGAGATCATGATTCCATCATGGCCTTACGGCATGCGCCCTTACTTTTGGGGATCTTTACTGCTTCATGAAATTGGAAAAAGAAAAGGTGTTGAAGCATTTCGTACTTTAAATGATCAATATGCCGGCCGCGTTCCTTTTTTCATCAACGGTCCTATTCATGATCTTTTAGGAGTTAGTTACGAAGGTTTTGCCCAAAGTGTTCGTGAAACTTATAAAAAATTAGCCGATGTACAGATTGAAAAAATAAAATCGGCTTCGCCTCCCACCTCAGAACAACTTCCCAATACTCTTCCGGGAGCGCACTCTCCCACGATAAGTCCAAACCAACTTCGCCTCGCTTACGTCCTCTTTAACGACGACCGCGATAGTGAAATTTGGATGGTCGAACGACCAAATACCAAGGTTCCTTTTGATTTCCACCAACAAAAGAAGCTCCACACATCTACGGGAACTAAAAAAATCTCCTGGTGGCCCAATTCAGAATCTCTCGTCTTCGATGCGATCGATACCGAAGATCTTTATTACGAATATTCCGATCTCCATCGCCTTTTTCTTAGCGATAAAAAAGCAGATCCCGTGACCCAAGGCTTACGTGCGCAAGAACCTGCGGTGGATTCTGGCGGACATCGCATCGTTTACGTCAAAACAAAAGCGGCGACTTCACAATTAGCCGTCTTAACAGGACTTCCTGAAGAGAAAAAAGAGAATATTGTTTATTCTCCACCACAACTTCACCGCATTTCGCGCCCTTCCTTTTTCTCCGAAGATGAAATTCTTTTTTCTGAACGTTCGCCTCAAGGAAAAGAAGTCCTTAAAATTTTTAATCTTGCGACGAAAGACGTTCGCATCGCCCTAGGCGACTACTCACCGGCGCAGTTCGCAGTGCCTTATAAAAACGGGATTCTTTTTACTTCCGCAAAATCTGGCATTGCCAACCTCTATTGGGCGAGCCGTGATTTTAAAACGATCAAAGCTCTCACGAACTCCTACACCGAAGCTAACACCGCCACCATCGACTCCAACACATCGACACTTTATTTTTCAGAACTCACTGGGCGCGGAGTGGCACTCAAACGAAAGGTTCTTTCACACACTACTCCTACTCCAACAGCCTCTCTCACCGAGAGCGACTGGCCTAAATACGAAGAACCAACAAAGGCTATCATCTCATCGCAAGAGGAAGAATATTCGCCATGGTCGTACATGCTTCCCACTTACTGGGTTCCGCTCGTTGGTTTTTTTGGAAATAGCTACGCCGTTTCCGCTATGACGGGAGCAATCGACCCTTTAAGAATTCAAAGTTATGCACTCAACGTGAACTACGACTCTCTCACAAAAAAAACCGGCGGGGGCGCTGTTTTCTCCCGAGCGATTCATCACGGGAACGTAAGTCTTTTAGGGCAGGTGGTGAACCAGTATTTTTATAGTTACGATCTTATCACCACCAGTAGTTACCTCGAAGCCCAATACGATATGCCACTCAACCGACATAACAAAGACTGGCGAACGGGCTTTCGTGTCTCCCGCTTTTCCACAGATTTACCTACAACTTCGGATGATTATTTGTATGCAGGACCTGCCGTACAATTAAGTTACTTAAACGCAACTCAAAAACCGACACAAATTTCTCCTCGCAAAGGTCAAGAGGCACTTCTCGATTATCAATACTTTTTGCCAAGCTGGGGAAACACGGAATTTTACAACCTTCGCGCCAATGGAGCCATCTACATTTCGCCTTGGCTTCCCGATCGTCATGCAATGATGCTTCGTACACGTTCGATTTTCTCCCCTCGCAATCGAAGCATTCTCCTTGGAACGCCAGCGGGCGGCGACTACACGCTTTCCTACTTAAGTGAATCACCTTACTTAGTGCGTGGTTACCCGGTCGGAGAATTTGTGGGTTGGTCACTGATTACAAATACTTTTGAGTATCGATTTCCTTTAACGGATAGCCCAGGAGACCTTGGCACCTTCCCCGTTCTTTTCCGCAGGTGGCACGCTGGAGTTTTTGTCGACTCCGCGACTCTTGAGGGCGCATATTACGCAAAAGATATTCGTGGAACTCGAACCAGTTATTTAGGAAGTTTTTTTTGGAGCACGGGAATGGAATTTCGAAGCGACATCACCCTCGGGTTTCATATTCCAGCGATGTTAAAACTAGGTCTCTACTACGGGCTTAACACCAATGCCTACGGCGGTTTTTCAACCGCCATTACACTGAGCTTACCGAAACTCTAAAGGTACGAAACAAGTGATTTTGTGGCATAAGGCATATGTAAGGGGCATATGGTGGAGGCATAAAGCAATGGCCATGCATGGCGGATTCAAATTTCACTACCATTTCCTTATGCCGCTGACATATGCCCTATGGCTATAAACTATTCTTTATTTACCTTGAGCATTTTCTCAACTTCTTCGATGTGGTTTTGTTCATCACAGAGAAGAGCGCGAATCATTTCGTTGAGAGAAACGTAATCTTCCGTGAGAGGAAGAAGTTCGCGGTACATTTTCTCGGCTTCTTTTTCAAACTCGAGACTTTCTTTTAAAATTTCAAGAGTGCCGTGCTTGTTGGTCTCTGGAACAGGTCGTACTTTTAAAGTGGGATGACCACCAAGAGATGTGATTTTTTCTCCGATTTGCGAAGCGTGACCGAAACCTTCGGTTGCTTGATCTTGAAACCACTTCACAATGGGAATACGGTTAGGGCCAGTGATCATCAAAGAGTAGTGCAGATATCTTACAACCCCAGAGATCTCCATTTCTAATATTTCATTCAATTTTTGGATCACTTTTTCTTTTACATCTTTAGTCATTAAGATCTCCTTTAATCGATTGTCGTTCCACAATGTAATGACAAAGCAGAATGTATGCCAAGCCTTGATGTGTGGCACCCTTCATGCATTTTCAACTCAAAATAATCAAGTAAAGGCGGTTTTGCATGTCTAATGGTATCCTACTCGCGAGCATTGTCCTTTTAAGCCAATTTTTGTCATACACTGGCCAAACGCAAGAACAGGCTTCAAGCAAAATGCCGCCCAATAAATTTGTAGAAACTTGCGACGTTCAACGTCTTTCACCTACTGGCGATAATAAATTTTATGAGCAACTCAAAACCTGGAGTGCGGCAACGCCTGCCGTGGATTCCGTCGAATATTTTAAAAAACTCGTGAGTCTCCCTGAGTATAAAGAGTTCTCTCTTGGCTCTATGAGAATGGCACACAGTCGCAGTCTTCAAATGGCTGCCACTAGCCCCACCCATCCGCGATTGATCACCTTTCATTCTGGTGGCGTAATCATGGGACTTGTCGATGCGCCCGTTCCTATACCCGTAAGATATGCTCAAAAAATTGATGGCATTCGATACAACTTTGAGCAAAACAGCTGGGAACCCTTTGTTGGACAAATTTCTTCTGCAGGCACAAAATTTTCTATGGATCCAAAGGATACGAAGACCTGTTTTTCTTGTCACGGCACTCCTTTTCGTCCTATTTGGCGCACCTACAGCGCATGGCCTGGACAATTTCAAGCCAATTCCGCACCAATGGAATTTTATGAGAAAGATCGCTTTTACCCAATGACGGTTCATCAACCGGACACGTTGGGACAAATCCTGACGATTTATCTCAACGGCTTCAACTACAAACGTATTCATTCAGAGCTGAAAAAGAATCCCAACTGGACGCAGTTTCGTACGGCGGCAATTGCAAACCTCATCGGATGCTCCAACATTCCTGATTTTGTTGGCCCAGCAAATTCTCCACTACGAAAAAAATTAGAAGGTGGAAATCCTCAGCGCTTTGCTCAACTCAAAGCGGAAGTCGAAAAAACTGTTAACTACAATCACCAGCGTGACATTGAATTTTCTAAGGCCATTAACGATAGGGGCTCTCTCGCCCACTTAGCCAGATTTACAGATGAATTAGAAGACGCATCAAGAATGGCCGGCTTAAAATATCTTTTTGAAAGCTCGGGTACAAATGTAAAAGCTTTTTCAATGAGTCGTCCGCCTTTATTTGATGGATATGGATTCAACCAAGTTGGAACTTACAAGGCCGGCGTGATGAACCTTCTTTGCCAAATTTTACCGGAATACGCGGTGAGCCCCAAGTCGTCAAAACAGGTCTTGGAGTGGGAAGTTCAAAAGGACATCTCTTCGCCAGAACTTTGCGCCGAACTCAAAATCGAAAGCCTCCGCAACACAAAAAACGGCACTCTACCCCTCCTCCTATAACCTCTCCCCATTTAGGTGCCAGGTTCCGTTTCCGGGTCACACCGCGTCCATTATGAAGCGGTGTGACCCGGAAACGGAACCTGGCACCTTTAAAGAATCTGTCGCCTTGACATAGCTAGCCAAACTCATCCTATAATTTAAAGAGGTACGGGGGGTTGCATGAGTAAACTGGATTGGGTACGCGATCTTGTAAGATCCGAACAGCAGCTTGAAGAAGCTGACATGGTGGATTTTACGATTGGTTTTGACGGCCAAAAAGCTGTTGAAGATGAAACCCATATTTTTTTAGAAAAACTCAAAGAATCTTTTGTCGATTATTCCAGTGCCTTCAATCAAATGAAGGGCGTTGCGATTGGTAATATTAAGATCTATGGAATCGCGAATACCAAAGCGGATTTCATGCTGTTCCGTAACGGCCAAAAAATGATTTTCACAATGAAAAAACCCGGCACCGTCGCCATCAAAACAAGCCATAGCGGTTTTGTGCCCGGCACTCCCGCAGCGGTTGAAACCAGCTCACCCACAGATGAAGATGTAATCGAAGCCCAATGGGGAGCTTTCAACGAGCTTCACTGGTGTTTTCGTAAAACACGCATCACGGATCTCGACAATATGGTGAGATTTTATCTCAGCCGATTTATCCGCGAGAGCGCTCGTTAATTTATCTACATTTTTTTAAGTCGGATTTTGAGAAGACGGGTTTCTGTTTCCCCGTTGCTAAGCTTATTCACAATTGTGAGTTCGTTATGATCCTTAGATAAATGGATCACATCAGTAGTGAAATCTCGATTCATTAAAAATACGGTCGCCACGTCTTTGTTATCTTTATTTTTAATTGAAGAGCTTTTCAATTGAGCCTGGGACTCTTGAGCACAGATACTTCCTCGAAGTCGTACTTGTGGAGATTGAGAGAGAACCTCAATGTCCTTTCCACATTCAATTGTTAGTACATCTACGGTAACTTGCTTTCCCATTTCATTGGTAACCCCAACAGAAGCTGGACCGCGAAGGCCTTCAGAAGGAGCCATCATCACATCTGAGCTATTCATCGAAATGGGAGAGCTAAAGATGGTAAACGCGGAGATAACGCCAAAGACAGTCACAATTCCTACAGTGAGCTGATTCAGCATTTGCTGAGTCTTGCGTAAATTCGAAATGGGCTTAGCCAAAGGTCCATCCTTGTTCTTCGAAACGTTTCGTACAAAGAATAATTCGGCAGAATTTTGACCGGACTTTAGGCGTATCGTTTTGAGATGACGGCGACCCGTTTAATTCTTGCCTCCCCTTTTATGCCTTGGTAGGACACCCTGCATGTCACTAAAAATTGAACCTTTACGATGGGAAGACTTAGAGGCCGTACAGGCCTTTACCGACGCCGAAATTGGAAAAGGATATTACAGCCGAAAAGAACTCGAAGAGATTTTTCAAAAGTCTTCTTCGCAAGAAGTGATGTGCTCCTTCGTCTTGAAAAATCCTGAACAAAAAATCAAAGGGGTTCGTATAACTTATCCCGCGGGCAAATGGGAAAAGGGCAAAGGCAGCGGACTCACCGTTCAAGCTTGGCCCTACCCGCTTGAAAACACCGCCTACTTTCAATCCCTCTTTTTGTCGGCTGATCTTCAGGGTGAAGGATGGGGAGGCAAGCTCTCACGCCATTCCCTCGAGACACTCAAAAAATTGAACACGAAGGGTGTCGTGTGCCACTCCTGGAAAGAGAGCCCTAATGACTCCTCGACTCGTTACTTAAAAAAATTGGGATTCAATGTTGTTAAAGAGCATCTTCACTATTGGAAAGACGTTGATTACAACTGCACAAGGTGTTTGAAACCTCCTTGTCTTTGTACCGCCCAAGAAATGTATTTGGAGATAGATCAATTATGAGTACTTCTTTTTGGCTCGACCGTTCGTCTCACCATGATCGCCGCAGCTACGACGCCATCATTGTTGGTGCCGGAATCTCTGGCCTCTCCACCGCATACTGGTTGCACAAAGAAGATCCCTCTTTAAAAATTGCCATCGTCGAAAAATCCCGAATGTGCTTTGGTGCAAGCGGAAGAAACGCGGGCTTCATCACTTGCGGATCGGTGGAACATTTCAACCGCATGATCAATAAGCATGGCCTTGCCCAAGCCACTGAGATCTGGCGATTTGCTCAAGAGAACTTACGCCTTTTAAAACAAGAAATTGTCCAAGACGACGCAGAGAAACTCGAGTTTGAACATAACGGCGCTTATTCTCTCGCCACTCAACCCAATGAATTTGAGGAACTAAAAAAAGTCGCTCAAATCATGAACGATTTAAAAATTCGCACCGAGATTATCGATCAGCAGACTGCTGAAAAACGTGTTGGCGCACACAATTTTGTGGGCGGCATCAAGTATCTCGACGATGCTTCCGTCAATCCCGTAAAACTTGTAAACCACATCTTTTCAAAAACAAAATCCGACCTTCACGAAGGTGTTGAAGCTTTTGGAATTGAGTCGACGAATGAACAAACTCGCATTTTAAAAACCGATAAAGGGGACTTCGAAGCCCCACTCATTCTGTTAAATCTCAACGGTTATTCCTTTACGTTGCATCCCTGGTTCCAAGATAAGATTTTTCCTACTCGCGGACAGTGTCTGATGATGGAATCCGTGCCCCGCTTTATGGATGCTCCTTGCTATGCAAATTTTTATTTAGATTATTTCCGTCAAATGCCAACGGGAGAACTTCTCATCGGAGGCTTCCGCCAAGTGGAAAAAGAAACAGAAGTAGGGATTTCCGACAACATCACCGAAGGCATCCAAGTCGCACTCCAAAAATTTGTGAATGAACATCTCCCGAATTACAAAAATTCGAGAGTCACGCACCGCTGGTCGGGAGTGATGGGTTTTTCAAAAGATGGCGAACCGATGGTCGGCGCATTGCCTGACGATCCGCAGGTGTTTTTTGCGGGCGGCTATACCGCTCACGGAATTGGTTTATCTTTTCACACGACAAAAAGATTGGTCGATGTGATTTACGGCCGCGACATCGAGCCGTGGTTATCGGCCCGAAGGTTTACTTAAACTCGGTTGGAGGTTTGTCGTTTGGGGTTGAAGGTTTGAGGTGCCGTTAGAGGTTTATCGTTTGAGTTTTCGGTTGAGCACCATTGGTGGTTTAGACCTCAAACCCTAAACGGTACGACAAACCTCAAACGTTAAACCTCCAACCTCAAACTGAATTAGTAAACGAAGAGGAGTCCCGCGAGCGCGATGGACTCTTTGGGTTTATCTTTTAAATCGATAAAGCTGTTAGAAAGTGTCAACGTCGATTGCAACCGTTCAGAGAAACTTTTTCTACCGACCAAACTTAAAATCTGTTGAGTCAATTTGTAGTGATTTTCGAACGAAAATGTTTCGGTGATATTTCTGTAGAGAGACAGAATCGTTTCTTCCACGGGGCCTGGACCTAATTGAGCGGGATTCATTTCGAAGCGCGCTCGGGCGTTGATGTAAGGGTTTTCTAAGGTTGCCGTGATGAAGTTACCGCTAAAGGAATAATTCGTATTTAACTTTGTCGATTCGTTCACTCTCACGTCAAGATTACTCAAACGCTCTTTCATCTCATAAACTTTTTTAAGCTTTGGTTCGGACTTGAAGTAGTTATCGACATGAAACTCCGCCAATCGACGGAACATGTACTCCCCAAACTCTCTTTGTTTTTCTCGATGGCGTTTCACTTCTTCGGTGTAACCGGTACTATCGCCGTAAGCTTTTAAATCGACGGGAGTCTGAGCGTTTTGTTCCGCTTCGGTGTAACCCAATTTTTCCCGGTAGCGTTCTATAAATTCTTTACTGAGAGAATCTGTAAAAAGGCTGGTTTTAAAATCTGCGCGAACAAATCCTGCTGGCACCGGAACCAAAATCAATTCTTTTGCTTCGTTTTGACGATCCTCTTCGATGCTAGAAATATAATCACTGTCAGGCGCGCGAAGCGCGACCAAATCTTTCATTAAAGCCGGAGAACGCCAATTTCCATAGGAAACCGCCGGCACTGTGGTCGCCGTCAAAATGATAAGAATTTTTGAAATCCATGTCGCCAAAGTACACTTCCTCATCCTGAGGTATTTCAATTCCAGTACCAACTGAGAGACAGGTTCCTGCTTATTAAATCACATCCCACATCAGCTAAGAGCTCCCCTTGATTATTTCCGGTTCACTTTTTTCTGGTTTTTTATTTTATTTAGTTATTTCAATTATTTATGTTGTCAGCCTTAAACCCTCTGTAACCCCACAAGTGACACAAAGCGGCTCAGGACATGCGCTTCTGGTTGAATTCAATCCCAGGCTTTGTCATGACTCTGTGTTGGGGGCGGGGTTTATTTCGTTCTCATAGTTGTAAGATCAAGTTGAGGACATGCTCTCAGTGAAAACAGAACCAACAAATTTTTCTAGGTCGAAAACCCCACCAGGACAGGCACCTTTGGATCAGAACACTCAACATCGTCCTTCTCAGCCTCAATCCACCCCGTTAGGGATGAATTCTGGGACCTATAAGCCACGTGCGGCGATTCATTGGGCCAGACGAATCTGGCATGTCTTGGGAGTCTTAGCCATTGCCCTTATTTACCAAGCCGTGAATTATCCCAGCGCCTTAATTTTGCTCGTTTTTGCGCTTCTCATTTTCGCACTACCCGATTTTCTAAGACTCCATATTCCACGTTTAAACCAATTTGTCTTAAAGTGGTTTCGACCCATTCTTCGAGAAAGTGAAGTCAACGCACTGTCAGGCGTAACTTACCTCTTCCTCGGGATTTTTATTATTACAACTCTCTTCCCGAGATCGATTGTTGAGTTGAGCCTCCTCATGCTCGCTTTTGGCGATCCGGCAGCGACTATCTTCGGAGTTCGCTTTGGAAAAGACAAAATCTGGAGAAATAAAAGCCTCCAGGGAGCTTGCGCCGCTTTTCTGGTCTGCACTCTCGTGAGTTATGTGTACTTTCTCTATAACAATGTCATGGCGGAACGCGCGATTTTAGTCGCCCTCATCACAGGTTTAATTGGCGCGGTTTCAGAAGTTATTCCTCTCGGAAAATGGGATGATAATTTCTCATTTCCTATTTATAGCTCCACCTTGCTGTGGTTTCTTTTCATGACCTTTGGTGGCTTCGCTTAGTTAGAACCCATCTCATAAATAGGCAAACCCCGATTTTTTGTTATTGATTCAAGATCAAGGCGCGACGACGAAGCATAGTGGTACTATGGTGAGAAGGAGCAACGAAGAGATTGAAACAATAACAAAAAACCCTTGGGCGATTCCCAATAGTTCCAATCCCTTTGTTACTCGTCGTCGGCATAGCACCACTATGACTCCTCCTCGTGCCGCGGTCTTGGAACTATTGGGAAATCGTCGGGGCTTGCCTATTTATGAGATGGGTTCTACTCTTGTGACCCCTTAGATCCTGTGGTAAAACATTGCACATGGAGTTAGATCACATCAAAAAGTTTTCATTGAAACGTCGAGAATTAAAGGGAGTTGAGAAGAGACGCATCCGATTGCGAAATCGTGTACCTCTTTCGATTTACATTCTTCCGAATCTCTTCACCACGGCCAACATGTTTTTTGGATTTATGTCGGTCATCTACTCCATCAAAGGTGATTATCTTACGGCCGCTTACGCGATTGTCGCCGCCGCCGCATTTGATCTTTTCGACGGACGTGTCGCACGCATGACGAACACCACCAGTCACTTCGGTGCCGAGTATGATTCTCTCAGTGATCTGATCAGCTTTGGAATGGCGCCTGCGATTTTAATGTTTCTCTGGGCCCTGCAACCTTTTGGTCGACTCGGTTGGCTCGCAGCATTTCTTTTTGTAGCTTGCGGAGCTTTACGACTCGCTCGTTTTAACGTTCAAGCTCACATCGTCGAGCGAAAAGATTTTCAAGGCCTTCCGATTCCAATGGCCGCAGGCATTGTCTCAGGATCTGTGCTTTGCTTTCACGATTTAGGACTTGAAGCTTACAAAAGTTTACCGCTGCTCCTTATGACTTTCTTACTTTCTTTCGTGATGGTGAGCACGTTTCGCTATCGCAGTTTTAAGGATCTCGATTTGAAAGAGCGACTTCCCTTCCGCTATCTCGTAACCGCAACGGTCCTTCTTGTGGTCGTGGCTTTAAGACCCGAAGTGATGCTCTTTGTTCTCTTTCTCACTTACGCTCTTTTAGGTGCTATTTTTGGAATTTTAAATATCGGAAAAAAGAAGACCACAGCCCAAGTTTACGTCAACACGCCTTCTTTTGAGGATGATTACACAGGAGGCGATTAATGGCTCCCAGCTCTCTCATGAATGTTGGCGTTGTTGGTGCAACAGGTATCGTTGGCCAAGAATTTATTAAAATCTTAGAAGATCGCAAAATTTCCATCGGCGAACTCCGTGCTTTTGCGGGTCAAAAATCCGAAGGCTCGACAATTAAGTTTCGTGGACAAAATATTTCCGTACAAACTCTCTCGGAAAATTGTTTTCGTGGACTCGATGTCGTGTTTTTCTCTGCCGGAAATCCCATCAGTCGCGAATGGGCGCCGATTGCGGTGAAAGAGGGCGCTTTTGCCATCGATAATTCTTCTGCATTTCGCATGAATAAAGAAATTCCTCTCGTCGTTCCGGAAGTGAACGGGCATCTTCTTCCTCCCGCAACAAAACCCGCTTTGATCGCTAATCCTAATTGCTCAACGATTCAACTTGTCGCAGTTCTCCAGCCTCTGCAAAAAGCTTTCGGGATTTCGAAAGTGGTGGTCTCGAGCTACCAAGCCGTGAGTGGGGCTGGTCGTGATGCTATTGAAGAATTAAAAACGCAATCGCAAGAAGTGCTCAATAAAGCGGCTCCTAATGATTTAAAGCCACAATATTTACCACATCCAATTGCTTTCAATGTGATTCCCCAAATTGGTGAGATCAACGACACAGGTTTTAGCGAAGAAGAGCTTAAGATCATGGGCGAAACCAAAAAGATTATGGAGCTCCCAAATCTTAAAATCACCGCGACGGCGGTTCGTGTCCCTGCACTCAACTCTCACTGTGAAGCTGTGTGGGTGACGCTCGATCGCACCGTAAATCACGAAGATATCTTAAGAACTCTTCGACCCGCCGCTGGTATCGAAGTGATGGATGATCCATCGAACAACTCTTATCCCATGTCCATTACGGTCTCCGGGAAAGATCCCGTCTATGTGGGCCGTATTCGCCGTGACAGCGACGATCCCCGCACTTGGCTGATGTGGATTGCCGCCGATAACGTGCGTAAAGGCGCTGCTCTTAACGGCATTCAAATCGCCGAGCAAATTTTTGACATAACCCGAGGCTCGTGATCAGATATTTAGATGAAACAAGCTTTCATCCAAGTCCTCCTTTTAGGCACATTCTTGTGGTCGTCCTCTGCGTTTGCGGCGATCACTATCACCGATATTTCTGGCGCTTACTCCAATAAAGAAATCACCGCAACAACAGCTACAGTCTATGTAGGTCGAACTGGCACGGATTGCACCACGGGAAGCATTACTGAAACCTGTAGCAATTGTACTGGAAGTATCGGAACTGGCGTTGCTTGCTCTACAAGATTTGTGAAGGATGGCAGTTACGTTACATTTAGCTTCACTTCGGATACCGATGCAGGAGCCGCACAGGCCTACACCTCCGCCGACGCAGCACTCACCGTTGTTTCTGCGTCTAGTTCCGTAACAGCAGGCCAAACTGCTTTTGTCACTTTAGATTGGACTGAAATCTGTAATCGAATTAACAGCGGAAGTTGTAATTCTGGTGGAACAATTAAATCTCCAACACTAAAAATTGGCACCTCTCCAGACAATAGTATCTCTGTAACCGTGAGCTTCCAGTCCTTGGATACCTCTACTCAAAACACAACTACCTGCACTCCCACTACTGCCGGTACTGGTGCTTGCGATCTGTCAGTGTTTCCAGGAGATGAAAAAATTTATCTTTCTCTCGACGTGAGTGATGGGCTATATCCCACAAGATCTGGAAACCTTGCTTTTAAGAGCGTGCGACTCTATTATCTTCCCTGCGAAACCGAAACTTCTGTGACAGATGCGTCTTATTCATTCGACACCACTCCTTTTAAAGAAATTCCTGTTGGTGTGAAATCGACCGGTGGGGCCGAATACGAAGATATGGTCGAAGGTTTTCAAAACGATGTTTACTATTGCTTTCGCTTAGCCAATGTCGACAAAGCTGAAAACATAGGTTTCTTTACCTCTTATAGTACCCCAACCAGACATCGAGCCGCTCCAAGCGAAGTAGTTGGAGTGCTTACTAAAGAAGCGAATTGCTTTATTGCGACGGCTGCGTACGGTTCTTCTTTTGAACCTCACGTTCTTGTCCTTCGACAATTCCGTAGCCAATTTCTTCAATCTCACTCTCTAGGACGCAGCTTTGTAAAATTCTACTACAAGCACAGCCCACCTGTTGCCGATTGGATTCGCGACCGTGAATGGGCACGTGGTGCGGTTCGCTTTGTGCTTCTTCCATTTTGGGCGTTTGCCACTTTGGCTTTAGAATTTTCTTTTGTCTTTGCGCTTTTGACTTTCATGAGTCTTTTTATTTTAGTCACTTTTATGGTTACAAGATTACGCGTGAAGAGCTCTCTTCCCGTTTTTGTACTCAAAAAAAATCGTCTGTTTCTTTTCTTCGTTTTTATTTCAGCAGCACTTTGGGCCCAAACTCTTCGCGCGCAAGAAGAGTCGCTTCCACCCGAGGAAGACGCTCCACCCGCTGAAGCACCTTATGTATCTCCCAATGAAGAACCACCCGTGGTGATTCAAGAAGCCCCACCAACCACCGAGGCACCAAGCAAAACCATTCCGCTGACTTCCGAACGTAAAGAAGCCATTCAGAATAAGCTGCAAAAAGTTGAAAAGAGTTTGATGACCGATCAACAGCAACTCGATTCTGACAATCAAAAAATTGAAGAGTTGAAAACACAAGCAGAAATGATTGAGCAAAAGCAGCGTGTTCGACGAACAAGAATCAGCGGGAAAAAAGACACCATTTTCGAGCTCGAAAAACAAATGCTTCCTCCTGCGAAAATTTCTAAAAAAAAACGCGAGATTCAATACCCACCTAAATTCAGCCCGCAAAAATACGCCGCTTCACTTCGAGTCGGAAGCTTTCGTCCCGCCTCCTTACAAAATAACAGTGTGAATGGCGATCCTGTACGCTTTGATGATGTGTACTCCAGCTCCGCGGGCACCATCGTGTACACCGACTTTGAATGGCAGATGTTCCAATCCTTTGGGAAGCTCGGTTTAAAAGGTGGTACGGGAGTATTCACCGCTCAGGGTAAAGGGCGATTTAAAAATAATCCCCGCCTACAAGCGAAGGAAGAATACACCTTCATCATGTTTCCTAATACCGTTGGTGCGATTTACCGTCTTGATTTTTGGAACAAACAGTTTCTGGTTCCATTTGCGGAAGCCGGTGCTGGCTACTACACCTTTATAGAATTACGTGACGATTACAAACGCACAAAGTACGGTGGCTCCCCCGTTGCTTACTTCGCTCTCGGTGGATCTTTTCTTTTAGATAGTTTCGCACCTCGCGCGATTGCCGAAGTGGACAGTGATTACGGTATTAACCATATGTGGTTGACGGCAGAGTATCGGTCCGTACACGGCCTCGACAGCGATATCGATTTCTCAAACGATTCCTTCAGCGCAGGTTTCATGGTAGAGTTCTGATCTCATGAACTCGCCCCATCCTATAACTCGATTTCGTATGTGTTTGTCTTTTGATGGCACCGATTATTTCGGTTGGCAGAGACTTGGGCACACTCCGATCACCCTTCAACAAACGATGGAAGAGGCTCTTAGTGAATTTTTTAGTCGGTCCATCAAGGTCATGGGATGTGGAAGAACAGATTCTGGAGTCCACGCAGAAGCCTACCACGCGCACTTTGACGCCCCCTTAGACCCTGCCCGAATCCCTCGTCTTCATGATGCCTTGCAGAAACTTACCCCTCATACAATTGCCGTTCGCCGCATATGGATTGCGCCACCTGAGTTTCACGCCCTTCGCGATGTGACGAAAAAAACTTACAAATACCGTATCGATAATCGCCGTATTCCTAATGTCTTTAATCAGCGTTTTTTCACTCATGTTAGGCGCCCTTTGGACGTCGATTTCCTTAACGAAGCAAGCCAATTTATTTTGGGATATCATGACTTTAAGAGCTTTCAGAGCTCCGGTTCCACTCCCAAAAGTTCGGACCGTGAAATCCTTGAGGCCTTTTGGGAAACCGATGGAAATGGGCGCATCACCTTCACCATTACGGGCAGTGGCTTTCTTAAGCAGATGGTGAGAAACATCGTAGGCACCCTTCTAGATATGCAGAAATACGCCAGAAAGCCCGATTACGTGCTCCAGGTGCTCGCCGCAAAGTCACGTCAGGCGGCGGGAACGACGGCTCCTCCGCAAGGACTTACACTCTCTCGGGTTTATTACCCGGAGTTTCTTGACAATGAATGCCGTAAAATTTAAAAAGTTCCCTCAGTTTAAAGACTTATGTGACCAGTATCGGAGCCGTTATGAAAACGTTTATTGCAAAAGAAGAAGCTGTTGAAAAAAAATGGTGGATCGTTGATGCCACAGATAAAACTTTGGGTCGTCTCGCGACAGAAATCGCTGTTGTACTTCGCGGAAAAAACAAAGCTGTGTTCACACCTAACGTAGATACTGGTGATCTTGTTGTTGTGATCAACTCTAAAAAAGTAAAACTCACTGGTAAAAAAATGTCTGACAAAATCTATTACCGTCACTCACGATACTTCGGTGGTTTGCATGCATTAACTGCTGCAGAACTTCTTGAGCGTGAACCTGCGGATATGATTTTGAAAGCCGTTCAAGGGATGCTTCCTGCAAATAAACTTTCTAATAAGCTTCTTACGCATTTGAAAGTTTACCCTGGAGCCGAACATCCACATAAAGCTCAAAAACCAGAAGCATTGAAAGTTTAAGGAAAGGTCACCATGTCTAAAGAAAAAGTTTACTACGCAACAGGAAGACGTAAAACCAGCGCAGCTCGTGTATTCATGAAGCCCGGAAAAGGTGCTATCGAAGTAAATGGCCGCGATTTGGAAAATTACCTTAAGCGCTCAACTTCTCGCACAATCGCTCTTCAGCCGCTTGAGCTTTTGAATCAATTAAATAAATTTGATCTGTACGTCACTGTCAGCGGTGGCGGAGAAGCCGGCCAAGCAGGAGCGATTCGACATGCTCTTTCTCGTGCTCTCGTCATTTTTGATGCTGCGAACCGCCCTCAGCTTAAAAAAGCAGGATTCCTCATGAGAGATCCGCGAATGGTGGAAAGAAAGAAGTACGGTCAATCTGGAGCCCGCGCTCGTTACCAGTACTCCAAGCGCTAATCCGTTACTTACAATTCAAGAAATTAAGGGATCAGAGTTCTCGAACAGGAACTCTGATTTTTTTTGTTTCGAACGATGGGATAAGGCTCAAAAGGCGATCGTCGTGGCGACAAGATGTCTTCCGCTGAGGGTGCTTGAGCGCCGTACTTCATCATTAAGACTTTAAATTTATCCCACGAAGCCCTCATCTCGCTCACATACTGACGAAAATAATACTCTGCGGAGCGCTCTGACAGCTCGGCAGAGAGAAGCCTTTTCCTGAGGGTTACCAGTCCACCTTTCTTTTGAAGATAGGCTATACGTCGATGGAAGAGCTCTAAAGTGAGAATCGTATCGAACATGGAAAGAGAACCACGAATCGAACGAATTTCCAAAGTCCATTCCTCTTCCGTGAGATTAGGATTAAGGATGCGTGCAAGAGAAAATGCCTGATACTTGGCAGCCGGAGTCCACCCCGAAGGACTCTCGGTAAAGACTTCTTTCTGGATTCTTGAGGCAAGCTCATGAATCGACATCTTTTGTGTGCGATCAAAATCCTTAATGATCTGTCGAAACGCTTCCTGCTGTTTTTGCGTTAATGCCGACAGCGGAGGCGCATTCATGTGGTCATATTCTAAAACCCCCGTGGCTAGTTCGGAGTGGTTAACAAAATCAACAAGGAAATTGCGAAAAAGAACAGCATCTCCATGAAAAACCCCCTTTACGGATAGATGTATGTGTCCCGCAGCTTCGTAGTACGGTTGAAGGTGTACGGCGCGAGCTGCATCAAAAATAAGTTCTTGTAAAACAGGTGCTATTTTTTTGAGATCTTCGAGAGTCGTGGGTTTGGTTTGCACCTCGATCGTGGCGGGATCTAAGTTAATCACAAACCAAAAATCAACGTGGGGAATTGAAATACGATATGCACGAATTCCCCACCTAGCGCTAAAACCCTCAACGCGACACTCACCACACCGACGTAGTACCTCCGTCGCAAACTCTCTCTGTGCGTGAATGGCTTGAGAACGATTTCTACTCGCCTTATTTGGGCCGCGGGATATGGAGTGGAAGAAACTTATTTTGTGTCTGAAGGACAAATCATTTTCTCTAATGGAGTGAAACCACAACTTCAAAGAGCAGGATCTTTCATTGCAAACAACGGATCTTTTAAGCCCGCTCGTTTTGAAAGAAGAGATGCGCAAGCCCCCGCCCCTTCACCTTCAACTGGTGGCAAATCAAAAAAACCTAAAACTCCTACTGAATCCGCTTACTGGTCTTTCAAGAATAACGAATTTGTTGGAACCCGTGAATTTTCAGGCCTTGCAGTTATGAATTCTATCGTGGCGAACTGGGACACAAAAGATACGAACAACAAAATTGTGAGTTTCGACGGAGTGACTCCGTTTTACATCATCGGTGATTACGGCGGCACGCTTGGAAAAATGGGTGGCTGGCTGAGCACAATAAATTCCGTCTCAAAGATTACACGAGTAATCCTCCTGTGGTTGCTGGTGTCTCTGGTGCAACAGTGACATTGTACAATGACGGCAAAGATGCGAATTCGGTATTTCAATCGATTCCACTGGATCATGCCCAGTGGTTTTCTCTTCGTATGAAAGGCTTAAGTCTCGAGCAAGTGAAGCGCGCTTTTGAAGCCGCTCAAGTGAAAGAGCCGCTCCTCACGCAATTTGCGACGGCCGTACACAACCGCGTTCAAGGTTTCGTTCACGCGATTCCTCAGTAATTTTTTGCTAAGGTACGGACACACTTTTGGGACGCACCTAGTCCCAAAAGTGTGTCCGTACCTTTATTCTTCGAGGATGTAGTTAGAAGGGTCTACCGGTACGCCATTGATGCGTACTTCGTAGTGTAAGTGTGGACCTGTTGAGTGACCGGTATTACCAACTGCGGTGAGAAGATCACCACGTTTAACGACCTGGCCCATTTTCACGAAGATTTTAGAGTTATGTCCGTAGCGAGTGACGACTCCGTATCCGTGATCGATGGAAACTAATTTTCCGTAACCAGAATCATATCCTGCAAAAGAAACCACACCATCCGCTGGAGAGTACACGGATGTTCCGGGAGACGCGGCGATATCTAAACCTTGGTGCATCATCGCTCGGCCTGTCATAGGAGAGATCCGGTAGCCGAAACGCGAGGTGAACCATCCACGGACGGGAGAAGATGAGGGTGTGGCTTTCATCAGGTTCTGACGACCCTGAAGACTTTCCCACAATTCAATAATGCCCTGTTCACGTAAACCCGACTCTTTAACGGCTTCGTCGATACGAATAGAAAGAGAAGAGTAATCTTTTGATTGAACCGCAATTTCATTTTTTGTGAGATCTAAGGGTGGACTTTCAAGAAAGCTATTATCTTCTTTGGTCGTGATGCCTGCCGGCTCACGCTGGTCCATAGGAATGTTTAGCTCATCTATCGTTCGGCCTGGTGCAGTGATAGGACCCATTGCTAGCTTCATAGCTCTGTCTGGATCTTCCATGTTCGTAATCATTTTTAGTTTAATCCAGGAGCTTTTCACCTTATCCATTTGTTTTTCGAAAGCGGCGAGCTTTCCTTCAACGATCTGGAATTGGGTTTCAAGGCGGGCGTTCTCGGCTTTGAGCCGCTTTAATTGAACCGACTCCATTAAAAGCCCAACATAATCCACAGCAGCAACAGAAACGAGTAATGCAAAAATAGAAACAAGAAGACCAATGGCTTTTAACCAAGCCACGGAAAAGTTAAATCGCTGGGTGACCCCTTTGCGATTGCTCACAATTAAAAATGTGATTGTTGGCTTCTTCATCAAGTATCCTAAATTACTGCAACTACTGCTTAATTTCTATCTTACCTGTTTTACTCTTATCGGCAATTTTAATTCCGTCTCAAGCGGGCCACTACAACGTAACGCATAAAAACCCGTCTTTTGTCTGTGAAAAATCTCATCTTGAGACACTAAATTCACAATTTCTCGAGTGAAAACTCGATTTTGATCGGTCGAGTGAAATTTCAGGACTCGACTCAGGTCGATCAGCTGACTCGGATCAAAACCACGGTGATGTTGTCATCTCCACCCGCTTTTTTTGCCTCTTCAATGAGGCGATCGACAGCGCGATCAGGCCTCATTGTCAGACAAATTGTTGCCATACTTTGGTCAGAGATTAAACCAGATAATCCATCTGAGCATAGGAGCAGCATTTCTCCAGGCTGCATTTCCCGCTCAATAATGTCGCAGGTGACGTCATGCTCAAATCCAACACTTCGAGTAATGATGTTTTTTCCTTCAAAATTTTCTTTGTTGGTATCGCGTATCAAACCCGCCTTCAGTTGTTCATTAAACAAAGAGTGGTCTTCTGACATCTGCCAACAGCCTGGTGCTGCAATCAAATAAGCCCGAGAATCTCCCACGTTTCCAACAACCAACTTATTTCCTACCTTCAGAGCAAGAACCATCGTCGTCGCCATGCCTCGGAGATTGGGATCTTTCACGCCTCTTTCAAAAATTTCTTGGGTCGCTTTTTTATAAGCTCGACTTATAGCCTGATGGGGTTGAAATGGCTCACTCGACTGCAAAGTTTCTGCAATCGTTCTTTGAGTCGCATCAATCGCCATTGCCGAAGCCACTTCGCCACCGCGATGGCCGCCCATACCGTCAGCGACAATATATAAACCCAAATCTTGATTGGCTAAAAAAGCGTCCTGGTTGCTCTCTCTTTTAAGCCCGACATCAGTCTTAGACCATACCTCTACTTGCATAAATAAATCATACACATGAGGTGGAAACTTTCTCAAGAAATCCCTTAAAGAATCGGCCTTTGAGCCGATAAGTATCAATAGGAGACAAGATGTTTCGTAACCTTTTTCGCATCAGCATAATTCTCTCGCTTCTTATTCACTTCGGGACCGTCCTGATGTTGACTTTGAAAGAGCGTACGAAAGAAGAGAAAAAGGAATACATCGAAGTCACTTTCGAAGAATCTAAGCCCATTCAAAAGCAAAGACGACAGATCGTTCAGCAAAACTCAAAGCCTCTCAATGACGAAATTCCTGAACATGCAAAGTTCATGGGCGAACATAATCAAAAAGTCGTGAAAGAGACTCGTGCGGCAAAATCGGGTGAATTTACAAATCAAGCCGACCTCGTGGACGCTAAAGAGACCCCACAAAAGCAAGCCAAGCCAAAATCCAAAGTAGGTAAAGGCCTCGACTTAAAAGACAAAACATTAAATGGTATGCCAATCCTACAGGCGTTAAAGCCGAATTTTGATTGGGAAAAAGTGAATGAGAATTCGCAAGGCTCAAAACGTCAGACAGCGAGCAAAACCGATGACTACTTAAAAGATGTTGCGGTCAGTGCGCAGACGCTTCTTAGCACTCGTGAGTTCCTTTATTACTCTTACTACAACCGTATCCGCGCTCAGCTTAAGCAATACTGGGAACCTCGAATCAAAGACAAAATGAAAAAGATTTTTGATCAAGGTCGTAATATTGCCTCTGATGAAGATCGCGTCACAAAAGTGGTGATCACACTCGATCAAAAAGGAATTCTCGTAAAAGTTCAAGTGATTGGGGAATCCGGTGTGCGCGATCTCGACGATGCGGCGATTGAAGCTTTCCGACAAGCAGCCCCTTTTCCTAATCCACCTAAGGGCATCATCGATGCCGATGGACTTATAAAAATTCGTTGGGATTTCATTTTAGAGGCTTAATCAGCCTTTGACCTTCATGTTTTTCTTTTGCAAAAGGCTGCGAATCATTTCTCGTTTGTCCCCTTGAATTTCGATGACACCCTCTTTACCAGACATAATGTAAGTGCCTCCGGATCCGCACTTCTTTTTTAATTCTGTTGTGAGTTCTTTTAAGAAAATTTCATTCTTTGGGAGTTGATCAATCACGGTCACCGTTTTACCGCCGCGACCGGATTTTTCCATGCGTAGGATGGCTACGAATTTGTAAGACTTCAGTTCCACCTCTGGCTCACATATACACTCTGACTTTAATTCTTTGCATTTTGGACAGGGAATGTTCTCCACATGATTTGTGGAGTACACCAGACGGGTGTTTTTACTCATGGAAATATCTTAAACGTTATAATCGATGTGTCGAGTGTCTTTTTTCTTCGCGATTTTTAGTCGAACAGGGTCTGCCGATTCCACATAGAGAGAAATCATCTCCCCCGCTTTAAAAATTTCATTCGACTGATTGGAAATAACAAAAAAGTGCCCCAGGATGTTGGCCATGACACGTTCCTGGTCGATCACGCGTTCAATTGTTGCTTGAACGGTTTGACCAACCTCGAAACGTATCTTTTTCGAAATCATATATATTTTTTGTCAGCGGGATTAATCTTTGGAAACTCGTAAGGAGTGATTTGTGGCGTCTTGTTTTTTTGCGTCTGCAAAAAATGCCGAGGCTCCGGGGGAGCTGGTGGTACCACCATATTCGGTGTTGGAGGAAGCGGCTGGCCTTCTTGATTTCCAATATCTACGAAGGGCTGCTCAGCAATCATCTGCTCGACTTCGCCCAAATTCTTCAAAGGGGAAACCGGAAAATCTTGGACAAAAGAGGCCGTCGAAAAAGAAGAGGAACTTGGCGTAGTAGGCATTGGTGGAGTGGGAGCTGAAGTTTCTGGATTTATCAAAGCCTGAGCCCAAGGTGGAATTTCGCTATCACTGACAATCAGTCGATCGCGATTCATATTTACAATGATTTGAGCTTCGGCCTGAGGAATAGCAAGCTGCTGAGAAATTTGGTCTGCCGTCACACCTTTATGAGCCATACGTGCGGCTTCAATGTATTTATAAGAATTTTCACGCTCGATGATTTCACGATGAGGAATTTTGTCTTGGAAAATTTTTGAAACCTCGAGACTCTTTTCCATACTTTTTTCGATGGCGACGATTTGGCGATCAGATTCGTTGATTTTCTGTTGGACCTCGACCACTTTGCTTGCAAGAAGAGCGGTCAATTGACGAACTTGCACGTCGGTTCGGTCAGAAAGATCTTCTAAAATAGAAATTTTGCTCTGAAGTAACTGCAAACCTTTGCTAAGACGAGCGTCTTCTTTCGGTGGTCTTGTGGTGCGTGCCCAAATGAGGAAAAGACCCAGTAATAAACCAATGTTCACAACCATTTGAAAAAATATAAGCCAAGCGGACATGGATACCTCGTTTCCGTTCTTGATTTATTCTACCAAAGTCGATGAGGGAACTAAAATGAGAGCAAAAAAGCCTAGCCCTAGGTCTGGAGATTCGGTCACAAAGGGACTCGGCTTATTAAGACGCCAGAGAGCCGTACACTTTTATTCAACGTTTTGCTGGTTACACCGAGACCATAAACCGTTTGGCTTAGGACCGAAGTCCTGTTGAATAAACCGGTCTATAATTCCGATAATAAATATATGAGAAATTTAACGCATTTATTTTTATTCGTATTAATAGCAAGCTGTGCAACTTCGCCTACTAAGATAGTTGGAAACAAATCCATGCAAAGATCGATAGCTGGTCTTTCTGATTACTCTGTTTTTAACCTTGTTACTTCAGGTACACTTCAAGATTTAAAATCAGTTTTTCTTTTAGACATATGGGAAGCCAAGCAGGCAAATCATTCTTTTACTATTAACAATAATTTTTCTACAGAAAACTACTTGGATATTGCCATACGCAAACTTCAATCAGTTAATCCCAGGTTTGGGGTAGAGGTACAAGAAGCAATCCAATCCTATAGAAATTATCTGGAAAAAAATCGTGCCGTATTCGCAATTGAATATACAGACTTACCCAAGGGAGATTCAATTCCCCCTATGCTTGATCTACGCAAAGGCAGAATAACGTCAAAAGACCTTAAGGATAATCTTGTCGTTTTTGGAACAGAAGATATAAACATAAGAATGACCATCCTTGATCAAGCAGCTCTTTTTTCTCACCTTGCTTTCAATCAAGTTATCTTCAGAGATTCTATAAATAAAAAGCGTATTAGCGATTATGATATAAGACGTCTAAATGCTCTTCTATATTCTGAATCTTCCTTAGAGAGTCTAAAAATAGCAGTGGAACAAATTCTTTCGAAACGTTGACTATCAACCACTCTTGAAAATGGCAAAAGACAATCCAAAATGCACTGACTTCACGACTTACTGTCAGAACAACGCAAAGTACCGTTGTGGCGCTTGGACATTGCGTTGGTAGTTAAACCAATAGTGATCAGATCATATCCTTGGCTATGTATGCGCTGACCTTTTGATCTTTCCAGTCCTCACTGCCCCAATAACCATCACAAACGATCGTCGCAAAGATCGCCAAGCATGGCTGACTGATAATGCTCTCTAACTAAGTCCACCGACAAAGTGGGAAAGACGCGTGATCGCTTCAAGAATTCTTTGTTCATCGAGCGCAAAAGACATCCGGAAGTAACCTTCCATCCCAAACTCGATACCGGGAACAACGGCCACCTTCTCTTGCGCCAAAAGAAGTTGAGAAAACTTCGAAGAAGTGCCGATGGCTTCGCCTTGAGACTTTTTATTCAAAACATCTTTAATGTTCACCCAAAGATAAAAAGCGCCTTCAGGTTCCACAACGCTCAAGCCCTTGATGGCGCGAATTTGCGCTACCGCCTTAGAACATCGACTTTTGAGCAGTGCTACTTTTTTCGACAAACCTTGTTCGCCATTCTCCATAACTCTCTGCACACCCAACATCGAAAACGAAGCGGCGGCAGAAACCGTTTGGCTTTGAAGTTTTGTCATGGCCTGAATGACTTCCTTGGGTCCGAGAGCCCAGCCCACACGCCATCCCGTCATCGAATAACTTTTTGAAGCTCCATTCACAATGATTGTACGTGAACGCAGCTGAGGAGCAATTTGGAGAATATGCGGTGCTACTCTGCTGCCATCAAAAATGAGCCGGTTATAAATATCATCCGTAATCACGATGAGATTAGGAAACTGCTCAACGACTTGCACGATATCTTCTAACTCTTTTCGGTTGAGAGAAGCACCTGTAGGATTCGAAGGAAAATTAAGAATGAGGGCTTTTGTTTTTGATGTGAGCGCATTTTTTAAGTCTTGCGCCGTAGGTTTAAACCCGTTTTTTTCTTCACAAATACAAAACTTCGGAACACCTTCCGACATTTCAATCATCGTAGGATAACTCACCCAATAAGGAGCGAGAACAAGGACTTCGTCGCCAGGATTACAGATGCTCTGTAAAGCACTGTACAAAATAAATTTTCCGCCTGCAGAAACTGTCACTTCATCGGCACTAAACTCTAAACCGAAATCATCTTTGAATTGTTTAGCAATGGCCTTACGCAAAGATGGATAGCCATTTGAAGGAGCGTATTTTGTTTTTCCTTGATGAATCGCTTCAATCGCTCCCTCGATGGCATCACTTAACGTATTCCAGTCAGGCTCACCGACCGAGAGAGAAATCACATCTTCTCCCTTTGCAATCATCTCTTGGGCCTGTGCCGCCAAAGCGAGAGTTGGAGAAGATTTTATTTTTTTGACTCTTTCTGAAATCATGAAGCCCCCAATTTTTCGCGAAGCTTTTTTACGATCAGTGGTGGAACTAATGCATCAAGTTTACCTTTATTCAGAGCAACTTCTTTCACAATCCGGGAGGCAATGAAGTTATTCTCAGGGCGAGAACACATAAACATCGTTTCAATCTGACTGTTTAATGTTTTATTTGTCTGCGCAATCATCCATTCTTGATCAAAATCTGAGGTACTTCGCAGGCCTCTTAAAATCAGAGAGATTTTATTTTTCTTCATATATTCAACCGTGAGGCCATCCCAGCTGTCTACTTTGACATTCTTCAATTTCTTTAAGCACGATTTGGCCATAGAGACGCGCTCTTCAGAAGAGAACAAATATTTTTTATTTTCTGATTGAGCAACAAGTACCACGAGTGAATCAAAATAATTTGAAGCTCTTTCGATAATGTCTAAGTGCCCGTTCGTGAGAGGATCAAAACTGCCAGGATAAACGGCATTTTTCATACAGACCCTTTCTCATCAAGCCTTTGTTGAAAGAATGAGAGAATTTTATCACCGAACTCTCTTCTGTCAATGCAAACAAGGTTTCCGTACTCGTCCTCAATACGTTCTTTCCTGGCAGACTCTATGGCAATGTGCGTGTGAGGTCGAAAAACTTGGCTTTCCGACATTTGCAACATCACATCATGGGCCAATTTTTCCGTAAAAGGCGGGTCAACAAAAATGAGATCAAATCCTTCACCGACATACTTTTTGAGATAAGAAAACACGTCTTTTTTAATAACTTGTATCTCCGTGATCTTTAAAAGCTCTAGATTCTTTTTAATGATATCGATACTTTTTTGATTTAATTCCACCGCTTCTACCGAGCGAGCGCCTCGAGACAAGGCCTCAATAGAGAGGTTGCCCGTACCTGCAAAGAGATCGAGTACGCGAGCCTCTTCGCAAGCATCTCTCAGAATATTAAAGAGACTTTCTTTGACGCGATCAGTGGTAGGACGAATATGGTCGGCTTGAAAAGAAACCAGCCTACGACCTCCAAATTTTCCAGATATTATTCTCATGAAGAACCAACTAAATTTTCGGCCACCCGAACCATTTCAAAAATATCTTGGAAAGGTTTTTTTATAAAAAGATCTGCCCCGTCTTGAAGAGCCTCTTCTTTACTCCCATGGCCAGTATATGCGGACATGAGAATCACCTTTGCCTTATTTGATTTTCTTACTTCTGCGAGCACTTGTAAACCACTGAGACCAGGCATCAGAATATCCAAAAAAACCACATCTGGACTTTCCTCTAGCCATATTTTTTTCCCTGCTTCGCCGTCGCTTGCTTCCAAAACTTGATGTCCTCGTGACTGCAGAGCTCGGCCCAACGCTCGACGAATAATAGACTCATCGTCCACAACTAAAACTTTCATAGTTTCACCGGCAAACGCACAAGAAATGTGGAGCCCGTAAGATCACTCTTCACAAGAGTGAGCGTTCCTTCAAAACTTTCAACAACAGAACGACTCATGCTTAACCCTAAGCCCGTGCCTACTCCCTCGGGCTTCGTCGTAAAAAATGGATCAAAGATTCTCTCTCGTATAGGCTCAGGAATGCCCGTTCCCGTGTCTGAGACATAAAGCTCCATGAAGTCCTGATCTAATCGCGTAGAGATACTTAACTCTCCTGAGTCTTTCATCGCCTGACAGGCATTATTCACAAGATTAAAAATAACTTGCTGTAAAAGATGGGCATTCACAAATATAGGCTTTTCGTTTTCCGTTAAATCCATATCAAAACGATGAATGCGTAATGCCGTTTTAATCATCGGAATTGTGTGTTGGACTAATTGATTAAGAGAAGCTTCTTTTTCCTCAAAAGAATCGCCTAAACTTGAAAAATCTAAAAGATTTTTGATGATAATCTGACATCGGACTGCCGCTTTTTCGATTTCTGAGAGATCACTCACGAGATTTTGATTCTCTTTAATTTCGGTCTGCAAAATTTGAGAAAGTGACCGGAGCCCCGTCAGCGGGTTATTGAGCTCATGAGCTATGTGACCAGCCATAATTCCCAACGCTGCCATTTTTTCACTCTGAATCATGCGAGAATAGAGCTTTTTATCTTCAGTAACATCCAAATAATGATTTACAACAGTGTTCGTGTAAAGCGAGCCAGGAATTTTGATCGGGTAAGAATTGACTCGAAAAATTCTCTCCCCTCTACGTATTTCTCCTATTTTGGATTCTCCGGTCTTCATGGCTTCTTCCATGGGACAACCAAAACAGGGTCGATTTTGATTTTGAAAAATTTTATAACAAGCTCCATCGCTTAATTCTTCAGAGAAGAAACTATTACTTCGAAGCAACTGGTAAGATGTATCCACAATGTTCACCGGCTCGTGGAGCGCATCAAATGTTTTTTCCCACTGCAGAGCGGAGTCTCTTAAAGAAAGAGTCATGGCCACTCGATCGACGGCAATGGCCACCGCTTGAAAACGTTCCGTCACAAACTCCATAAGTTCATGCACCTGTTCATTTTTAAAGCCATGCTCCAAAGCCAAAAATGGCAATGAAGCGGGCTGAGAGGGTGTGAGTAAAAAAGGCATGTAAAGAACTGATGCCACCGGACGACCAAGTTCTTCTGCTAAATACTTTTGGATCTCTGAGGAGTGTGGTTGAATGGACTTAATGAGAGGCCAACTCTTCTGAGGAGTCAAATGATGTATTGTTTGCCCCTGAATGTAGTACAACTGTGAAGAGCCATCGAGTCCTCTCAAACCCATAATCAAATCTTTAATTCCTAAATGCTGTCTGAGATCCTTTTGTAAAAGTAAAAAAATCTCTTCGTTAGATTCTGCTCGGCCCAAATCTTTGATAAAATAAATAAGATTACGAGCCTTCTTTTGCTTCAATTCGGCTTCTTGCTTAGAATCTTTTGCGCTCTGAGTACGCTGCTGCACACTGATCTCTAACCCGTCCGTAAGTTGCTCTAGCTCACGGTTTTTAAAATCAATTTCTCTTAAAAAATCGCGCTGCCCATCCTTTAATCGAACTCGCGTTAGCACCTGAAGAATAGCTTCCCCCAGCTGTAGAAAATCAATGGGAGATACAACAAATCTTTGAATGCTATATTCTTCCTGCCATTGTTTAAATTTTTCTATATCCTTGGGTCGAGCGAGAACAATTTTTTGAAGAGATTTATAATCCATCAGAAATCTGTCGAGCGAATAAATTTTATCAAACAATTGAGAGTCAAAAACGAGAAGATCATACTTCTCACTTGAAAGTTTATTTCGGACTTCGCTTAAATCATCCGTCAAATCGACAAGCCATTTTTTGGAAGCGAGCAAAGACTCCCGCAAGCTGGCTTGCACACCAAAAAAAAGGATTCTATGCTGAATCTCAGCGCGTGACTCTATAGCGCTATTTGAGGTCGGCTTCGATTGTTGGTTTTTGCTCTGGATTGATGAATTCATGAGTTTCTGTATGTAAGCTAGCAAGCCTATTCACTAAACTCAACCATTTCTCCAATGAGTTACTCCAGTCATATTCTAATAAATCTGCTACCAAAACGTAGTCCGCTTTCTCGAATGCTTCTAATAAGCTTCGAGTTGTCTTTAAAAACTCATCGTCAAGCGCTTGCCAATCCAAGTCTAAAGCTTGAGCTTTTTTATCCACGATGCGAATTTGACTGAGCATGTCCACCACCCACTCAGTTCCACTAACTACAGCATTGAGCGTAGAGTAGGCTTCGTCCCATTGACCAAGTCTTAGTTTTTCAGAGGTCACGATGGCGGTCTCCGTTAAGCGTGCGAGATACTGCAACACTGAGACAATAGATTCTTTTACCAAATTTTGAATTTCTTGAGTTTTGTAACTGATATTTTTGATTCCGTTTAATGACGTATTTCGAAAACGTTTTTCATCTTCTTCTGTTAACAAGAGCCCATCCACCTTCACCTCACATACAACTTGGCCCTGTGCTTGCGCCGCGAGTTCTATGTTCGTGATCAGATCTCCAAGATTCTCGTACTGGGAGTAGCCTTCGGAGATTTGTTGAGCTGACAAATAATTTTCGTTCATACCCACACCTCAAATGTTTTTGGGAGTCTCTCTCGCAACAGATGTGTAATTAGAAATAACCTGGTCTAGTTTTGCGTAGAGCTGTCTCGTTTGATTAATAATATCATTGAGCGAACCAGGAGGAATATTTATTTTATGACCCATGAGCCATCTGGTTAAAATTCGAGCAGACGGAACCAATTCCCCAATTTTTTCTGTTACTTCGTCCAGGCGCTCAATGATACCAAGAGCTGTTTTCTGCGCTGGATTTCTTTCTAAAATGTCGAGCTGCTGCTGTACAACCTGACTGACTTCCTGAAGCCTGATCAAACTATTCACAAATAAAGCATCGGGTGACGAGGGAAAAGAAGATCCAAAATAGAGAGCCAAAAGCAGCGACCATTCAAACTCATGATCTGCATCTCTAAGTACTTCATAAAAGCTGCTGGCATCTGAAGATCGCACCGACGCCTGTCTTGGTTCTTCATCGTTAAGTAAGGAAAAACTCTCTTCCACGACCGCGGTGGTATCTAACTCGTGCGGTGTATGAAAGTAGAGCACACGGCTCTTCGCAGAGCGAGGGCCAGTTTCCCAAAAGTTGACACTTGAAAAACTAATATTAAGACATGGTGTTTCTGTGAGTGGGGCAACGTGGATTGGAGAGCTGTCGCCTCCGATAACGAGTTGCGCCGATTGTATAATTTGAAAAAGCTCCTTCAAACTTGTTTTACCCACCAAATTTTCAATGTTCCCCTGAGAAAGCATTTCCACAATAGAAGAGGCTATTTTAGCTTCGGCCTTAGCTCCTACAAGAAGAATTTTATATTTTCTGTTTTGAGAAAGAGCGTGGATGATTTTAACCCACGAATCTCGATGAACCATTTTATCGTTTTGACTTGCACCCACATGAATGACAATGTTCGGCTGAGTCTCTTTGGCTGGTAAATAATCAGGCGCCCGCCAATCTTCCGGAGCGACAACTACACCAGCAATCATTGAAAAAAGTTCGACAAGGTGAATTCGGTTATAAGATCCTACGCCGATCTGTGAATAAAAGTATTGGCTTACAGGATCCGCCACACAAAAGGATCCATCTTGATAGCGAGTATAACCTGATACGCTCGTTTTTTCTCCCGTCACCAAAGAGGTGAGATAACTTGAGAACGGAGAAAAACTTAAATTGATAACCTGATCGTAGGCGTTGCGGCTAAGACGATCTGCAAAACTGCTGAACTCCCGATTGGAGGCGTTAACTGCTTCCAATCCCAGATCATCTACCAACAAAGGACCGAGAATTTTGTCGGTTTCAAGAATGTGAAGTTCATGAATCGACTCGAGGCCCGCGCAGGCCTCCGCAAAACGCTTGCGCACCACAAGATCGATTTTCGCCTCAGGGTACTTTCTCGCGAGCGCGCGAACTATAGGCCATGTGATATAAATATCACCGAGCCGAGCTAGTTGTATGAGAAGAATTCTCATTGCTAATTTGTTCCTTTACAAGTTCTTTAAGCGCACTTAAATGAGCCGACTCTTTTTTCCATTCTCCTGGAACTGCGATCTTTTTTTCTGCTTCATTCAGCTGCTCTAAAGCTCTTTCAAGATATTTTTTTAATTCTTCGCTCATAAGTGATTCTCCATATATTTTTTTACAGATCGGACAAGCTTGGTTTCTAGCTGGCATCTGTGTTTAACATCAAAAAGGGACTCGCGAATTCTGCGCAATAAGACAAAGGCATCATCCTTCTGGATCGACTTCTGAGCGTAGGCCAAGGCGTTACTGTAGGTGTTTAAAAAAACTTTTTGGCTAAGAGTAAAAGAATAATCATTTAAACTCTGGCAGAAATTTTCAAGAGCATACCCTTGTGAATAACTTTTCAGGACCTCTTGAAAGTCGATGAGAAAAATATCAATTTTAGCTTCCAAACTTTCTAAGTTATTTTCAAACTCAAAAAGCCGTAGCGCAATGTCGTCTTTGTCATAGGAACTAAAATATCTTTCAAAAAATTCACCCAATCGTCTCCCAAGAGAGCCTATCTGAGTTAAGGATTTGTTATGTTCATTATTGAGAAGGAGCATCCAACTCATTTGATCAAAAATTTTATCCACATACTCTGCACTTGGAGACGCCGCGAGCGGTACCGCCGTCCAATGCCCTGAACTCACCTTCGCGACACGCAACACATCCGCGTAACCGGTAAATTCGTCAGAAATGACTTTGATTCCAGACCAATCCTTAACAAGAAGTTTAGAACAAAGAAGCCCTACGAGATCGCCGGGAACCCGCTCTGAACATAGATGACTTTTTTGAGGACAATCCTTACTATGGTGACAAGGAGCACAGGGCTCCGTGGATTGAATGATAAGGCTATCATTTAAATAACTGCCCGTTTGAAAGTAATGACTGCTTCCAATACTCAATTCCACAATGGGAGTCAGCGCAGCACACGCAAGGTGCTTAGTTGCCGTATCGCCCGTTAAAAGCAAAGAAGATCTCTTTAAAAGGCTAAACAACCCTTCTAAGGAGCATTCTGCCGTTCGCACCATTTTATCCTGAAAACGTTCAACAAACAGCTGTACGTCCTTCCTCTCTGCGGGTGAACACAAAACCAAAACCTCAAAATCTAAATTCATTTTTCGAAAGGTTTCGATGGCTTGATGAAACCGATCTACGTGCCAATTTTTTTTCTTGTCATTTGTTAGTAGCTGAACGGTAATATATTTTTTGCTAGTACAAAGGGCCTTTGCCTCATCCTGCCCTTTAGTAGTTTCAGAAACTTCAAATTGATAATTCTCTTGAGGTCCGACCGCCCCGTTGTAGAAAATATCCGCAAAATGAAATTGTGGGCCAGTTATTTCTAAACCCCACTGATTCAAATGTCGAAACCAGGGAGATCCAAACTGAGCAACTCCATCTTGTCTAAAATGTAATCCCATCTTATCTTTGGATGAGATCATTGAAGTAAGCCAACCACTTAATTTATTCTGCGTAAGGTTCACTACTAAATCAAAATTCTCTGCTTGTAGTGGCAAAAGAAAATCGCTCAGCCGGTCGTAAGATTCAAAAAGTGGACGATCTGCCAGAGCTAATGATTCCTGTATTTTATTACGGTCAAAAAAATGAAATCGATCCACGTAAGGAAGAAGCGGAGCTAACCCCTGAAATTGTTTATTAAGCGCCAAATGAAGTTCCGCATTGGGGTAACGCTTTTTTAATCCGTGAATAGCTGGGGTTGCCAACACCGCATCACCCAACCGCAAAAGACTCAACACAAGGATCTTCATTTTACAAGCTCCCTGATACACAGCCACTGCATCATTTCTGGAGTGACAATTTTTTGATTCTGAATTTCATCGGCAATGGGCTTTATCGAAATTAATGAATCTGATTTTTCTATGAAATTATATTGATTCATCCATCCTTGCCCACGCAGCTTCACGTGATGGTTAAAAGATTTCCAATCGCGACCGCAGAGGGCCGCCTTCACATGTCGGTAATAATCAGGATCTAGCTTTGTTGCCTGCCTGTATTCCAAAACACAGAACGTACGTTTTAGGTCTTCCTCAATGTTTTTGTTCTTAAGAAGCATATGTGGATCGATTTGAGTAAAAACAAGCGCGCGAGATTGTAACGATCGCACAAGGGGCGAAGCTAAAGTAACAAAAGCCTCGTGAGATTCAATAACTACGATTTTTAGTTGAGGGTTGTACTCCTGCAATGCTTGAATGTGAAAGCCACCGGCAAGTCCCAACACGAACGCGGTATGCACGCCCTCTAAAAGATTTTTTTGCTGCTCCAGCCAGAGATTAGCTTCTCGCTGCGGATTTTTTTGCGAATGCAATAAAGCACCATTCCACAATGGAATCCACAAATCCTTATCTTGTCCCGAGGTTTGCCACTCCAGCATTACAACTCCGCTTGTTTCTGAAGTAGCATTTCTAACTGAATCACATCTTCTCTTTGCGGCGCGAGTTCTCTCGCTCTTTGAATTTCAATTGAGGCGTCCCGAATATGACCCGCTTTATAGAGTAAAGAGGCAAGACAGAAGCTCATGTCCTCATCGTGACTGCTTTTTTCTAAATAAGTTTTTAACCTTTCAATGGCACCACCGTAATTCAAATCCGTAAATGCCCACTCAATAAGGAGTCGCAAACCCACGAGGTTAGTGGGATTGATGTCTAGCCCTTTTTCAACAGCACCGTAAGCCAACTCATGGTCGCTAATAGATCTATAGGACATGGCTAGCCCAATCCAAGCATTGTCATTTTGTTGATTGAGTTCAATCGCCGTACGAAAGTATTCGCCTGCTTGTCCCCAATCTCCTTTTTGAACCTCTAAGGTTCCCATATTGACAATCAATGCATCGGAGTGGGGAGAAAGAGTGTAAGCACGATTATAATTCTCTTCAGCGCTTTCGATATCCCCAAAACGGAGAGCTAAATTTCCTAAGTGTTTGTAGATGTCAAAAAGGTTAGGACTTTCGTAGTCAATGCAACCCAAGGCCTGCTGTAGGTTTTCGCGAGCTAAATTAAAATTAAGTACATTAAGGTGAGCCATTCCTAATTGAAAATAAGATTGTTCACAGGGTTCGAACTTGTTCCACTGCTTGTAACAAACAAGTGCATTTTTATAATCTTTGGCTTGATCAAAACAATAGCCCAGCCATCTCATAGCTTTGGCGTTTTGAGGATCTTTGTTCAAAACCGTTCGAAGCATGGTTTGCGCTAATTTGTATTCTCCGTTATCAATAAGTAGAAGTGCCTGGTCTAAAGGAGAATGGGCCGTTTTATTATTTTGCTTACTTTGCGAGAGACTCGACTCTAGTCGTGACATACTGTTGCCCCACTTTCAAAAATAAGTAGAGCAACTCAAGTGCCAGTGCGAAGCAGGAATCAGAGCGAGCTATTGTCTTCTCAGATAAAAATCGACATGAGTTTGACTTGTTAACTCGGGAGGACAGTCAAGTTTCTGACGATTTTTTTGGTCCTGCATTTATTTTTTCCGCGTAATACTTTCGCTGTGATAAGAACTCACGGCTTGCTTGGTCTTAGAAACACCATGCAACTCTTTAATAATCTGATTTTTTGTGCTCTCAATGATTGCGAGGATGTCTACATCCTGTCGAAGAATTTCAGTTATGATTTGATCTTTAAAATCCAACTCTTCTTTCATAGATGTTTTCATCTCTGGCTTAATAGCTTGTGCCACTGGAGTCGCCTTGATCCCTTGATCAATCAGACGTTCTATATGGGCCACCATCTCCAATAAATTTTCACGATTTTTATAGAAGAATTCTAAACGCGTAAAATCTCCTTCATTTAGCCGAAACAGCTCTGCCTTATTAATCGTATAGAACTTACGTAAATAAGAATTACGCTCTTTGATCAGTTTTAAAACTTGTTCCATTTGTCCCCCTCAAAATAACTAATAGTTACTTCTGTTCGTTTTGTAATTCGTTTTTCTTTAATTGCTCAACAGCCTTTACCCAGCCGTCATAGAGAGTCTCCAAGATCTTGAGCGCTTGTCGCAAAGGCTCTGGATCCCCCTTAATGTTGGCCGCTGTGTATTTGTCAGTAATAAACATGTAGAGCTGCTCAAGATTTGTTGCCAGCGCTCCACCCACCTTGTGATCAAGGGTGTTGTTCAGCTCCATAACAATATCGAATGCTTTTCCAATATTGAAACCTCGATCTGCGATCTTTTTTTCTTCGCAGGCCTTAATGCCCAATTTTGTAAATCGAATTGCACCTTCATAGAGCATGAGAAGAATTTTTTCTCTGCTCGCACTCTCGACCGCCGTTTTTTTATATTTCTGATATGCTAATTTTTGACTCATTGTCCACCTGCACCTGACATACCACCAAAGTTCATATCACCCATTCCACCGCCACCCATTCTTGATTGTAGATAAGAGCCTTGTGACTTTAAACGGGACATTGTTTGCTCTAAATTTGCAAACTGCCGCTTTAACGCCTGCTCTCTTCGACCGATCTGACGCTCCATTGTTTCAATTCGATCATCGGCCTGTTTAATGTTATTTTCGAGCCCGCGTTTTCTCTGCGTGACCGCTCCAAAAGCACCGTCCGTCAGAACGTTAATTGTGTTTCTTAGCCGAGGAATAAATCCTACGGTTCCGCCGTCGCCCACAAGGAAATTTCTGACGTCATTTGGATCTTTTGAAAGTGCGGATGTGAATTTTTCCTGATCAAAATCTAAAGTACCGCCTCTGTTAAAAGTAATTCCTAGCTGATTCAGAGAAGTGATCACCCCACCAGTTCCATACTGTCTATCTTGAATAAGGCTTCTTAATCTTTGTTCTACAGAGCGCAGAAGACTATCGCCTCCTAAGGTAGATGAGGTATCGCTCTTCTCGCTAAGTTTGTTTTGACCTTGAATAAAGCTCAGAACTTCGTTTGCCGTATCCACAAAGGATTTAATTTTACCGCTAACGACTTCACGATCCTCTTTAACGCTAACGTTGATCGGTCGGCCTGGAGCTGCCTGTTTAATATCGAGAGTGACTCCGGGGATAATGTCTTTGATTTGATTGTCCGTGACTTCAAACTCGATACCATCAACTTTTACTTTTCCGTTCTTAGCTGATTTTTCTTCCTCGAAGAAAAAATCCTGATCTCCATCTAGAAAGTAAAGCTGTGGATAACTCACTTGATTTTCGCCACCCACTGAGGCTCCCGCAACCACGAGGCGATAAGGAGCATCAGGATATCGAGAGTCTTTGATCACAGAGGCTTGCATGCCTACTTCAGCCGCATTGATGGCTTTCGCGGCGGCTTCTAAAGTGCTGTTTCCACCACTTAGATAAACTTCTTTGGTACCTTCAAGAGTATCAAACTTGAAATAACCAACACCAAGTTCTGTTTTATCTTTGTCTGGAAAACCGTTAGAAATCGCCGCAGCTTTTTGTGCTAGCTCAATAACTTCTACACTCCAGCTTCCTTTAATGGATTCTTTTGGATCGACCGCCCCATCAACAACACTGGCATCTCCAGAAAGAAGTTTGATGTCGTTGAAACCTCCAGAGCCCGCGAGATCACGAATAGTTCCTAACATGCCACGAAGTTTTGTATCGAGATCAGTCACAAGCTTGAGTTTGTTTTCGGTTTTCGCTTTTTTAGCTTCGATCGTTTTGATAGGTTGACGCTCCACTTGGACCAATTGTTCCACGAGGTTTGGTGGTAATCCTGTATTGATTCCTCCAAATGAAATTGCCAAAGAGAGCCTCCTATTCCCTTTTATTCTCCCAAAAGAAAACGAGACACCGTGAGCCAATAATATGGCAATGGACCTAAGCAGATAGGCAAAAAAGTCTGGTGATTATGGGCGAAGGTCTGAAGACAAACCCTCACACTACTGGGTTTCGGGGATACAGGAATCTAGGGATACATGTTATCCCGAATAACTACCGGATAACCGTGTTCTTGGATTCCGGTATCCTAGAAAACCGGTATGGTCTTGTCTGAGCTGCAAGATGTTTGTCTGTATAAGCGAGCTACCGCTCCCTCAGCCAGGACAAAACTTCTTCCGCGTTTTTATCTGGGGGGAAAACAGGATAAAACACCTTATGTACTTTTCCATTCTCAATGAACAGAGCCATTCGTTTAATAAGACGCTCCCCTTCAAATTCAAAAGTTGGCAACTCCATTTTATCCGTTAGTTCATATCTAGAATCGCTAAGAATTGGAAAGGGAATATGATTTCGCTCAACAAATTCCTTTTGGACGAGCGGAGACTGCATACTAAGCCCAAAAATGTTTACATCCAAAGATTTGAATTCTTGAAACAAATCTCGAAATCCGCATGATTGAGGAGTACACCCTCTAGCTCCAGGAATTGCATCCCAAAGATCAGGATTCGAGTTGGACTCTAATGGGCTACCAGCCCGAGGGTAAATGAATAACACGCTAGGCTCTTGAAATATTAGCGAAAGGTCTACTTTTTCTCCCTCAGTAGATTGAAGTTTAATTTTAGGAATTTCTAAATTCTTCAGATGGTTCGCTTTACCGTCATCAACCGGACACGGGAGATTGGGTGGCAATTCATTTAAATTTTTTCTCATCAAAACTTTTTACGTTGAGGAAGATAATTTGTCCATTAAGAATGGTTTTCGATCAACAGTTGGTTCAAAATGTTACGACTGACTGAGTAAATATGAAAATATATTTTGACGAGATTTCGGGGCGTTTAAACTTCCTGTGATTTGTTGTTTGATAAAAATCTTTTGTTTTCATTCGTCCTTGAAATACAGTGACCTCAAGCGAAATACTTAGGTTTAAACACGTTTTTAAAAAGTCATTTTCTCAATTTAATTTTCAACAAACTAGCATTTCAAAAACCTATGTTATAGTCACGCCAACTCTTTCCTGACAGGAGAAACCTATGACAAAACATATGCAAATTCACGAAAAAGCTCTCGAAGTAGCTGGACGATTTCGCAAGTCCGAGAGTGATCTAATCGATATTCTTCAACAAGTCGATGAGCATCGCGTGTACTTACATCTTCGATGTAAAAGAAATTTTAGATTTTCTGAAGTCGTGAGCCTAAAACTCAAACGTGCTCAAGAACTAGAATCCCAGCGCCAACAAAAAAATGTAAACTTTGAGGAAACTTTTGAGGCCTTGCTGGATGTCTATTTAGAGAAGAAAGATCCTGTACAGAAAGCTGTAAAATTGATGCATAGAGCCCACCAACCTGTCTTAAGACAGGTTCAACGGCGTGATCAGGGTCAGTGCACATATAAAAATCCACAAGGTGTACGTTGCACAGAAAGAAAATGGCTACACACCCATCACGTGATCCCGAAAAGCAAGGGAGGGCAAGACACTTTTGAGAATCTTGCCACCCTTTGTGCGGGCCATCACCGATTAACGCATAGTCATTAGAACTTTTCAAAACTCGCCCCGAAGGGGTTGGCACTGCCGAGGGTCCCCCAACGTAGGGGATACGGCAGCATGCGCCAATTTTGAAAAGTCACAGGCATGGATGTTTGACTCAAAGTAACTTTATTTTCGAGAAAAACGAAAAGGAATGTCTTATATGAATACAGGTTTTCTGGATATCGGAACACAGGGATTCAGTAGTTATTCCAGAATACCGTATTCCTGGATTCCCGCATCCTAGAAACCTGTAGGTATTGTTTTGATTACAAACTTTTGTTGAGTAAATGACCCTTCTCAGTATTCTTATCCTGAGTGGTCAGATGATAGAGCTCGGCTTCGGGAATCCGTCGAATCACTTTTCCCAAATGATCTTCAACAAACACGATCGTGATGCCGTCTTTTTTGTGGAGTCGAATTTGTAAATTATTATCTTTAACGCCCTTAAGCTCTTTGAGATGAGCAATGGCTTTTTGAATCTCTTCCTCGGATAAATGACGTTTAGTTGCGTCTCCGCCACCGCCGTCAGACTGAGCGTTTGGGTCTCTATCCCCAGCCTTTTCGCTCTGACTCCGTCGAATCTTTGTAATCTCGAGCGGTAGAATGTTGTGAGCCACCGATTTGATATTCATACTCGCTTATCTCTTCGGCCAAACACTCTAAATCCTGAATACTTTGAGCAAAACCTCTACCAAAGTCGAACCCTATAAAATCCCGGAAACAATGTCTCCGGGCTGGGTTAGACCAGGGAGGATAAGTACCTGGTCTATATAAACGCTTTTTTGACTTATTTTTAAATTAACCAATCAACTTAAGCGCCATGCTCGGCATCGCATTCGCTTGAGACAACACACCTGTTGTTGCTTGCATGAGAATGTTATTGCGAGTGAGCTCGGCCGTTGACTGAGCGATATCAGTATCTCGAATTCGAGAGTTTGCAGCTGACAAATTCTCTTCTGCAATTCCCAAATATTCTTGCGTGGAGAACAATCGATTTTGAATCGCACCAAGGTTTGCTCTGTACGAGTTCACTTGAACTTGAGCCGCATCGATTGTCTCAAGAGCTGTTTGAGCGCCCTCTTTGGAATTATAGTCTAAGCCTTCAATGCCCAACTGGCTCGTAGTCACATTTTGTGCGCCGGCATTAAAAGAAATTCTATCTTGAAATTCGTTATTGTTAATATCCACTTGGAAATCGAAAACTCCACCAGATCCATCAAGAAGTTTTGTTGATCCGAAACGGGTCGATTCCGCAATACGTTGTAATTCTGCTTTGAGTTGCTGTACTTCTTTATCAATGAAATTTCTTTCACGATCACCCACTGTATCAGAAGCGGCTTGAACACCGAGTTCACGCAATCGAGTGAGGATATTGCTCACTTCGCCCATACCGCCTTCAGAAACTTGAAGTAAGGAAACGGCATCTGCAGCATTTCGCTTTGCTTGACCGTATCCACGAATTTGAGCTCGTAATCCTTCGCTAATCCCTAATCCTGCTGCATCGTCTGCCGCCTTTGTAATACGGCTACCAGATGATAACTGTGCGAAGTTTTTTGTGATCTCTCTCTGACTCGCGCCGAAGTGTCTCTGCGCATTGATTGACGATACATTCGTCGTAATTCTGAAACCCATTTTATCCTCCTCATTTGAGAGAATACTTTCTCCGTCATTGCTCTCAGACCCCTCCGAGAACGAATTTGACTACGCATCCTGCGCTAAGTTTTTGTTAAACACGTTGGAGACTTTGAATCAGCATTTGAGTTTTTGTTGAGAGCTTCTCCGTCAAGATCGTCTCTCACTCAGCTGCTGTTTTCTCAGCACTCACACCAAACCTTTCGGCGAGGTCGAGAGTGACTAAAGTCTGATCCAGTGAATCTGGACTTTTGTTGAGGGGAAACTAGACTTTAGCAGAGGAAAAGCTAGACGTAGGTTTGGGAAAACCAGACTTAGATCGTTGAATTTGATGAGATGAATGTCGAGGTGGCGCTTGGTCTGCACAACTCAAAGTCGAGTCGAGAACGCAGAAGCTTTGTTGTGGTAATTATTTTTTGCCGTCTGAGAAGAGGGCTTTGAACATTCGGGGAACTGTCAGTCCCGTTGAATAGCGAGCAAAAACGAAATACGTTTTTTCTGAATAAGGTGAGTCCATATTGAGGTCCGTGGCCCCATTCGAAATTGTGGCTGTGTTCATACTCACGCCACCTCCCAGTGAAAGCTGACCAAATTCTATTTGTGCTCCGTAATAAGTAACTGCTGAGGTATAATTGTAATTAAGTTCCTGAGAAAAGGTACCTACCGTGTAATGTCTTGCTAACATATAGTTGTAATCGATACCGTAAAAGAAAATCCAGAGCATGACACTCACACCGCCGCCAGCACCAATGTGGTTAGCGATCTCTTTTTGCGAAGCCGTACTCGCTGTGTTCTTAAGATCTAAGTATTTTGCATTACCTACAAGATTGAATGAGAAGTACCTAGTATCCAATAACGGTAAAATACCTCTTCCAGTGACACCAATACCCGTATAGTACGCAATTGAAGAATCTGGATTTTCAATCGTCACCGTTGGTAAACCCAAATCTACTTGTGCTGATAAACCACGATCATCTCGATTGCCTTTTTTTGACGATTTTTGAGCCAAAGCTATCTGTGAACTGAAAAGTCCAAAGATAATTACGAATGTTAAAAGCCCAAAAGAAATCTTCATTTATTTTCCTGGTATTACCAAAATTTCAGTAACTGCAGTTGTGAAAGCATTCTTAATAAAAGGTCCACTACCTACGCGAGTAAGAGTGTTTCCTGTCGAATCAAGGCTAAATCTTTCTACTGAATCCGTGAGATCTGAAGCTACAAGAATATTTGTATCGGGAAGCTCTGCAATCGCTGTGGGATCACCCATAACCGTCAAACTTGTACTCCAAGCCGTCGAGACGGTTACACCATCTGCACTGACTTTTCGAATTAGGTCAGCGGTTTGAGTTCCTATGTACATAGAACCATTCGTATGCGTGAGAATTGGCAATGGATCTGCAGTTGTGTACGAGGCCGAGTTAAAACTCACGCAAGTTGCGGGAGTTGCATTCACATTATAAATATTCACTCGATCATTACCAGTATTTGAAACGACCAAATAACCGGTCGTTGGAGCAATCGCCATACCACGTGGTGTGCTCAAAACACAGGTACCAAGTGTGGCTGCGATATAAGGAGTCGCACTCGACTGCTGAGCTCTTTCTCCACTCGCCAGAAATCTTTCAATTGTATTAGTCTCAATAACATACACATTACCACTAGAGTCATTCACGGACTTAAAAATATTACCCGTAAACTGCGCATTCGTAGCCCAAGTGTTTCTCACCCCAAAAATATCGACAATATCAATGCGGTCTGTTCCCTCGATAGGAACGAGAAAACTAAAGGAACCCCACAGGGTTAAACCACGGGGCCGATCTGCTAGATCTGTGTAGTCCGCAAGCACCTTAAGAAGAGTCCCGTTTTCATCATACATTGTGATTGTGTGTTGAACCGGAGCTGTGGCGTCAGCATTGGAAATAATAATTTTGGGTTTACCAAAACCAAGCGCTCCATAATAAAGAGCTCCGGACGGAGTCCCACCACAAGCACATAACAGCAATGCAATTATGCTGGATAATAATTTCTTCCAACTGAAACTCATAATAAGCCGCTCCTTGGCTTTAAAACGCTCTCCGCATGAGAGGGTTTGCATAAAGTCTTATCGACTCAAAAAGAGATAACTTAAAATTTACCTATAAACTTACGATGTACGTCGTGCTTAAACTAGACGATCATCTCAGCATCAAACTGACCCCAAGTCCTTAGACTGATTCTTGTGCTCACTTTTTAAACATTACAAACCCTCACTCTTGAAAATGATAAACTTAAAAGAAATCAAGAGCCACGGAGGGTTCATGAACCGATTAGGAATGCTTGCCGCTTCTTTTCTTTTTCTCACTTTCACAATAAATACTCACGCAACTTCTCTCGAGCATCGTGGATATCTCATCAAACTGAAAAATACTGTGTCCGCAATGAGTACTAAAAGCTTTATCAATAGCTTAGGGGTAGAGGTAGAATCCGAAATTCCAGAGTTGCAAGTGTTGGTATCCAATAAAAATCCGCTTGTGGTGACAAAAAATTCTCCACTTGCTTCAGAGTTATCTCAACTCATTGAATACGTAGAACCCAACTACGTTGTGCGAGCGGGTGAGTTAGAATTTGATCCTACATTTCTTCCTCCCCCCTACCCATCAACGGGAATGTGGGGATTAGATGCCATCAAAGTTCAAGAAGCTTGGGAAATCACAAGAGGAAGCCGCGACATTACCGTTGCGATTTCTGACACTGGCATGTGGACCCATGGCGATCTCATGAAAAACTTTTGGAAAAATCCTGGTGAAATGGGTTTAGATACTAACGGAAACAATAAAGCGATTAATAAAATTGATGATGACCAAAATGGTTTTATTGATGACGTTCGCGGATGGAACTTCGAAGGAAATATCAATAACCCAATCGATACTCATTACCATGGAACACACGTAGGTGGAACCGTAGGGGCCGTGGGTGATGATAACAATTCAGGAATCTCTGGAGTCAGCGGCCTTGTTTCACTGATAGATACAAAGTTTCTTGATAGAGACGGATCTGGGACCATCGACAATGGAATCAAAACCGTTCTCTATGCAGCAAGAATGGGTGCGAAAGCGGTGAATTGTAGTTGGGGTGGCGATGGATACAGCCAAACTTTTTATGATGCCATCGAATATGCAAAAAATAAGGGTACAATTGTTGTCACCGCTGCTGGAAACAGTAGCAGCGATAATGATAAAACACCGTCTTATCCCGCATCTTATAACAACGAAAACATCATCAGCGTCGCCGCTCTTGATTCCAACAAACAAAATCTCACGTGGTTTTCCAGCAAAGGCGCCACAACTGTAGATATCGCTGCACCAGGAATTCACATTTACAGCACCTATAATCCGACACACTCCCAATTACGCAGATACTATTACGAGCATCTTGCAGGAACTTCTATGGCTGCGCCTCACGTCACTGGCACAATTGCACTCATGTACAGCGCCAATCCGCAGCTCAATTGGAAACAAGTAAAAGATATTATTTTAGCAACTGCTATCAAAGCACCGAAACTCGAAGGAAAAGTTTTAACGGGTGGTTATTTAAATACGGGTGCTGCAGTAAAAGCCGCGACCGCGACTCCATAAAATAAAAAACCCCGGAGCTTTGACACTGCCGGGGTGGGCTTAAGAGTAACATTCGAGTGACTAAGTTGCATCGGTTTGTGGGCGACGACGTTTCCTAGTTGCTCACTCTTGCGCTACCTTATCTTATAACTTGTTCATATCTAACTTTTGAAAACTCCCGCACTGATGCAGGAGCCTCTTTTATTACAATAATTTTAAAGCTTGCGATGGGATCGAGTTCGCTTGAGCCAAAACTCCGATCGAAGCGTTTTGTAGTACTGTCGCTGCTGCGGCCTCTGAAGATTCGAAGGCGATATCAGCATCTCGGATACGAGAGTTCGCAGCACTTAAGTTTTCGTACTGAATGTCTAAGTTCGACACTGTAGTATTCAATCGACTTTGCACGGCACCGAAGTCAGCGCGCATAGAACCCAATTGAGTTAATGCTTCGTCCACTGCTTCAAGCGTCTGTCTTGCTGAGTCTTTTGTATCAACAGTGATGCCATTGTAACCAAGTTTTTCACCTGTTGCATCGGCTGTGATTTGATATCTGATCACGTTTTCGTCACCGGCGTATGGTCCAACGTGGAACTCTAATTGCTCTCCAGAACCATCAAGAAGTGTTCTGTTACCGAATCGAGTTGTTTTCGCAATACGATCCGCTTCTTGTACTAACTGCACCGCTTCTTGATTGAGGAATCCGCGTTCCACTTCACCAATGTTATCGCTGGCTGCTTGTACACCCAATTCACGTAAACGAATTAAGATGTTATTGATTTCTGACAAACCACCCTCAGAAACTTGTACGAGAGAAACCGCGTTGTAGGCGTTACCGCGTGCGGCCTTTAAACCTCGAGTTTGTCCTTTGATGTTTTCTGAAATCGAGAGACCAGCGGCATCATCTGCTGCTTGTACGATTCGACTTCCTGAAGACAACGCTTGCAAAGCATGCTCTGCTCTTGCCTGTTGCTTTCCTAACTGTCTCTGCGCATTGATCGAAGAGATATTCGTATTAATTCTTAAGCCCATAGTAGCCTCCAACTGACGTTCCAAATCCTTGGTGTCATAAACCCGCGCCCTACAGCGAGTGCCTTCATAGCTCGTTAAAAATGTCTGTTGGAAGATTAAGAGAAAAGCGAAATTGCTTTTTTTGACTTAATGATCAGTCAGCAAAAAACATTTCAGTGACGGCTGATATGTTTCTACTTCCCGATGCTCCAACGTGTTCATGAAACTTCTCGGCCTTGGTCTAGGAAACTTTAGCCAAAGGTCTAGTTGGAGTTAGGGCGCGATGCGTCTTGTGCTTGTTTTTATTCAAAAACGCCAAATAAAAAATATTTAGATGAAAGTCTAGGTTTTGGGGACGGAGCTCACGAAAAAGGCCCCTTTTGGGGGGCCTCTTGATGGGTTTCTTATACCAGATTAATGAGACGACTGGCTCTCATCGGCATTTGGTTCGCTTGAGCAAGAACCGCGATGCCTGCCTCTTGAGTGATCTGCGCAGCAGATAACTCCGAAGTTTCATGGGCTACGTCCACATCATAGATGCGAGCACGAGCCGCAGCGATATTCTCATATTGAATATCCAAGTTACTAGCTGCTGCATGAAAGCGGCTTTGGAAAGCACCAAAGTCCGCACGAATTTCTGAGATTCTATCGATCGCATCATCAATACTCGAAAGACTCGAACGTGCATCACTTTGATCCACAACCGTAAGACCCGCAACACCTAAAGTGTCAGCACGCGAATCAGAATCAAGCACATAACTCACAACACTCTCGGGTCCACTATCAGGTCCAATCTGGAATTCAAATTGTTCCCCTGTCCCTTGAAGAAGGGCTTTGTTCCCGAAGGTTGTTGTCAGCGCAATACGATCTAATTCTTCCACCAAGCTTGAGAATTCTTTATCTAAATATTCTCTTTCTCGGTCTGAAACAGTATCGCTCGCCGCTTGAATTCCCAATTCGAGTAAACGAATAAGGATATTGTTTTGTTCGTTAAGCCCACCCTCAGCGACCTGAATCAAAGAAACTTCGTTTTCAGCATTTATGCGTGATTGGCGCAAACCAGAGAGTTGCCCACGAAGCGTCTCACTGATTGCTAACCCAGCCGCATCGTCGCCCGCGCTCACAATACGTGAACCCGAAGCGAGTGCTTTGAGGGAATGCTCCGCTCTCTCCTGGGATTTGGATAAGTGCCGTTGAGCAGAAATGCTCGACAGGTTGGTTGAAATACGTAAAGGCATTGGACACCTCCTCAAGTCTCATCAAGAGACTGTGATTCAGTCGTCGCCCACAATTAAATTTTCAAAACATATCAGCCGTCATGGAACTCTTCGGCGCATAGCGCAATAACTTTAGCACAAAGCGTTAAGTATTTGAAATTAATTGTTAATTTTTTAATTTTGGTTTTAGGAGGGCTTCGAGAGTTTCTTGTTATGAGACGGTTTCGGTTGGAGGTTTGAGGTTTATCGTTTGAGGTTTGGGGTACCGTTTAAGGTTTTCAAACCTCAAACCTAGACCTCGAACCTCAAACGATAAACCTCAAACCTCCAACCCCAAACGGGTAAATTAAGAAAATCTCGAAGCAAGAAAGAAACGACGATAAAGATTGGTGATTAGTTGCGTGAGCTTTTCTTCGTCGTTCTTCTTGAGTCCTTCGAATTGGATTCCTAAACGAAACTTTTTTGTGGGATCTTCTTTCGAGTCAGCTACGAGTCTGATTCGGCCTGAGACTTTTTTATTAAACTCACCTGTCAATTCCAACTGGAATTCCACAAGATCTTCTTTCTTAAAAAGATCTCGATGAGCCAGCGGTAACTCTACTCCCAAGCCGCCCCCACTAATATTGGAAAGGTGAAAAGGCTTTTTGAATTCTGTTCCTTTTATGGGATCAAATTTGATTTTGGCATCCATGTTTTCAGGAACCGTCAGACGAAAACTTCCGCGTCTCTGTAGCTTATGAAGTCCCGAAGCAATGTTGAGTAGATAATGATTTCCTTTATCCACGATATGACTCTTTAAAAATAAAATGTCTTCTCCGACAGAAAAAGACACCGTCACATCTTGGTCTCCACGAAACTGTTCGATATAGGCGATGTTGAGCTTAAGATCTTGTCCCAGTCTCTCAATGGCTTTAGCCGTTACAATTTTTTTATTAGATAATTGAATTTGTAAAGGACGCTTCTGATCAATCACCGCTTGATAGAGAGAATCTGCTTCTGATTTGTGTGCGACTTTTACAAACATAGCAAAATCCTAGAACCCAACTCATAAATTGGCAAGATCCGATTAGCTGTTGGGTTCACGTTAGCCCGCTTCGAACTGTAAGTAGATGCGCCAGGATTCTGGAGCTGATATAGCTGTAATTCTCAAATCGGGTTGTGGCAACC